>CAWIGN010000007.1:0-164731 GCA_963835715.1 uncultured Alphaproteobacteria bacterium
TTCCCGCCAATATCTTCAATCGATTTTGACGAGATGGGGAACCCTGGGCGCCGGCGCGCGCCCGGTCCGCCGTTCGGACGTCCGATCCTGTCGCTCAGCCCAGGGTCGCCGCGATGCGACGCAGCTCGTCCGGCGTATGTTCGCCGGCAACCGGCGTTCCGGGAACCAGATATTTGCCTTTCGCCAGATTCCCGACGAGTACCGGTTCAAAGCCTGCTTCCCGGATCAGGCGGTTGGCCAGGCCGATCGCCTTCGGATCATCGCCGGCGATGGGAACGCCAACCCGCTCGCCCGGCCGATGCGCGAACCTGTCCAGCGCCGCGTAGTTGATCGCATTGAACGCCCGCACAATCTTGGCACCCTTCAGCAGCCTGGCCGTGACCAAGCCGGGGCCGCCCTCGCTGGCGACCTTATTCACGAAGTCCTGGCCGTCGCGCGCCGGGATCGGGTTGGACACGTCCAGGACAAGAGGCTTGGCGGCGAGGGCCGCGCCGAAATCCCGCCCGATCTGCTCGATCGCGGTGTAGGGCACGACCAGGAAAATGACTTCGCCGAACGCGACGGCGTCGGCGGTCGTGCCGGCGCGGGCGGTGGGGCCCGCCGCGGCGACCAGCTCCTTGAGCTGTTCGGGATGGCGGGACGAGAACAGCACCGGATGGCCCAGCTTGGCGAACAGCGTACCGAGCGCGCCGCCTTCGCGGCCGGCGCCGATGGTGGCGATCTTCATCGCCGAGAGGCCGGACGTCTGGGCGAAAGCGCCGCCAGGGGCGCCGCCCGCAGCCAAAGCGAGCCCGCCTGCCAGAATGTCCAGGAACACCCGGCGGCTGGCGGAGAAAGGAGAAGCATTTGTCATCACTCACTCCATGGCAAGGTCAAAACAAAGCCCGCCAAGACTAGACGGACGGGGGTTGGCGGGCAACTCGGAAATCGCGCGTCCGTTGCGCCCGGATATGACGACCGGCGGCGCGGGAACCGAGGGGACTGGGTGCGATCGGCAATATCGGGCGGCGGCAAGAAGGGCGAGAAAACAGCGCTCGGCATTCGCATTTTACCCATTGTCTTCAGCAAGCCTTTACACCGCAGGCCGCAAGCTGCACCCCTCCCCGCTCTTCTTAGTCCCCCCGAGCGCGGGAGCCCTTAAGCCCCGCTGGCGGATTTCGGCGGGGCTTTTCTTTTGGCGCCGCGACTTCTCTTTTGGCGGTGCGCCTTGTGCCCATCAGGGCCGGCGGCGGCCGGCTGAACCACCCCGCTTGGCGCCGCCGCCGCAAACCACCTGGGCGCGCGGCTGGATAATCTGTTCGTCCTGCCGTGCGACGCGCGAGATTTTAAGCTTTAAACTTTTCGGCAAATGCCCGCCGGACGATTCAAAACCATGATCGAATCTTCACGCGCTGGAAGGGGATGGGTCGTTTATAATGGCCTCGTATCGGCAAAGTGAGGACGTCATGCGCAAAATGAATTTTTCCCAGACCGACGGTCCGAGTGAGACCGAAACACAGACCAATCCCCTGTTGCTGTATCTCGCATCCAGCATATGCGCGACATGGCTGATTGAGTCCGTGCTTGCGCACATCGGCGTTCACGTCGGCATGTAGCGCCGCCCCTGGCGGGCCGTCCGCCGGACGGACTGGCCCGCCGTGCCGCCGCGTGAACGGGCGGCCCTGTCTGCAAAGACGTTGCCGGCGCTTGTATCGGCAACCGCCAGGGGCCATTTTCGCGCCATGGCGATTCCCAAGCTCACCCCCCGTCAGTTCGAACTGGTCGCCAAGGCCCTGGCCGAACCGCGCCGGGTGGAAATCCTCAGGCAGATCGGCGCCTGCAATGGCCCCGCCAGCTGCAGCGATTTGCACGAAAGCCAGAAAGTCACGCCGGCCACGCTCTCCCATCATCTCAAGGAGCTGGAGAACGCCGGCCTGATCGAGACCGCGCGGGAGGGCAAGTTCATGAAACTCAGCCTCAACCGCCCCGTTCTGGAGGCCTATCTGGCGCAGCTCTCCAAGATTTAGGACCATTCCGCGCGCGTCAGCCGCCCACGCCGCGAAGGGCTGATGCGACGGGCTAGGGCGTCGTCGTCGTCGGCGCGAATTGCGGATTGGCCGGGCCGTTGCTGCCGCCGCCGCTCGTACCCGCCACCACCACGACAAGCGCGATGATGGCGCTCCCGCCCACCAGCGCCAGGCCGGCATGGGCCTGCTGTGCCTGGCGCACGCCCGCCGAGCGGCCAGGCTGAAGGGGACCAGGCTGGAGCGGGCCGGTTTGGGTTGCGGGCGGCAAAGGCGTGGCCTCGGTCGCCCGCACCGGCGGCGCCATCAGCAGCGCTGCCGCCAAAATGGCAATGAAACCCCGCATTCCGTTCGCCTCTTCTTCCTAACTGCTTATTCTACCTCGCAATCTGACAAAATTGCGACAGTGCGGCCCCGCCACCGCCCGGCCCTTGAAACGCCCGGCTGTCGTTACGATATTTGTCTAACTATCAAATCATCCAGGAGACAAGCATGAGCAATCTTCAAGGCAAAGTAGCGGTGGTGACCGGCGCTTCCAAGGGCATCGGCGCGGGCATCGCCAGGGCATTGGGCGCCGCCGGCGCCGCGGTGGTGGTGAACTATGCCTCCGACAAGGCCGGCGCGGAGAAAACCGTGGCCGCCATCACGGCCAAGGGCGGCAAGGCATTCACCGTAAAGGGCGATGTTTCCAAACCGGCGGACGTGAAACATCTGTTCGAAGAAACCCGCAAGGGTTTCAGCAAGCTGGACGTGCTGGTCAACAATGCCGGCGTTTTCAAGTTCGCGCCGCTGGAGGAAACCACCGAAGCGGAATATCAGCGCCAGTTCGGCACCAATGTGCTGGGGCCGTTGCAGGCGACACGCGAGGCGCTTGCCCTTTTCGGCCCGCAAGGCGGCAGCGTGATCAACATTTCCTCGATCGTCAGCCGTATGGGCATCCCCGGATCGGCGATCTATGCCGGCACCAAGGGCGCGCTCGACACTATCACCCTGGTGCTGGCGTCCGAACTGGGACCGCGCAAGATCCGCGTCAATGCCATCAATCCGGGCATGGTGGAAAGCGAAGGCACCCATGCCGCCGGATTCATCGGCAGCGATTTCCAGAAGGACGTCGAGGCCAAGTCCCCCCTGGGCCGGATCGGCCAGCCCGAGGACGTCGCCAAGGTCGCGGTGTTCCTGGCCAGCGACGAATCCGCCTGGCTGACGGGCGAGCGCATCTCCGCCTCGGGCGGGCATCGTTGAATAATCGCCATGCCCCGTCTATGACGGGGCATGCGATTTTCCGGCAAGCATGTATTGGTGACGGGTGCGGCTTCGGGGCTGGGTCTCGCCATTGCCCAGGCCGCCCAGGCTGAAGGCGCCGCCATCACCGCCGTCGACCGTGTCGCCGCGCCCTTCGAGAACAGCCGGATCTGCGACATCGCCGACGAAGACCAGGTCCGCCGCGCGCTTTCGGCGCTGCCGCGCCTGGATGCGGTGGTCAACAGCGCCGGCATCGCGCGGCGCGCCAAGGTCGACGAAACCGACATGGCCGATTTCGACGCGGTGATGAACGTCAATGTCCGCGGCGCCTTCCTGGTGTCGAAACACGCCCTGCCGCATCTGCGCGCCTATGGCGGGTCGATCCTGCATCTGTCGTCCGGCGTGGCGACCACCGGCACCCGCAACCGCGCGGCCTATAGCGCCAGCAAGGGCGCCATCGTGTCGCTGACCCGCAACATGGCGCTGGACTACGCCGCCGACAAGGTGCGGGTGAACTGCCTTTGCCCCGGCTTCGTCAACACACCCTTGCTGGCCAGCATATCGCCCGAGCGCCGCGCCAGGCTGGCGGCCCTGCATCCGCTGGGACGGTTGGGCGAGCCGGAGGATATTGCCCATATGGCGCTGTTCCTGATTTCCGACCAGGCGTCGTGGATCACCGGCCAGGCGGTCGCCGTCGATGGGGGATTCAATGTCGGCCATATGGACGATATCTAGTCCGGCCAGGACGCGCCGCCATGCGACTCGACACGATCGGGACAAGACTGTTTTCTAGACCGGACTCTATCTCCGGTCGCCGCCACGGACACCGATTTTGACTGACTTCCTGGACGCCCGCACGCTCGACGCCGGCACGGTGCTGGAGCCCGATCTCGCCATCATCGGTGGCGGCCCGGCCGGTATCAGCCTGGCCCTGTCCCTGGCGGACAGCAGGGCGAACATCCTGCTGCTGGAATCCGGCGGCCTGAACTTCGACCCGCAAGTCCAGAAGATGTATGCCGGACCCGAAGACGGGCGGTCTTATATCGCGCTGGATGCGGGACGGCTGCGCTTCCTGGGCGGCAGCACCAATCACTGGGGCGGCTGGTGCCGCCCCCTGGACGCCGTCGATTTCGAGGCGCGCGCGTGGATGCCCTATTCCGGCTGGCCATTCGCGAAGACGGCGCTGGACGCTTATTACCCGCGCGCCCAGGCGCTGGTGGAGGCCGGACCCTGGCTGTACGACAAGGCCGGCGCCCGCATGGCGGCACGGGGCGCGCCGCTGCGGCTGGGAGACGGCGGCGTTTATACCAGCTGGTTCCAGTTCTCCAAGACGCGCGACAGCCCGCTGCCGACCTATTTCGGACATCGCTATGAGAGCGATCTTAAGGGCGCGCCACGGCTGAGGACGCTGCTGCATGCCAACGTCACCGCCATCCGGCTGGCGCGCAACGGCAGGCAGGTCGATCACCTCGACGTCGCCACCCTGACGGGCCGGCGCTTCACCGTGAAGCCCCGCTACACCGTGCTGGCCTGCGGCGGGATGGAGAATGCCCGGCTGCTGCTGGTCTCCAATGACGTGATGGCGCACGGCATCGGCAACCAGAACGACCTGGTGGGCCGCTTCTTCGCCGACAACCCCATCCCGCGCGATGTCGCCACCCTGGTGTCGTTCGCCGGCGCGCTGGCGCCCTATTACGGCGCCAACCTGGCGCTGGCCCAAGGTCCGGTCCTGCGCGCCACTTTTTCGCCAACCGATTCCTATCGCCGCGCGCGGCGGGTTTGCGGATCGTTGACCACGGTGGAGCAGCCGGTGGAGCTGGATGACACCGGCAGGGCGGCGGTGACCACCACCGCCATCGCGCTGGGCGTGGACGCCTCCAATGCCAAAGCCTATTCGCTGGGCTGCGGCATGGAACTGCTGCCCGATCCCGAACGGCGCCTCACCCTGAGCGGCGAAAAGGATGCGCTGGGGCTGCCGCGCCTGAAACTGACCAATCGCATGGCCGAAGCCGACTTCAGCCTCTATCACGAAACATTGCGCGAACTGGGGCGGCAGTTGCTGGCATCGGGCAGCGGAATGCTCAGGATCAACCGTCCCGAGAGCTGGTCCCGGAACATGGACTGGGGCAATCACCATCTGGGCACCACCCGCATGCATGACGACCCCAGCCAGGGCGTGGTCAATGCCGAGGGCCAGGTCCACGGCGTGGGCAATCTCTATGTCGCAGGCAGTTCGCTGTTTCCCACCTATGGCGCCTCCAATCCCACCTTGAACCTGATCGCCCTGACCTTGCGGCTGGCGGACCACCTGAAGACGGTGCTGGCATGAAGCGCAGAACCCTGATCGCCGGTGTGGCGGGGGCCGGCGCGGCGGCGGCCGCGGGCCTTTACCGCTTCACCGACCTGTTCGTGAAGCATTATCCGCCCACGCCCTACGACGATGTGCTGGCGGCGCTGGCGGACCGCGAGCAGGCGGCAAAATTCGGCGCGTCGGTGCCGGGCGCGCCCGATGCCCTGGCGGCAAGGCTGCGTGCGACCATCAAGCCGCTTGGCCTGGCGGCGGCGGCCAGGGCCGATATCGCCGCGGGCCGGATCGTCGAAGTGGATGGCTGGGTGGTGCCGCAAAGCGTCGCCCTGCTGTCGGGGCTGGCGGCCAGGATCTAGGCGGGCTTCGCCGCGATAAGGCCGCGCAGGGAATTGCCGAAATAAACCTCTCCCGTCAGGTCGTCCGGCATCAGCCTGGCCTCGCAGGCCCTGCCATTCGCGATCAGTTCCGCGCGCAATCGTCCGTCCAGCACGCCTGCCGTCAAGCGGCGGGGTCAGAAGGATGCCGCCGCGCGCGACAAAGATATTGCTGCGCGCGCCTTCGGTGAGTTCGCCCCGTTCATTGACGAAGACCACCTCGTCGGTCCCCAGCCGCCGGACTTCGCCTTCATAAAGCTCCCGCCAGCTGGTCTTGTGGCGCAGAAACAGATCGCCGCTGTCGGTCGGTTGCGGGCGAAATCGCATAGCTCCAATAAGAAGGATTGGGCGGCAACGCGTGCGCGCCGGCGCGGTGAACGCCCTCTTCGTCCAGGGTCAGGCGCACCCGCCACGCCCCTGCCCGGTTCGACACGGCATCGTCCAGCGCCGCTTTGGCGGCGGCGGCATCGAACGCCAGACCGAAGACCAGGGCCGAATGTTCCATGCGCGCCAGATGCGCGGCCAGCCGGACAAAACCATTCTGCCAGCGCAAGGTCTCGATCAGCTCCAGCGGCCGGCGCGCGGCCTCGAAGAACCGCGCCTTCAGCAGGCATTCGCCATATTCGCTCGCGGCGTCGGAATCCTGCACAACCCCGCCGCCGATGCCCAGTTCCCCCTGATTGCCCCGGACGGTCAGGGTGCGGATGGCGACATTGAAGCGGGCCGAACCGTCGGGCGCGAAACACCCGATGGCCCCGCAATAGGCACCGCGCGGGCTGGATTCCAGCTCGCGCAGTATTTCCATGGCGCGGATCTTGGGCGCGCCTGTCACCGAGCCGCAGGGAAACAGCGCGCGCAGGATATCGGCCACGCCGGCATCGGGGCGAATTTTCGCCGTGACGGTGGAGACCATGGCATGCAGGGTGGGATAGGTTTCGACCTCGAACAGGTCGCTGACCCCCACGCTGCCTTTTTGCGCGATCCGGCTGAGGTCGTTGCGGATCAGGTCCACGATCATCAGGTTCTCGGCACGGTCCTTGGCGCTGGCGGCCAGGCGGGTGCGTTCGGCCTGGTCATCGCGCGCGCCGGTGCCCCGCGCACGGGTGCCCTTCATGGGACGCGCGGTGATCCGGCCATCGCCGGACAGATCGAAGAACAATTCCGGCGACAGGCTGAGGATGTGCGCGCCGCAATCGACATAGGCGCAGTGCGGCGCGCCGCTCCGCGATGCAAGCTGCTCGTAGAGGGCGCGCGGATCGCCCGCCAGGGCGAAGCGGGCGCGAAAGCTCAGATTGGCCTGATAGATATCGCCGGCCGCGATGAATTCCTTCACGCGCGCGAAGCGGCCGGCATAATCGCTTTGGCTCCATTCGGGCCGCAGCGGTCCGGCATAGGCCCGGCCCGCCGGCGGCGGCGCGGCGGCGGCGGGCGCGGCGAAGACCCCCAGCCGCAGCAAGGGACCCGGTGTCTGGTGCAGGGCCGCCAGGCGCGGTTCCAGGACATAACCCAGCTCATAGCCCAGCCATCCGGCGACGTGATGACCCTGCCCCAGGGCCGCCTGGACCGCCGCCAGGGCGCCGGGAACCTCGGCCGGGCTGTCGGCCCCGATGACCGCCAGGGGTGCGGAAAAGACCCGGCGAGGGCCGTCGTCCAGGATAACCAGCATGGCGGGTTTGTGCCCCTGCGCCGGTTCCGGTTCAACCGCCGCGATATGCAACCCTGGATTGATTAATCGTCCTTTCCGCACCTTGAATAAGGAATGTTGCACATTATTTTTATTCTACCGGCGGCCCATGACGGGAGCCGGACAGCTGCTCAAAGGAGGGCTGGACATGAACAAGCATACGACCTTCGGAAGCCCCTATCTGCTGGGCTTCGAACATCTGGAAAGGCTTTTGGAGCGCACCGCGCGCAACGCCGGCGACGCCTACCCGCCCTACAATATCGAAGCCTTCGAGGACGGCGGCATCCGCATCACGCTGGCGGTGGCTGGCTTCTCAAGCGAGGAGCTCAGCGTCACCGAGGAGGACCGCCAGCTGGTGGTCCGCGGGCGCCAGGCGGAGGCAGACGGCAAGACCTTCCTGCATCGCGGCATTGCGGCGCGGCAATTTCTGCGCAGCTTTGTCCTGGCCGACGGTATCGAAGTTGGTACCGCCGCGCTGGAAAATGGATTGCTGAAGATCGATCTGGCCCGCCGGCACGTCCAGCCAAGCGTGCGGGTGGTGGAAATCAAGACTGGAGGCCTATCATGACGGACAGATTTGAATTCGAGGACGGCGAGGACCGGCGGTCGATGGCCGGACGCATCGCCTACATCAAGCCCACGGACAGCGACGAGGCGCACCGGCTGGGCCTGATTCCGGCGAATGTCGATCTGCCGCACGGCATGACGCTCTATGTCCTGCATGCCGAGGATGGCAGCGTGCTGGGATTCACCGACGGCTATGAAAGCGCCTATGGCGCGGCGGTCCAGAACGAACTCACGCCTGTCAGCCTCCACTAGGCGGAACGGAAGAATACGCAAAAAGCCGCGGGACTTACCTCCCGCGGTTTTTTTGTTTAAAGTGGCGCCATGCGCAAAACATCCGCCGTCCTGGCCCTCACCCTCCTCCTTGCCGCCCCTGCCTTCGCCCAGGATCGCGATCAGGTGCCGCGACCGGCGGCAGCCGATGCGGCCCAATCGGCGCCCGGCGAGGCACCGCCGCCGGCGCAGGACGGCGCGCCACTGCCCCTGGCGGTGACTCAGGCCCCCGCCAATCCGCCCATGACCGGACCGCGCATCCTGATCGCCACCTCGATGGGCGATATCGTGCTGCAGCTGGATTCGGTGCGCGCGCCCAAAAGCGTGGCCAATGTCCTGCGCTATGTGCGCGAGAAGCATTACGACAACACCGTCTTCTACCGGGTTTCCAAGGGCTTCGTGATCCAGATGGGCAGCTGGCTGGCCAACGGCAAGGGTAAAGGCGTGCATCCCGGCGGCGTTCCGTTGGAAGCCAACAACGGATTGAGCAACCTGCGCGGCACGGTGGCGCTCGGCCGCGCCGAGGAACCCGACAGCGCCTCGGCGGAATTCTATATCAACCTTGCCGACAACACGCCGCTCGACCATGAAGCCGGCGATGGCGGCAACAGCACCGGCTATGCGGTGTTCGGCCAGGTCGAATCGGGCATGGACGTGGTGGACGCGATCGGCGATGTCCCCACGGGCGACAACGGACCGATGCCGGGACAGGCGCCGATTACGCCGGTCGTCGTGAAGAAGGTAACGCTGCTGAAATAGCGGTTCAGGCGGCGGTCGCGGCGCCGTTCTTGTCGCCGGTCAAAATCGCATAAAGCGCTTCGGCGGAATTGGCGCCCCGCAGCTTCTCGCATGTCGCCTTGTCGCGCAGCAGGCGCGAGACTCGCGCCAGGGCCTTGAGATGATCGGCACCGGCATTTTCCGGCGCCAGCAGCATGAACACCAGGTCGACCGGCTGGCTGTCCACCGCTTCATAGTCGATGCTGTTTTCCAGGCGCGCGAACAGGCCGGTAATCGTCTTGGCTTCGGCCATGCGGCCATGCGGAATGGCGATGCCGGCGCCGACACCGGTGGTTCCGAGCCGCTCGCGCTCCATCAGAGTCTCGAAAATGCGGCGCTCGGGCAGACGGGTGACGCCATGGGCGCGCGCCGCCAGTTCCTGCAACAGCTGCTTCTTGGATTGCGCCTTCAGGCCTGGGAGAACGGAATCGGGCGCGAGCAAATCGGCGATGTTCATCGATAATCCCGGTGGCGTGTCGCGGAAAATCGGCCCCCTCCAGGGCCTTGCCCGAAGGCGGCGGGTTCATAGGCCGGGGCCCCGGCAATGTCAATCTTGACCGATGTCAGCGGCTGGCATGGGCCGGAGAATCGCCGGCTTTGAGGCGCCTGCGTTCCACCGAAGAGGGAATGCGCAAGGCCTCGCGATACTTGGCAACCGTGCGCCGCGCGATATTCACGCCATCGGCGGTGAGCAGCGATACGATGCGGTCGTCGGAGAGAATCTCCCGCGGTTCCTCATTCTCGATCATTTCGCGGATGCGGTCGCGCACCGCTTCGGCGCTGTGCGATTCGGCGCCGTCGACCGACTGAATGGAGGCGGTGAAGAAATATTTCAGTTCGAACAGTCCCCGCGGGGTGGAGATGTACTTGTTGGAGGTGACGCGGCTGACCGTGGATTCATGCATGGAAATCGCGTCGGCGATGATGCGCAGATTGAGGGGGCGCAAATGGCGTACGCCATGCGCCAGAAAGCCATCCTGGTGGCGCACGATCTCGCTGGCGACCTTCAGGATGGTGCGGGCGCGCTGGTCCAGGCTCTTGACCAGCCAGTTGGCATTGTTGAGGCATTCGGACAGGTAATTCTTGCTGTCCTTGTCGCGGGCGTTCTTGGAGACCGTGCCGTAATACTGGTTGTTGACCAGAAGCCGCGGCAGGGTATCGCTGTTGAGCTCGACCAGCCAGCCACCGTCCGGTCCCACCCGGACAAAGACATCGGGCACCACCGGCGTTACCGGTTCGGAGCCGAAGGCCAGACCCGGTTTGGGATTGAGCTGGCGGATCTCCGAAATCATGTCGGAAATGTCCTCGGCATCGACGCCGCACAGCGCCGTCAGCTGGCCCAGGTCGCGGCGCGCCACCAGGTCCAGGCGGGTCAGCAGCACTTCCATCGCCGGATCCAGCCGGTCCTTGGCCTTGAGCTGCAGCGACAGGCATTCGGCCAGGTCGCGGGCCCCCACACCCACCGGATCGAATCCGTGCAACACGCCCAGCACCGCCTGGACATCCTCGATTTCGCAGCCCAGACGGTTTGCGACGTCGGTCAGCTCGACGCGCAGATAGCCGGCCTCGTCGACCGAGTCGATCAGCGCCAGCAGGATCATGCGGTCTTCCGGCAGCAGGGCGGCGATGGACAGCTGGCCTTCCAGATGATCCTTGAGCGAGGCATCGGCGGCGACGGAGGATTCCAGGCTGTCCTCGCCCTCATAGGCATTGCCGGACTTCACCGTGGTCCAGTCGGTCAAGGATCCGGACTGCGGCCCCTCGGCCGACTTGCGCGGCTCGCCGTCATACATGTTTTCGTGCGCCGCCTCGTCCATGTCGGAGGTCTTGGAGAAATCGTCGCGGCTGAGCGCCACATCGGCGCGCTCATTGGCGGCGCTCTGCGTGTCCGTATCGGGGCTTTCATTGACCGGCGCCGCCTCGCGGTCGTCGCGTTCCAGCAGCGGATTCTTTTCCAGTTCGGCTTCGCAATATTCGGCCAGTTCGACATTCGACAATTGCAACAGCTTGATCGCCTGCTGCAATTGCGGCGTCATGACCAGCGACTGGCCCTGACGAAGCTCTAATCTTGGACCAACCCCAGCCATGGCGACCTACAAAGAGAACTTTTCCCCGAGATAGACGCGCCGCACGTCGCGGTCGCTGACGATCTCGGTCGGGGTGCCTTCCTTCAGCACCCGGCCATCGTGAAGGATATAGGCGCGGTCGATCACATCCAGCGCGTCGCGGACATTGTGATCGGTGATCAGCACGCCGATACCGCGATCCTTGAGATGCCCGACCAGGTCGCGGATTTCGCCCACCGCGATGGGATCGATGCCGGCGAAGGGTTCGTCGAGCAGGATGTAGGAGGGGTGGGTCGCCAGGCAGCGCGCAATCTCGACGCGGCGGCGTTCGCCGCCCGACAGCGCCACCGCCGGCGTGTTGCGGATGTGGGTGATGCCGAATTCCGCCAGCAGCGCCTCGACCATGGCTTCCAGCCGCGCGCCGTCGGGCTCCAGCAATTCCGCGGTGGCGCGGATATTCTGCTCGGCGGTGAGGCCGCGAAAGATCGAGGCTTCCTGGGGAAGATAGCCGATGCCCAGCCGGGCGCGCCGGTACATGGGCAGCCGGGTCACGTCATGGCCGTCCACTTCGATCGAGCCGGTGTCGGCCGGAATCAGGCCGGTGATCATGTAGAAGCAGGTGGTCTTGCCGGCACCATTGGGGCCAAGCAGACCGACCGCTTCGCCGCGCTTTAACGAAAGGCTAACCGATCGCACCACGGGACGCTTGTTGAAGCTTTTTCCGATATGCGAAACCACCAGGCCCTTGCCGCCGTCAACCAGGCGCAGGCCGTCCTCGGCCATCCCGGCGCCCTTTTGCTCATTTTCAGTGCGTTTTTCGCTCATTGGCAAAAACCATGCCTGTTTGTATTTAAAGAACCATGAAAGCGGGTTTCGCACGCGTCCCTCATTGCGAATTCGGCGTGAAGACCGCCTGTACCCGGCTGTTGCCCGGGGTGCCGGCCTGGCTATTCACGCCGCCGCCCAGCACCGCCTGGCCGGTCGCCAGATTGACCGTCAGCCGGGTGCCGCGCATGACATCCTTGCCTTTCTTCAGCACCACATTGCCCGTCATCACCACGGTGCGCGGGACGATGGAATAGACCCCATTCTCGCCGGTGGCGGTGCCCGACTTGGGCGAGTCCACCACGACATTGCCGCTGGCCACGACCTTGTCGGCCTTGCCGTTGACGGTGGTCAGCTTCACCGTGTTGGCGCGCAGCTTCATGTCGCCCTGAACAATGACGACATTGCCGGTATAGGTTCCGGACTTGGCATTGAGATCGGCCTGAAAACTGTCCGACGAGATGGTGATGGGTGCATTGTTGTCGTGCTGGGCGGCGGCGGGCTTGGCCGCGGGCGCCGCCGCAAGGCTGCCGGCCGGAAGGGCAAGAGCGGCGAGGAATATCAGGAGCTGCTTCATTTCTTTGGTTCCAATAGCGTCATGCGGACGTGACCGCTGAGGGTGAGCGTGTTGGTGGCGCGGTCGGCATGGAATTCGTCCGCCCGCAGGCTGCCCTGCGGCCCCTGTCCCGTGACGGGTTCATGTCCGTGAATGACGCTCTGTTTGAGATTGGCCGTGGCGCTGTTGCTGTGCAGCTCGTAGCCGGTGGCGGTGAAGACGTCGATGCCGCCGCTCAGATCCAGCGTGCCGGACGTCATGTCCACCGTGCCGGTGCGGGCGCGGGCATTGAGCCAGTTGTGGCGGTCCAAGGTGAGGTCGGCCTCCAGGTTCTTCAGGCTGGCCTTTTGGGGATCGTGCGCGTCCTGGACCGCCGAGTCGGCGGTGATGACAAAGGGATTGCCTTTCGCGTCGGCGCCGGCCAGGCGGGGCTTGACCATGGTGAGATCGTTTTCGATGCGCCCCAGCCGCTCATAGGACATCTGCAGCTGGCGCGGCATGCGCTGAACGAAGAAGAAGGCCAGAACTGCGGCGATGATCAGGAAGGCGCCCAGCGAAAGCAGCCGCTTCATCAGCACGACGAAGCGCGAATAGCGCAGCGCCTCCCCGGTGGTGGAGCGCACGCGCGCCGACCAGTCGTAACCGGGTGTGGGGGGAGTGCCTTGCGCCGCCATGCTCATGCAATTCCCGCACGCAGACAGTCATGGATATGCAGGATGCCGACCGGCTTCCTGGCGGCATCGTCCGCCTCCAATACGAAGAGGCGGGTGATCTTGTGTTCGTTCATGAAGGCCAGCGCCTCGGCCGCCAGCTGCCCCGGCGCGGCGATCTTGGGATTGCGCGTCATGATGTCGGACGCCTTGCGGGTCAGGAAATTGTCGCCGTCGATGTGGCGCGACAGGTCGCCATCGGTGATGATGCCGCTGAGCCCGCCCGCGGCGTCCACCAGCCCGACGCAGCCGAAGCGGCGTTCCGCCATCACCAGCAGCACTTCGCGCATCGTGGCGTCCTCGCCGGCAAGCGGGATCTCGCCGTCCGCGTGCATCAGGTCCGAAACCCGGATCAGGGCGCGGCCCAGGCTGCCGCCGGGATGCAGGTCGCGATATTCGTCGGAGGAAAAGCCCTTGCGCTCCATCAGCGCCACCGCCAGCGCATCGCCCAGCGACAGCATCATGGTGGTGGAGGTGGTGGGCGCCAGCCCCATGGGACAGGCCTCGGGCGCGCGCGGCAGCAGCAGCCTGACGTCGGCCGCCTTGATCAGGGTGGAGTCGGGATTGGCGCCGATGGCGACGATGGGGATGCGGTGCCGCTTGGCATAGGTGATCAGGTCCGACAGTTCCACCGTCTCCCCGCCCCAGGACAAAAGCAGCAGCACGTCCTGGCGGGTGATCGCGCCCATGTCGCCATGGCTGGCTTCGGCGGGATGGACGAAATAGGCCGGCGTGCCGGTGGAAGACAGGGTGGCGGCGATCTTGCGCGCCACATGGCCGGACTTGCCCATGCCGCTGACGATGATCCGCCCCGGTTTTTGATGGTTTTGGGCCGCCAGCATCACGCCCACGGCGCGGGTGAAGTCACCGTCCAGGGCGTCCGCCAGGGCGGTGAGCGCCTCGCTGGCGGTGGCCAGGACCCGGCGGGCGGCCGTCAGGTCGGCGGCGGCGGCCGCGCCGGTCAGGCTGTGCAGGGGGGCTTTGACGGGCGTCATATAAGCCTTTGAAAAATACCACTATTTCAAGGATAGAGCTTAACGGAGCCACATTACCGCGCCGTTAAGCGAATTTCGTGCCAAGTTTCGCGCGAAATGCCCCTTCCCCGCAAGGTGGGCCCGCAAGGTGGGCCCGCAAGGTGGGTTCCAAAGGGCGCCAGGGCCGACCCGGGGCGGACCCGGCCCCCTCGCGCGAAGATGGCCGCCCGCACGACGCTAATGGGCAAAAATATCGACGTCTTCCCAGCCGGCCAGATCCAGCGCGGCGCGTGACGGCAGGAAATCGAAACAGGCCTGGGCAAGGCCTGTGCGCCCTTCGCGCGCCAGCATGGCATCCAGCGCCGTCTTGAGCTGGTGCAGATAGGCGACATCGCCCGCCGCATAGGCCAGCTGCTTCTCGCTCAGCTCCCTGGCGCCCCAGTCCGACGATTGCTGCTCCTTGGACAGATCCACATTCAGCAATTCGCGCACCAGGTCCTTGAGGCCGTGCTTGTCGGTATAGGTACGCACCAGCTTGGAGGCGATCTTGGTGCAATAGACCGGCTTGCAATCGACCCCCAGATATTGGCGGAACATGGCGACGTCGAAGCGGGCGAAATGGAACAGCTTGGTCACGCCCGGATCGGCCAACAGCTTCTTGAGATTGGGGGCGCCATACTGGCCGGCGGCGAACTGCACGGCATGGCAAACGCCGTCGCCCGCTGACAATTGCGCCAGGCACAGCCGGTCGCGCTGGGGATTGAGACCCAGGGTCTCGGTGTCGATGGCGACCAGGGGCCCCAGGTCCAGCCCGTCGGGCAGATCGCCCTGATGCAGCTTGATCTTCATGGCGCTCCAATAGCGCAGCGGGGGGTTAATTAATAGAGTAACCCCATGCAGACCTGGCCCACCCCCAGCGAATCCGCGCCGCCGAGAAAGGGACCCGGCGTGCTGCTGTCGCTGCTGCTGCATGGGCTGCTGATGCTGCTGGCGCTGTGGTATGTCGGCCACCGGCCATCCCTGAAGGAAACGTCGCCGCGGATACTGCCGGTGGAACTGGTGATCGGCGGCAGCATGGGCCAGGCAGCGTCCAGCGCGCCGGCCGCGCGGCTCCAGACGGCGCGGGCGCATCCGCAATCCACCCCGGTGCCCGAGGGCGTCAGTCCCACCGGCAAGAAGGACCTGGAGGACGAACTGACCGCCAGGCTGCGGGCCATGGCGCAGTTGAAAACGCCCGACAGCACCCTTGCCAATGCCGACAACACCGTGCTGCCCGGCAGCGGCGGCGGCGACGGCAGCGACGATGGCAATTATGCGCTCAAGGACTTCATCCGGGCGCAGATCCTGCGCCGCTGGCTGCCCGATCTTTCCATTCCCGGCGCGCGCGACATGCCGGTGCTGGTGCGGGTGCGGCTGCTCAGGAGCGGAGTGATCGACGATGTCATGATCGTCGACCAGCAGCGCTTTCACCTGGACAAGGCGTTCCGCAACATGGCGCTGTCGGCGCGCGACGCCGCCCTGCTCGCCTCGCCGATACAGATTCCGGGTGCGCGCTATGAGAAGACGCAGACCCTGACGATCAATCTGGACCCGAAGGCCGTATTGCGCTGAGCCCATTCCGCACCTTATCGGTGCTGCAGGCACCTCACCTTGATGCGCGCAAGCGCGCAGGATGGGATGGCGGGCCGGCAATCACGGCATCCGGTCACGGCAGATCCCGCGCCACCCGAAAGCCGGTCAGGGTTGAATAATCGTAATCCTGGTCGGCGCCGTCCTGCGATGCGCCGACCCGCGCCGCGCTGCGCACGAAGATCGGCACATTGTTCCAGGCCCCGCCGCGAATCGCGTGCCGGATGCAAAAGGACTCTGTCCAGGCGCGGCCGTCGGCCGGCGCCCCGACATAGCTGGGGTGCCAGCAATCGGCCGTCCATTCCCAGGCATTGCCCAGCATCCCGGACAGGCCGAAGGGATTGGGGGCGAAGGCGTCCACCGGCGCCAGCAGCTTGTTGTCCCAGGCACTGCCGCAGCCATTGCAGTTGGCATGGCCGCCGCCCACCTCCTCGCCCCACCAGCGCGCCGTGGCGGTGCCGGCGCGGGCGGCATACTCCCACTCCGCCTCGCTGGGCAGCCGATAGGGATCCCGCGCGCCGATCTGCGGATGCGCCGCGCGGGCGCGGGCATTGATCCAGGCGATGAAAGCCTCGGCGTCCGTCCAGTCCAGGCAGACGGCGGGCCAGCGCGGCGGCTCGACATCGGTGGGCGTGGCCGCCAGGCCGCGGTGCAATTGCCGCCAGCCCAGTCCCAGCAAGGGGTTGCAGGGCTGCGGCTGGTAGCCGGTGGCGCCGAGAAAGGCGAGAAACTCGGCGCTGGTCACGGGGTATTTTGCGAGTGCGAAGGCGCGCACCGTCACCACATGCTGGGGACCCTCGGCATCAAAGCGACCCGCTTCATGGGCCGGACTGCCCATCAGGAATTTCCCGGCGGGAATTGCCACCATCTGCGGACATTCGGGGCATTCCTGGAAATTGCGATCGGGGGCCGATTGCGCCCCCAGCAGGACGGTCGCCGCCCCAACCAAGGCCAGAATCGCGGCGCTGCGGAATTTCATGCCACCATCAAAGCAGGAACGGACGCCTGCGCAAACCGTTTCGACTTTACGAAAAGGACAGGGTCATGATCCGCAAGCTCGCATCCGGCAAGTACCGGCTCTATTCCCGCAGGAAAAACCCCAAAACCGGCAAGCGCCGGAACCTGGGCACCTTCAACAGCCGCAAGGCGGCGCAAAAGCACGAACGGGAAATCCAGTATTTCAAGCGCCACTAGAAGCCGATTTGGCTTTGCCGTATCAGGAGGCAATGAACATCCTGGTCGCCTGCGACTCCTTCAAGGACGCCCTGCCCGCCGACGCGGTGTGCCGCGCCATCGCCGCGGGGCTGAAACGCAGCCATCCCGGTGCCACCATCGTGCAGATGCCTTTGTCGGACGGCGGCGAAGGCCTGCTGGACGTGCTGCGCGTGCCGCTCGGCCTGGAATGGATCGAAACCGGTGCCGCCGACCCGCTGGGCCGCACCATCACGGGGCGCTACGGCCTGTCGGCCGACGGGCAGACCTGCGTGGTGGAGATGGCGGAGGCCAGCGGCCTGCAGCGCCTGAGCCTGGCGGAGCGCGACCCGCGCAAGACGTCGACGTTCGGGACCGGCCAATTGCTGGCCGATGCCAGGAAACGGGGCGCACGGCGCGCCATCCTGGCCATCGGCGGCAGCGCCACCAACGATGCGGGCATAGGCGCCGCGGCGGCGCTGGGCTGGGGCTTCCTGGACGCGGGCGGGAAACCGGTGCCACCCGACGGCGGCCACCTCGCCGCAATCGCGAAACTGGTGCCCACGCCGCTGCCGTTCGAAAGTATGGAGGTGCTTTGCGACGTCACCAATCCGCTGTTCGGGCCTAGCGGCGCGGCCTGGGTCTATGGGCCCCAGAAAGGCGGCAGCGATGAAATACTGGCGCTGCTGGACGAGGGATTGAAGCATCTCGCCGCGCTGGTGAAAGCCCAGCTGGGCCGCGATGTCGCCGATCTGCCGGGCGCCGGCGCCGCGGGCGGCCTGGGCTATGGCGCCGTGGTCTTCATGGGCGCGCAGCTGCGGCGCGGCATCGAGGTGGTTCTGGACCTGACCGGCTTCGACGCCGCCGCGCGCGCCGCCGATGTGATCATCACCGGCGAGGGCCATGTCGACGGCCAGAGCGCGCAAGGCAAGCTGATCCAGGGCCTGTGCGGCCGCGCGCCGGGCACGCCAGTCATCGCCCTGTGCGGAAAATTGTCCGCCTCGCCGCTGCAGGTTCAGGACATCGGGCTGAAAGCCGCCTATTCGATCAACAGCCAGGAACGTCCGCTGGCCGAGATGCTGGCGAATACCGCCGCCAATCTGGAAAAGACCGCAGCCGGGCTGGATATCTAAAACGCCAGCAGCGCGCCGTCCGTTATCGCCGCGGTGCGGAACGCCCCGTCCACCGTCATGTCCAGGACCATGGGATGATGGTCGGAGGGTCCCTTGTCCAGCACCTCGGATGCCGAACATACCAGGCCGCGGGCGATGCACCGGTCCAGCCGCAGCGCGATGATATTGCCGGCGCGATGGGTGTGCCGGCGCGGACCGATGTCGCAGAAGCCCTGAAAGCCGACCGGGCCGACGGCATTGAAATCGCCGATGATGGCGGCCGGCCCCTCCAGCTGCTCCATGATGTGGCGCAGCTGGAAGCGGTTGAGGAACTGGCCATGGCTGAGATGCACATTGGCGATGGTGATGCCCGGAATGGAAATGAGCTGCGCCAGGCGCGGCGGCACCCGCCCGGGCAGGATTGAATAGGGCAGCCGTATCGCGGTGGAGTGCGGCAAGGGGTGCGGGCTCCAGGCTGCCAGGCCATAGATGCGCGACTGCATGGGATGGCGGAAGAAATGGCCGCCCACCAGCGAGGGCAGCGCGGAAATATCCTCGGTGCATTCCTGCAGCAAGAGCAGGTCGGGATGGTGGGATTTCACCAGCCTGGCGACATCCTCGACCCCGGCGCCGACCCGGCGCAGCAGGTTCCAGCTCACCACCCGCAGGCGACCGTCGCTGGTATGGGTTGAGAATGCGGGCGCCATGACGGGTCTGTCGGACAAGTTACTGTATCAAAACGGGTAAATCGGGAATTGGTTCGCAATCAAATCACGTATAGTGCGGGCAGAATAGGAAAAAACCGGTCCCGGTCCAATGTTTCTCATCCGCATGGCATGGTCCTCGTCCCTCGCCGAGGCCCTGGTGGCCGGCATCTATGTGCTGCTGGCGGCGATCGTCACCGTCGATGTGCTGCTGAAGAAGCGCGATGTGCGCGCCGCGCTGGGCTGGATCGGCCTGGTCTGGCTGGCCCCGATTTTCGGCTCGCTGCTCTATTACCTGTTCGGGATCAACCGGGTGACGCGGCGTGCCCTGCGGCTGGGCCGGATCGACGATGCGGCCACCTGCCCGCCCGACCCCGTAAGGCCGGATGCCGCACCCAACATCGCCATGCTGTCCGATGTCAGCCACGACATCACCCAATGCCTGCTCACCGATGGCAACAGGCTGACGATCCTGGAAGGCGGCGACGCAGGCCTATCCCGAAATGCTGGCGGCGATCGGGCGCGCCGAGCGCAGCATCGCCATGAGCTCCTATATCTTCCGCGACGACGCGGCGGGCCGGCAATTCGCCGAGGCGCTGGGCGCCGCCGCGCGGCGCGGGGTCTCGGTGCGGGTCCTGCTCGACAGCGTCGGCATCGGCTATCTCTATCCCAGGATTTACTACCGCATGAAACGCGACGGGGTGATCGCGGCGCGCTTTCTGCATACCTGGCTGCCCTGGCGCATGCCCTTCCTCAACATGCGCAATCACCGCAAGCTGCTGGTAGCGGACGGCAGCCTCGCATTCCTGGGCGGGATCAATATCGGGGTGGAGAATTGCGCCAGCCTGTCGGGGGCCAATCAGGTCCGGGACGTGCATTTCCGGGTCGAGGGGCCGGCGGTCCGCGTGGTGATGGAGGCCTTCGCCCGCGACTGGACCTTCACCACCGATGAAAGCCTGGATGACAATTGCTGGTGGCCCAGGCTTGAGCCCCGCGGCAAGGTCTTCGCGCGCGGTCTGCGCTCCGGCCCCGACGCGGATATCTACAAGCTGGAAATGCTCCTGGGCGCGGCGATCACCCTGGCGCGAAAGCGCATCCGCATCGTCACGCCCTATTTCCTGCCCGATTCAGCGCCTGCAATTCGCCATCGCCCAGGCCGGGCTGCGCGGCGTCGCCGTGGAGATCGTGATCCCGCAATGCAGCGACCAGCGCATCATGGACTGGGCGATGCGCGGACATTTGCGCTTCTTCCGGCATATCCGGCCCATTTCGTCTCCACGCCGCCGCCCTTCGATCATGCCAAGCTTTGCACGATGGATGGGGAATGGTCGCTGATCGGCAGCTCGAACTGGGATGCGCGCAGCTTCCGGCTGAACTTTGAATTCGACCTGGAACTGGCCGACCGGGAATTGACGCAACGGATCGACGCCCTGATCGATGCGCGCGTCGCCAGCGGCCGGCCGCTGACACCAGACATGCTGGCGGCCGAGCCGGTCTGGAAAAGGCTGCGCAATGCCGCGGCGCGGCTGCTGATGCCCTATCTCTGAGCCCTCAGCGCCACCGCCCAGACCGCCAGCCCCGCCAACGCCAGGCCGCTGCCCACCCAGCCCGGCGACGTCCAGCCGTACCCGTCGGCAATGGCGAGACCACCCAGAAGGGTCCCAGCGCATTGGCCATATTGAAGGCGGAATGGTTGAGTGCCGCGGCCAGGGCCTGGGCGTTGCCGGCGACATCCATCAGCCGCGTTTGCAGCACGGACCCAGCGCGCCACCGATGCCGATGAAGAAGACGACGAGGCTCAGGCAGCCAGAGTTGACCGGCAGGGGAAGAGCGCCAGGACGGCCATGCTCCACAGGAGCATGCACCCGCCGTGCGCATCAGCGCGCGATGCCGCGAACACGGGGATCACCATGTTCCGGTCGTCATGCCGACGCCGAACACGCCAATACCCAGGGCACGGACGACAGCGGCATCTTCGTCACGCATCAGGATGTCCGCGAGATAAGTGTAGACCGCGAACAATCCGCCGAAACCGATGGCGCCGATTGCCAGCGTGTACAGACCTGCGGCGCCTGAGCGCACTCAATTCGCGAAGCGGGCTGCGCCTTCGCGTCGGCGGGCGTGATCGGGGCGAAGATCGCCACCGCCGTCATCGTCAGCACGCCGAGCACGGCGACGAGGGCGAACGCCCAGCGCCAACCCACCGCCTGGCCAAGCCAGCTGGCCAGCGGCACGCCGACGATCGTCGCCACCGTCAGGCCTAGGAACACTGGCCCACGGCACGCGTGCGTCGGTTCGCCGGCACCAGCGATGACGCGACCAGGGCCGCGACGCCGAAATAAGCCCCATGCGGCAGGCCGGCAAGGAAGCGGAAGACCAGCATCCAGTGGTAGTTCGGCGACAGACCGGTGAGGCCGTTGAACACCGTGAACATCGCCATGAGGATCAGCAGCAGGCGACGACGCGGTACGCGCGCCGCCAAGTACCGTCATCACCGGCGCACCGACGACCACACCGAGCGCATAAGCACTGATCATATGGCCCGCCGTCGGCGCGTCGATGCCCAGGCCCTGCGCGAAAAGGGGCAGCATGCTCATGGTCGCGAATTCGGTCGTGCCGATGGCGAAGCCACCGACGGCAAGTGCGAAATGAACCAGATCGGGATGGGAGTCGCGGGCCAAAACAAAGCCTGGTTGAAAACAGCGGTCTACGCTGCCGCGCGTCCCGCGCCAATGCGGCCAAACGCGCCGTATCGCGCCAGTAAATTGCATACAGCACCTTGCGTGATCGAAGTCCAAGAACAGAGAACCGACGTGCACGCTCCAATTTGTCCAGCCACCGCGGGGCTTTCGGAAAGGCTTTCGCAATACCAGGAATTTGACTAAGCTAGCCACCGATCTCATTGCTCTGCCGGGAGCTTGGCGCCGCGACCAACCGGAAGCGCGCATGGTGGGGTGTATGGTGAGATTCGTTGACAGTGTGGCTGGCGTCCGGAGCGCGGCTCGCCGGGGTAGTGCGAAGTATGACCCAACCATTCGATTTGTTGAACCGCCAGCTCAATCGTACCCTGCTGGACGATCCCAGAATTCTCAGCGGGCCGTTCTGGGCGGAACTGCGCGTGTTTCTCGCGGTCGCCAAGTCAAAGTCATACAATAAAGCCGCCGAGGAGCTGGGCATCAGCCAGCCGACGGTGAGCAGGCATGTTCACCGCCTCCAGGACCTGATGGGCTGTCAATTGCTCAGTTCGTCCAACAGCGGCATTGTGCTGACCGAGAGGGGCGCGGAACTCGCAAACACGCTGCTGGATCTCGACGACCGGCTTTTCAAACTGTCACGCCAGTTGCGGGCCGAAACGCATGCCGCCGAGGGCCTTGTCCATATCAGCGCGACAGAAGCCCTGGCCGGCTTGTTCATCGTCCCCAACATCGCGGACTTCACCGAGCGCTTCCCCAACATCAGGCTGCATCTGAAAACCCCGATCAATCTGGTGAAATTTCGCGAAAATCAGTCCGACATCGCCGTCCGCTTTACCCTGCCGGCCGAGAAGGGCGTGGAAGCCCGCAAAGTCGGGTTCGTGCATCTGATTCCCGTCGCCAGCCACGCCTACCTGGCGCGATACGGCATGCCGACAAAAGACAATCTGGAAAACCACTGTTTCATCGACACGGACTATTACGCATCGCACACCGAGACCTGGAATTCCTGGCGCCAGGCGACCGAGCGGGGTCATGTGGCGCACTTTTGCAGCAATTCCTATGCCTATGCGTTCATGGTCAAGAGCGGACTGGGCATCGGCCTGATGGGGAACTACACCCTGAGCGATCCGGCGATCATCCCGCTCGATATCGGCGCGCATATAAGATTGCCGCTCTACCTGCATGCCGAAACCGAACGGTTGAATTCCAAGCCGGTGCGGGCGGCGTTTGAGTGGCTGGCCGAGATTTTCGGTTTGAGAAATCCGTGGTTCGGTCCGGAGCTTTCCCTGGGAAGTTTCCCCGCGCTTGCCGGCACGCTGTCCCAAATCTACTCCGGAACGCCATTCTCGGGTCAGAGAGAGCCGCACTGAACCGCCGCGGCGCGCACCCGCCGCCCGGAGGCTGCAATTTCCCGAAGACCGCTTGAAACGGACGACGTCCCCAAGGCTTTGCGCGGCTTCAGGAGTGGGCCTCGTACTTGCCGGGCACATCCCATTCCCCCTCGGTACGAAACAGGACGGACACATCCGTGTCGCGCGAAATGGCATCGACGGGAATATCGAGATGACGTACCAGCTCGAAATATTTTTCTCCGTGATATTCCACCGGCGGCTTGTCCGGTGCCTGGCGAAACCCGAAATGCATGCGCCACAGCCGGGCAAAGATCGGCGAGGCGTGTGTGATCGCCACCGGATAGCCCTTTCGCGCAATATGGGCGAAGGTGAAATTGGCCAGCAGCTTGATGTTCGGAATGTTGCGATACGCCTTGCGAAACGCCGTCCGTTCGATTTTTGCGAAGTCCTTGAACCACCGGATACGCATGGTTCCGATCGGCTCGATGCCGTCATATTCGATCACATGGGTCGCCTGCAGGTCGTTGCCGTCGAAGGCATGGTCATAGGGCAGCCCGGTATCCTCGACAAAGCATATCGCCCGCAAGGCGAATATCTGGACCAGCTGGTCCATGGTCTTGACCACCCCGACCTGGAGCGCGTTGTGTCCGACATTCGATTTGGTTGCGTCACGAAGCATGATGTGAGACTCAATAAGAACCTTGAAAATGAGGCACCCTCGGTTCCTTTTGAGCTAGGCGCTTTCGCGTTGAACAGCTCTTCAAATTTGAAGATCGAAAAATGATTCCAATTTCGCTGGTCGCGCTGCTTGACGGTTGGGTGCGGGACGCCGTTGCGCGCCATGGCGACGATTGGCCTGCAATCATGGCCGCGATCGAACAAAATCTTCGGGAACTTGGGCTAGAACGGCGCGCCGCGTTGTCAGATCAAATTGCCCGGGCCTTTGCGTCGACGCCTGGGGCAAGTGATTCGAATCTCAATTGAGCCATGCCGGCCTGCGCCAATTTGCAGCGATCGGCGGCCGGGGGCCGCGACCGGCATGAACATCGGCGGACGCTGCCGCACGAATGCACCGGGAAGTTTGCGGTCCGGACGCGCAAAATTCGATGAAAAGACCGGCCGGAACGATGATCGCTTTCACCGCGCCGCAGGGTATTTCCTGAATCTTTTCAATGCGGAGCAGGCCGGGCTCAAGGCATTTCGGTCAAGTTTGCCCCATAACGGACGCTATTGCGCCAATCCGGCCCTTGAAATTGGCGGCTTTTTGCACCATGTCATGTCGGTGGACGAGTGCTGGAAGCCTCATTGGGCTCCTCGTCCCCGCCCAACCCAATTCATCGTGGTTCCGGCACGCCTCCTGGCGCCAGACTCAACCCTCACGAAGTGACAATTCAAAATGGCTTCAAACCAACCCAATCGCTCCTCCCGCTGGCGGGGCCCACGCACGGCGAATGCAAGGCCGCTCCGCACTGCGTCATCGCAGACGTCACCCAATCATCTCAGCCAGTGGCGGCAAAATTACGAACGCTACAAGAGCCTGGCGGAAAGCACGGACGGCTCCGATGCGGTCACGCGCGAGGGCTATTGGCAGCACGCCGAATATTTCATTCGCCTGATCCATGAGGCCGAAGCCCCGCAGGCCGCGCTCTAGGCGCATTCTGTCGGCTGAACATTGCGGCACGACACCAACGGCGATCCGCCGGCTGTGGGTGGACAACAGCATGACCCCAACATCCGCATTTGACCCAAAGCGGACATTTCCCGCTGCGGATGCCCAAGCCGCGCGTGGAAAAGTGAAGCCGGTTCCGTCTCCGATATCCTGAACCTGCCCCCCTACATCCCCCGCACATTCTGCATCGTTCAGGACAGGCCCGCCGCCAGTTCGCGCAGCGCCTTTGCGCCATCGCCCCGAAAGGAGGAGCCGTGCATGATGGCCAGGGTTCGCGGCTCCAGCGCGGCCAGACGTTCAAGCGTCGGCCGGGTGCCCGGTGCCATGGACATGGCCTGAAACATCTGCTCGGCCGCCAAGGCGGGACCGACCACGTCGCTTTCGACAATCGGCGGCCCGTTTCCAGCATGCGTGAAAAGATCGCCGCACAGCAACGTGCCGCTGGTCTCCTCCATGAAGACCCCCGCTTCCCAGCCATGTGGAACATGCGGCGTGGATAAAAACCGAACGCGCTTGCCTCCCAGGTCGAGAATCTCGTCGTCGGCAAGAATGCGCGGTGCCCGATCCGCCAGGTCGTTGAGGGACACCATGCACGCCACCTGCCCGTGCGCCACCTGCGCGTGCGGCGCGGCGGCGAGCCACGCATTCATGGACCCGCACTCGTCAGATTCCACATGGCCGAAACTTATCCAGCGCAGGCGATCAAGATCAATCACGCCTCGAACGGCCTGCGAAACAAGAGGAAACATCGCCCGCGGCCCGCAATGGAACAACAGGGGCTCATCGCCGCAAACAAGGAACTGATTGAAGGTGAAGCCGTCGGGCGTGATTTCCGCAACGAATGTGGAGAACCGAAATATGCCGGGTGCGATTTCATGCGTAGTGGTATTCATTTGGATGTCCTCTTCGCTTGCCGGCAACCAACAGCCGTCCCGACGCGCCGTCAGTATCCCAGGGCCGCAAGCAGCGTCCGCCCTGCCATGAAAATGAGGATGAGCGAGCCAATGGTCCAGAATGTGGCGCGGGTCTCATGAGTCTGGGCCGTAAAATAGGCGGCAAAGTGCAGAAGGCGCGAGACCACGTACCCATAGAACAGCCATTGCGCCAAAAAAAGCGAAGGCTTGGTCAGGACGTAGAGAAGGCCGGCGGCCAGGAAGAAGGGCAGGTTCTCCAGATCATTGAGCTGAATCCGCCGGATGCGATCCACATACTCGTTCGGCCCAAGCTGATTGGGATTGGGGACCCTGTTGAGAGGGGTGTTCTTGAGGTCTTCCGGCGCGCGAAAGCCGCCTTTCACGCGCATCATGCGCACAACCGTCAGCCAGGACATGCTCACTGCCTTGAGGATCATAAGCGCGGCGCTGATCGCATAGACGGCGAATACCGGATTCTGCAGGCTGAGATCGGTCATGTCTGATACCCCCTCGACGCAGGCACGAAATTCTACTATAAGTCATTTTATCGACCGTTGGTCGAATTGTCAACTCAAGGTACTTTTTGCATGACAAAGCCCCCGAAGCCCGCATCAAAGCGGCCAAGGCCGTCCGCCAGGCACCCCGCCGCGCCGCCAGGCCGGGAGGCGGCGAACCGCATCGCGCGGCGCGAGCGCCGCCGTGACCGATCGCGCGAGGAGATCCTGGACGCCGCGCGGCGCATCCTCCTTCAGAGCGGCATCGCCGCGACGACGTTGGCCGCCGTCGCCAGGGAAGTGGGAATGTCGAAGGCGGCGCTTTACTATTACTATCCCTCGAAAGACGCGCTGTTTTTCGAACTGGTTTTCGGCGTCCTGGAAAACCACGCCAGGGCCGTCCATGACGCGGTTGCAAAAGAAAAATCCGGCGGGGCGTCGCTGGGCGCCATCGTCCGGGAATCGGTGAAAGTCTTTGCGCCGCATCTTGGCGATTTCCGCCTTGCCTACCTGCATGGCCAAGTGGCCTCCAGGGGTGAGGTCCATTTCAACGCGCAGCAGTTTGCCCGCATTCGCCCGCTTAATGACCTGTGGTTTGCCGGCGCGGCGAAGATGCTCAACGAAGAGCGCAAACGACGCCGCGGCCGCGCGCGTGTCGAACCCCGTCTCATGGCATTTCTGGCTTACATCGCGGCAATCGGCCTGCTGACGATGAAAGGAATGGTCGAAAGCCTGGAAGATCCGTTGATGTATTCAGACGATCAGCTTGTGGAAGGATTTCGCGCATTTTCGAGGCCGCGGCGGCGCCCTAAGTTGGTGGCAAATGCGGCGTCCGCATTTGATGCTGTGGACATTGGCCACGACCCGGCCGTCTGATTTGCGCGATGGCCACACGCTGCCCAGCCAAGCCCTTGAGATAGTTGCGTTCCCGCCATAGCCGCCGCCTATGGTGACGGTAGCCAACAAGTAGTTCCGATCGGCGCCCGCCGACCCCATAACCGCAGCACCCAATCACGGGTCATTCGGAAAAAGCGGCCATGGCACAAGTTGCAATCAAGCAGAAGATGGAAAATCCGCTGGCCCGCTTCGGCCAGTTTGTCCTGGTGCTACAGGGTGGCGGCGCTCTGGGCGCCTATCAGGCCGGTGTCTACCAGGCCCTGAATGAAGCTGGAATCGAACCCGACTGGATCATCGGCACCTCGATCGGTGCCATCAATGCCAGCCTGATTGCCGGCAACAAGCCGCAGGACCGCCTCAAGCGGCTAACCCAGTTCTGGGAGCGGATCGAGCATGCGCCGTTCCTGAAGGCGGCCGGCGCCCTGCCGATCATGGGTCAGGCGGCATCCACCTTTCTCACCACCGCCTTCGGCGTCGGCGGCTTCTTCGAACCGAACCTGCGGGCGCGCTGGGGCGATCATGCAAAGCTGGGCGCGGAGGGCGCCGGCTATTACTCGACGGCTCCGCTGATGAAGACGCTGAGCGAGCTGGTCGATTTCAACCAGCTCAATGACGGACCGGTCCGCCTGACCGTGGGCGCCGCCAATGTCCGCACCAGCCAGATGCGCTACTTCGACAGCAGCGCGATGCCGCTCAACGTCAAGCATGTGATGGCGTCCGGCGCGCTGCCGCCCGCCTTTCCTGCCATCCGCATCGATGGCGAGCTTTACTGGGATGGCGGCGTCCTGTCCAACACACCCGTCGAGGCGGTGTTCGATGACATGCCGCGCAAGAACGGCCTGGTCTTTGCCATTCACTTGTGGAATCCCAACGGCCCGGAGCCGGATTCCATCCTGAAGGTGATGAACCGTCAGAAGGACCTGCAATATTCCAGCCGCGCCGGCACCCACATTGCCCGCCAGCGCCAGATTCACCGCCTGCGCCACATCATTTCGGAACTGACCGCGCGCCTGCCGGACGCGGCGCTGAACGACAATTTCGTGCGCGAAATGGTGTCCTATGGATGCCCGACCCGCATGCACGTGGTGCGCCTGCTGGCGCCGCAGGTGCGTGGCGAGGATCACGCCAAGGATATCGATTTCAGCCCCGGCGGCATCAAGACGCGCTGGCAGGCCGGCTACACCGATGCCAAACGGGTATTGAAGGCCCAGCCCTGGGCGGCGGCGGTGGACCCCATCGAAGGCTTCATCCTGCACGAAGCCAACACCGATGAGATGCAGGACTAACCCCAACCCGAAAGGCTCTCCCATGCGCACTATGTCCAAGCTCCTCTATTCGGCAACCATCGTCGCCCTTTGCCTGTCCCCCTTCTTTACCCTCGGTGCGGAAGCAGGGATGGAACGGGGCCCGGCCCCGCAGCACATGAAAACCGACGACGGCGTCATCCGCGTCAAGTCCGCCTATGGGGTGGACGAGACCGTGACCCGCCTGAAGGCCGACATCGCCGCCAAGGGCATCAAGTTCTTCGACCAGATCGACCAGAGCCAGCTGGGCGCCGATGCCGGCATCACGCTGGGCCGCTCCACCCTTCTGCTGTTCGGCAACCCGCCGCTGGGCATCCAGTTCCTGACCGCCAACCCCTATGCCGGTCTGGACTGGCCGGTGCGGATGCTGGTGCTGCAGGACAAGGATGGTCAGGTTTGGATCGCCTATACCGACTTCACCTACATCGCCCACCGCCACCACATCACGGACCGCGACCCGCAATTCGCGATGGCGACCCAGGTCGCCGCCTCGATTGCCGCCGCGGCCCAGGCCCGGTGACCGCCATGGCCTGGATGCGGCTCAGCCCCCTGTTTCTCTGTATCGCCGTGCTTCTGGCGTTGGCCAGCGGGGCGGTGGGCAAACCCATCCAGGCCGCGCCGGCCCAGTCCCCGGCGTTCGCCGGACCGGTTGAAACGCCGCAGTCACACGCTTTGACAGACCAACGCCGTGGAATAAGCTGACTATTGTTGCGCTTGGGGGCGCGCCTGCCGTGGAAATGCACCAAGTCCGTTATTTCCTGGCCGTCTGCCGGACCTTGAACTTCACCAAGGCGGCGGAGGAGTGCAACGTTGCCCAGCCCTCGCTCACCCGCGCCGTGCAGAAGCTGGAGGAAGAACTGGGGGGGCCCCTCTTCCACCGCGAGCGCGCCAACACCCACCTGACCGAGCTGGGGCGGCTGATGCTGCCCCACCTGGAACAGACCTACGCCGCCTCCCAGGCCGCCAAGGCGCTCGCCACCAGCGTCCGCAAGGGGGAAATCGCGCCGCTGCGCCTGGCCGTGGACACCACCGTTCCGGTGCGCCCGATCATCGATATCCTGGCCAGTCTCAAGCAGTCCTTCCGGGGGCTGGAACTGACCCTGGGATCGGGCACCCGTGTCGCGGTCATCGACAAGGCATTGGACGGCGGCTTCGACCTGGTCGTCGCCAGCCAGGCCGGTGAAACCCCGGACCGCCTGCGCAGCTGGACGCTGTTTCGCGAACAATGCCAGGTCGTGGTGCCCGGCAGCCACCGGTTCGCCGGCCGCCAGTCCATATCCCTGCAGGAGCTGGATGGAGAGCCCATGATCGAGCGCATCGATTGTTGCCTGCAACCGGGTTTCGTGGCGGCCTGCAAGGCGGCGGGCGTGAAGCCCGATCTGCGCCACCGCGCCAGCGGAGAGGACCAGCTGCAGCGCATGGTGCTGTCGGGGTTCGGCATCGGCATCAGCCCGCCCACCATCGCCCTGCTCGACGGGCTGGTCGGCATCCCCATGGAAGGGGACGGGTTTGAGCGCGAGGTGGTGCTGGCGACCGTGCCGGGCCGGCGCTTCTCCCCCGCTGCGGACGCCTTTGTGAAAGTGGCGCGGTCGCGCAACTGGTCGGAGCAACTCGTCAACTAGAGTTTCGCGACGATATCCACCATGCTTGCCGGATCGCAGCGGTCGCGATAGTCGGGATTGACGTAGCCATAGGCGATGATTCCGTCCCTGGCCACGACATAGGTGGCCGGAATGGGGATCATCCAGCCATTGTTGCCGTAAATCTTCGGCAGATTGACGTTGAATTTGAGGTAGCTGGCCTGGATATCCTCGGGGATCCGGAACATCAGTCCGAATTCCATCGCCACGCCATTGTCCACGTCGCAAAGAATCTCGAACCGGAGATTGCGCTCATTCTTGGTCTTCAGCGCCACGCCGCCCACTTCAGGCGTGATCGCCGCCACATTCGCGCCCGCCGCGCGCAGCGCCGGGGCGGCATCGGCGAGCGCATTGAGCTCGCCGGAGCAATAAGGGCACCACACGCCGCGATAGAAACTCAATACCAGCGGGCCGTCGGCGATCAATTGTGCGGAAGAAACCAGGACCCCTTCCGCGTTGGGCAACATGAAATCGGGAATGGGATCGCCTGCTTTCAAGGCGCCATCGGCGGCGCCGGCATCGATCAGCCCTTGCACCAGCCGGTCATTGTCCCTGGCGAACCAGCCGGGTGTGGCCGCGCGGATGGCGGCCAGCAGTTCGGCGAAGGGGCTTTTGCGGGTCATCAGTTCAAGGTTTCCCAAGCCCTTCGAGCACGTCCAATATGACCGCCGGGTCCAGGCGCTCGCGGAAGTCCGGATTGACGTAGGCGTGGCGGATCATGCCGTCCCGGCCGATCACATAGCTCGCCGGAACGGGCAGAAACCAGCTGTCATTGCCATATATCAGCGGGAAATTGATATCCGCCTCCAGATAGAAGGCCCGGACCGCATCGGGCAGGCGGTACACCAAACCGAACGCCAAGCCCAGACCGTTCTCCAGGTCGCAAAGAATGTCGAACTCCAGATTGTGCTTGCGCTTGGCCGCCAGGGCGCCGCCGCAATCCTCGGCCGTCACTGCCACCAGGCTTGCGCCCAGGGCCGCGATCTGGGGCGCGACCTCCCGCAAGGCTTCCAGTTCGGTGACGCAATAGGGGCACCATTTGCCGCGATAAAAGCTCAGCACCACCGGCCCCCTGGCCAACAGCTGTGCGGACGTCACCAGGCGCCCCTCGGCGTCGGCCAGGGCGAATTCGGGCACGGCATCCCCCGCCTTGAGGGCGCCCGCTCCCACGCCGGTCTCACGCAGGCGCTGGACCAGAGCGTCGTAGCGGGCCTTCCACAAGGGGCTGGAATCCCGAACCGTTGCCAGTTTTTCCGACAGGGACGGAGGCTTCGTCATGCCGCGAACATAGGGGGGCAAACCGCAAGTCTCAATGAATAATGCCATAGCCGCCGGCTATGACGTCCAAAGGCAAGCGGTATTTCCGTTTGGCCCGCGTCTCCCCGATCCTTGCGGCGTTGTCGTGCACCCTGCCGACAGCACGCAACTCAAACGGAGACCAGACATGACCTTCACCAGCACCTTCAAGGCCGCGTCGGCGGCAATTCTCCTGGCCGGCGTCTTCGGCACCAGCGCCGCTTTCGCGGATGAATGCCCCGCAGGCAAGACCGGCGTCGACGTCACCAAACCCGGCCCGATGACCCCGGCCGGCGTCACCGACAATGTCATCGCGTCCATCGACCTCAAGGGCTACGGCTCGGCCGGCCACCAGCTGCGCATGCGCCGCCTGGTGGTGCAGCCCGGCGGTATCGTGCCGTGGCACAGCCACGGCGAGCGCCCCGCAAACATCCTGGTACTCTCCGGCGCGATCACCGAATACCGCAGCACCTGCGCCACGCCGATCAATCATCCGGCAGGCGACGTGACGGCGGAATCCGGCAATCTCGCCCACTGGTGGAAGAACAACACCAACAAGCCCGCCGTGCTGATCTCGTCCGACGTGCTGCCGCCCGCCAAGTCCGCTGACGGCATGATGTAACGCCTTCGCCGCCAGGCGAAGGCCCGCGGATGCGTGGCGCTCCGAACACCGCTCCCCCCCCGCCCGCCGGGGCGCCACGCACCGCAATTTGATGGAGGCCGCAATGCAACAGCCACCCCGCCCGTCCCGGATCGACGCCGACATGGGCATTCACCTGCCCAACTTCGTCATCGGCCTCACCGCTTTCCTGACCGTGGTCGACCTGTTCGCGACCCAGGCCATTCTTCCCACCCTGGTGCGCACCTATCACGTGATGCCCGCCGCCATGGGGGTGGCCGTGAATGCCAGCACCTTCGGCATGGCTGCCTCCGGCATCCTGGTGGCGCTGTTCAGCCGCCGGATCAACCGGCGCATCGGCATTCTTGTCAGCCTTGTCCTGCTGTCGGTCCCCACCGCGCTGCTGGCCACCATGCCCAGCCTGGCCGTCTTCACCGCGCTGCGCGTCGCGCAGGGCCTGTGCATGTCTGCGGCCTTCACCCTGACACTTGCCTACCTGGCCGAGAATTGCAGCGCCCGTGATCTTGCCGGCGCCTTCGCCGCTTACATCACCGGCAATGTCGCCAGCAACCTGGTGGGCCGGTTGATGTCGGCGGCCCTGGCCGATCACTTCGGCCTCGCCGCCAACTTCTTTGTCTTTGCCCTGCTGAACCTGGCGGGCGCGGCTCTGGTCTATTTCACCCTTACCCAGACGCGGCCCATGCCCGCGATGCCGGCGCCGGCAATCTCGCCGCTGGCCGCGATGGGCGTTCACCTGCGCAACCGGCCGCTGCTGGCCAGCTTCGCCATCGGCTTTCTGATCCTGTTCGCCTTCATCGGCACCTACACCTATGTCAATTTTGTCCTGACCGGCCAGCCGATCCGGCTGGCGCAGATGTCGCTCGGCTTCGTCTATCTCGTCTTCCTGCCCTCCATCTTCACCACGCCCGTGGCGGGGCGCATTGCCGCACGCATGGGTGTTCGCCCTGCCATGCTGGCCGGCTTCGCGCTCGCCCTGCTGGGCCTGCCTCTGCTGCTGAGCGTAAATCTGCCGTTGATCCTGGCCGGGCTGGTGCTGGTGGGGGTGGGTACCTTCTTCGCCCAGGCCACCGCGACCGGTTTCGTCAGCCGCGCGGCGACGGCCGATCGCGGCGCGGCCAGCGGCATGTATCTGGCGTGCTATTTCTTCGGCGGCCTGGTCGGCGCCGCGGTGCTGGGCCAGCTGTTCGACCGGCTGGGCTGGACGGCTTGTGTCGCCGGCATTGCCGCCGCCCTGTTGCTGGCGGCCGCGCTGAGCCTGGCACTGCGTCTGCCCGATAGCCGGCCCCTATGGAAAGCCAAGGCAGCCGGCATTTCCCTACTCGCCCCCCGCACCTGAAACTTCAATCCGGAAAGAAAGCGCCATGGACAAGATGAATCCCGAAGTCAGCCTCAAGTCTCTTACCGGCAGGACCGCGCTGGTCACCGGCTCCACCAGCGGCATTGGCCTGGGCATCGCCCGCGCCTTCGCCCAGGCCGGCGCCAATGTCGTGCTCAACGGCTTCGGCGACGCGGCGGAAATCGAGACCGCCCGCGCCATGCTGCAGGAAGAGGCCATGGTGCAGGTTGCCTATGACAAGGCCAACCTGGCCAAGCCCGACGAAATCGCAGGCATGATCGGGCGCGCCAACGCCCTGTTCGGCCAGGTGGACATACTGGTGAACAATGCCGGGATCCAGTTCGTCTCGCCGCTGGAGACATTTCCGCCCGAGCGCTGGGACGCCATCATCGGCCTGAACCTGTCGGCGGTGTTTCACACCAGCCGCGCGGTCTTTGCCGGGATGAAGGAGCGCCGCTTCGGCCGCATCATCAACATCGCATCGGCCCATGGCCTGGTGGCCTCGCCCTTCAAGTCGGCCTATGTCGCCGCCAAGCACGGCGTGGTCGGGCTTACCAAGGTCGTGGCGCTGGAAGGCGCGCAGTTCGGCGTCACCGCCAATGCCATCTGTCCCGGTTATGTTTGGACGCCCCTGGTCGAAAAACAGATCGACGACCAGGCGAAGGCCCATGGCATCAGCCGCGAGGAGGTGATCCGCGACGTGCTGCTGGCCCAGCAGCCCAACAAGATGTTCGCCACGGTGGAAGAGATGGGCGCCCTGGCGGTCTTCCTTTCCGGTCCCGGCGCGGCCTCGATCACCGGCGCCGCCCTGCCCGTCGATGGCGGCTGGACCGCCCACTGACCCAACCCATACGCAAGAGGACAAAGAGATGCCCGGCGAATCCATGCACAACAACGAAACACCCAAACCGCACATTGTGATCGTGGGTGCTGGATTCGCCGGACTTTCCTGTGCCCGGGCGCTGAAGGATACCGATGCGCAAATTACCGTCATCGACCGGCACAATTACCATTTGTTCCAGCCACTCCTCTATCAAGTGGCCACCGCCAGCCTGTCGCCCGCCGACATCGCCCAGCCGATCCGCGGCATACTCAGGGACCAGGCCAATGCCAGGGTATTGTTGGGCGAGGTCACGGCCATCGACAGGCAGGCCCGGCAGGTGGTGATGAACGGCCGGACGATCGGCTTCGACTATCTGATCGTGGCGACGGGCGCGCGGCACAGCTATTTCGGCAAGGATCACTGGGCCGAGGATGCCCCCGGGATCAAGACGGTGGACGACGCCACCCGGGTGCGCGCCTCCATCCTGCTGGCCTTCGAGCGCGCCGAGGTCGAACCGGATCCGCAGCTGCGCAAGGCGCTGCTGAGTTTCGTCGTCATCGGCGGCGGGCCCACCGGCGTGGAAATGGCAGGCGCCATTGCCGAGCTGGCGCGAAATTCCATCACCCGCGATTTCCGGTCCATCACGCCGCACTGCGCCCGTGTCGTGCTGCTGGAAGCGGGCCCCCGCCTGCTGCCGGCCTTGCCGCAGGCCCTGTCGCAGGAGGCGCGCCGCGCGCTGGAAAGGCTCGGCGTCGAAGTGCGCACCGGCGAAGCCGTCACCAATCTGACCGCCGCCAGCGTGACCACCGAACGCCAGACCATCGCCGCCCGCACCATTGTCTGGGCCGCCGGCGTGCGCGCCTCCGCCGCGGGCGCCTGGCTCGACACACCGACCGACCGCGCCGGCCGGGTCGTGGTGAACCGCGATTTTTCCATTCCGGGCTATCGCCGGATCTTCGTGGCGGGTGACACCGCCGCTTTCCGCCTGCCGGACGGCTCGTTCCTGCCCGGCATCGCACCGGCCGCCAAGCAGGCAGGCGCCTGGATCGGCGAAATGATTGCCGCCCGTATCGCCGGAGATACCACGCCGGCCCCCTTCGCCTATGCCGATTTTGGCAGCATGGCCACGATCGGCCGGCGCGAGGCGGTGGCCAAGCTGGGCCGGCTGGAGCTGAAAGGTCTGGTGGGCTGGCTTCTGTGGTCCTTGGCCCATGTCTATTTCCTGATCGGTTTTCGCAACCGTCTCAGCGTCGCCATCAGCTGGGCCTGGTCCTATCTCACCTACCAGCGCGGCGTGCGCCTGATCACCGGCCAGTCCGAAACCGGCGTCCGCAAATTCGAGGAGGCCGCGTGATGCTTCGCGTAACCGCCGCCCGATCCCATCGAACTGCCACCAAACAGGGAGGCACATCATGCTGAAATTCATCACCCGGCATTTTTCCGTCCATGCGGACCGGGCTCGCCGGCGCGAACAGCGCGAGAGGATTGAAGCCTGGTCGCTGCTTGTCGGGCGCGAGGCAGCCGAACTGTGGGTTCAGTCCCTGTCGGCGCGCGATACCGTCCGGCTATCCAACGCATAGGACAACGGCATTTCCCCGCTTGCGATCGCGCGGGCATCCTGACAGCGAGTGGAAATGATCGAACCGCTCAACACCATTCTAGGAGACTCGCATGAAAAGTCTGACTACCACCGTGACCGCTTCCTCGCTGGTCGGCGCCCTGGCGCTGGCAGCGACCATCACCGCCGCCCATGCCGGCCCCGTTGCCCAACCCAAGGGATCGGAAAAATGCTATGGCGTCGCCAAGGCCGGCAAGAACGACTGCGCCGCCGGCATTCATTCCTGCGCCGGACAGGGCACCAGGAATTTCGACAAGTCCGCCTATGTCTACCTGCCGGCCGGCGCCTGCGCCAAGCTTGCGGGCGGCAGCACCGTCGCATCGAAGTAGAGGCAGGTGGGCGCCATGGTACAGCCATTCTCCCTGCACCCTGCCGCCTTCAATGCGTGGCCGATTCCCGCCCGCGCGGGAATCGGCCTGCGCATGACCCACCACGGCCGCGTCATGGAAGAACGCCATGTCGCCGACTGGCTGGAAGTGCATCCGGAGAATTACATGTCCAACCCTGCCGCCGCATGCGAGCTGGACATCATCCGTCGCGATCGCGCGCTCAGCCTGCATGCCGTCGGCCTTTCACTGGGATCGGCCGATGGCGTCAGCGATGCGCATCTGGCCCGCCTGTCGGGGTTGGTGATGCGCTATGCGCCCGGCCTGGTGTCCGACCATCTGTCCTGGAGCAGCATAGAAGGCGTTCACCTGCCAGACCTGCTGCCCCTGCCCTATACCGACGAGGCCTTGAAGGTGGTGACGCGCAATCTCGACCGCGCCCAGACGGCGCTCAAGCGCAATCTGCTGGTGGAAAACCCCTCCACCTATTTTCGCATTTCCCAGTCGGGCATGAGCGAAGCCGAATTCCTGGGCGAACTGGTGCGGCGCAGCGGCTGCGGTGTCCTGCTGGACATCAACAATATCTATGTCAGTGCCCGTAACCATGGCGCCAATCCACTGGACGATCTGCGGGCCTATCTCAGGCTGGTTCCCGCCGGCGCGATCGAGGAAATTCATCTGGCCGGACACACCGTTCAGCGGCTGGACAATGGCCGGGACCTGAGGATCGACGATCACGGTTCCCAGGTCTGTCCCGACGTCTGGCGCCTGTATGAGATCGCCGTGAAGGACATCGGCGCCCGCCCCACCCTCATCGAATGGGACAACGACATTCCCGAACTTGCAACCTTGCAGGCGGAGGCCACCAAGGCCCAGGCGATCCTGGATGGCCTATGGCATGAGGAACGGCGCTATGCCCTCGCTGGCTGAATTCCAGTTCACCCTGGCGGCCGATCTGCTGGATGGCGGCATGCGAACGGCAAGGCTGTTGCCGGGCGATCCGTCGATGGTAAAGGCGGCGCTGCGGGTCCACCGCAACACGGTACTGGCAGGATTGGCCAAGGCCTTGCGGCTGACCTACCCCACGGTCGCCTGGCTGACCGGTGAGGATTTTTTCAATCAGGCCGCGATGGCCTTCGCCTCCCAATTTCCCCCACGCGCGCCATGCCTGTCGGACTATGGCGACGGCTTCGCAGAATTTCTGGAGAGCTATCGGCCCGCCGGCGCCCTGCCTTATCTGGGGGATGCGGCCCGCTTCGATCTGGTGATCGAGCGCTGCGCCAATGCGTCGGCGGCGGCGCCCGGGCGGACGGCGTTGCTGGATGCGCAGACCGCCATCGAATTTTGCGGCACCCTGACCACCCTGGCGGTGGACTATCCGGTCGATCGGCTGCGCGATGCCTGCGACCGCGGTGACATGGAGGCGCTGGAACCACCGGACATGACGCCATGGGCCAGGAACTTCGCAGTGTGGCGCGGCCCCGGCGGCGTATCCATCAGGCCGCTGCAGCCATCCTGCGCCTCCTTTCTGGGGGCCCTTCTGCGCGGCGAGAGCGCGGAAGCCGCCCTGGCCGCCGCGCTGCTGCACGCCGATCCCGGCGAAGCCCTGGCTGCGATTCAGGCCGAGATATTCGCCGCCCCCTTCGCACACATCCTGCCCCAACCCCGAGGAGAATGAACATGATGACCATGGATATGTCTTACCGTCCCACGCGAACGCCGCTGGCGCTGGCAGACCGCGCCATAGCCCTGCTCGACGCCATCCCCTACAGCGTCATCGCCCTGGTCGCGCGCGCGGCCACCTTCAGCGTCTTCTTCCGTTCGGGCGCCCAGAAACTGTCGGACTGGAGCGCGACCTTGATGCTGTTCGAGAACGAATACCATGTGCCGGTTCTGCCGCCCGATATCGCCGCCTATATGGCGGCCGGCCTGGAGCTGGGCGGCTCGGTGCTGGTGCTGGTCGGCCTGGCGACGCGCGCCAGCGTGCTGGCGCTGCTGGGCATGATCCTGGTGATCCAGACCTTCATCTATCCCGAGGCCTGGCCCGATCATATCCAGTGGCTGGCCTTCCTGTTCGTGCTGCTCGCCCGCGGCCCCGGACGGATCTCGCTGGATGCCCTTATGCAACGCTGGCGCTGACACCGCCGCGCCCGCATCCGGAATGTTCAATGCTTTCGGTGCAGGGCCGGGTAGCGTTTCTGGCAATAAGAGTTCGTTCGTCCACGCGCGGGCACCCAAGACCGGGTACTGGCGCCGACATGGAACCGGGCAGCAGGCGTGCGGCATGAAGAGTCTTGCCGGCTTGAATCAGGCAGATCAGCCCCTTGCTATCAGGAATTGTTCAGCCGGTGTGCACGACGCATGGGCCTCAGGACCAACACGGCCAACAGCGCTGCGGCGACGTTGGCCAAGGCACCGATCCAGAGCACGACATGCCAGTCGCCCGAACTGCTGGCGAGGTTGGCCAGCGGCACCAGCAGCGCCGCCGTGCCCTTGGCGGTGTAGAGCATGCCCGAATTGGTGGTGGCGTATTTCAGGCCATAGGAATCCGTGCAGGTCGCCGGAAACAGGCTGTAAATTTCGCCCCAGGTGAAATAGATCAGCCCGCCGACGATAACAAACCAGAGCGGATCGTGGCCAAGAAGAACCAGTGACCCGATCGCGGCGGCGGCCAGCATGAAGGCGATGAACATGGTGGGCTCACGGCCGATCTTGTCGGACACCCAGCCGAAAAAAGGCCGCGCCAGCCCGTTCAGCACATTGTTCATCACCAGCGCCAGGGTCAGGACCGTCCCGGTCACGCCCAGGATGGTCAGGGGCTGCTCGGCCACGCCAAAATCGGCGGCAATCAAGGCGAGTTGCGCCGTCACGACAAGCCCACCCGCCGCCACCATCACAAACATCACATAGAGCAGCCAGAAGAGCGGTGTCCTGAGCGTTTCCAGCGGCCGGAAGCTGCGCTGCATCTGAAGATTCGGTCCGGCGGCGACGGCCGCGGTATTGGGCGGCGGCGCCCGCAGGAATTGCGAGGCGATCAGGATCATTGCGCCCTGCGCCAAGCCGAACCATAGAAAGGCGGACTCATAACCATACGTCAGTATCACCTCGCGGATCGGCACCACGGTGGCGGCCGCGCCGGCACCGAAGCCGGCCGCAGTCAGGCCGGCGGCGAAACCGCGCCGACCCTGAAACCATTTCAACGCATTGCCCATGCAGGTTCCGTACACCGCGCCTGCGCCAATGCCCGCAATCACCGCCGCGCCATAGAGCATCGTCAGGGAACTGGCGACGGAGTTGATCGTCCAGGCAATTGCCACCAGGACACCGCCCGCCATGACCACCATGCGCGGCCCGAAGCGGTCGACGAACCAGGCTTCCACTGGCACCAGCCATGTTTCGGTGAGTACGAATATGCTGAAGGCCACCTGTATCGCGGCGCGGCCCCAGTGATGCTTCTGGTCTATGGGATTGACGAACAGGTTCCAGCCATATTGCAGGTTGGCAATCATCACCATGCAGATGACGCCGAATATCAGCTGAAAATACCTGCCCTTGAGCTCGCCGCTCATGCCTGATGCCGACATTGCCCCTCCGGAAGCACTGGAACGCCGTGCCCGCCGCCGCTATATTTTCATTTTCCAGCGGCACAAATACTAGGTTTGGGGAGCGCCTTTATGTCAAGTCTATATCGCGCCAGCACCCTTGGCGCCTTGCTTGAAGCCGGGCGCGATGACGCGCCGGCCATTGGCGCTCCGCAGCGGCAGGCAATGACGCATGGCGAATTGCGGGCCCTGTGCGCGCGCACTGTTAAGACCTTGAACGGCATGGGCATTGGCCGGAACGACCGCGTCGCCATGGTCCTGCCCAACGGTCCGGAGATGGCCGCATCCTTCATCGCTATTGCCCACGGCGCCACCACCGCGCCGCTCAATCCCGCCTATCGCAAGGAGGAATTTGAATTCTACCTCTCCGACCTGAACGCCAAGGCGCTGGTAATCCTGAAGGGAATGGAAAGCCCCGCCGTGGCGGTTGCCGCGGCGCGCGGCATTCCCGTGATTGCCCTGGTGGCGGAACGCAAGGCGGGGGACTTCACCCTGGAAGGCACAACCGCTGCGGTTGCGGCGGCACAAGGCGGCTTCGCCCAAGCGGACGATATTGCCCTGGTCCTGCACACCTCGGGCACGACGTCCCGGCCCAAAATCGTGCCGCTGTCGCATGCCAATGTCACGGCATCCGCCTATCACATCGGCAGCACGCTGGCGCTGCGCGAGGAGGATGTCTGCCTCAACATCATGCCGCTGTTCCACATTCACGGCTTGATTGCCGCAACGCTTTCCAGCATTGCGGCGGGGGCGTCGGTGGTCTGTACGCCGGGGTTCAATGCCCTGAAATTCTTCAGCTGGTTCGAGGAGGCCAATCCGACCTGGTACACCGCCGTTCCCACCATGCACCAGGCCATTTTGACCCGGGCCGAGCGCAACCGGGACATCATCGCCAAGGGCCGGCTCAGGCTGATCCGGTCGTCATCCTCGTCACTGCCGCCGCAGGTGATGGAGGCGCTGGAGAAGACCTTTGGCGTGCCGGTGATCGAGTCCTACGGCATGACGGAGGCGGCGCACCAGATGGCGTCCAATCCTCTGCCCCCGCAAGCCCGCTTTGCCGGATGCGTCGGCATGGCGGCAGGACCCGATGTCGCCATCATGGACGAAAGCGGCCGGCTGCTTTGCGCCGGGGAACTGGGCGAGGTGGTGATACGCGGCCGCAATGTCACAACCGGCTATGAGTCCAATCCCGAGGCGAATGCCAAAGCCTTCACCAATGGCTGGTTCCGGACCGGCGACCAGGGGATCATGGACGAGCAAGGCTATCTGCGCCTCACCGGCCGGCTGAAGGAACTGATCAACCGCGGGGGAGAGAAGATCAGCCCGCTGGAGATCGACACCATCATCATGGACCATCCCTCGGTGGCGCAGGTCGTGACCTTCGCGGTCCCGCACGACAAGCTGGGCGAGGATATCGCGGCGGCCGTGGTGTTGCGCGAGGGCGCGGCTTGCGATGAGCGCGAGCTGCGCGCCTTTGTCGGCTCGCGCGTGGCCGATTTCAAGGTACCGCGCCGGATCGTGTTCCTGGAGGAAATTCCCAAGGGCGCCACGGGCAAGCTGCAGCGCATCGGCCTGCACGAGAAGCTGGCCGAGAAACTCGGAGTGCCGGGATGAGGGTCGCCATCTTCGGCGCGGGGGCCATCGGCGGCTATCTGGCGGTCAAGCTGCATCAGGCAGGTGCCAACGTCACCGTCATCGCGCGCGGGCCGCAGCTTGCAGCGATACGCGAACGCGGCCTGACCCTGAGAAGCGAAGGAAACACGGTAACAGTGCCGCTTGCCGGCACCGACAGGGCCGAGGAGGCCGGGCCGCAAGACTATGTGATCGCAACCCTGAAGGCGACGGGCCTTGCGTCCGCCGCCCCCCAGATCGCCAAGCTGATGGGGCCTGAAACGGCCCTGGTCACCGCCATCAACGGCATTCCCTATTGGTATTTCTACGGCCAGGAAGGTCCCTGGCAGGACCGCATCATTGAAAGCGTCGATCCGGGGGGCAAAATTTGGGCGCAGCTTCCACCGCACCAGGCGATCGGCTGCACCGTCTATCCGGCCGCGGAAGTAGTCGAGCCCGGCGTGATCGCACATTCCTATGGCAACCGCTTATGCCTGGGCGAGCCGGATGGCAGCAAAAGCGCGCGCGTCACGACCTTGTCGCGGATGCTGACCGAGGCAGGATTGCGGGCGCCGGTACGGACCCGCATCCGCGACGAAATATGGGTGAAATTGTGGGGCAACCTGGCCTTCAATCCCCTGTCGGCTCTGACCGCCTCGACGCTTGATCGCCTCGCCTTCCGCCCCGATCTGCGCGCCGTCGCCATGGGCATGATGCAAGAAGCCCAACATGTGGGCGAAGCGCTGGGCGCGAAATTCATCATTTCCATGGATAAGCGCATCGATGGCGCCGGCGCGGTGGGGGGGCATAAGACCTCGATGCTGCAGGACTTGGAGCGTGGCCGCCCCATGGAGATCGACGCCCTGCTGGGTGCAGTGGTGGAGCTCGCGGAGCTGGTAGGGGCTGGCACACCGCTCTGCACGGCGATCCTTGCCCTGGTGCAGGAACGTGCCCGGCAGGCGGGCTGCTACCCAGCCTAGACCAGGACTTTTTCGGTAATTGCCAGGGATATCGGCCGGCGCATGGCCTTGGCGTTATGGTAAACAACAGCCCATCATTGAAAATAATTAATAGATAGCGATCAATAGTGTCACCGGCGGCACTGCTGGGCGGGGCGGCTCTATTTTGAGCCGGGCGATATGTTAAGCGACGGGGTTTTGGAACAGGGTTGGGGTTCTCGCACGCCCGAACCGCCATTGGGACGTGTGCATGCCGGCAGCCTGTTTTCGGCCGACTACGAGCATTTCCCGCTCACCGCAGCCCAGGTCCCCATTGCCGTTGACGCGATGGCCCTTCCCGATGCCCCCGTCGCCAACACGGGAGACATTGCCCATGTTCGCGGACATATCGACAGCCGGCTGTTTGCGGAGGCCGTCCGTCGCGTAGTTGCGGAGACGGCGGCGATCCGGGTGTCACTGAAGTCATCACAATGGTTCACTGCGTCAGGTGTTTCCGAACCTCGACGACTATGTGCTTGAACAGCAGGACCTGTCCGCCGACGAGCAGCCGGAGCATTCCGCCGAGGCATGGATCGAACAGCTTTTCCGGACGCCCCGGCCGTGGAACAGCTTTCCGCTTTTCCATTTTGCACTGGTTAAGATCAGCGACCATCACTTCGTGTTCGTACAGAAATTCCATCACGTTCTGGCGGATGCTATCGGGCGCTTCCAATGCTTCCAGCGAATTGCCTGCATATATGACGCCCTGGCACGGGGTACCGAGCCTCCGGTTTCCGCAACCCCGCCGCTGACGGATCGCCTGGCGGAGGAAGCCGCCTATCTCGCCTCCGGCGCCTATCAGGCGGATTTGACCTACTGGAATTCCCGGCTTGAGAATCTTCCCGAGTCGCTGGTGGAGGTCGATCGCAGCAAATCGGAGCGCAGCCGTTCCGGCCGCCCGATGCGTGTATCCCATTCCATTTCGGCGGAGGAATTCGCCAACCTGCGGGAGGCCGCCGCGTCGCTGGGTTCATCGGTGCCAAGGCTGGCCCTGGCCCTGACCTATGTCGGCATTTCGCGGCTCTACGGCGTGAACGACATTGTCATCGGAAGCCCCATGCACAACCGGGCTACACCGGCAGCCAAACGGTCCATCGACCTGGCGATGACCGTGATGCCCTTCCGCATGACTTTCGAGAACGATATCGCAATGGCGAAGCTGCTGAGGGATATCGCGTCGAAGCAGATGGCCGACCGCAGGCGCGGCCGGTTTCCCTTTTTTCCCCCGGGCCGGTTGAGCGGCCACCCTGGCGCCGGTCAGGCCCTTTTCGACGTCATCTTCAACTATATTCCCGCCCTGGAGCCCATATCCCTTGGCGGAGCCCCGGTCACTTACAGCAATTACAGCGCCGGCTTCTATCCACCCCTGGCTATCGATATCCGCGAGACGAATGACGGCCTGGGCGCCCTTCTGACCGTCACGTTTGATCAGGGCCTGATCACGATCGATGACGGCACCAGATTGGCGCGTTGTCTGCGATTGCTGCTGACCAACCGCGTGGACCTGCAACAGCACACAGCCGCCACCATTCCCCTGGTGGACGAAAAGGAACGTCATCATCTGTTGGTCGAACTCAACGACAATGACGTGCCCATCCCCCCTGACGCCACGCTCGCATCGCTGTGTGAGTCCCAGGCAAGGCGTACACCGGACGCGATAGCGGTGACCTGCGGGACGCAGTCCATCACTTACGCAGAACTGCACGCGAGGGCTGAATTGCTCACGCTGCACCTCGCGGCGGCGGGTGTGCGGCCGGAAATCATTGTCGGCGTGGCATTGCCGCGAACCATCGACCTGATCGTGGCCCTGCTCGCGATCCACAAGGCCGGAGGGGCCTATCTGCCACTTGATTCCGCGCTTCCGGCGGAACGGATCGCCCACATGGTTTGCGACGCAAAGGCCCATTGCATCGTGACGACAAGAGCGTTGGCGAGGGACCTGCCCGAGACACCGGCGCCACGAATTGTCCTGGATGATCCAGGCATGGATGGCGTACTCCCCGCCGGGGCCGTACGGCCCGAATCGGCGGCGGTCATACGCCCGGAGAATCTCGCCTATGTGATCTACACATCGGGGTCGACCGGCATGCCCAAAGGCGTGGCCATAGAACACCGCAACGCCGTCAACCTCATCCTCTATCATGCCGCAACGCTCCCGCCACACGAACTTGACGGCATGTTGTTCTCGAGTTCTTTGAACTTCGATGCGTCTATCGACGAAATATTCCTGCCGCTGGCGACCGGCGGACGCCTTGTCATTGTTGAAACGCTGCTGTCCCTGCCGGCCGCGCTGGCGCGCGACCGGGTTCGGATCGTCGAGGCGGCGCCCTCGGTGTTCGAAGCGTTGCTTCTGGTCGGCGGCTTTCAGCCCGGGCTCTGCCGCATTCGCTTTGGCGGCGAGCCCCTGCCTCGCTCGCTGGTGGATCGCGTCCTGGCGATCGATCCGAATGTCCAAATCGAGAATCTCTACGGGCCGACCGAAATCACCGTGGATGCGACGCGTTCCATTGTGCGGCCCGGCGACAGCGGTGAACCGCCGATCGGAAAGGGTCTGTGGAACACCAAGCTCTATGTCCTCGATCAGCGCATGAAACTATTGCCCAAGGGCGCAAGGGGCGAGTTGTATATCGGCGGCGCGGGCGTTTCGCGCGGCTACCTCAATCGGCCCGAGCTGACCGCCGAGCGGTTCGTGAAGAACCCGTTTGGCGAAGGCCGCCTCTATCGCACGGGCGATATTGTGAGTTGGCGCGAGGATGGCGAGCTCGATTTCTTCAGCCGCACCGACGCACAAGTCAAGATAAACGGTCTGCGGATCGAGCTCGGAGAAATTGAACTGCAACTGGAAGCCATGCCGCAAATCGCTCACGCGGTCGTCGTCATTCATCCCGACGACCACGGGACCAAGCGGATATTCGCCTTCGCCATAGCGCGTGACCCCAACAATCGCCCCGACATGTCGGACGTGAACAGGCACTTGCAAAAGAAGCTGCCCAAATACATGACGCCAACGGCGCTGACCTGGGTTGAGAAATTTCCGCTGACATCCAGCGGCAAGCTGGACAGAAAGGCACTGGCGTGCCCCGCCTGGCGCGGCCCGGAACGGTCCTACCGCGCACCGTCAGACAGGGATGAAGCCTCGCTGGCGCGGATATGGTCACAGGTTCTCGGGATCCCAAAAATCGGTACAGAGGAGGACTTTTTCCAGCTTGGAGGGACCTCACTTCAGGCAGTCATGATCTTCGCCAAGATATCGCGCGCACATGGCTTCGACTTGCCGGCCAGCACTATGATCCGCGCGCCAACCATTGTGCTTCAGGCCGCGCTGCTCAAGGACATCTGGGATGAAAACGACAGATCCCTGCTGGTAACTTTTCGCGAGAAAGGTGATGGTGCACCCTTGTTCTTCGTGCATGGCGGCGGCGGCGGCGTGATGCATGTGCGCGATCTCATGCAGGATCTCAGATGCGGCAATCCACTTTATGGCTTGCACGCACCGCCCGTTGACGGAACGGAACGCCTGCCGCGCTCGATCGAAAAGTTGGCCGCTGTTTATATCGGTGAGATCCGAAAAATACAGCCGGCAGGTCCCTACCATATCATTGGCTTTTCGGCTGGCGGTACCATTGCCTATGAAATGGCGCGTCGATTGCAGGAATCCGGCGAGGCTGTTGCCCTGCTGGGGCTGATCGAAACCGGAACCGGTCGGTACCGCGACAGCGTCCGCCAGGCCCGTGCCGCCGCTCTGCGCCGCATCACCAGCCCGGATACCACCCTCTACCAGGCCGCGAAACAGATCTACGGAACCGTGCGCAAGGCCACGAAAAGATTGAAGGAAAAGGCGCCCAATGCATTGCGCCATGCCCTTCGCATCGCCGTCCCCCATGATGAACGGGAGTATTTCTACATGCGCTGGTTCCGCGATATCGAAACCTCCTATGTACCGAAGCCCTATCGTGGACCCATTACGGTTTTCGCGTGCCAATCCAGACTGAACACATACCGGGCCATGTGGTCGGGCTTGGCGATCGGCGGATTGACTATGCGCGGCCTTCCCCTGGCAGAGCACAGCAATGTCGTCCTGCTGCCCAACAGCCGCTTCCTGGCCATGCAGATTGATGCCAGCCTCAGTGAACTTGCGGCCGGCGCGGCGGGAACGGCGCGAAACAGGTAATCTTACAATAGGCCGCGTCCGCTTAAGCGGTACGGGGCCGGAATTGTCCTTGGGCCGCCCGATCATCCCGTTTTCTGTGCCTTTTCGTATTTGGGGGCGCGTTTACAAAGACCGCGCAAGCGAAAGCTCGACTTTCCGCCATCCGAAGGCACGGGATTGCCCGGCTGCCCGGCCCCCTGAACCAACGCCCCAATCCGGTCGAAACCTGGGCATGTTGCCAGCGGGGTTTCCATCTGTCTCAATGCCGCAAAATTCGAGGCTGTGTGGCCACGAGCGCGCTGCGAGACTGTTGCAGGCGAACTATGGGACTTCGATGACAATGCCAGATGACGAGACGACTGTGGCCGACAAGACCGGTCCTTCGACAGGGATGACGTCCCGCCGCCAAGCCATCCGGGTAATGGGGGCAACTGTCTCCGCCGGTACGATGGGTGCAATCGCGCCTGCTCTTGGCGCACAGGCGCAAACCCGGGCTGCGACGCCACTTCGCGTGCCGAATCCGCCACCGGTCTTGGTGCCGCGCGTGGAGCTTGTGGATGTGCTCGAGTACGAATCTCAGGCGCGTCTCGTGTTGGGGGCAGAGAAGGTTGCCCCGATTTTGGGGAGCGACCGGACCGTCACAGATCGCATCACGCTGCGTCCCCGGATGAATATCCCCACCCAGGACCTCGACCTGACCAGTTCGCTGTTTGGCGACCAGCACTTCACACCGATCATCGTCGGCCCGATTGCCGATCAGAAGCGCTTCCACCCCGACGGCGAGGTCGCCATGGCGCGTGGGGCCTCCGCGGCAAAGGCCGGGATGATCGTGAGCAGCGACTCCAGCCTGCCTTTGGCGGCGATCGCCGAGGCCTCCACATCTCCCCTGTGGCTGCAGGTCTACGCGAAGAGTCCCAAAGTGAAGGACGTTCTCGCTGAGGCGAGCGCGGCCAAGGCGAAAGCGGTGATCGTGACGGTCAATGCCGGCACGTCCGCAAGTGGGCCCGCGACACCAGCCTCGGCGCGTATCGATTGGGCCGCCGTCGACGCCGTCATCAAGGCCGCGCCTCTACCTGTGATTGTGAAGGGCATCACGCGTGCGGAAGACGCGAGGGAGGCTGTCGCCCGCGGTGCCAAGGGCGTGGTGGTATCGAACTATCGTGGTGGTGATGCGGCGGCGCTGACGGGCACGCTGCTCCTCGTCTCGCCGGTCGTTCAGGCCGTCGGCGATCAGCTGCCTGTGTTCGTCGACGGCAGTTTTCGTCGCGGCACGGACATTCTCAAGGCCCTCGCCTTTGGCGCGAAGGGCGTGTTGATCGGCCGGCCCGTGATGTGGGGCCTGGCGGCCTACGGCGCCGACGGGGTGCAGGGCGTTGTCGAAATGCTGCAGACCGAACTCGCGCGATATATGTGCATGTGTGGCTGTCCATCGCTCGGGGCGGTCGACTCCAGCCGGTTACGTGTTCATGCGCCTCTCCCCATGGTGAGAAACAACCATGGTTGATATCAAGCGATCCTGGCTCACGAATCCTTCCCGGCGAACCGCATTGGCCCGGGTGGCGGGGCTTTTGGCGGGATCACCCATTGCCGCGGCTGTGGCGCAGAGCGACCCGAGACCCCTCAGCGAGCATCACCGCGCGTTGAGCCTGGCCGAGATGCAGACGGCCTTCGACTTTGAACCCGTCTTCTTCGGCAATGTGCCGGTGCGAACGTATGACTATACGGCGCACGGCGACGGGTCGGAGTTCACGCTTCGGCGCAATCGCCAGGCGTACGAATGGGTCGATATCGTGCCGACGCGCGCGCCCATCCCGGCGTCGCAGGTCGATCTTTCGTCCGAGCTACTCGGCGTGAAGATGAAATTTCCGATCATCGTTGCGCCGACAGCGGCGATGCCGCCCCTCCATCCGGATGGAGAGATCGGGATGTTCAAGGCGGCGACCGCTGCCTCCAACACATTGATGATACTGAGCATCAACACCGGCACGCCGGTGACACAGGTGGCGACGGCCTCGCCCGGCGGCACGCTGTGGGGGCAGTTTTACCCGCTGGAGAATCGGGCAGCCACCCAGCGATCGATGGACACCTACCAAAATTCCGGCTGCAACGGCATCGTTGTCACCGTCGATCAGCAAGCGTCCTACTACGAACGTACGCAGCAGGATCGTAATTTTGGTGGGCGCGTGCTTGGCACAGGTAGTGGCATTCGCGCCGGTGCCGAAGGTGGAACTGCAGCGCTCACCGGTGCGGCACGATACCGGATCAGCAGCAGGCGCCTTTGGTATACGTGGCAATATATCGACGATTTGCGGAAAATGGTCAAAGGTCCGCTACTGATCAAAGGGATTCTAGGCCCGGATGATGCTCGGCTGGCGATCGAGCACGGCGCGGATGCGATCATCGTGTCGAACCACGGCGGACGCTCGATGGACTATGGTCCCTCGACGCTGGAAGTCCTGCCGGAGGTCGTGGCCGCCGTGAATGGCCGGATTCCCATTCTGTTCGATAGTGGCATCCGTCGCGGCGCCGACGTCTTCAAGGCGCTCGCGCTGGGGGCCAACGGCGTCATGTTGGGGCGGACTACGCGATGGGGCCTTGCGGCATTCGGCACCGCCGGCGCACAGCGCGTAATCGAGATATTGCAGCAGGAACTCGTCCAGGTGGCCGCCGCCGCCGGATGCGCCAAGCTGTCGGATATCAACGACACGACGGTCAGGGCCAACTTCGTGTAGCACTGAACGCAGCGAGCGCAGCGTCTTGATCGCGGTGGTCACCTCTCCGGTCGGCGGCTCTCCGCCGGACGGCTGTGTCCGCTATTGGCGCAAGGCAAACATTGAGCGGGATCTGGAGGAATGACCTCATTTAAGCAAAAAACTGACATTCCTCCCGGGGCCAGCTTACTCGATCGCGAATGAAATTTTCGCGTTGATACGATAGCTCTTGATTTGTCCGTCTTCGACTGTTGCCTCTAGGTTCTTGACATAGATCGACTTGATCCCTCGCACAGTCTTGCTCGCATCCGCGACAGCCCGCTTCGTTGCATCTTCCCAACTCTTATCGGACTCAGCGAGGATCTCAATTACCTTGAGGACAGCCATGGCATTCTCCTTGAGATGGTTCGTCGATTGAAGCATGTGAAATATTTAGAATTCTCAGGCCGCCCGCCGAGTGCGCATTTTATGCAAATCGAGGCGTGATCCTGACAGATCGCAATTGGCATTATGAGATAGTTTTCGGTGGCAGATCACCGATGGAGCTGTTCATGCGGCGCCAAACGCTACTCGATTTTCGTTTCGGTGACTGTGGTTTTCTCGGTTACGACCCGCTCCGGCTTCGCAATGTTTGCGGGAACCACCACAATTACGTCAGCGGGCTTCACAGGCTTGGCTTCATCCTCGGTAATAATTATCGTGTCGCCCATATTGTTCTCCGCGGTGAAATGCTTTTGTGATCGGTGTGCAAGGCTACTTGGATTGTCCCGTGATTATGATGGCCTTCGGCGCCCCGCCGCTTTTGTAATTGTCCCACATTAAAAATCCGACGACGCACACTGCCAGTAACACCGCTCCCAAAATGACTCCGAGGAAGGTATAGCCGCCGCTCCCGCCGCCGTTGTCACCCTTGTTGATTATGACTGCCATGGCATTGGTCCTTTGAAATCCGCAGATACAACGAACTTAGGTCAACAATGTTCCAATTGGACCCGGAGACGCCGGGCGGCCAGAGTGAATATCGCGAGAACTGATCAATCTTGCTCGGTCTCGAACCTGGGCTCTGACAGCGCATGGCGTTGCGCGGTGCCTGGCCGCCAGATTTCGGGATTCACAAGCCTAAGTGCATCGGCGCATTCTACAACGCTGCCCGTCCGCACACTGTGCTGAATTGCTCACTGCGAACGGCGCCGGCAGGGCACCTGTGCCTCAGGTCTCGATGTGCGATTGCTCGCGGAGATGCGGCTTCTCGTGAAGAACAAGGTTCAACAAGGACTTGTGAACTTCGATATGGCCGTTGTAGCTGATGAGCCATCCATGTAAAAATAGACGTGGTTGGTCGCCAACGGGCCGTTAGGTGTACATAAACAAATGTGAAGGCGCTGTGCCTATTGTGGACCACTCGGTCAGGTCGAATACTGAGCGGACAAGCGCGCTGTTGCAAAACTGGCAAACTAAGCCGGAGGGACGCCAGGGCAATCGCCAGATGATCAATTGTCAGAATGCAGAGCTTGGTTAACTTAGGAAAAGGCATCCCCAAATTGAAATTGCTGTTATAGTGAGACTGGGGTGGGAAATGTTTGATCCAGCATTAGGCGCGAACGCTATTCAGAAATTGGCGCTTGAAACCCGCAAGGGTAGCGTCATTGAGAACTCAATGAATCCAGTAGATTCTTATGCTGGCGTTGAATTGAAAATTCGCGCGCTGAAGCAGTTGTATCCGCCGCCCAGGCATACACACCGAGACGTTGGGCCTTCGGCTCGCTACAATTGCCATGGACTAACATTTCCGCTGCACGGCGCACCGCGATTTACAGCTCTGTGCAAGTGCAAGAAATACTTAGTGATGATGGATACGTTCAACTTGCATTAGGCGACAGTCCGTCAGCGGGAGACATTGCAATCTATAGAGAACTCGATGGCGACATCGTCCATTCCGGGATTGTGGTCGGTAGAAACAAAGACGGAATTGCGATGGTCTTGGGCAAGTGGGGGGATTGTCACGAGATAATTCACCCATACAATGACAGCGAGTATAAGGACGCGGTCGTGACTTTTTATAGGTTATATAAGTGACAGTTCTTGCTCCGATAGACATGGCCGCAGCTGAGATGTCGGTCGCCGTCGCTAATACGCCATTATATTTGGCGAAGAGACTACGAGAGAATGCCGCGCTTAGAAGGGCACAAGAACTCTTTGGCCCCGAGAAGATTTTCGCCGCATTGACATCGATTGTAGCGCGCAAGCCAGGGACACTTTCGGAGGCTACGGAAGTGTACTTCTATTTAGTGTGCCTATCATTGGGTACAAACTTGTTGTTGCTTAAGAGGGCGGCGACGCTTGAGGCTCCGCACACGAAATGGTTTCAAGAGATTGCAATCTATTTATTGGAAACAGTGCCAGCAGCCACTATTTTTTCTCCCATGCAAGTGCTTCCTATTATTGCACCGCCTTCTGGTTCGCTGTCTTCAACCGCAAATTCGCAACCACATATTCTGAGGCCGTGAATGAAACTTCAGGCATTTGTATGTGCTGATACGGTCGTGGTTGACGTCCGAACCAATCAGGTTTCAATTTTGAACCTTGCGGAGCAATTTCCTGTGGCCGTCTTCCCGGCTGCGGTATATCGCATCACCGCGTTCGCCTATTTTGATCGAAACGAAGGGGAGGCAGACCCAGATTGTCGCCTGAGGGCAAGGTTAAATGATCAGGTATTAATTGAGGGCGCTTTTCCAGTTCAATTTCAAGAGCGACTTCGCTCTCGCGCAGTTGTTGACATAAAAGGCCTGGTTTTACCCGGTCCCGGAACACTGTTTTTCGAGATAATTTTGGGCGGTCAGGTTATTGGAGCTTGGCCGGTCAATGTAACAAAGGTCGGGGAGCCTGAAATCGTGGAGGCGCCGCCTCCCGTGCACGCCTAGATTACTCTCCAGCGTGCATTTCTGGCTCAAAGAGACGGCGCTATCCCGACCAGCTGACCACAAGCTGCAATGGTCCGTCTTCCTCGTCATTGGCCAGCATCGCAGTGGGACGGCCCAGCCGCAATTGAGCAAGGCTTCAGCAGCCGCAACACGGGCTGCAACAATTCAAAAACGGGAAAAATTCAAATGCCCACCCTATCGCAAATCGTGGCACCCCCCTGTCGGGGTTAAACGGGGGCGGGGGGCACTTTCGCCGTGCATCCGTGATGTTGGAAATCTTTGACGCGGGGGCGGCGCGTCGTCACCGAATTCAGCTTTGATACTGGTGAGGAGTTGGACCCTGGCTGCGAACCCGGTTGTGACCGGAGGAGTGTAGCACCATGGGCGACCTCAGAAACAAGCTAGCGAAACAGCAGCGGGATGAAGCGCATCGCCGCCTGCTGGAAATGCTCCACCCAACACCAATGCCCCCAGCCCTGCCGCGCTGCCTATGCGGGCTGACCTATTACGATGTGCCGGTGATGTGGCAGGGCCCGTCCGGCCGCCATGAACCGGCCAGGTACTATTGCCCGGCCTGCATTCCGCCGGGTTCCATAAATACCTGAGATGCGACCGCTACGGCATGACCTATGATTGTGTTGACCGCTGGCGGGGCCATTACCCGACAATTAGTGGTTTGGTAGCAGACGTTGAATTTGGTAGCCCCAGCGCTGAGAGGCCGCGCTAAAGCCCTCGGGAAAGATAAATTCGGCAAAAATCGCACCCAAGACAAGTCCTATGAGCAGCGCGCCAAAGAATCTTCCCATCGGCCCTCCTTCAGGGCAGTTGCACGCCCGCTTCCCATTCCTCAATCAGCTTCACGATATCAGCGATATCCGCATGACTTGGACGGCATTGCCGATCACGTCGGCGGCGCGCTCCTGGCCTTGGGGTCCTTTAGGCATGGGGAGGCAACTCCACGAATATCCGGTCATGGCCCTGGCTGGGCGGGTCTGCAATGATGCGGGCAATGGCTTCATAACCGGCTTCCCGGTCCAGTGGCGTACCGTCGGCCTTGCGCGGGTATGGGATTAGAAAGCCGCCCTCGGGGACTGGCTGTCCAAACTCCAGCATTTCCACATGGACGTCGCCCATGCCCGCACCCTAGGCCGGGGCTGGTCAGCCATCAATCCTGGCTTCCGGTCAAACTGTAACAGTGCCCCCGGTTGTGGTGGCTCTGCCCCAAGCCATTGAAAATTGCACTGGATTGGCCGCTCGCTAAACCAAAGGTTGTCGCAGCGCAGCACAATCACAGCACCGGTGCTATAGTGGCAATGTGTGCAATCTCTACAGCGTCACCAAAGGCCAGCAGGCGATCCGGGATCTGGTGAAGGCGGCCCGTGACCAGACGGGCAATCTGCCGCCGTTACCATCTATCTTCCCCGATCAGCTTGCCCCGGTGGTGCGCACCGCCCCTGACGGGGAACGCGAACTGATGATGATGCGCTGGGGCTTCCCGCCGCCACCACGAGCCGCTCCCAGGCCCGTAACGAACGTCCGGCACACGCACAGCAGCTTCTGGCGACCGTGGCTGTTGCCCGGCCACCGCTGCCTAGTACCAGTGACTAGCTTCTGTGAATATGACCACCGGAGCGGCAAGGCCGTCCCCACGTGGTTCGCCCAGGACAAGACCCGCCCCCTGTTCTTTTTCGCCGGAATCTGGCGGCCCTGGAAGGGCACGCGCGGCACCAAGGCCGCGCCGGTCGTGGGTGACCACCTGCTATTTTCGTTCCTGACAACGGAAGCCAACACCCTGATGGCCCCGATCCACGAGAAGGCCATGCCGGTCGTTCTGCTGGATGAAACGGCCGGGAAACCTGGCTTAAAGGGTCCGTCGAGGAAGCCCTGGCACTGCAGCGACCAGCTCCTGATGCTGCGCTGAGGATCGTGGCTAATGACAAAAAGTCAGATTCCTAGTAATGGCTGACGACTTCTGGGAAGCGCACTTCGGCATCACGCCCCAGCCAGTAAGCGATGCTGACGTATGGCGGGCTGCCCACCAGATGCTCAAGATGTTTTCGGGGGAAGCTTGGCTGACTGCGGCGCAGCGGGCGGACAAGGCCCTTGAGATTGGGGATATGTTCAACTTTGAGCTTTGGACGCGGATAACTAGCGCAGTTGAAGAATTGGAGCGAACCAAGCCCAAGGACGGCGAGCCGGTCAACTGATCGGCCCCGAATGACCGCTTTGGGGGTACAGCGGACATTCGGCTGGCCGGGGCGGAATGACCGCTTTTGACCCAAAGCGGACATTTGATTTAGCTTCCGCTGGTAAATCGCCAGAGCACGTCTATTCACCTTGACTTTGTGACTGTCCGCCGCCCGGCTGCCAATGTAGCGGTGTTCATGGGGATCGGGGATGCGGTTGTGGGCATTATTTGCGACTTTTGTGGTGGTGGCGGTATCTTACGCCACAAAGATCATAGTTCCATTCCCACTTTCAAGCTCACGCATCGCTGAGATTGTAGCCACTCGCTGCGTGGCACACTCTCTGCTGAACGGAGAGGGGAGAGGGGAGAGGGGAGAGGCCCTTGGCAACGTTCGGATTACAGCAATCGGCGCGCCAATATAACACCTGAACAGAACAGGAGTAGGAGAGGAACGAATTGAGGAACGTCGGGGAACGTGCCGTTTCCGGCGCGCCTGAAACGAAGATAAGCTACTGAAAAGACTTGGTGCCCAGAAGAGGACTCGAACCTCCACGCCTTGCAGCGCTAGTACCTGAAACTAGTGCGTCTACCAATTCCGCCATCTGGGCACGTCGGGCGGTCGAGCCGCCCGGGCAAGGGCGCGATGTTTAGGGGGGGGCGAAGCCCAAGTCAATATAAGGCAAACATCCCATTTTGCGGCAAAAAATCCTGTCGTCGGAGCCTTCCGGGAGCCTAATATCGCGCCGCGACTCCGCCCGGCCGCAAAGGCCGGGGCGGAGCGCTTCTAGAACTGGAACCTGTGCGCCATGAGCAGCAATCTTGTCACGATATTCGGCGGCTCCGGTTTCCTGGGCCGCCATACGGTCCGGGCGCTGGCCCGGGCCGGCTGGCGGATCCGGGTGGCAACCCGCCATCCCGCCGCCGCCTTTTTCCTGCGGCCGCTGGGCACGGTGGGCCAGATCGATTTCGTGAAATGCGACGTTTGCGATGCCGAATCCGTCGCCCGTGCCCTGACCGGGCGCCCAGGCCGCGGTCAATCTCACCGGCATCCTGTTCGAGAAGGGCCAGAGCTTCGCAGATGTCCAGGCCGAGGGCGCCGCCCATGTCGCCCAGGCCGCGGCTGCCGCCGGTGTCGGCGCGCTGGTGCATGTCTCCGCAATCGGCGCCGACCCGCAATCCGATTCCGCCTATGCCGCGACCAAGGGGCTGGGCGAACAGGCGATGCGCGAAGCCTTTGCCAAGGCCGTGATCCTGCGCCCCTCCATTATCTTCGGACCGGAGGACGGCTTCTTCAACAAGTTCGCCGAACTGGCGCGCTTCTTCCCGGCCCTGCCGCTGATTGGCGGCGGGCGCACCCGCTTCCAGCCGGTCTTCGTGGGCGATGTGGCGCAGGCCATCGTCGCGGCGCTGTCGCGCCAGGATGGGCGCACCTACGAACTGGGCGGGCCCAGCACCTATTCCTTCAAGGACCTGATGCAGCTGATCCTGCGCCAGACGGGGCGCAGCCGCGCCCTCGTCCCGGTGCCCTTCGCCCTGGCGTCGCTGAAGGCGGCGTTCCTGCAGTTGCTGCCCAACCCGCTGCTGACTATCGACCAGGTGCGGCTGCTGAAAAAGGACAATGTGGTATCGCCTTCCGCCGCGGGGCTGGCCGATCTGGGCATCACCCCGACCTCGGTCGAGGCGGTGATCCCCACCTATCTGTGGCGGTACCGCGCCAAGGGCGAGTATGCGGATTCGCAGGCGCGCCGGGAGACCGGCGCTTCGGCATAACCGCGCTAGTGCATCGCCAGATAGGCCACCAGCGCCAGCCCGGCCGCAATGCGGTACCAGGCGAAGGGCTTGAGGCCATGGTGCGTGACGATGGCCAGAAAGCCGCGGATCACGAAATAGGCCACCACAAAGGACACGGCAAAGCCGACGGCGATGTTCAGGCTCTGATGGCGGCTTAGCGCGCCGGCCTTGTGGTGCAGTTCCAGGATGGACGCGCCCAGCATGGTGGGAACCGCAAGATAGAAGGTGAACAAGGTCGCTGCCCGGCGATCCACCCCCAGCAATTCGCCGCCCAGGATGGTGGCGCCGGACCGCGACACGCCCGGAATGATGGACAGGATCTGGCAGCAGCCGATCTGGAACGCCTTGGACAAGGGCAGCCTGTCTCCCTCCAGCCAGCGCGGCGGCGGCGCGATGCGCTCGAACAACAGGATGATGACCCCGCCCACGATCCAGCAGCCGGCGATGAACGGCATGGCGAGCGCGGGATTGAGCAACACCTCGTCCAGCCATTTCTTAAGCGCCAATCCGGCCACCACCGACGGCAACAGGGCAAGCACCAGCCCCAGCGCGAACCGGCGCGCCTCGGGCGAACTGGGCAGGCCGATCAGCGCCTGCCAGAAGGTCTGGAAATAGATCGCCACCACCGCCAGGATCGCGCCCAGCTGGATCACCACCGTGAAGGCTTCCCAGTCATCCTCCAGGCCCAGCAGCCTTTCGGCCACCAGCAGATGGGCGGTGGAGGAGATGGGGAGAAATTCGGTAATGCCTTCGACCACGCCCAGGAGGATGGACAGAAAAATATCGTGCATGGGCGAATCCTGAAACCGGCCGCCAAGGGTTAGCATCGCCTCCGATCTCGCGCACGTCCAAACTTTTGCTATGCTGCGCCATGGCGGGCCGGGGAGTCAGGAGCAAGGCAGGGGGCTGGCGCGGCTGGATCTGGCGGCTGGCCGGCGCCCTCTTCCTCCTGCTGGTGCCGGCACCGATCCTGCTGCTGCTGGTGTTTCGCTTCCTGCCCATCCCCGGTACGCCGGAAATGCTGGTCAGCCTGATCCAGGGCAAGGGGGCAAACCACACCTGGAGCGACGATATTTCCCCCCGCCTGGAACGGGCGGTGATCGCGGCCGAGGACCAGAATTTCTGCACCCATAACGGTTTTGACTGGGCCAGCATCAACAAGGCCGTGCAGGAACATGAGCGCCATCCGCAAAGGCCGATGCGCGGCGCCAGCACCATCTCCCAGCAGACCGCCCGCACGCTGTTCCTGGTGCCGATGCGCAGCTGGATCCGCAAGGGGCTGGAGGCCTACCTCACCGTCCTGATCGAAGCCCTGTGGCCCAAGAAGCGCATCCTGCACGCCTATCTGAACCTGGTGGACTGGGGCGACGGCATTTTCGGCGCCGAGGCGGCGGCCGGGCGCCTATTTCGGTACCGATGCCGGGTCGCTGAGCGGCGACCAGGCGGCGCGGCTGGCGGCGATCCTGCCCAATCCCCACAAATGGAAGGCGGCCCATCCCGGCCGTTATGTCCGCCGGCGTGCCGGGCTGCTGCAGGGGCGCAGCGCCATGGTCACCCGCGACGGACTGAATGCCTGTATCAAATAGGGACCCCCTTCCCGGCCCGGCCGCAGGGGCACGGTGGGACGCTTTGCCCTGCGCGCAGGCGCCCCTATAAGACGGCATGCGCCGCTTGATTCACCTGACGCTTTCGCCCAGCTGCCGGCTGGCCCGCCTGATGGTGGGCGAAAAGCGGGTCGCCTGCGATCCGGTGCTGTCCGAGGATCCCAAACAGTCCATGCCGGTTTTTACCGACCTGGACGGCACCCGCGCCGAAGGGGTGTGGGCCATCCTGGATCATCTGGAGCAGAATTATCCCGACAACCCGCTGGCCCCCGCCGACGACGCGGCGCGCCGCGCCTGCCTGAGATGGGTGGATTGGGCGATGGGGCCATTCCACGAAAAGGTGACCCAGCGCGTCGTCTATGAAAAGGCCGCGCCGCGTTATACCGGCGCGGGCTTCAGCCGCGCCCCCGACATGAATGTGATCCGCGCCGGGCGCGAGGAGTTGAAGACTGCCCTGAAGGCGATCGGCGCGGCGGCCGAAACCAACGGCAACCTCGCCTGCCGCGAGACCACGCTGGGCGACCTGGCGGTGGCGGCCCATCTGTCGGCGCTGGACTATTTCGGCGAGGTGCCCTGGAGCGATTTTGAGGCGGCCGGCGAATGGTATGTGCGCATGAAGTCGCGGCCGGCCTTCCGCTCCATCCTGTTGGACCGGGTGCCAGGCCAGCCGCCGGTTCTGCATTATGCCGAACTGGATTTCTGATTTTCGCAGCGGCGGAATATAAGGATCGCCGTGCAGGACCCTGCGGCAATCAAGAGTCAAATCCTGGCGCGCGCCCAAGGCGAAGGCTTCGACCCGGTGCGCGTTACCGCCGCCGCCGCCGATCCGCGCAACGGCGCGCGGCTAGGCGCCTATCTCGATGCCGGGCACCATGGTACGATGGACTGGATGGCAAAGCGCCCACAGTGGCGCGCCGATCCCCAGGCCCTGTGGCCCCAGGCCAAAAGCGTCATCGTGCTGGGATTGAATTACGGCCCCGCCGGCGATCCGCTGGCCATCCTGGGGCGGGGCGATCGCGCCGCGATCTCCGTCTATGCCCAGGGCGACGACTATCACGATGTGGTGAAAAAGAAGCTCAAGGCCGTGGCCGGCTACATCTTCCAGACCTTCGGCGCCGAGGTGAAAGTCTTTGTCGATACCGCGCCGGTGATGGAAAAGCCGCTGGCCGAGAAGGCGGGCCTGGGCTGGCAGGGCAAGCACACCAACCTTGTGTCGCGCGAGTTCGGATCCTGGCTGTTCCTGGGCAGCATCTTCACCACCCTGGAGCTGCCGCCCGATGCGCCGGAACAGGATCATTGCGGCACCTGTCGCGCCTGCCTGGATGTCTGCCCCACCGAGGCCTTCCCGGCTCCCTACCGCCTGGATGCACGGCGCTGCATCTCCTATCTGACCATCGAGCATGACGGCCCCATCCCGCGGCAATTCCGCGAACCGATGGCGAACCGTATCTATGGCTGCGACGACTGCTTGGCTGTGTGCCCCTGGAACAAATACGCCAGGACCGCGTCGGAACAGAAGCTGTCGGCGCGGGACGAACTCACGGCGCCCGCCCTGCGCGACCTCGCGGCGCTGGACGACGCCGCCTTCCGCGCCCTGTTCCGCAAGTCGCCGGTCAAGCGCATCGGGCGCGACCGCTTCCTGCGCAATGTGATGATCGCCATCGGCAACAGCGGCGATGCCGGACTGGCGAAATCCGCGCAGGCCGCGTTGCAGGATTCCTCCCCACTGGTGCGCGGCGCGGCGGCGTGGGCGCTGTCGCGGCTGCTGCCCGGCGAGGCGTTCGAGGCCCTGGCCCGCCGTCACGCCGCCGCGGAGCCCGACCCTGCGGCGCGCGCCGAATGGGTCAGGGACTGAGATCCTCAAGATTGGCCCTGGCATCGGCCGCCACGTCGCCGGAGGCGGTCTTCAGCGCCGCCTGGAAATCGCGCCGGGCCCCGCCGATATCGCCAAGCTGGCGCCGCAGCAACCCGCGCTCCACCAGGCCATTGGCATCGCCCGGCTTCAGCTTCAAGGCCGCTTCAATATCGACGCGCGCTTCTTCATAGCGCTTCAGGGCCCGCCTTGCGCTGGCCCGCAGCACCAGAAGGTCGGCGCGGCGCGGGGAAAGCTGCAAGGCCGCGTTGAGATCCAGGTCCACCTCGTGCCAGTTGCGGATCATGGCCTGGGCGCGGGCCAGGTCGGCGAACAGATCGGCATCGCCGGCCGACATCGCAAGCGCGCCGGAAAAACTCTGCACCGCGCGCGCGCCGTCGCCCGCCATCAGCCAGGCGTTGCCGGCCTGGTCGAACAGCGCGACGCGAAACGCCACGCTGGGGACATCGCGGCTGCCCGCGATCTTGTCCAACCGCGCCCCGGCATCGGCGTAGCGTTTGAGATTGAACAGGGCAAGTGCCGCGCAATGCTCGGCGGGAACACCGCCGCCCGCCTTGCTCCAGCTTTGCGCATCGGCCAGCGCCGCGGCCGGATTGCCGGCGCCGTCCGCCAGGCACCGGCGATAGTGCGCCGAATCCGCTATCGTGCCGGTGGCCGCCGCCTGCGCAGCCGGCGGCAGGGCGGCGCCCAGCAAGATTGCGAAGGCGATGTCTCGCAACCGCAAGGCGGGTGAATTCGCGAAGCGCATGGCCGCAGTCTATCAGCAATAAACCCTTCGAATGCCATGAAATCCTGTTAGGCTGCGCCGAAGGAAACGCGCATGTCCATTGCACGCATCACGGCTACGGCGCTGTTGCTGGCGACCCTGGCGCTGGGCGCGGCCGCACAGCCCGCCGCGCCCGGCGATCTGCCGCAGCTGGGTCCGCGCGCCGCGCCCACGACCATCGTCCAGATGGGAAGCCTGCCAGATCTGGACACCACGCCCGCCTTCGACCCCGCCCAGGCCACCGACCGATATCTGGCCCAGGTGAGCGGCACGGCGCGCACCCGTTCCGACGCCTATTTCGAGGGCGGCACCTGGCTGCAGCTGGTGGACCTGCTCTATGCCCTGGGCGTGGCGGGGCTGCTGCTGGGGCTGGGGATTTCGGTGCGCATCCAGGACTGGGCGCAGGACCGCACCCCGCGTCGCAGCCTCCAGGTCATGCTCTACACCGCCGCCTATGTTCCCATCACCATGGCCGCGACATTTCCCCTTGTCCTGTATGAAGGCTTTTTTCGCGAACACGCCTACGGCCTGTCCAACCAGAATTTCCCGCAATGGCTGGGTGATTTCGGCATCCAGTTCGCGCTGACCTTCGCAGCGGCGGTGCTGCTGGTGCCCGTCCTCTACTTCGCCATTCGCCGGACCCGCGAATTGTGGTGGCTGTGGGGCGCGGGCCTGGCCATCGCCTTCCAGATTCTGACCATCATGATCTGGCCGGTCTTCATTTCCCCGCTATTCAACCACTATTCCCCGCTGCCCGACACACCGCTGAAGGCGCAGATCCTGTCGCTGGCGCGCGCCAATGACGTCCCGGTGGACAATGTCTGGCTGGTGGATGCCTCACGCCAGTCCAACCGGGTGTCCGCCAACGTCTCGGGCTTTCTGGGGACGGCGCGCATCTCGCTGAACGACAACCTGCTCAAGCAAGGCACGCCCGATGAAGTGCTGGCGGTGATGGGCCATGAGATGGGCCATTATGTGATGGGCCATGTCCTGCGCGAGATCCTGCTGGACGGGCTGGTGACCGTGGCGGGCTTCCTCTTTATCCATTGGGGATTTGTGTTCGCCTGCGCGTTGTTCGGGGGACAATGGCAGGTGCGCCGGATCGGCGAGGTGGCCGGGCTGCCGCTGCTGGTGGCGCTGGGGTCGCTCTTTCTGTTCCTGGCGACGCCGGTGACCAATGCGATCTCGCGGACGGCCGAATTCCAGGCCGACATTTTCGGCCTCGACGCCGTGCGCAAGCCGGACGCCTTTGCCACCGTCATCCTGAAGCTTTCCACCTACCGCAAGCTGGAGCCGGGCAAGTGGGAAGAAATCCTTTTCTACGATCATCCTTCGGGGCGCACCCGCATCGCCATGGCGATGCGCTGGAAAAAGGAGCATATCGCCGACCGCGACATTCGTGACACCGCGAAGCTTCCCTGATGGATCTGAAGTCGCTCAACGAGCAGGCGGCCAGCGCATTGCAATCGGCGGACCTGGCGGCGGCGCAATCGGCGATCGAACAATTGTGCGCAGTGCGGCCCGGCCATCCGCAGGTGCGCTACCTGCTGGGACTGCTGCGCAGCCGCCAGGGCGATTTCGCCGAGGCGGTGACGCTGTTGGAGCCCCTCTTGACGCTGCGGCCGGACAACAGGCTGATCCTCCTTCATCTGGGCATTGCGCTGCACGGGCTGAAGCGTTTCGATGACGCCGTCGCGCGCTATGACGCAGCGCTCGCCCTCGATCCCCAGGATGCCGAACTCCTCAGCAACCGGGCGAACGCCCTGCATGCGATGGGGCGGCGGGACGATGCCCTGGCGAGCCATGATGCCGCCCTTGCCCTGCAAAGCGGCGATGCCGGCCTCTGGTACAATCGCGCCGCCCTGCTGACCGACATGGGCCGCTTCGAGGCGGCGATTGCCGATTTCGACCGGGCCCTGGCGATCCGCCCGGATTTCGTCCAAGCGATGCGCGACCGGGGCAATGCCCTGCTGGCATTGCGCCGCCCCGTCCGGGCGCTGCCCAATTTCGAACGGGCCCTGGCGCTCAAGGCCACCGACACCGGAGTCTTGATGAATCATGCCGCCGCCCTGATGGAACTGGATCGCTTCGACGAAGCCCTGGCGGATTACGACCGGGTTCGCCAGATCGATCCGGACACGCCAGGCCTGTTCGGGGAAACCGCCGTGGCCGCCTTGTATGCATGCGACTGGGCGCGGATGGCGGCACTCGCCCGACAAATTCCCGCCCAGGCGGCGGCCGGCGCTGCGCTGGATCCCTGGACCTTGATCGGTTACGGCACCGGCGGCGCGCTGTTGCTGGACTGCGCGCGCAATGTCCTGCGCGCGAAAGGTCCGCCGCCGCCCCCGCTCTGGACGGGGCAGGCCTACCGCCATGACAGAATCCGCCTGGCCTATGTCTCGGCGGACTTCCGCAGCCATCCGGTGGGCTATCAACTCGCCGAAGTGCTGGAGCGCCATGACCGCGCCCGCTTCGAGGTCATCGGCATTTCCTGCGGCGAGAACGATGGCAGCGACATTCGCGGCCGTATCGCGCGCGCCTTCGACCAGTTCCACGACATGGCGGCCAACAGCGACGGCGAAGTGGCCGCCAGGCTGCGCGAACTGGAGGTGGACATCGCGGTGGATCTCAGCGGCCACACCAAGGGCAACCGCCTGGCCGCCTTCGCGCAGAGGCCCGCGCCGGTGCAGGCAAGCTGGCTCGGCTATCCCGGCACCACGGGCGGCAATTTCATGGATTACATCATCGCCGACGCGGTGGTGGCGCCGCCGGCGCATCAGCCATTCTACAGCGAGAAGCTTCTTGCCCTGCCCGGCAGCTTCTTTCCGCTGGATAGCGGCAAGCCCGTGGGCGCCGGATTGACACGGGCCCAGGCCGGCTTGCCCGAGGAAGGCTTCGTGTTCTGCTGTTTCAACCGCAACTGGAAGATCACCCCTGCGGTGTTCGACATCTGGATGCGGCTGCTGCAGCAGGTGCCGGGCAGCGTGCTGTGGTTGCGCGACTATACCCCCCATTCCAATGCCGCCTTGCGACAACAGGCGGAACGGCGCGGGATAGGCGCGGACCGCCTGATCTTCGCGGCGCGCGTGCCGCTGCAGGTTCACCTGGCCCGGCATGCGCTCGCCGACCTGTTTCTCGATACCCTGCCCTATGGCGCGCACGCCACCGCCGCCGATGCCTTGTGGGCCGGCTTGCCGGTCCTGACCCGGATGGGCGAGATTTTTCCCGGCCGGGTGGGCGCCAGCCTGCTGACCGCGGCGGGGCTGCCCGAACTGATCACCCATTCGGCGCAGGACTATGAGGCAACGGCGCTGGCCCTGGCGCGCGATCCGGAGCGCCTGAAGGCGCTGCGCGGGAAACTGGCGGCCAACCGCTCCACCGCGCCGCTGTTCGATACGCAAGGTTTCACCCGCGGCCTGGAAGCGGCCTATGAAACGATGCTGCGGGAAAAATCCTAGGCCGGCAGCGCGGCCGCCAGTGCCGCGTAAAGCGGATTATGCGGATCGAGCTTTGCCAGCAGATCGCGGCAGGCGGCGCGGGCCTCGGCGCCCCAGTCGGCGGTGAGCGAGGCGGCAAGCTGGGCCTGGCTCTTGAGGATCACGCCGTCGTCCAGGACCTTCAGGCCATTGTCCTTCAAGGTTGCGCCCGTGGTGGTGATGTCCACGATCACTTCGGCCGTGCCCGCCGCCGGGGCGCCTTCGGTGGCGCCCGCGCTGGGCACGATGCGATAGTCCGAAATGCGCGCCTGGGCGAAGAAGCTGCGGGTCAGCTGGGCATATTTGGTCGCCACCCGGAGCCGGCGGCGGTGAGTCTGGGCGTAGGCGGCGCAGACATCGTCCAGGTCGGCCATGGTCGCGACATCGATCCAGAATTGCGACACCGCCACCACCACATCGGCGAAGCCGAAGCCCAGCGGCTTGAGCAGCTGCATGCGGCCCTGCAGTTCCGGCGCTTCCTCGCGCAGCAGATCCTCGCCGGTGATGCCCAGATGGATGTCGCCCGCCAGCAGCGAAGAAGCGATTTCGCCCGCCGACAGCAGCATCACCTCGACCTCCGGAAATCCGGCGAAGCTGGCGCGGTAGCCGCGCGCGCCCACCGTCTGCTCCATGGTCACGCCGGCGGCGGCGAACCAGGCATTGCAATTGTCCTTCAGCCGTCCCTTGGAAGGGATCGCAAGCGTGAGCGCCGCCATCACGCGCCTCCCGCCTGCCGGGCGGCGGCCAGCACCCGTTCGGTACGCAGGGCGCAGCCGATGGCGCTGACCGGCTTCTTGGCCCCCAGCATTTCCATCATCGTGTCGTAGCGGCCGCCGCCGGCAATCTGCACCGGGCCTTCCTTGTCGCGCGCCCACAGCTCGAACACGAAGCCGGTGTAATATTCCATGTTGCGGCCGAAATGGGCGGTGAACTGGACCTGCGCCAGATCCACGCCCAGCGATTTCAACGTCGCCAGCCGCGCCTCCATCGCCGCCAGCTGGGGATCGAGATCGATGGCAATCGTCTTCAGCAGGGCGCGGATCTTGGCGAGCGCGTCCGGCGCCGGCCCCGAAATATCCAGCAGTTCGGCGATGGCATCGGCGATCCGCCCGTCCAGGCGCAGGCTCGCCGCTTCCGCCGCCCGGTCCAGGGCGCGGGCGATGATTTCCGCGCGGCTGCGTCCGGCGGCGGGCGCATCGGCGCGGGCGTCCAGCAGGGCCTCGATCTCGGCGCGGGTGCCCGGCAGCCTGGCGGCGCCATCGCCGTGCCCCAGCCAGTACAGCAGGGATTCGACATAGCCCGCGCGCCAGAAATGCCGCTTGAGACGCGAGCGCCATTGCGGCGGCAGGGCCAGGGCATCGACCAGGGCGCCGAACAGCGCCAGATCGCCGATGCGCCACGAAAAATCCTTCAGCCCGCAGGTACGCAGCGCCTGGGCCGCCAGGGTCAATATTTCGGTTTCGCCGGCGGCGGCATCGGCCAGCCCCAGCAGTTCCACCCCCGCCTGGAAGAATTGGGTGGGGCGATGAGGCTCACCCGGCTGGTGGCGGAACACCAGCCCGTTATAGGCGATGCGGGCGGGCAAGGCGCGGTTCGACAGCACCGCCTGGCGGCAGATGGGAATGGTGAGATCGGGTCGCAGGGCCAGGTCGCGCCCCGTGGGATCGGTCAGGGTAAAGGTGCGGCGGCGGATTTCCTCGCCGGACCGGTTGAGAAAAATTTCCGCCGGCTGCAGTACCGCCGGTTCCTCGCGCCCATAGCCGCGCGCCGCGAACAGCTCCAGCAGTGCCGTCGCCTGGGCGTTGAGCGCCTCCATGGCCGGTGGATCGTAATAGGGAAAGGCGGCCATCAGGGTCTGCCTTTCAGCATCGCCTTTATCTCCGCCACCAGATCGGCGCGCCGGACGCTCTTCTGCGCCTCGCGGTTGGCCACCCATTCGGCCCGGCTTTCCACCGACTTGGCCAGTTCCGCGCCCAGCGCCAGGTCCTTGAGGGTGACCTCGCCGCGCGCCCGTTCGTCGCCGCCTTCGATCACCGCAATTGCGGCGCCGCGCCGGTCGGCATATTTGAACTGGTCGCCCATCTTGCCGTTGCCGACATAGGCTTCGGCCCGCAGGCCCGCCGCGCGCAATTCCTGCACGATGGCGAAGCTGGCGGCGGCATCGGCCTTGTCGAACACCGTCACCACCACCAGCGGCGGCAGCGGCGGCTGCCTGCCGTGCAAGGCCGACAACAGGCGGCTGACGCCGATCGAGATGCCCGAGGCCGGCACACGCTGGCCGGTGAAGCGCGCCACCAGATCGTCATAACGACCGCCACTGGCGACGGACCCGAAGACAATCTCCTCGCCCGCCTGGTTGGTGACCGCGCCCGTGAGCTGCGCCTCCCACACCGGACCGGTATAATAGTCCAGTCCCCGCACCACGCCGGTATCGAACAACACCCGGTCCGGGCCATAGCCGCAGGCCTGGAGCAATTTGACGATCTGCTCCAGCTCGTTGAGGCCTTCGGCGCCCACCTTGCTGGCGGCGATCAGGACGCCGATCTGGCGCAGATGCGCGTCCTCGTCGGCCGCGTCGGGGGCGACAAAGGCCAGCACCCGATGGGCCTGCTCGGGCGTCAGCCCCGCGCCCTTGGTGAAATCGCCCGATTCATCCTTGCGGCCCTCGCCCAGCAACGCCGACACGCCCGCCACGCCCAGCCGGTCGAGCTTGTCGATGGCGCGCAATACGATGCCGCGCCGCGCACGGTCCTCCACCGCGATGCCCGCCACTTCCAGCACGCCGTCCAGCAGCTTGCGGTTGTTCAGCTTGACGATATAGCCGCCGCGCGCCAGCCCCAGCGCTTCCAGCGTGTCGCACAGCATCATCAACAGTTCGGCATCGGCGCTGGCGGTGGCGGTGCCCACCGTATCGGCATCGAACTGGGTGAATTCGCGATAGCGCCCCGGCCCCGGCTTTTCGTTGCGCCACACCGTGCCGGTTTGGTAGCGGCGGAACGGCTTGGCCAGGTTCTGGAAGTTGGCGGCGACATGGCGGGCCAGCGGCGCGGTCAGGTCGTAGCGCAGGCTCATCCACTGCTCGTCATCGTCCTTGAGCGAAAAAACGCCCTCATTGGGACGCTCCACGTCGGGCAGGAACTTGCCCAGGGCGTCGGTATATTCGAAGGCCGGGGTCTCCAGCGGCTCGAAGCCATAGCTTTCATAGACGGCGCGAATGGTCGCCAGCATCTTCTGCTCGGCCATGATCTCGGCGGCGCCGCGATCGCGGAAACCCCGCGGCAGCCTGGCTTTTGGTCTGGATTGCTTTGGCGAACTCATGAAACCTTTGGGGAATCTGCTGGAATCTGGAAATTGGCGGCGGTTGTACCGGCCCCCCGGTTCGGCGGCAAGGAACCGCCCGGCCCCGGCCATAAAACATTATAAATCATGGACTTACAAGCGCGCCGCTTTGTCCCTTGCGTTGTCCCATGTTGCAGTGCGAACTAGCCAAAACAGCGCGGCAGCAGCCGGGTTCGCAAGCCCCGCGCCGTCCGGCCGTGCGATCCATCGAGTGAGGGAGGGCCGCCTTGGCCGAAAGCAAAGTCTATCCGGACGCCGCCGCGGCCCTCAAAGGCCTGACCTTCGACGGCATGACGGTGATGTCGGGCGGCTTCGGCCTGTCGGGCAATCCGGAAAACCTGATCGCCGCGCTGAAGGAAGACGGGGTCAAGAACATCACCGTGATCGCCAACAATTGCGGCGCCGACGGGCTGGGCCTGTGGGTGCTGCTCAACAACGGGCAGATCCGCAAGATGATCTCCTCCTATGTCGGCGAGAACAAGCTGTTCGAGGAACTGTTTCTCACCGGCAAGCTGGAACTGGAACTCAATCCGCAAGGCACCCTGGCGGAGCGCATCCGCGCCGGCGGCGCGGGCATTCCGGCCTTCTACACCCGCACCGGCGTCGGCACCGTGGTGGCCGACGGCAAGCCGACCGAGGTGTTCGACGGCCTCACCTATGTGCGCGAGCGCTGGCTGCGCGCCGACCTGTCCATCGTCAAGGCCTGGAAGGGCGACACCGAGGGCAATCTTGTCTATCGAAAGACGGCGCGCAACTTCAATCCGATGATGGCGAGCGCCGGCAATATCACCATCGCGGAAGTGGAACAGCTGGTCGAACCGGGCGCGCTGGATCCCGACCAGATCCACACGCCGGGCATTTTCGTGCAGCGCATCCTGCAAGGCACGGACTACAAAAAGCCGATCGAACGGGTGACCACGCGCCCCAGGCCCGCATCCGCCGGTCCGGCACAGGGAGGCGTGTGATGGCCTGGAGCCGTGAAGACATTGCCGCCCGCGCCGCGCGCGAATTGCAGGACGGCTTCTACGTCAATCTGGGCATCGGCATTCCGACCCTGGTGGCGAACTACATCCCCGCCGGCCTGAAAGTGACTCTGCAGAGCGAGAACGGCATGCTGGGCATGGGGCCCTTCCCCTATCCGGGCGAGGAAGATCCCGACCTGATCAATGCCGGCAAGCAGACCATCACCGAACTGCCGACCACCAGCTATTTCTCCTCCTCCGACAGCTTCGGCATGATCCGCGGCGGCCATATCGACCTGTCGGTGCTGGGCGCGATGGAAGTGTCGGAAGACGGCGACATCGCCAACTGGATGATCCCCGGCAAGATGGTCAAGGGCATGGGCGGGGCGATGGACCTGGTGGCGGGCGTCAAGCGCGTCATCGTGGTGATGGAGCACACCAACAAGGCCGGCGACAGCAAGATCCTGAAGAAATGCACCCTGCCGCTGACCGGCGCGCAATGCGTGGACATGATCGTCAGCGACCTGTGCGTCTTCACGCTGGAGCGCGGCAAGACGCGGACTGAAATTGATTGAATTGGCGCCCGGGGTCACGCTAGAGGAAGTGACCGCGAAAACAGAAGCCAAGTTCACCAGCGCCCTTTAATCTCCAATGACCCCGCGTATGCAGAGCCGCCTGTGGCGGCATCACCTGCCTTTGGCGCTGGCCGCGACGGGTTCGGCCCTGCTGCTGTATGTCACCCGCCCCTATTCCGACATCCTGACAAGGCTGAGCTTTTCCACGGCCTGGCCGGCGCTGGTGCTGCTGACCGTCACCCTGGCAATCGGGCCCTGGCGCACCCTGACCGGCAAGCGGGCGGTCCTGTCGCTGGACCTGCGGCGGGACATCGCCATCTGGGCCGGCATTGCCGGCGTGCTGCATGCGGGCATCGGTCAATGCGTGCATCTGCGCGGCCGGCCCTGGCTTTACTATATCTATGAGAAAACCCAGGACCATCTGGTGCCGTTGCGCCACGATCTGTTCGGATTTTCCAACTTCACCGGCCTGTTCGCGGCCCTGATCCTGCTGGCCTTGCTGGCGACCTCCAACGATGCGGCGCTGCGCAAGCTGGGCGTGGACGGCTGGAAAAGCCTGCAACGCTGGAACTATGCCTGCTTCGGCCTCACGGCATTGCACACTTTCGGCTATCTGATCGGCATCGAAAGCCACATATGGGCCTTGATCGCCACCGCCAGCCTGTGCGTGGCGCTCACCGCGATCCTGCAATATCTGGGCTGGCGCCGCCGCGCCGGGTCAGTTTAGCGGGCCGCCCACCGTCATCGATCCGGTACCGCTGCATCCCGCCGCGCCATAGCGCAGGAATTTCTGGATGCGCTTTCCGGTATCCACTTCGGCGGTATAGATGTTGCCGTTGCTGTCCAGGCTGACCTGGTGCAGCCAGTGGAACTGGCCGGCATTGCGGCCGCGAGCGGCCCAGCCGACCGAGCTCCTGCAGGTTGCTGCGGTTGAGCATATAGATGGTCATGTTGGAATTGTCGCCGACATACAGGCAGCTCTGCGCCTTGTCCTTGGAGAAGTTCATCGACACCGAGGTGCCGGGCATGGCCGGAACGGTCTCGGTGTTGGCGCTGATCGAACTGCTCGGCCAGAAAGCCGCACTTGCCCGCCTCGCCGTCCGGATTGCTGCACGGCTTGCCCAGCGCCGGATCATGGCTGTCGAACACCTGGATGCGGTCATTGCCGCGGTCGCAGACATAGATCTTGCCGTCGTCGGCGATCTTCACGCAGTGCACCGGATTGCGGAAGAAGGCGGGCTTGCGATTGCCCTTCATCCGGTCGCTCATCCAGCGTCCGCCCGCGGCGGCGGCGGCATCGTCCACCGGATTGGCGCCATAGGCGCCGAAATGGCCGATATATTTGCCGGTATCGGCGTCCACGATCAGGATGCGGCGATTGCCATAGCCGTCGGCGATATAGAGGCGGTTGGTGCTGGGATCCACCACCATGTCGGCGGGCAGGTAGAGCAACGGCGTACCGTTGATGCCGCCGTCTGTGTCGTTGCTGTTGGGCGCGGTGGGCGTGCCGCCGATGCGCATCTTGAAATTGCCGTTCATGTCGAACTTCAGGACAAAGCCGTCGCCGCCGTCCTTGTGGGTGGTCCAGCGCGAGGCCGGATCCACGGGCTTTGCGCCATTGCCGCCGATCCAGACATTGTCCTTCTGGTCGATATAGATGCCGTGCTCGCTGTTGGGCCAGATGCAGCCGTCCGCCGCCCGGCAATGGCTTTCCAGCCAGCCCGGATCGGCCGGGCCGCCCCAGGCGCGCAGCAGCTTGCCGGCGGTATCGAACTCCAGCACCGAGGGCGCGGCATTGCAGCAATCGGCCACCGCGCCGTTGGGACGCGTCAAAACCCAGGCCGTTGCCTTGCCGCCTGGCGCCGGCCGCGGGTCTTCCAGACCCGCCTCGTCGGTGGTCATGGTGCGCGGACGGTTATAGACCCAGATGTGATCGTGATGATCGACATAAAGCCCGCCGACCTGGCCCAGCAGCCAGCTGTGCGGCAGGGGCTGCGGGCCAGCCGGGATCGGAAACGAAGTCCGGCGTCTTTGCGGTGGCGGATTTGTCGTAGACGCCGGTATTGGCGTAGAGCCGGTCCAGGATGGACTGGTCCTTCTTCACCACGCCGGCGGCCCAAGCGCCCCCCAGGGCAATGGCCGACGCCAGCATGGCTGCCGGCAAAACCGCAATCTTGCGCATCCCAATTCCCTTGTTGTTATTTTACTGCGTCAGTTGATCCTGCGGCACTTCGATCACCAGCAGGCGCTTGGGCGCCGTGCCGACCTTGATGCGGGCGATTTCCTTTTCCTTGCGCACATCCAGGATGGAGGTGTCGTCGGAGTCGGCATTGCTGACGCCGGCATATTTGCCGTCCTTCGACATGCTGATCCAGTTGGGGCACGCCCCCACCGTGATCTTCTTGCCGAGCGTCTTGCTGGCCAGGTCATAGACATAGATGCCGGCATCGGCCACCGAGGTGATCCAGAGCTTCTTGGCGTCCACCGTCAGCGCGATGCCGTGCACGGGGGTGTTGGGCGGCTCCACATGGCAATTCATCCATGGCATGGGCGGCAGGGCGACCTGGGCCATGGTCTTGTGCACCAGATCGATGATGGCGACGCCGTGAAGCCCGCTGAGTGCCGTATACAGCGTCTTCTCGTCCGCGGTGACGGCAAAGGGACGCGGATCGCCCGCCACCTTCACCATGTCGGTATATTCCATCTTGGTGAGGTCGATGCGGTTGATGCGGTAGGCGTCGCGCTCTTCGCAATAGACCACGGTGTTGCTGCCGCCTTCCGGGGTGAAGCAATTGTGGGGATGGCGCAAGGTCAGGGTCTTGACGATCTTGTTCTGCGTCATGTCGACGATCACGGCGCTGTTGGCGGGCGCCAGCAGCGGCACCACCACATAATGGCCGTCGGTGGTGGCGGCGCATTCATTGGGCCGGCCCGGCAAGGCGATCGTGTCGGTGACGGTGTTGGTCTTGGTGTCGATCACCTTGAGCGCATTCTGCGATTCGATGGTGGCGAACGCCTTGCGGCCGTCACCCTGGGCGCAGACGCCATGGACGATGGGGCCCACCTTGATGGTGGTGATCACCTTCTGGGTGGGCAGGTCGATGACGGTGATATCGTCGCCCTGGCTGTTGGCGACATAGAGGATGGAGCGCGTGGCGGCCTCCGCCGCCGCAAAAGAGGCCGTCAACAGCAACGCCGCGGCAAACAGGGTGAATTTTCGCAAGATTCCCTCCCGGTCTTTTCTCCTTATTAGCCGAAGGAGGGCAAGCGGGCCAGCGGCCTGCGGATTTCGTGCTGCGCTGCACGCTATCGCCGGAGCCGCCTTTTGGCTACCGTCCGCCAAAGCGGTCAAAAGGCAGGTTCATGTTCGGTCTCAGCGTCTGGCATATCGTGATTCTGGTGGTGATCGGTTTCCTGCTTTTCGGCGGCAGGATCTCGGACCTGATGGGCGCGGCCGGAAAGAGCCTGCGCCAGGAAGACGGCCTGGCCCCGATGATCGGCAACCAGTTTGTCCCGCCGGTCCTGCAGCGCATCCTGCGGGCCCTGTTCAAGTAGAATTTGCGGCCCGGCGCGGACCGGCAGCCCCTGCCTGCCGCGGAACGATCAGCCGGGCTGGGCGGTCATCAGATAGAGGATGATCAGGACACTTAATGCGCTCAGCATCGAGGCGATGCGATGCGCCGGCCCGCTCAGAAGCGCGTTGAGGTCACCCTGCGGCGCGGGCGCCGAGGCGGCGATCACCTTGGCCTGCCAGGGCCTGTGCACAAAAAAGCCCACGACAATAAGTACCGCGAAAGCCGCATAGGCACCGACCAGCCAGGTTGCATCCATCGCCACGCCCATGGCCCCCGCCAGCGCCGCCCCCACAAGCGCCGTCAGGATCCAGCCCAGGCCGCCCACCAGCGAGAGCGAGTGCGCTTTGCCGAAGGCCGCGTGGATGATCGCGCGATCGCGCGTGGCCGCCAGCCGGTCCAGATAGATCGAAAGGCCGGCGGTAAAGGCAAAGGAAAAGACAAAAAGCAGAATGTGAAGAAACAGAAATAGTTCGATCATATTGCCCCCCTACGGACCTGTGACGCACATGACGTCGCCCGCGAAAATGGTACAGTTGGGTGGGCTTGAACCACCGACCTCCGGATCCACAATCCGGCGCTCTAACCAACTGAGCTACAACTGCACACACGGCCTTGCGGCCAACTCTCGAGCCCTTGTCCGGCGCTCTCCCCGGGGCGTGCTTGGCTGCACGCCCGTCCTCGAGCCTGCGGCTCTCGGACCCAACTGAGCTACAACTGCACACACGGCCTTGCGGCCAACTCTCGAGCCCTTGTCCGGCGCTCTCCCCGGGGCGTGCTTGGCTGCACGCCCGTCCTCGAGCCTGCGGCTCTCGGACCCAACTGCGCTACAACTGCCCGCTGCAATGCTGCACAGGGATCGGCGTTCTATGGGCGGGCCACAGCAAAAGCAAGGGTTTAGGCGGGCTTGCCTCCCGCAAATCGGCCATTTTCCGCCTCCTGCGGCGATCCTTTGCGGGGTCCTGTACCTTTCTTTCCGCTTCGCTAGTCTTGCCCCATGAAGTTACGGCGTAGCGTTCTTGTTGGCCTGGCCTTCCTGCTGATCGCCCTGGTCGGGGTGCTTTATCTGCACACCCGCCCTGCCCCCATCCTGATCGTGATGACCTGGCCGGGCGCCTATGGCCGCGGCCAGGCCAGCGCCCAGATGCGCCCCTATGCGGCAAAGAAAAATGTCGATGTGCGGCCCGCCCTCTGGGATGGTGACCTGGCCGAGGTCGCGGCGATGGTCAAGACGCACGAATTCAAGGCCGATGTGATCGACTTCGAACTGCCCGCGGCGGTGCGGGCCTGCAACCAGGGCCTGCTGGAAAAGATCGATCCCGCCATCCTGCCGCCCGGCGCCGACGGCACCCCCGCGGCGCGCGATTTCGTGGCCGGCGCCATCGGCCCCTGCTGGGTGGGCAGCATGGTCTATTCCCAGGTGATGATCTATTCGCCCCGGCTCAGGCGTGTGCCCGCCACGCTGGCCGATTTTTTCAACACCAGGCGATTTCGCGGCCGGCGCGCGCTGAGCCGCGCCGACGCAAAGTTCAATCTGGAGATGGCCCTGCTGGCCGACGGCGTGGCCCCAGGCGACGTCTACACGACCCTTTCCACGCCACAGGGCCTGGACCGGGCCTTCACCAAGCTGGCGGTACTCCACCCCATCTGGGCGCATGACAGCCGCGACGCCCTGAACTGGGTGAAGAACGGCCGGGCGGTGATGGCCACGGCGCTGAATGGCGACGTGCGGGCAGAAACCGATTTCACTCCCGGTGTGATCTGGGATCACCAGCTCTATGAGATGGATGTCTTCGCCATCCCGGCCGGCAATCCCAAAAAGGAGCGCGCGCTGGATTTCATCACCTATGCCACCAGCAGCGCCGCGCTGGCGAGAGTGGCGAGCTGGACCGGTTTCGGCCCGGCGCGGCGCTCCGCGGTTGCCCTGGTGGGAAACAATCCCGAACTGGGCACGCCCATGCGTCCCCTGCTGCCCACCGCGCCGGAGAATTTCCGCAACGCCTTTGCGGTCGATGACGGCTGGTGGCTGGCCCATGGTCCGGCGATCGCATCGCGCTGGCGGGAGTTCGTCTCGCGATGATGCGCTTTGCCCTGCGCCGCTTCCTGGGCGCCATCCCCACCTTGTTCGTGATCGTGACCATGGCCTTCTTCATGATGCGCGCGGCGCCGGGCGGGCCCTTCGACAGCGAACGCCGCCTGCCGCCGGAGGTCGAACGCAACATCAAGGCCGCCTACAATCTCGACAAGCCGGTGGCCCAGCAATATCTGATCTATCTGGGCAAGCTGGTTCGGGGCGATCTGGGCCCCTCCTACAAGAACAAGGATTTCACCGTGGCGCAGCTGATCGCCACCGGCCTGCCGGTGAGCGCGCGGCTGGGGCTGGCGGCCATGACCCTGGCCTTGCTGCTGGGCGGCTTCCTGGGCGTGCTGGCGGCGCTGAAGCAGAACCGCTGGGAGGATTATTCCGTCATGGGGGTGGCGATGCTGGGCATCACCATTCCAACCTTCGTCACCGCGCCGCTGCTGACCCTGGCCTTCGGCATATACGGCATCACGCTGTTCGGGCACGACCTGTCCCTGCCGGTGGGGGGATGGAATGGCGGGGCCTGGCGCAACATGGTCCTGCCGGTGACGGTGCTGGCGCTGCCCCAGATCGCTATCGTGGCGCGGATGATGCGCGGCGCGATGGTCGAAGTGCTGCGCGCCAACTATATCCGCACCGCCCGCGCCAAGGGCCTGCCGGTATCGCGCATCGTGCTTGGGCATGCCCTGCGGGCCGCCGCCCTGCCACTGGTCTCCTATCTGGGGCCGGCGCTGGCCGCCATTCTCACCGGCTCGCTGGTGGTGGAACAGATTTTCGGCTTGCCCGGGATCGGGCGCTATTTCGTGCAAGGCGCCCTGAACCGCGACTACACGTTGGTGATGGGGGTGGTGATCTGTTACGCCGCCCTGATCATCGCGCTGAACTTCCTGGCCGATCTCGCCTACGGGCTGCTCGATCCCCGGGTGAGGCTCTGATGTGCGGCCCTCTCCACTCTTCGCATCGCAAGTGCTGCTGCGGGCACTGCCCCCCAAGGTGCGCCTTGCGCAAAAGGAGGCAAGCATGAGCGCCGACGGGCAGACACGGGAGGCGGTTGAAGAGGTCAGGGGCCGCAGCCTGTGGGTCGATGCCCGCCGCCGGCTGCTGCGCAACCGCGCCGCCATGGCCGGAATTATCATACTGACCTTGATCGCGCTCCTGGCCCTGCTGGCGCCGCTGCTGTCGCCCTTTGCCTATGACGAGGTCAATTACGACATCATCGCCTGCGCCCCGGGCTGGTGGCCGGTGGAGGCGGCCTGCCGCGCGCCCGGCCATATCTTCGGCACGGACGCGGTCGGCCGCGACCTGTTCGTGCGGGTGCTGTTCGGGGCGCGGGTTTCCCTGGCGGTGGGGCTGGTGGCGACCTTGGTCTCGCTGCTGATCGGCGTACTCTATGGCGCGGTGGCGGGCTATCTGGGCGGACGCATCGACGCGCTGATGATGCGCATCGTGGACGTACTTTATTCCCTGCCCTTCGTCTTCTTCGTCATCATCCTGATGGTGCTTTTCGACCGCAATTTCATCCTGCTGTTCGTGGCCATCGGCGCGGTGGAATGGCTGACCATGGCGCGGATCGTGCGCGGCCAGACCCTTTCCATCAAGCAGAAGGAATTCATCGAGGCCGCCCGCGCCGGCGGGGTTGGGCCGTTCGCCATCATCACCCGCCATATCATTCCCAATGTGGTGGGCCCGGTGATGGTTTATGTCACCCTGACGGTGCCGGGCGTGATCCTGACCGAAAGCTTCCTGTCCTTTCTGGGCCTGGGCATCCAGGAGCCACTGACCAGCTGGGGCGTTCTGATCTCCGACGGCGCCGACCAGATGGAAACTGCGCCCTGGATGCTGCTGTTCCCGGCCCTGTTCATGGCGGTGACCCTGTTCTGCTTCAATTTCGTCGGCGACGGCCTGCGCGACGCCATGGACCCGAAAGATCGGTAATGGGGGACCGATGAGCGCGCTGCTGGAGATTTCGGACCTCAACGTTCATTTCACGCTGGCCGACGGCGACGTCCATGCCGTCAAGGATGCCAGCCTTGTGATCGGCGAAGGCGAATGCCTGGGCGTGGTGGGGGAAAGCGGCTCGGGCAAGAGCCAGCTGTTCCTGGCGGCGTTCGGTCTTCTGGCCGCCAATGGGCGCGTCCGCGGCAGCGTTCGCTATCGCGGCGAGGAAATCCTGGGCGCCTCCGCCCGGCAGCTCAACACCCTGCGCGGCGGCGCCGTCACCATGATCTTCCAGGACCCCCTCACCTCGCTCACCCCGCACATGAAGATCGGGGCCCAGATCACCGAAGCCTTGATGCTGCACCGCCACGTGTCGCGCGCCGAAGCGCAGGCGCGGGCCCGCGATATGCTGGACTATGTCCGCATTCCCGAAAGCGCCCGGCGCCTGCGGCAATATCCCCACGAACTGTCCGGCGGCATGCGCCAGCGGGTGATGATCGCGATGGCCACCATCACCGGCCCCGACCTGATCATCGCCGACGAACCGACCACGGCGCTGGACGTGACGGTGCAGGCGCAGATCCTGGAAATCCTGCGCGCCCTGAAGACGGAAAAAAACACCGCCATCGCCATGGTCAGCCACGATATGGGGGTGATCGCCGGGCTGGCCGACCGGGTGCAGGTGATGCGCCACGGCGAAATCGTCGAGAGCGGCACGGCCGATGAAATCTTCTACGCGCCCAGGAACGCCTATACCCGCATGCTGCTGGACGCGATTCCCAAAGCCGACGAAACGCCGGCCCCGGCCACCGAAGTGGGCCCGCCCTTATTGGCGGTGGACGATCTCGAGGTGGGCTTTGCCGTCAAGGACAAGGGCTTCTTCGGCCGCACACGCCAATTGCGCGCGGTGGACGGCGTCAGCTTCACCCTGCACCAGGGCGAGACATTGGGCGTGGTGGGCGAAAGCGGCTGCGGCAAGTCCACCCTGGCGCGCGCCGTTCTGCAGCTGTTGCCCGCGACCGGCGGCCGGGTGGTGTGGCTGGGCCGCGCGCTCGACGCCGCCACCCAGTCCGACATCCGCAAGCTGCGCCGGGATTTCCAGATCGTGTTCCAGGATCCGCTGGCCAGCCTGGACCCGCGCATGCCGGTCGGGGTTTCCATCGCCGAGCCGCTCAAGGCGCTGGGGCCGCCGCTTTCGCGCGAGGCCCTGCGCGGCCGGGTGCGCGCGATGATGCAGCGCGTCGGCCTGGACCCTGCCTGGATCAACCGCTATCCCCACGAGCTTTCCGGCGGGCAAAACCAGCGCGTCGGCCTGGCCCGCGCCATGATCGTCGGCCCCAAAATGCTGGTTTGCGACGAAGCGGTGAGCGCTCTGGACGTCTCCATCCAGGCGCAGGTCGTGGAGCTGATCCGCGATCTTCAGGCGGAAACCAGACTGGCCCTGATCTTCATCAGCCACGACCTGTCGGTGGTGCGCCGCCTCTCCCACCGGGTGATGGTGCTGTATCTGGGACGGGTGGTGGAACTTGCGCCCAGCGCCGCGCTCTATGCCGACCCCCGCCATCCCTATACCCGCGCGCTGCTGTCGGCGGTGCTCACGCCAGATCCGCGTGCCGAGCGCGCCAGGAAACGGGAACTCCTGACGGGCGATCTGCCGTCACCGCTGGACCCGCTGGCCCAACTGACATTCCTGAAATCCCGGCTGAACCAGCCGGACTATCGCCCCAAGCTGGAACAGGTCGCGCCCGGCCACTGGGTGGCGGAACACGACTAAACACCGCCTGCGAAATATGCTATAAAAAGCGACGCGCCGCGGTAGGTCCGGCGCGCGCATTTCACAATGGAGACGCCATAACCGGACTGCCCAAACCCAGGAGGTCAAGATGAGCAATCTGCAGGAATTCCACCATGCCGAGGAGGCACCGGACATCAAGTCCCGTACCGTGGTGGCGATTGTCATAGCCGCCGTGATGGCCGCCTTCGGGATCTATATTTACGAGCAGATCTGGAATCCGCCCGCGCCGCCGCCGCCCGTGGCCGACAGCCAGCTTCCCGGGAACTGAAGCGGACAGTGGTTAGCGGATGCGCCGGACCTTGTGGTGCAGGTTTTCCTCGCCAACCACCAGGTTGAAGCTGTTCAGCGCGCCCTGGCTGATGGTGACCCGCATGCTTGAGGCGGGCTGGCGCCAATTGACGGGACGCTTTTCGGCATCGTCATCGGTCTGCTGCCAGACCTGGCCGTCAAGAAGCGTGATGGTGAAGCCGTCGCGCGTCAGCTCGTAATCCTTGACCGGCGCATTGTTGACGATCTCGGAGCCGCCGAACATGTTGAATATGCCGGAACGCTTGGGCATCGGCGGCGGGCCCGTGCGCACCGCGGCGCGGGCGACCGTGGCGGGCAACATCGCGGGCTTGGGCTGCTCCGACAGAAGCTTGAGCTGGGATTGGGGGGCGGGCGACAGGCCCAGCCAGGCCCGCATAGGCTGTGCCGCGCCGTAATAGCAGTCCAGCCATTGCCGGTCGTCGGCCAGATGGGCGCAGCGCGTGATGCCGGCAACCACATCCTCGCGCGCATCCGCCAGCGCCAGGCCGGGCGCCAGCGCTCCGCCCATGGCCACCACCGCCCAAATCACTTTGCGCATCGCATCCCCCACACGAAAACCGTTGAACTTCCTGCCGCAACCCCGGCAAATGATTGCTGGAATGCATGGTAGAAGGTCTTGATGGCATCGGGCAAGACATGGAACCGGCGTTGGGCCCTGGCCGGAGGCGCGGCGCTGGCGGCGGGGGGCGGCTATCTCGCCCTGCGCGGTCCGAGCGAGGAACCCCGCCATAAATTCGCTGATGCCCGCACGTTCTTGCGCGGCAATGCGGCGGAGCCCGAAACGCTGGATCCGTCATTGGCGTCAGGTGTGCAGGACATAGAAATTATCGGCGACCTGATGGTCGGCCTGATGACTCCCGACCCCGCCGCACGACCTGTGCCGGGGATGGCGACAGGCTGGCAGGTATCCATCGATGGCCTGACCTGGACATTTCATTTGCGCGAGGCGCAATGGTCCGACGGCGTGCCGGTAACGGCGGAGGATTTCGTGTATTCCTGGCGCCGGATTCTCGATCCGGCGACGGCTTCCTTCTATTCCTATTTCCTCTATGTCGTGAAGAATGCGCGACCGATCAATGCCGGCAAAATGCCCGGTTCGGCTCTGGGGGCACGAGCGCTCGACGATCACAACCTTGAAATCCATCTGGAGCATCCCGCGCCCTATCTGCTGCAAATGCTGACTCACCAAACGATGCTGCCACTGCCTCGACATCTGGTGAAGGCAAAAGGCAAAGATTGGACACAACCCGGCACCTATGTCGGCAATGGGCCCTTCGTCCTGAAGAGCTGGACTCCCAACGGTCATGTGCTGGTGGAAAAGAATCCGCGCTTTTATGACGCCGCCAATGTCGCGCTGGAACGGGTCTATTTCTATCCCACCGATGACTATGGCGCAGCGCTGCAGCGCTTCCGCGCCGGCGAGCTGGATATCCAGGAAAAGTTGCCGGGCCAGCAGATCGATTGGATCCGCACCCATATTCCGCAGACCATTAGCGACAAGCCCCAGCTGACCACCGAGTTCATCGCGGTCAATCACCGCCGCAAACCGTTCGACGATGTCCGTGTGCGCGAAGCCATCAACCTGGTACTGAACCGCGAGGCCATTACCGGTCGCATCATGCCGGGTTGGCGATGTCCCCGCCTATGCCGTTGTGCCGCCCACCACTGCCAACTATCCAAACGGCCCCGTCTTCGACTTCAAGTCCATGCCCTACCCTCAACGGCTGGAAAAAGCGCGCACCCTGATGCGCGCGGCAGGATTTAGCGAAAATGACCGTATCAGAACCACCTTCATGATCCGCGCCACCACGCCGGGCTATCAACGCGCCGTGGCGGCCGCGATTCAGCAGATGTTGGCACAGATATTTCTCGATATCGCCATCATACCCAACGATATGCGCGCCTTCTATCCTGCCATCCAGGTACACGATTTCGATATCGCCCAGGCCGGCTGGGGCGCCGATTTCAATGACGCCTCAAATTTTCTCGACCTTTTCCGCACCGGCAGCGGTAACAATTGGGGGCAATACAGCAATCCCGCCTTCGACGCGATGATGGTCGCGGCGCAGCAGGACGTGAACCTGGAAAGCCGCAGCCGCAAGCTCGCGGCGGCAGAAGCGATCATGCTGAAGGATCATGCGGCAATGCCGCTATGGTTCTGGGTCAGCCCCAATATGGTGTGGCCCTATGTCAAGGGCTGGGAGGCCAATCCGCTTGACTACCACCGCTCGCGCTGGGTGACGATCGACCAGGCGGCGCGCCTCCGGCAGTTCGCATGAGACGGCTGGCGCTGGCATTCCTGTTGCTGGCCGCCGTCCCCGCCAGCGCCGCGAGCGTGCTCAATCGCGGCAATGGCGCTGAACCGGAATCGCTGGACCCCGCCTTCGCCGGCAGCGCCGCGGAAACCAATATCCTGGGCGACATGATGGTGGGCCTGACCACCCTGGACGCGGCGGCACGCCCCATGCCCGGCATTGCGGAGCGCTGGGAAACCTCCGCCGACGGCCTGACCTGGACCTTTCATCTGCGCAAGGCCCGCTGGTCCGACGGCCGGCCGGTGACGGCGCAGAATTTCCTCTTCGCCTGGCGGCGCCTGCTGGACCCCAAAACCGCCGCGCGCGGAGCGCAGTTGCTGTGGATCATCAAGAATGCGCGCGCCGTCACCTCCGGCACCATGCCCGCAGCCGCCCTGGGGGCCACAGCCCCCGATCCCGCCACCCTGAAAATCGTGCTGGAGCATCCCGCGCCCTATCTTCCCGAGATCCTGACCCTGCCCGCCGCCCTGCCCCTGCCGCCCAAGCCCTCCTTCAGGCCGGGCGGCTATGTCTGCGACGGGCCCTATCTGCTCAAGTCCTGGCAGCCGGGCGACCATGTCGCGCTGGTAAAAAATCCGCACTTCTATGATGCGGCCTCGGTGAAGATCGACGGCGTGAATTATTATCCAACCGCCGATACCCAGGCGGCGCTGCGGCGGCTGCGCGCCGGGGAGCTGGACATGCAGACCCCGCTGCCCAGCGCGCAACTGCCCTGGCTGCGCACCAACATGCCCGGCAGCGCACACATCATGCCCACGCTGGCGCTGTCCTATCTGGCGATCAACCTGCGCGATCCCGCCCTGGCCGACATCCGGGTGCGCCGCGCCCTCAATCTTGTCTATGACCGCGAAGCGGTGGCGCAGAAGGTGATGAAGCTGGGGGAATTGCCGGCCTATGCCTATGTGCCGCCCGGCGTGGCGGGGTTCGGCAACGGCCCGCAGCTCGATTTCAGGTCCATGGCCTATCCGGCGCGACTGGCCGAGGCGCGCAGGCTGATGCAGGAGGCCGGTTTCGGCCCCTTCAACAAGCTGACCCTCGAGCTATGCCGCCAGCGCCAATCCCGACAGCCGCCGCCTGGCCACGGTATTCCAGGCCATGGCGCGGCAGATCCATGTCGATGTCCGCATCACGGTGTCGGATTATCCGCTGGTGCTGCGCGCCATGCGCCAGGGCCAGTATCAGCTGGCCTATACCAACTGGCTGGCGGATTTCAGCGACGCCGCCAATTTCCTGGATCTGCTGCGCTCGGGCAGTCCCGGCAACTATGCCGGCTACCACAATGCCAAATTCGACGCCGCCATGGCGGCGGCCGAGCGCGAGCCCGATGCGGCGCGGCGCGTGCGCCTGCTGCAGGCGGCCGAACGCATCGCGCTGGCCGATATGCCCTGGCTGCCGATCCGCTATCTGTCGCAAAGCGAAGCGGTGGGGCCGCGCGTCGGCGGCTATGTTCCCAATGCCCGCGACTATAATCGCAGCCGCTGGCTGTGGATAAGATGAGCAGGACAAGGAGTTCGACATGACCGATGGACACAAGACCTACCCCGCCGCGCTTGCGTTTGGCGCACTGGCGCTGGGCGCCTTCGCCGTCGGCGCCCTGGCCATCGGCTATCTCGCCATCGGACGGCTGGCGGTCCGGCGCGCCCGGATCGGCCGGCTGGAGGTGGACGAGCTTGTGGTCCGGCGCCTGCAGCGTCCGGACTAGGAAAAGCGCGGCCCCGATCCATCCCTCTGGAGTTTTCGCCGCTTTCGCGGTCAAATCTCGGCACGCCTCGCGCCGCAGCGGCGCGGCAACAAGAAAAACAAGACGGGGACCATGGCCAGAACGCTTCCCAAAAAGGACGTCGTCATCATGGGGCTGGGCTGGACCGGCTCCATCCTGGCGCAGGAACTGACCGAGGCGGGGCTCAATGTCCTTGCCATCGAGCGCGGCCCCTGGCGCGATACCGCAACCGATTTCAACATCGGCTACATGCCGGACGAATTGCGCTTCGCCATCCGCCGCGAATTGTTCCTGCAGCCCCGGCAGGAAGCCATGACCATGCGCAACAACCTGACCCAGACGGCGCTGCCGATGCGCGATTACGGCTCCTTCCTGCCGGGATCGGGGGTGGGCGGCGCGGGCGTGCACTGGAACGGCTATTGCTGGCGCTACTGGCCCAGCGATTTCGAGTGCAAAAGCCACCTGACCCGGCGCTACGGCGCCAAGAAGATCGCCGACTTGCAGGTCCAGGACTGGGGCGTCAGCTATGACGAGATCGAGCATTGCTTCGACCGTTTCGAATATCTGTGCGGCGCCTCCGGCAAGGCCGGGGTGATCAAGGGCGAGATCCAGCCCGGCGGCAATCCCTTCGAGGGCTCGCGCAGCCGCGAATATCCCAATCCGCCGCTGAAGATGCCCTATGCCCTGACCCTGTTCGCGGACGCCGCGCGCAACCAGGGCCTGCATCCCTTCCCGGCCCCGGCGGCCAACGCGTCGCGGGCCTATGTCAATCCGCTGGGAATTGCGATGGGCGAATGCACCTATTGCGGTTTCTGCGAGCGCTTCGGCTGCGGCAACTATTCCAAGGCCAGTCCGCAGACCACGATCCTGCCCGTCCTGATGCGCAAGCCGAACTTCGAGGTCCGCACCGAATGCGAGGTGATGAAGATCAATCTTCGCGGCGACGGCAAGACCGCGAAAAGCGTCACCTATGTCGATACCGCCGGCACCGAATATGAGCAGCCGGCCGACATCGTCATCCTGTGCGGCTATGGCTTGATGAATGTGCGCATGCTGCTGCTGTCGCGGATCGGCACGCCCTATGATCCAGGATCGGGCAAGGGCGTGGTGGGGCGCAACTATTGCTACCAGACCGGCGGCGGCGGCGCCCAGCTGATCTTCGACGACAAGAGGTTCAACCCCTTCATGGGCGCCGGCGCGCTCACCATGTCGGCGCACGACTTCAACGGCGACGCCTTCGACCATTCCAAGGTCGATTTCGTGGGCGGGGCGTCGATCGGCACCGGCCAGACCAACGGCCGGCCGATCGCCAGCCGCCCCACCCCGCCGGGCACGCCGCGCTGGGGCGCCCAATGGAAGAAGGCGACCGCCGAAACCTATGGCCGGGTGATGGGCATCGGCGGCTCGGGGTCCAGCTACGCCGTCCGCGGCAACTATCTCGATCTCGACCCCACCTATACCGACAGCCATGGCCGGCCGCTGCTGCGCATCACCTTCGACTTTCCGGAAAACGACATGCGCATGCAGGAATGGGTCAGCAAGCAGGTCGAAAAAGTCGCCCGCGCCATGAACCCCAAGATCCTGACCATGGGAAGCGTGCGCCGGGGCTGGAACGCGGTGCCCTATCAGAGCACGCATAATACCGGCGGCGCCGTCATGGGCGCCGATCCCACCACCAGCGCCGTCAACCGCTATCTGCAAAGCTGGGACGTCTCCAACCTGTTCGTGGTCGGCGCCTCGGCCTTCCCGCAGAACGCGGCGATGAACCCCACCGGCACGGTGGGCGCCTTGGCCTTCTGGATGGCCGAGGCGATCCGCGACCGCTACATGAAAAAGCCCGGCCCGCTGATGTAGCGGGCTTGATCCGGATCAATGCGGCGCCCCGGCAAGACTGATACACAAACCGCCATGGTCGGGTCAGAGGATTACCAGGAGATTGCCAGGTTGCTCCGCGCGCAGGCGGCGCAATCCTCCTTGCCGCCGCAGCAGGCTGCCAAGGCCATCAGCCTGGCGAAATATTTCGAAACCCTGGCCGTCGATCCCGCGGGCGATGTGATGCCGGACCGGCGTTACGGTTGATCAGTCTTGTGATTGGGTTTTGGTGAACCCGGGAGGGTGAGGCGAACCGCGATCAACCGACAGGTTGATCGCCGCCGAACGAACTTCCGGCCCGTGGATTGCGAACTCGAAACGGCCCAGGCCGTGGTGACCCCAGGAAGACTCGAACTTCCGGCCTACGGTTTAGGAAACCGCCGCTCTATCCTGCTGAGCTATGGGGTCAATTTATTGAATATACACGACTATCTCTCAATGCGGACAACACAAAAATGCCGAATGCTACCCAATTTGCTACCGAACGGTCATTTTTGGGTCGCCCGGCTTATAGCATCCCCAAGCGCAGCATCCAGCCTCTCAGCAGCATCTTCTTGCATTGTCCCGGTGACGTGACTGTAAAGATCAAGAGTGGTCGAGATGGAGGCGTGGCCAAGTCGCTCCTGGCAGACCTTTGGGTGAACCCCTGCGAGTAATAGCTGTGTCGCGTGACTATGGCGCAGGTCATGAAACCGGACCGGCGGTAGGTCTTTTATCCGCCTGACGGTCAGCGCGAATTTCTGCGTCAGTGTGTTGGGTGCTAAAGGCGCCCCATCGGCTCGACAAATGACGAGAGTCTCTCCAGCCTGTTTGATGCCAAGCGCAAGTAGTTCCTCTGCCTGCTCCTTCCGGAGTCTACGCAACTCAGAAACTGCGAATTTTGGGAGTGTGATTGCGTGGCCCTTTTCAGTCTTGGTGGACTTAAACCTCAAACCCAGCTTCTTAGTTTCCTCAAGGCTTTCGACAACGCGAACGACGCCACGGTTTAAGTCGAGGTTTTTCCAGCGCAAAGCCAGAATCTCGCCGCGCCGCATCCCAGTCGAAAGTGCCACCAGGCAGGGCCAATAGAGGCGCCTATGCTTTATTGCATCCAGCAAACGGGCAGATTGTTCAGCGGTGATGGTGTGCATTTCTTTCCGCTCGACCTTCGGTAACCGACTCCCTGAATGCATCGGCGGGGTTCTGCGCGATTCGGTGCTGTTCAAAAGCGCGAGCCAAGGCTGAGCGCAAAATGCGATGTATGTGCCGTCGCGTGCGGGGCGCTAGCCCCCCTGGTCGGCCGTCGCGTCGCCCCTGGGAATGCCACTTGGTGTAGGCGCTACCAATATCGCCTGGGGCTAGCTTAGCCAACATAACGTTGCCAAGTTCAGGCACAAGAAAGTTATCCACGATTTGGGCATACCTCTCGTGCGTCTTTGGGCTGACCTCGGCGCTGATTTCGTCTAGCCATGTCTTGAGCCATTGCCCGAGCGTGATACGCGACGGGTCAACGTGGGACGCCTGGTCAATTGCGTGCAACAATCGACGCAATTCCCTTTCGGCATCCTTGCGGCTGCCCCGCACGGTCGCGGTCACAGTGCGACGCTTGCCCGTAAGCGGGTTGGTCCCGAGGCTATAGCGAATTTCCCACGAACCTGAGGTCCGTTGGCGAATGTGCCCGGCGCTGCGCATGATTATGCCCCCTTGGTCCTCTTTCGGCTGTTGTGATCCCTCTTGCACTGATCGGAACAATGAAGAGCCACCGAGCGCCGTCCCGTTCCCCGTCCCACTTGAAACAGCTTCCCGCAGTGTTTGCACTTTCGCGTTCTGATCCCGGAGATTTTGCTCTGTGCGGCCTGAAGCCAAAGTGCATCTAACAATGAATGCGGCGTTATTCTCAATTGCGGCGTCTGCTGTCCAGTCACTAACTTAAGCCCGACATCCATGCTTCCGAGCTTCATGCCCCCTGACCGAAGTAATTTTCTAATGCGGCCCTGATGGCGATCTCGCGGGTCAATAAACTCCCTTAATGCAGCAGCGTGAGCGAGGATCAAATCGACTGAATCACCGTGTTCCAGGCCGAATAAGTCCATTTCCAAGCCCTCGCGTGTTAACGGGCCATACGCATTTACAAATTTCAGCGCTTCAGCTGGATTGATTACATCCTCTGCAAATTCCTGGAAAATTGCATTTTTCTCAGCCAGTGGCTTATAGCGCTCGACCTCACCTCCCATGCGAACAATCCGTAAGGGACGGCTCGCTGTCATCTGTTCGTCTCCGATATGCTCAAATATCTTGATGCCCATGGGGTGGACGCAACCCGCATTATCCTCCGTGCGAGGCGGAGCGTCTTTCAGCCGGTAACCACTTTTGTCAATGAACCATTCAAAATCAGGGGCAAAGCTACTCATACTACTTCCCTTATGTCGGCTACGTTTCGCTATGTTTCTGATAGCGCTCCTATCTGAAACGACCGTATCACAAAGGGACCGCTAGGTCTATACTCGCACGCGAAGTGACGAATGCAGAAAGGCAGACAAAAATGGGCGTAAATCCAGCAGCGCTGACAATTAGCGTGCCCGAGGCCGGGGCGCATTTTCGGCATCGCGCGCAACGCGGCTTATGAGGCAGCGCGTCGGGGCGAGATTTCCAGTTATCAAAATCGGCGGGCGGCTGCGTGTCCCGATCATAGCTCTGGAGCGAATGCTGGCGGATGCCCTGCCGCGCACGGGCCGAAGCGACGGTGAGGGGGGACCCAAAAGCCGATGAGCATTCATGTCCAGCCCCCTCCCCGCGACCCCCAAGGCGCCCCCGATGGGACCCAAAGACGAACAACCCTACTCCTCGCTTGAAGGGGCGGCAGCAGCTTCCCAGGGGCCCCAGTCGGCCGATTTTGTGCGGCCTGCCGGTACCAGGGGGAACGCAAGCCCCATGGAACGTGTCTTCCTAAAGGCTCTCCGATTACCTGCCTTTTGATGAAGACGGGGAGCTTGTGGTGCTTAGCGAATATGACTGGGAAGACGAGTATCCCGAGGAATACGAAGAATGTTCCACTGACGACGCTGTACGCAGCCGAACGGCTGAACTAGGAGAATTCGCGCCGTTTGTTCGTCCCTCGGCGAGGAATAGGCCACCCCGCAATCCCCAAGAGCATACTGGTTCCATACGGCTACCCATACCTAACTCCTTTGGTTCAGGCGAACCCCAAGGAAGGCACCCGCCACGGCAACCGCCAGACCCAGAAATCCGCGCAGAGCCGCCGCGCGCACTTATGCGTGAACTTCCGTCAGCAGACCCGTTCCCGGTTGGAGCCCTTGGCGATGTCCTTGGACCCGCAGCCGCCGCAATTCATGATCGAGTGAGAGCCCCAATGGCGATGTGCGGACAATCTGTTCTCGCTGCTGGGACGCTAGTGGTCCAAGGCCATGCCAACGTCGTTCTGCCAATGGGACAGGCAAGACCGATATCCAACTATTTTGTTACGGTGGGCGTAAGTGGTGAGCGCAAAACGGCGGTTGACGGATGTGCATTACGGGCCGTGCGAACACGTGAGGCCAAACTACGCGCAGCTTACGATGCTGAGTATCACGACTATCGCAATGAGCAGGAAGCGTGGGGGCAAGCTCGCGCCGCAGCAATAAAATCAGCGAAAGGAGACGGGGCAAAGATAAAGGCGACACTTGATGCCATTGGTCCACCGCCCGACGCCCCGATGCAGCCGACACTGACATGTTCGGAGCCCACATACGAAGGACTAACTAAATTATTTGCTACGGGATGGCCGAGTCTCGGCCTATTCAATGATGAAGGCGGCCAGTTCATTGGCGGTCACGGGATGAACGAGGAAGCCAAGCTCAGGACGGCGACCGGGTTATCAAAAGCTTGGGATGGCCAACACATTGAACGTGTGCGTGGAGGGGATGGTGTCAGTTTGTTGCCAGACCGGCGCTTGGCGATGCACCTCATGGTACAGCCCGGCGTGGCGAGCCTGCTGTTTGACGACGGCGTGCTCGCAGATCAGGGTTTACTATCACGGGTCCTGCCCAGTTTTCCTGAAAGCGCCATCGGCGCTCGTGCGTGGCGCGAACCATCCGATCATACTGGCGCCGAATTGGGGCGATATGATGCAAGCCTGCTAGGCATTCTCGAAAAGCCGCTGCCCCTGGTTGCGGGCAAGCGTGACCAACTCGCCCCACGTGAATTGCCTCTTTCTGATACCGCGCGGCGGCTATGGATAGGCTTCCATAACCAAATTGAAGCCCGGATGGGCGCTGGTGGGCAACTTGAACCGGTGAGTGGGTTCGCAAATAAGCTGCCCGAACATGCCGCCCGTATTGCAGGTGTCCTGACGCTGCTGCGTGAGATCACCGCTGTCGAGATAAATGAGGCCGTGATGCAGGCGGGAATTGACCTGGCACAGTATTACGTTGGTGAGGCATTACGCCTTCATGGTGCCAGCCAAGTCAGTGGGCAACTCCGCCAAGCCCAGCGCCTGCTTGCTTGGCTTTTGGATCGGCCCGAACCAGCGATATCGCTCCCTGACATTTACCAACGAGGGCCGAATGCAGTCCGCGACAAGTCATCGGCAATGGCGCTCGTTGAAATACTGGTGGACCATGGATGGCTGGTGGAAATCCCAGGGGCGCGAACCTCGACGGAACTTGGCGCCGTAGTGCGTGGCGCATTATCAGAACCTGACAATGGCACGCTGTAAAAATCGCCCTCCGGGCGTTCCTGGAGCGCGGCCAGCACAATGACGGCATAGCTTTAGCAGGTTTAGCAACTTTAGCGGGGGGGTAGCTTCAGTCTTTCGATAGCCCTATCGCGTCGGAGCTTGGAAATAAGACCCTAATTCAGCCGACTTAGATTTCAATCAGGCCCGCAGCCGAAGGGCACCCCTGCTAAAGCCGCTAAAGTTGCTAAAGTAATCGCGCCCCCCGTGACTCCCCACCGCCGCCCTGCACCGAAGCGATAGAATGGTTCTTGGACGACACGGGCCGGTGGGATGTCGATAAACGAAAATGCGGTGTGCCATTCGGTCGCATAATTGGCTGCTAAGAGGCGCATGGGTGGCTATGCAAAAGTTGCATAGAAACAGCCGTTTGTTGAGGGGAGTGGGTGTCTCCAGGCATGAGGATCCCGCCCGAGCCGAGAAATCCTGATTGGTTCAACGCATCAATTGTGACCGGCCTGGGGCCCCCTTTTGGACGCCACCTGCTGGCCGAGGGAGGCCTCCCGTCAGCCCCCTTTGCCTTTTGGGACTCATACAAGCCCGAGAGTCCTCTTTTGCCGAGCATTGAGGGCGGCGGTGAGGAACGCATCGCACACTGAACTTGTGCCCCTTGAACAGAAATATTGCGAATTGGCACGATGCCCGTAAACAAGGGCGCGCTAGCGATTTTTCGCGCCGTCAAGCGTTCGACTTCGGCAATAACCGCAAGTATTGATTCTTCCTCCCATTTCGGAAGACAGCGACGTATCATCTCTCGGCTAATGTGGCCTCTGGCAAGAAGCATGCGTGAGACGGGAAACACGTCTTCAGAATGAGGCGCTGAAATGCAATACCAGGACATAGTTGCAAAGCTTCGCCAATGTTTGTTAACGATCAATGAACTGCGCATCTATGGTCGCAGACTGCATTGAGCTAGGGGGGCTGAATTCGCCGATTGAGAAATCAAATAGGCCCAGTGTGATGGTCAGGAGATCGCAAACCGGTTTCCATCGCTTTCAACATGCGGAGAATGAATATGAAAATACAAATTATCGCTATTTCCTCGATGATCTCATAGCCATCTCGGCCAACTAGATCGGCGACGAGGCTAGAACCATCGAAGATCCAATGGAAAATGTCACTAGACCCTTTAATGAGCAACCAGCCCGCAAATAGCACCGTGCCGATGTTGTAAGCCCTCCGCCAACGCGTTGCTTCGTCTTCCCACCACTCGCAGATCGCTTCCCTCGCTCCCTCGGATTTAGACATAACGCCACCAACCACATAGATTAAAACCACAGCTCCTATGATAAGCGTAAGTCCGTGTTCCCAATGGTTGGTAAATGGCTGCCATGCACCATAGCCCACAAGACCTACCGACCCAAACAACGCTACAAATCCGATTGCATTGGCCAAAATACTCAAGGCGTGGCGCATTTCTTCTCCTCGCTTATTTTGGTAACAAAACGCAATTCATTAAGTCTTCATAGGCTTCTCCCGCTTTCACCCGGCGGAGCGCCCGTTCCACTTCCGCTAGGTATCCCGGCGTTAGTCTGTATTTCCTACGTGCCGGCTCACGAATGCCTCGTGCGCGCTCTAGAAAGCCCAAAAGGTCGTCGTGATGCGCCAGTTTCCCTTGAGGGACTTCTGCATCATCACCAATGTATTTTGTAGCGGAGTGATTGGTTGTTTCGATTCCAAAACCAGCCACCGATTTATGGTTCGTCCGTAAATGGTTCGTCCATCAGAAGTATATTTGGAGGGCCTTTTCTCGAAAAGCTTAAACGCACATTGCGAAGAGAGTCAGGACAGGCAGAGATGCATGAGGTTGAATTGGTGCGTTGGAGCAGGACAGGGATAGGTATTGACAGGATTTACGTACTACGCAGAATGCTGAACGACAGGTTCATAGCGCTTGGTGGAGTTGCAACATACGTGATGTAAATATGGAGAAAACATCATTGAAAAGATGGAGCGGTTCGTGCTACTGCGTTTCTATATACGGAATATTTTGCAAAGTATTTCGCGGTGCTGTATATAGTTGTTGCTTCTCTATGATGGACGCTCGATACAATAGATGCTAGCGTCGCGCACGTCTATGACAGCGATGCATTGGGACTCTGTCTCTCTCACCACTATTGTTGGCAGCTCTTAAACACTCCGCCAGCGAATCCAGCTAACTTGGGTATTTTGTTGCTTTAAAGCGGTTGGTCAATAAGCGGCAGCGGCTTTCTATGCCGCGATGGACCTACGGGCAATTTTCGCTTTTAATCTCCGGGTGTCTTGCGGCATGCGAAGGGTATGTCGCAGGAAGAACTAGCATATGCCGCTGACGTTAATCGGACCTATGTGAGCAAACTGGAGACGGGGGCTAGCTTCGCGGGCTTGGAAATCATCGGAAAGCTCGCGGTAGTCTTGGACGTCGAGCCTTCTGAGCTATTGCGACCTATGCCGAAACGCAGTCAGCGTCGTTAGTCGCGCCTTGAGGCTGCCTCACCACCATCGGTAGCCAAGCCACCAGCCGCGTCCGTCGGTGCGCGTTTCCATTCGACCAGGCATTTGCTCGGAGGATAGATCACTTCGGGAAAGCATCCATGGTCGTGCAATTCGGGGGGCGTTGCCGTGCTGGTTCGTCGCTCATTGAAAACGTCAAAAATCCACAGCGGCCATAGAGCCACGGTGGCCAGCGCCAAAATCCCCATGTAGGCGCATAGCTTCCACTTCGGCAGGTCGGCGCCGTCCGCATCTTTCAGCGCGTTGTGAAGCCGCTGCGACAGAGGACCGATAAAGGCGAGGCAAAGCCCGATGCCCAGATAAAACGTGAAAATCTCCAAGATCATTGATAGACCTATCTTCACCCGTGGCGCCCGTCTTCCCAGAAGTCGTCAGCCATTGCTACTGAATCACATTAGTCCGATTGAAGCCGCTATTGCGCGCCTCAGGTGCTTTAAATATGCGCTGCTTCTAGTAAATCCTAGCTCTCTGAACAATTTCTCTGTTTCAAAAAATGATCGAAGTCCCCGCAGCGAAGCTGCGTAAAGAGACGCCCCCTGCTGACACTCTGCAATTTGACGCGCGAGGGGAGACGCCGCATCCCTGTAGAACAGGTGCAAGTTGCCACTCAAAGAGAGAGACTTGACGCCAAGGCCTGAAGCTATGCGCTGCAAGCTCTTATAGGAATGGATGGATACATGGCCGTTTCGAGGCGCGATATAATACCAGTGCTTATCTAGTTTGCGGCTCTGAAGGGCCGTTGTGAAGAGAAAAGCCCCCGTTGGCGCTAGAAAGGAAAGCGCCTCTTGAAATGTGGTGATTGGGTTTACTGCATGCTCCACGACCTCAAAAGCCGTCACCAAATCAAACTTTGACTTATTTAAGGGTCGTGAGGAAAAAGTGTGGATCAATGAACTGGACATCAACGAAGCCACGCTCAGTTAGTTCCCGCGCAAGCGCTCCTTCACCGCCGCCGAAGTCCAGTACGGATAATTTGGCTTTGATGGGCGCTAGGAGTTTGTCAATTTCACCCGCGATGTACTTTGGCCGTGTTTCATAAAAATCGGGGTCTGCCAGAATGTAGTCCGAATTATAGATTCGATCGGTGATCTCTGCATTCGTCCAGCCATCCAAGAAATTGGAAAAAACAAAGCCGCAGGTTGCGCATCGAAAATAGGCAATGCGAACTCCGGACTTCGCGAAGACTGGTGACTTGAAATCAGCGCACGTCCTTGAGGAATTGTAGTGCCGGAAGAATGGCGCATTACCGCCGCAACATTTGCAGATCGATGGTAAAGCGTCGCTCACGATACGACGCTAGACATATTCTGGGACGATATCCAGACGCCTCGTGGAACCCGCATTTGCAGCTCCATTCTCGCCCATGTGCAGTCGGATTAGCTAGGAATTCTGACTTTTTGTCAGTAGCCACGATCCTCAGCGCGGCCTCCGGAGCTGGTCGTTGCAGTGCCAGGGCTTCCTCGACGGACCCTTCAAGCCAGGTTTCCCGATCCGCTTCAGTCAGCAGAACCACGGGCATCGCCTTTTCGTGAATTGGGGCCATCATGGCATTCGCCTCGGTTGTCAGGAACGAGAATAGCAGGTGGTCGCCCACGGACCGGCTCAGACTTAGTGCCGCGTGTGCCCTTCCAGGGCCGCCAGATTCCGGCGAAAAAGAACAGGGGGCGGGTCTTGTCTTGGGCGAACCACGTCGGGACGGCCTTGCCGCTCCGGTGGTCATATTCACAGAAGCTAGTCACTGGCACTAGGCAGCGGTGGCCGGGCAGCAGCCACGGACGCCAAAAGCTGCTGTTTGTGTGGCGGACGTTCGTCACGGGCCTAGGAGCGGCTCGTGGTGGCGGTGGGAAGCCCCAGCGCATCATCATCAGTTCGCGTTCCCCGTCAGGGGCGGTGCGCACCACCGGGGCAAGCTGATCGGGGAAGATAGATGGTAACGGCGGCAGATTGCCCGTCTGGTCACGGGCCGCCTTCACCAGATCCCGGATCGCCTGCTGGCCTTTGGTGACGCTGTAGAGATTGCACACATTGCCACTATAGCACCGGTGCTGTGATTGTGCTGCGCTGCGACAACCTTTGGTTTAGCGAGCGGCCAATCCAGTGGAATTTTCAATGGCTTGGGGCAGAGCCACCGCAACCGGGGGCACTGGTCCAGTTTGGCTGAATCCTGAGATTGCGAGGTTTTGGGCCTGGGGCTAGGGTCTGAACTATGATTGATCCCGCCCTCGAACCGGACCGCCAGCCGACGCGCGCCGAGATGGCGGCGCAGCTAGCGTGGATTATTGGGCCGCTCGGCGCGGTCTGGGCTGGAGCGACGCTGGTGTCTAAGCTGTTTCCGGATTGGAACCCATATTTGCAGCTTGGAGCAGTGTTTATTCCGGTAGCCGCCGTTCTATACGGCATCGGACTATGGAGAAGGCGGAAGAATGCCTAAAGGACCCCACGGCCAGAAGCGCCCCGCATGAAATCCGCGGTCCGCATTTCGCCTGCGATGGGCGCAAGGCTGGAAACCCGCCTCTGGGATATTGCTGATATCGTGAAGCTGATTGAGGAATGGGAGGCAGCGCAATGAGCCTCAAGAAACTAGCCATGGCGTCCTTGATATTTGGCGTCATCGTAGGTTGCGTTATTCTCTGGATAGCCTTTCAAGAAAATCCGCAAGGTGAGTTTTTCGATTATCAGACCGGGATAGTCCAACTTGGCAGCACCGCGTCCCTTTTCCTATCAGCCGTTGTCGAGATTGCTTTTGCGGTGTTTGCTCTGGCCTACACGTTACTATTTATTATAATCTTCTGGAGGCGTCGCAATGCCCCACAACCCTAGGTCAAACTGTACCGTCACAATCTTAGAACTCCATAAGACCTGGCGGGATGCAGGCCGGACAATAGAATCTGGCCGGTTCATGGCGGCCGGACGGGCCCTGCCACATCACCGGCACATCGTAATAGGTCAGCCCGCATAGGCAGCGCGGCAGGGCTGGGGGCATCTGGTGTTGGGTGGAGCATTTCCAGCAGGCGGCGAGGCACCTCACTGAAATTGCTCTGGGGCATCGCTAATATTCTTGAAGCTGATCGAGGAATGGGAGGCGATCAAAGCTGATGTATAAGCACGCTGCTGGCGGCAAGGTATTGGGTGGCGTTAGCTGTTTTAACCAACGCGGGATCAGAACAGGAAATCCCAATCGGGAAGCCCCTTGGGCACCTCGAAACGCCCGCCGTTCCATTGGCGGAGGAAATAGGTGGTGTGGCTATCACCAAATTCCTCCCCGCGACCGTCAAAATAAACAATCCATCCCATCAGATAGAGATTTATGCCACCCCGGTTGGAGCCTTCTACGCTGATCAAAGTCCGGTCGGTCGCGCCGGGCTTGAACCGCCTAGGGCCTACGACGGGGTTGCCAATGAGTTCGTGTGGGTCGGGGATTTCGCCCTCCCGCATCCATGTGAGACTGATGCGACTTCCCGTCATAATTGCTTCGGTTGTTCCGGTATTGATAATGGAGACGGACACAGTTTCCGGGACTTGGTTGTTAGTCAGCGCTAGTGGTTTAATGAATTTGACTTCTAGTTTTGGCCGGTTAGCTCCGAAGTAGTGGAGCCGCTCAATCTCTTTGGCCTTTTCTGCGATATCGGCGTGAAGGGCGGTGAGATTCACTTGCTTCTCGCCGATGGCTTCGGCGGCCTTAGCCGCCGCGGCGGTATCCTTGAGCCCGCGCCGCATGTACACGAGTTGCCACAAAAAGAGGACGGCCTGCGCCAGTGCGATGCAAGCCAGCGCGACGGTCGCTGCGAACAAATACCAAGTGTAGTCCGCGAGATTGTTCTCCATAACGGCCTGTTGGTGATGATCATTGTCCTCTTTTGCAGAGTGCCGCTCGTCATATTGGGTGCGAACAATCTTTACAAAGACCGGAGACTTCTCATCGCCACGCTCGTCCTGAGCGGTTTTTGCCTGAGCCTCGAGCCGCTGACCACCTGGTGGTGGCTGTGATAGCCTTGGAATCGGCGCTTGTGCTGCAAGTAGGACTACAGCGAGCAACACTAATGCCAAGCGCATACAATCTTCCTTGGAGCGATTATCTACAGGGCCAAAGTCGGCTGAAAGACGTGCTAGAATAGCATAAGATCAAAGAATCACGTTGGCGCGGTCGAATGCAAGGGTTCTTGTTCGGCTGCTGTCAATGTCCGCGTGACGACGGTCTGGTAGGGAATGGGTTCTCTTTTCAAGGAATATTCGATGCCATATGAAAAGTTGCGGCTCCCATCCGGCACACCCGTGGATATTGTCAATTTTTCTCGCACCCAGTTGGACCCACTGTTCGCGGACGTTCACGCAATGCTTATGCTGCCCCTTCCGGCCGGACATGTGGGTTTAGACCAAGCTGGCTGTAACCTCACTTCCGCATTAATTTTGCTCGAAATCGCGGGCGGAATTGCTCGTAAAAAAGACACATCCGGCAAACCGACCGACATATTTCTCGACACGATGGAAAAGTACTTTCCGTGGGAACAGGAGCCATCCGAATTTGATGGCTCCAAGGCAATGACAGGCCGTAAGGCGGCAGAGGCGCTCTATTATTTTTATCGCAACCCGCTCGCGCATGCGCTGGGAACAACTGATGGGAAGTCTCCAACTGAGGTAGTGGTAACAAAAAGCCCGATGGACGATGACGCCATCACGAAATTCGAACAGTCAGAATACCGGCCCTATATTAGGCAGCCCACGCTCGGTGATGACGGGTTGTGCCGGTAGGCTATTCGTTCCATCCCTGTATTGGGGCGTGCGCAGGCTTGCCATAAATGTGTTACCAGCACCCCCGGCCTTGGTGATTGAAAAGTCTCCGTGGCCAGCCGGTTCGGTCGGGATTGCGCGCGGCTCCACCTGATCGCTGTGAGGGAATTCTTTCGAGTCTGATACTCAAACCGCAGGCAATTAGTCCGCGCGCGCGTCATGGGTTTTAGCGGCGGTGCAGCCGAGGGAACAAACGAAGATAAACTGCACCGCCTTGCTACCGAAAATGCTACCGAACGGCCCGGGATGGAACGGGATGCGAACGGACCAGCAACGCCTTACTGCGCCTTAAACCCAAACAATCAGTGACGTTTTGAGATAAATGAGAACAGCGAGTGACGGTGGAATTAGAATTAGGAAACCGCCGCTCTATCCTGCTGAGCTATGGGGTCATCGCGGGCACTTTTGCCCGATTTCCCAAACCATTTCCAGACCGCCTGCGCTCCGCAATATAAACGGGCGCAAAAGCGGCGTCTTTCGCCCCCGCACCATGGTCAGCCGCCGCCGGGCGGGGTAAAAACGCACCGCCTCCAGCAGGGATTCGTCCATGCCCATCTATCGCGCGCCGGTCGAGGATTTCCGCTTCCTGTTCCACGAGCTGCTGGAACTGGAAAAGCACCGCGACCTGCCCGGCTTCGCCGACCTGTCGCCCGACCTGGTGGACGACATTCTCTCCAATGCCGGCAAGTTCTGCGAGGAAGTGCTGCAGCCGCTCAACCAATCGGGCGACGAGGAAGGCTGCCGCTTCGAGAATGGCACCGTCAGCACGCCCAAGGGATTCAAGGAGGCCTACAAGGCCTATTGCGAGGCCGGCTGGGGCGGGCTGGGCGCACCGGAAAGCGCCGGCGGCGCGGGCATGCCGCCGATCCTCACCCTGGCGGTGAGCGAGATGGGGATGAGCGCCAACCAGTCCCTGGCCATGTATCCCATGCTGACGGCGGGCGCCTATGGCGCGCTGCTGGCCACCGCGCCGGACTGGATGAAGCAGCATATCGCCCCCAAGATGGTGTCGGGCGAATGGGCCGGCACCATGTGCCTGACCGAGCCGGGCTGCGGCACCGACCTGCGGCTGATGAAGACCAGGGCGGTGGAACAGCCCGACGGCACCTACAGGATGAACGGCACCAAGATCTTCATCTCCGGCGGCGACCAGGACCTCACCGACAACATCATCCATATGGTGATCGCCAAGATCCCCGACGAGAACGGCCAGATCCATGACGACCTGGCGACGGTGAATTTCTTCATGGTGCCGAAATTCATCGTCCAGGAAGACGGCGCAATGGCGGCGCGCAACGGCGTCAACACCGGCGGCATCGAGCACAAGATGGGCATCAAGGGCCAGGCCACCTGCGTGCTGAATTTCGACGACGCGATTGCCTGGCGGCTGGGCCCCAAACCGGTGCCGCCCAAGCCTGGAGAAAAGCGCTCGTCCAGCGCCGGCATGAAGGGCATGTTCGGGATGATGAACGCGGCGCGGCTGGGCGTCGGCATCCAGGGCATCGGCATCGGCGAGGTCGCCTACCAGAACGGCTATGCCTATGCCCATGAGCGCCGGGTGGGGCGCGCCCTGAGCGGGCCCAAGGAGCCCGACAAGCCCGCCGACCTGGAGATCGTCCATCCCGACGTCAAGCGCATGCTGCTGCAGGCGCGCGCCGCCACCGAGGGGCTCAGGGCGCTGGCGGCCTGGACGACCCTGAACATCTCCATTTCCCAGTCCGCGCGCCCCGAGGCCGAAACCGCCGGCCTGCTGGAAGACCTGATGACCCCGGTGATCAAGGCCTTCGGCACCGACATGGGCTTCGAGGCCGCCAACCTGGGGATGCAATGCTATGGCGGCCACGGCTATATCCGCGACAATGGCGTGGAGCAGTTCGTCCGCGATGCCCGCATCAACCAGGTCTATGAGGGCGCCAACGGCGTGCAGGCGATGGACCTGGTGGGCCGCAAGCTGGGGCGCAAGGGCGGCGCCGCGCCGATGGCGCTGTTCGCGCTGCTGACGGGCTGGATATCCGCGCACGAAAAAGACGACGCGATGAAGCCGTATGTGGCCGGGGTGAAGCGCGGCACCGAGGCGCTGCAGGCCGCCACCCTGTGGCTGGCCGCCAACGGCATGAAAAATCCCGACGATGCCGGCGCCGCCGCCACCGACTATCTGCGGTTGATGGGCATCACCATGGTCGCGCTGATGTGGGGCAGGATGGCCAAGGCAAGCCTGGGCAAGGACGACCAACTGCACAAGGACAAGCTGATGTGCGCCCGCTACTGGATGGAGCGCATGGTGCCCGAATGTCCCATGCTGCTGGAGCGCATCCAGGCGGGCAGCGCCGTGGTCATGGAACTGGATTGATGTCCGCGCCCGGACCGTGGGGGCAGCCCAGGCGCAAGGGCTCCCGGATCGGCCTCTATCTCTGGCTTTGCCTGCTGGCCCTCGTGGTCCTGCTGATCCTGGTGCTGAACCGCTATTTTCCCAGCGGCGACTCGCCGTTCGGCGATCCCTATCTGGTCCAGACGCTTGGCTTCCTGGCGCTGGTGTCCTCCAGCCTGCTGTTCGTCCGCCGGATCAACCTGAAACGGACGGCGCGCAATGTGCTGGTCTGGCTGGCGGTGGGCGGCGTCCTGGTGATCGGCTTTTCCTTCCAGAATGAACTTCTGCAGCTGGGGCGGCGGCTGCGCTCCAACCTGGTGCCGGGATATCCGGTCGAAACCGGATCGCATGAAATGATCCTGTCGGCGGGCGAAGGCGGCGGCTTCCACGTCTTTGGCACCGTCAACGGCACGCCGGTCCGTTTCCTGATCGACACCGGCGCCAGCGACATCGTGCTCAGCCCCGCCGATGCCGCGCGGCTGGGGATCAACCTGGCGGACCTGAAATTCGACCGCCCCTATGAATCGGCCAACGGCATCGGCCATGGCGCGAGCCTGCAGGTCGCGGAGCTGTCGGTGGGGGCGATCCATTTTTCCAATGTCCGGGTTGCGGTCAACGGCGCGGCGATGAGTTCATCGCTGCTGGGCATGGCATTCCTTACCCGCCTCAAATCCTATAACTTCAGCGGCAACAAGCTGATCCTTCAGTGGTGAAAGGCGCGGGGATGGAGATCGCGGCATGAAGCCCGGCATGATGGAAGGCGGCTGCACCTGCGGCGCCGTGCGCTATCGCATGAAGGCCGCACCCATGATGGTGCATTGCTGCCATTGCCGCTGGTGCCAGCGCGAGACCGGCAGCGCCTTTGTCATCAACGCCATCGTGGAGACCAGCAATCTGGACGTCACCGGCGAAACCGTGACGGTGGACACGCCCTCGGCCAGCGGCAAGGGCCAGAAGATCGTGCGTTGTCCCGCATGCCGTGTCGCCTTGTGGAGCCATTATGCCCGCCGCGGCCGGGCGCTGGCCTTTGTGCGGGCGGGCACCCTGGACGATCCTTCCGCGGTGACGCCCGACGTGCACATTTTCACATCCACCAGGCTGGACTGGGTGACGCTGCCGCAAGATGTGCAATCCTTCAGCGAATTCTATGACGTGCCCAAGGTCTGGCCGCCCCATGCCCTGGCGCGCGCGCAGGCGGCCCAGGAGCCATAAACACAAGAGCCATGACAAGGGAGCCCTGAGATGAAGAACATCCTGAAAGGCGCGGCAATCGCCGCATGTCTGGTCCTTCCTGCCGCGGCGCAGGACGCCCCCCATGTCCGCGTGACCGAAGGCGAGCTTGCGGGATTCAGGGATCGCGGCGCCAACGCCTATCTGGACATTCCCTTCGGCGCGGCGCCGGTGGGCGCGCTGCGCTGGCAGGCGCCTGCCCCGCCGCCCGCCTGGCAGGGGGTGCGCGACGCCAGCAAATTCGGCCCCGCCTGCATGCAACAGGACGCCAGGCCCCAGGCGCCCTGGGGAATCGAGTATTTCGTCGGCCCGCCCTACAGCGAGGACTGCCTGAGCCTGAATGTCTGGACCACGCCCGGCCGCGGCAAGGCGGTGGCGCTGTTCATTCCCGGCGGCGGCTTCAACCAGGGCGGCGGCGGGGTGCCGATCTACAATGGCGCCGGGATGGCCAAGGCGGGCATCGTGTTCGTCACCATGAACTACCGCCAGAGCGCGGCGGGTTTCCTGGCGCTGCCCGAACTGGCTGCGGAGTTGCCCACCCACACCTCCGGCAATTACACCCTGACCGACATACTGGCGGCGCTGCGCTGGATTCACGCCAACATCGCGGCTTTCGGCGGCGATCCCGCCAAGGTGACGGTGATGGGCCAGTCGGCGGGCGCGGCGGCGATCAATGCCCTGCTGCAATCGCCGCTGTCCCGGGGGTTGTTCCGCGGCGCCATCATCGACAGCGGCGTGCGCGCCGGCGCGACCCTGCCAAGCAATGCAGAACGCGAGAAAATGAGCGCCGAATGGGCAGCCAGCAAGGGCGCCAGCAGTCTGGCGCAGTTGCGCGCCCTGCCCGCCAGCGCCCTGGTGCCGGTGCGCGGCCAGTCCTTCCGCTTCGGGCCCTCCGTGGATGGCGCCGTGATCCCCGTGTCCGGGGCGCCGGCGATCGACGTGCCGGTGCTGACCGGCTGGAACGCCGGCGAAGGCGCGGTCGGCAATGGTCGGCTGTTGACCACGCCGGTATCGCGCGCCGATTTCGAAAAGCAGGCCGGCGCGGCGCTGGGGCCGGCCGCCCCGGAAATTTTGGCGCTTTACCCGTCGGGCGCGGATGCCAGCCAGGCCGCGCAGCAGGAGGGCCATGATGCCCTGATGATGAGCGGTGCGGCCTGGGCGGCGGCGCGGCAGGCCCGCACCCACAGTCCGATTTATTACTATGATTTCGAGCATGTGATGCCGGGCGCCGAAGCCGCCCCCTACGGCGCCTATCATTCCTCCGAACTGCCTTATGTTTTCGACACGCTGCACACCTTGAATCGCCCCTGGACCGAAAGCGATTATCGCGTTTCGGCCCTGCTGCAGGCCTATTGGGTGAATTTCATCAAGACCGGCAATCCCAATGGCGGCCGCTTGCCGCAATGGACGCCCTTCGATCCGGCGCGCAACGGCGTGATGGCCTTGAGCGCCGCCCCGCACATGCGGCCCGTCACCACGCCGGCGCGCGCCAAAGCCCTGGGGCACCTCTTGGCGGGAAATTCGGCCAACTGACCGGCGTCCGGCGATGCGGCTCAGGTCGCAGTGCCGCCGCATCAGCCCAGCCAGGCGTCCAGTCGTTGCAGAAGTGCGGTGCTGTCGCCCGCCAGATGCAGGATCTTGACCCGGCTGGTCTCGCCGGAGCGGATGGTGATGTCGGCCTTGCGCAGCGACAGGGTCTTGGCCAGGAAGGCGACCAGCGCTTCGTTGGCCGCGCCTTCCACCGGCGGCGCCACCAGCCTGAGCTTGAGCAGCGGCCGCCCTTCGGCATCGGCGGCGATGCCGTCCACGCCGTTGCGCGCGGCGCGCGGGGTGAGACGCAGCGCCAGCCGCACCCCGCCATCCGTCACGGCATAGGGCTTCATGCCGCCAGCTTGGCCAGCTGCGTCAGCAGCGCCTTGGCGCCGGCCAGCCGGTCCTCGGGTGTCGGCCAGTCGCGCACCACCACGATTTTCTGGTCCGGCCTGACCTTCATGGTGCCGCTGTTCTGGTTGATGAACTGGATCAGCTTCATCGGATTGGCGAAGCAGTTGCCGCGGAAGGCGACGGTGCCGCCCTTGGGACCGGCATCGATCTTCTCCACCCCGGCGGCCTTGGCCAGCTGCTTGATGGTGACGATCTCGAACAGGTGCCGGACCTCGTCGGGCAGCGGGCCGAAGCGGTCGATCAGCTCGGCGGCGAAGCGGTCGATATCCTCGCGCGTCTCGATCCCCGCCAGGCGGCGGTACAGCGACATGCGGACATTGAGATCGGCGACATAGGGTTCGGGAATCAGAACCGAGGCGCCCAGGTTGATGGTCGGCGACCACTGGTCGGTGACTTCGGCATCGCCGCCTTGCTTGAGGCCGGCCACCGCCTCTTCCAGCATTTCCTGATAGAGCTCGATGCCGACCTCGCGCACATGGCCGGATTGTTCCTCGCCCAGCAGGTTGCCGGCGCCGCGAATGTCCATGTCGTGGCTGGCGATCGAGAAACCGGCGCCCAGCTGGTCCAGCGACTGCAGCACTTCCAGCCGCCGCGTCGCCGTCTCGGTCAGCTTCCTGTCCGGCGGGGTGGTCAGATAGGCATAGGCGCGCTGCTTGGAGCGGCCGATGCGTCCGCGCAGCTGGTAGAGCTGCGACAGGCCGAACATGTCGGCGCGCTGGACGATCAAGGTGTTGGCGGTGGGAATGTCCAGGCCCGATTCCACGATATTGGTGGAAACCAGCACATCGACCTTGCGCTCATAGAAGGCGGTCATCACCGCTTCCAGCACCGTGGGCGACATCTGGCCATGGGCGATGGCCGGCTTGACCTCCGGCACCACGCTTTTCAGGAAACTCTCGATCTCGCGCAGGTCGGATATGCGCGGCGCCACGAAGAAGCTCTGGCCGCCGCGATAATGCTCGCGCAGCAGCGCCTCGCGTACCACCAGCGGATCGAAGGGCGTGACGAAGGTGCGCACCGCCAGCCGGTCGATCGGCGGGGTGGTGATCAGCGACAGGTCGCGCACGCCCGACAGCGCCAGCTGCAAGGTGCGCGGGATCGGCGTGGCGGTCAGGGTCAGCACATGGACATCGGCCTTGAGATTCTTCAGCCGCTCCTTGTGCACAACGCCGAAATGCTGCTCCTCGTCCACGATCACCAGGCCCAGCCGCTTGAAGGTGATGCTTTCGGCCAGCAGGGCGTGGGTGCCGATCACGATATCGACCGTGCCTTCGGCCAGCGCCTCCTTGGTCTCCTTTGCCTCCCGGACATCCACGAAGCGCGAAAGCTGGCGCAGCTTGAGCGGAAAACCCGCGAAACGCTCGGCGAAGCCGCGAAAATGCTGGCGTGCCAGCAAGGTGGTGGGCACCACCACCGCCACCTGCTCGCCGCCCATGGCCGCGACGAAGGCGGCGCGCATCGCCACCTCGGTCTTGCCGAAGCCGACATCGCCGCACACCAGCCGGTCCATCGGGCGGCCCGCCGCCAGGTCGGCGATCACTTCGGCGATGGCCTTGTCCTGGTCTTCGGTCTCCTGATAGGGGAACCGCGCCGCGAATTCGTCATACAGGCCGCTGGGCGGTTCCACCGGCGGCAGCGACTTGAGCTGGCGGGCGGCGGCGATCTTGATCAGCTCGGCGGCGATGGCGCGCACCCGCTCCTTCATCTTCGCCTTGCGCTGCTGCCAGCCGGCGCCGCCCAGCCGGTCGAGCTGGGCGCCCTCGTCCGAGCCGTAGCGGGTCAGGAGCTCGATATTCTCGACCGGCAGGAACAGCTTGCCGCCGTCATATTGCAGTTCCAGGCAGTCGTGCGGCGCGCCCAGCGCATCGATGGTCTTCAGGCCCAGATAGCGGCCGACGCCATGCTCGATATGGGTGACCAGATCGCCCGGCGCCAGCGACGAAGCCTCGGCGATGAAGTTCTGCGCCCGCCGCGCCCGGCCCTGGGCGCGCACCATGCGGTCGCCCAGCACATCCTGCTCCGACAGGATGGCGAAATCCGGGCCCTCGAAGCCGCGCTCGATGCCCAGGCAGGCGATGGCGAAGGCCGAGGCGTCCAGCTTGAGGCGTTCGGGCCAGTCCGCCACCTTGCGGATGGGGGTGACGCCGTGATCGGCCATCACCCCGCCCATGCGCTCGGCCGAACCTTCGGTCCAGCTGGCCACCAGCACGCGCTTGCCGCGCGCCTGCAATGCCTTGAGATGATCGGCGGCGGCCTGGAAGACGTTGAGATTGCCGCCCTGCCGTTCCGGCGCGAAATCGCGGCCCTGGCGGCCGCCGGCATCCACGCTGGTGGTGGATTCCGGCGCCTGGAAGGGCGACAGCTCGCGCACGACGTGTTTTGCCAGCGCCGCCTTCCAGTCGGCGTCGGCGAGATACAGCGCCTGCGGCTTCAGCGGCTTGTAGGGCGGCGCCTTTTATTTTTTGCTCGCTCCGGCTCTCGCCGACGCTCCGGACTCCCTCGCCCTGGTGCAAAAACTGTTTCCGGGTCTCGTAATAGTCCTGGATCAGGTCCAGCCGCGCCGCCTTCGCTTCCTCGGCCTGATGGCCCAGCATCACCAAAGTGCGCGGCAGATAATCGAACAGCGTATCGAGATGGTCGTAGAACAGCGCCAGCCAATGCTCCATGCCCTGGGTCTTGCGGCCGGCGCTGACGCTCTCATACAGCGGGTCGTCGCCGGCGGCGCCGAAGGCCGCGACATAGCCGGAGCGGAAGCGGCTGATGGCGGCGGCGTTCAGCGGCGCTTCGCTGGCGGGCAGCAGCGCGATCTCCGCCACCGTGCTCTTGCCGGAAAGCTGGGTCTCGGCGTCGAAGCGGCGGATCGCATCCAGGGTCGAGCCGAAGAAATCCAGCCGCAGCGGCTGCTCCTCGCCCGGCGGCCACAAATCCACGATGCCGCCGCGAAGCGCGAAATCGCCCGGCTCGCGCACCGTGCCGGCGCGCACATAGCCGTTGGTGGACAGAAAGCCGACCAGCGCGTCGCGGTCCACCTCCGCGCCGTTCCTGGCGGCGAAGCTGGCGCCCGCGATGGCGCTCTTCGGCGGCACACGTTGCAGAACCGCGTTGATGGTAGTGACAATGACGGCCGGCCTGTCGGCGTCGCGCGCCAGCGCCGCCAAGGTGGCAAGGCGTCGGCTTTCGATATCGGGCTTGGGCGAGACGCGGTCGTAAGGCAGGCAGTCCCAGGCCGGGAACGGCAGCACCGTCAGGGACGGCGCAAAGAACCGGATCGCCCGTTCCGCCGCATCGGCCTGCACGTCGTCCAGCGCCACCAGCAGCACCGGCCCGCCGCGCCGCCGGGCCGCCTCGGCTGCCAGATAGGCGTCATAGCCCTGCGGCACGCCCGAAACGCTCAACCGGCCCTGTTGCCTGGCAATGTAATCGAGACGGTCCAAATCAATTCTTCCAGCGCGGCGACTGCTGCGCGCATATCTTTTTCAGCCCGGCGAACACCGGATTGTCATGCTCCGGTGGAACCGCAACGGCGCCGCGCAGCCAGGCATAGACATCCTGGTCGGGGGCGGCGAGCAGCGCCTCGAACTGGTCCAGGCCGGCATCATCCAGCTGCGCCAGCTGGCTTTCCGCATAGGCGCCGAAGATCAGGTCGACCTCCTTGAAGCCGCGCCTCTGGGCGCGAAACAAAAGCCGTTTGCGGCGGTTCTCCGAAGAGCCACCCTGTCCCATGTCCGTCATGGGGCGGGATATAGCCACCCCTTGCGCCGAGAACAACAGGAATAGACCGGCTTCTCTGCCCGCTGCGCCGGCATGGCGGGGGGAGAAGCCTGCCGGCGGCCTGTCCGCGCGGCAGACAGGCGGGGGAACTTAAAATAGCATCGCGCGGCGATGCGGCCTGCGATTCTGTTCCCCCTTTTTGCCGACATCCGCACCCTGGCGGGGGTGGGTCCCAAGCTGGAAAAGTTGATCCGCAAGGTGGCCGGGGCCCGCCTGGTGGATCTGGTGTTCGACCTGCCCGTGGGCGTGGTGGACCGCAGCTACCGCCCCAAACTGGCGGCGGCAGAGCCGGGGCGCATCGCCACGGTGGAGGTGACGGTGCTGGAGCACCGTCCCAACCGCGTCAAGGCCCAGCCTTATAAGGTGATGGTGTCGGACGAGACCGCGCTGATGGAGCTGGTCTTCTTCCGCGCCCATGCCGACTACCTGGCGGGCCTGCTGCCGGTCGGCGCGCGGCGCGTGTTGTCGGGCCGGATCGAGAAGTTCAAGGACCGGCTGCAGATGGCCCATCCCGACTATGTGATGGCGCCGGACGAGACCTTCCCCCTGCATGAGCCCATCTATGGCCTGACCGAGGGCCTGACGGCGCGCCCCATGGCCAAGGCGGTGCGCGGCGCGCTGGAAAAAGTGCCGCCGCTGCCCGAATGGCAGGACCCGGCCCTGGTGAAGCAGCGCAAGTGGCAGCCATTCGGCGCGGCCCTGGAAACCGCGCATACCCCCGCCCATGACAGCGACCTGGAACCGGGCACGCCGGCGCGCCAGCGGCTGGCCTATGACGAACTTCTGGCCAACCAGCTGGCCCTGCTGCTGATCCGCGCAAACCTGCGCGGGGCCAAGGGGCGCGCCATTCGCGGCACCGGCAAATTGAAAGCCCTGGCCATCGCCGCCCTGCCCTTTGCCCTCACCGATCCGCAGCTGACCGTCCTGGCCGAGATCGAGCAGGACATGAAAAGCGACAAGCGCATGTTGCGGCTGCTGCAGGGCGATGTCGGTTCGGGCAAGACCATCGTGGCGCTGCTGGCCATGCTGGGCGCGGTGGAAGCGGGCCATCAGGCGGCCTTGATGGCGCCGACCGAACTTCTGGTGCGCCAGCACCTGGCGTCGCTGGAGCCCTGGGCGCGGGCGGCGGGCGTACGGCTGGCCTGCCTGACCGGGCGCGAAAAAGGCGCGGGCCGCGAAACCACCCTGGCGAAACTGGCGGCGGGCGAGATCGATATCCTGATCGGCACCCATGCGCTGTTTTCGGAAGACGTGACGTTCAAGGATCTGGGCCTTGCGGTGGTGGACGAACAGCACCGCTTCGGCGTGCACCAGCGCATGCAGCTGCAAAGCAAGGGCCAAAAAAACCAGCAGAGTTCCGCGGACGTGCTGGTGATGACGGCAACTCCCATTCCGCGCACCCTGGCGCTGACCGCCTATGGCGACATGGATGTATCCCGGATCACCGGCCGCCCGCCGGGCCGCAAGCCGGTGGAGACCCGGGTGATGAGCGCCGACAGGCTGGAGGAATTGATAAGCCATCTGCGCACGGCGCTGGATCGCGGCGCGCGGGCCTATTGGGTCTGTCCGCTGGTGGAGGAATCCGAAAAGATCGACCTGGCCGCCGCCGAGGATCGCGCCGTGATGCTGCGTCAGGCGCTGGGCCTGAAGGTGGGCCTGGTCCATGGCAAGATGAAAGCGGCGGACCGCGACGCGGCGATGGCGGCCTTCAAGGCGGGCGAGACCCAGTTGCTGGTCGCCACCACGGTCATCGAGGTTGGGGTGGACGTGCCGGAGGCCACCATCATGGTGGTGGAGCATGCCGAGCGCTTCGGCCTGGCCCAGCTGCACCAGCTGCGCGGCCGCGTCGGGCGCGGCAGCGGCAAATCAAGCTGCATCCTGGTGTGGCATGAACCGCTGGGGCGAATCCGCCAAGGCCAGGCTGAAGACCATGCGCGAAACCGATGACGGCTTTGTTATCGCCGAGGAAGACCTGCGCCTGCGCGGCCCCGGCGAGGTCCTGGGCAAGCGCCAGAGCGGGCTGGAGGATTTTCGCCTGGCGGATCCCGCCGCCCATGCGGACCTGCTGGCGGTGGCCCATGACGATGCGCGCCTGATCCTGGCGCGCGATCCCGATCTCAAATCGCCGCGCGGCGAAGCGGTGCGGGTGTTGCTGTATCTGTTCGGGCGCGACGAGGCGGTGCGCTACCTGCGCACCGGCTAGCAATGGCGGACGAATTATTGCGCCTTGCCGGTAAGCTGGTAGGCCCACAACCCGACCCATTCATGCACCGCATATTCGGCAAGGCCAAATTTGCCGCCGATGTCGAACAGGTCGATGCCGCCGCTGGGCGCGGTCTGGTAGTCGCTGGGCCAGGGCAGCATCGGCCAGCCCAGCTTGCGCGCAATGGCCATGGCGCGGGGCATGTGCATCGCCGAGGTGGTCAGCAGCCAGACTTCGCCCGGCCTGGGCTTCACCAGGGCCTTGGAGAACAGGATATTCTCATAGGTGTTGCGGGAGCGATCCTCCAGCACCAGGCGAGCGGGGTCCTGCCCCAATTCCAGGAAAACATGGCGGGCGGTTTCGGCTTCCGAATAGGGCGCGCCGCCCAGCCGGCCGGAGCCGCCGCTGAACACCAGCCGCGCCTGCGGATAGCGGCGGGCGGCGGCAAAGCCCTCGACCAGGCGCCAGGCGCCTTCATTGGCCTGCGGGGCGCCGCGGGCGCGCAGGAGCGCGGTATTGTATCCGGACCCCAGCACCAAGACCCCGTCGACATGGGCCGGCCAGGGCGGGCGCGGATAGCGGTCCTCAATGGCGCGCGCCATCGGCACGGCCACCAGGCCGGCGACCAGCAGCAGCAGCGCCGCCGCGACGGCGAATATCCGCGCCGCCCTGATCCGGCCCAGCACCAGGCAGAGCGCAGTGGCCAGCACCAGAAAACCCAGCCAGTGGGTGGGCGCGGCCAGCATCCAGAAGATCTTGGACAGCACGAAAAACATCGCGGCCATAGCGTCATAAAAGCGCCGGACTGGCAACCGGGTTGCTGCGCCGGCGCTTTAGCGGCAAGAAGCGGCGATGGAAAGCTTTGAAGCCGAAGCCGTTGTGATCGGCGCCGGCGCGGTCGGATTGGCCGTGGCGCGGCAGCTTGCGCTGTCGGGCCTGGACACCCTGATCCTGGAAAAGAACGATCACTTCGGGATGGAAACCAGCGCCCGCAACAGCGAGGTGATTCATGCCGGCATCTATTATCCGCACGGCTCGCTGAAGGCGCGGCTCTGCGTCGCGGGCAAGCACCTGCTCTATGATTTCTGCGCCGCGCACGGCGTGCCGCACCGGCGGCTTGGCAAGCTGATCGTGGGCGGGGCCGGCCAGGCCGCCCGGCTTGCCGCCATTGCCAGGGCGGCGGCCGACAATGGCGTGGACGACCTCAAGCCTCTCGGGCCGCGCGCAATCGCGGCGCTGGAGCCCGACATCCGGGTGGCCGAAGCCCTGTTTTCCCCGTCCACCGGCATTATCGACAGCCACCAATATATGCTGGCGCTGCTGGGCGACCGGACCCTGGTGCGCGCCAGCCGCGTGGACGCCATCCGGCGCAAGGATGACGGCTGGTCGCTGTCGGTGCGCAGCGGCGAGGAGGAGTTCGCGCTCCGCGCGCGCCTGGTGGTCAATGCGGCGGGGCTGTGGGCACAAGCGGTGGCGTCGCGCATCGAGGGGCTTGAGGATATTCCCAGCCTCTTCCTGGCCAAGGGCAGCTATGCCGCGCTCTCCGTCAAAAGCCCGTTCCGCCATCTGGTCTATCCGGTGCCCGAGCCGGGCGGGCTGGGCGTGCATGTGACCCTGGACATGGGCGGGCGGGCACGCTTCGGGCCCAATGTCGAATGGCTGGCCGGCAGCGATCCGGCCGCAATCGACTATACGGTGTCGCCGGATATCGCCGCCCGCTTCGCCCCGGTGATCGCCTCCTACTGGCCGGGCGTGCGCGCGGACATGCTGTCGCCGGATTATGCCGGGGTGCGGCCCAAACTGTCCGGGCCCGGCCAGCCCAATGCCGATTTTCGCATCGATGGTCCCCGGCAGCACGGCCTGCCGGGCCTGGTCAATCTGTTCGGCATGGAATTGCCCGGCCTGACCGCTTCGCTGGCCATCGCCCGCCATGTTGCGGACCTGCTCGCCTAGGTCACCAGAGCGACGGCGTCAGCACCCGCGCATCGTCCAGGGCGCAAGCCGCCCAGTCGATATCCGGCGCGGGCGCCGTCGTGGCCGCCAGTATTTCTTCCAGCTGGTTGAGGCCGGTCATGCCGATCACCGCCACATCCACTTCCGGGCGCGACAACACGAAAGTCAACGCGGCCGCCAGCGGCGTCACGCGCGCCGCCGCGATGCGCGCGCGCACCGCGCCCAACATGGGTGCGGCGTGGGCCAGATAGTCCGGCGGTGTCTCCAGGAAAAGCAGGCCCTGCAGGAAAAGCGACCTGGCATGCACTTCCACACCCAGCGCCTTCAGCCGCGCCAGGGTGCCGTCGCGCAGAAGCCGCTGATCCAGCAGGCTGAACGGCACCTGCATGGCGTCGGGACGGAAGCGTTCCGCCAAACTCGCCGGGTCGTCCGCGACATAGGCCGAGATGCCGATGCCTCCGACAACGCCCTCGGCCTTCAGATCGCGCAGCGCCTGCCACAATTGGGGACCGTCACGGCCCAGCAGATCGCTCACCGCATGGATCAGCAGCAGATCGACGCGCCCCAGATTCTGCACCGACTGGCGCGCCCGCGCCACGACCGCCTCCACCCCCTGCGTCACCCGGATGGTCTTGCTGACGATGCGAAAGCCGGCCGTGTCCATCCGCGACAGAATTTCCTCGGCCTCGCCGTAATTGGCGGCGGTGTCCAGCAGGCCGATGCCGGCCCGGGCGGCGCGCGCCAGAATGGCGCGCGCTTCCTTGAAAGGCACCTGGCCGCTGTGGTTGGAGATGCCGTAGGCCTGGCCGAACTGCACCGTGCCGATGCCCAGCCGCCGCGCCATCGACGGCCGCTCGACCTCGGTAACCGGTTTTTGCCGGATATGGGCGTTGATGGCCCGATAGTGCGGTTCGTCGGCCAGCAATTGCAGCACCGCGGCGAGCGGCACTTCGCCCGCGGGTGCGTTGAACCTGGCATAGACGGCGCGCAGGAAAGCCAGATCCTCTGGCGTATCGACACTGAGGCGCTCGTGCGGGCGCGCCAGCGGCGGATAGGCCGGCAGATAGACCGTGCGGACCTTGTCCGGACGCCGCTTGAGATAGCTGGTGACATGCTCGCGGGCGATCTCGCTGTCCGCCGCATGGGTGGTCAGCCAGTCCAGCGCTTGGCGCGAGAACACGTCCACCCCCTCATGCGCGCACAGGGCTCCGGCTTCCAGCTGCACGAAATCGGCGCCCGCCTTGGTCAGGCCGCTGACCAGGTAATCGATCAGGCCTGGGTCGATCAGCGGCGCGTCGCCGGTGACGCGCAACAAGGTCTGGGCGCCGGTCTTCAGCGCCGCCAGCCGGTAGCGCTCCAGCACGTTCTGCAACGGCCCGCGCACGCAGACCACGCCCGCATCGGCGCAGAACTGCTCGATGACATCGTCCCGGGAATCGGTGGAGGTGGCGACCGCCACGGCATCGACGGTGCGGCACTGGCCCAAACGGTGGATGATGTGCCAAAGCAGCGGCTTTCCCGCGACCGGCATCAGGACCTTGCCCGGCAGGCGCGAAGAGCCCATGCGCGCCTGAATGACGGCGACCACGGGGTGCGGCATCAGGGCGACCAGCTTTCGCGCACGTGCTTGAAGGGACGCAGGCCGTCGGCCGGGTCGGCGCGCCAGTCGCGGTCCGGCAATTCGGCCGGCACCGGTTCCTTGAATCCCTTGCCGTCCGCGGTCAGTCCCTGCCGGATGCGCCCGATGACCGGGGCGATTTCATCGGGCAGCCAGCAATGGCCCGTGTGATATTCCTCGCCTGTGCCGTCCAGGTCCAGGTGCAGCTCCACCGTCTCCGCGTTCCAGTGATGCACCGCCCGCTCGATCACGGCGGGGGATCGCGAATGGTCCGACCAGCCCACCTTGGCGCCGGTCGCCTGGCGGATGGCTGCGATCGCCGCCAGGTTGGATTGCTCCGGCGGCGAGGGATAGGCCGAAACGCAATGCAGCACGGTGATGTCGCGGGCGCCGGCTTTTTTCAGGGTGGCGACGGCCGCCTGGATTTCCGGCATGACGGCCATGCCGGTGGAAATGATCACCGGCTTTGCGGTCTCGGCGCAGGCCTTGAGAAGGTCGCTCCACAGCAATTCATAGGACGCCACCTTGTAGAAGGCGACATAGGGTTCCAGCTCGGCCACCGCCTTCAGATAGAAGGGCGTGCAGGAAAATTCGACGCCCCGCTCGCGGCAGCGCCGGGCCAGCGGCTCGAGATGTTCCAGCGGCAGTTCCCAGGCCACACGTTTGCGATGTTGCTCGCTCTTGGCCAGGATTTGCGGAGCAAACAGCTCGGCGACGCGAAACAGCTGGAACTTGACGGCATCGAAGCCGCAATCCGCCGCCGCATCGACAAAGGCCAGTGAACGGCCCAGGTCCCGGGCATGGTTGCTGGAGACTTCGGCGATGAACTTGACCACCTTAGGCCTCCACCGTGAATGCGACCTGGGCAACGGCCGCCTGGGCCGCCGCGACGGCCTCCGCGCGGGTGGGCGCGCAGGAGATGACATAGCCCACCCGGGAGGGATGGTTCTCCAGCGCCGCGACGGTCTCGCCGGGCCGCGCCCAGACATCGACCTTGCGGATATGCGCCATGCCCTGCACCGAGGCAAGGCCGTCGATCCTGCGGATCGTGCCGGGCGCGGGAAAGAAATAGCGCTGCGAGGTGGCCAGGTTGCGCGTCGGCGTAAAGCGCGCCGGATCGACGTCATTGCCCACCGCCATGTCCACCAGAATATCCACGATGTCCACGCCGGTGGACCAGGGCACCTTGTCGTAGCAGAAATTGCCGCCCGACAGGCGCGCCGCGATCTCGATCACATAGGCCTTGCCGTCCTCGCCGAAGATCATGTCGCCCTTGGCCGGGCCCCAGTCGATGCCTAGCGCCCGCACCGCCTTTTCAAACTCCGCCTCGACCAGCGCCTTCTTGTCCGCGCCCAGCACGGTGGGAATGTCGCCGCCATCCTCGACCATGAAGGGCACCGCATCGTCCAGCCGCGCATAGTTGCGGTCGGCAAAGCCGGTGCAATAGAACGCGCCTTCCAGCATCAGGCCTTCGGTGCTGATCTGCAGCCCGGCGACGAATTTCTCGGCGATCACTTCGCCGGAGTAGGAAAAGCCGCGCGAATAGGCGAAGGCCCGGGCGATATCCATATCCGCGGTCAGCCGCTGCACGCCGCGGGCGCCCGAATTGTCCACCGGCTTGATGACGATGGGAAAGCCGGCCCTTGCGATGAAGGCTTCCAGATCGTCCAGCGTGGCGATGCGGGCAAACAGCGGGACATTGACGCCCGCGTCGCGCAGCCGTTCCTTCATGTGAAGCTTGTGCACACAAAGCTCGGCCACCGCCGGCGGGATGTGGCGCGCGCCCAGCGTCTGGGCCACCGCCGCCACCATGTGCGGAATGTCGCTGGCGATGGTCATCACCCCGTCGATGCGGGACTTATACTGTTCTGCGAAGGCCAGCAGGGCGTCGCGGTCGCGGGTGCTGACCAGGTGAAATTCATCGGCCAGAGCGCGGCCGTCGGCCTTGGGGTTCATGTCCAGCACCACCGTGCGGATGCCCTTGGCCCTGGCGGCGGCGATGGCCGCGACCTGTTCCTTTCCGGCGCCCAGGATCAGCAGGGTCTTCATGACATCAGCAATCCGCCATTGATGTTCAGGGTATGGCCGGTGACGTATCCCGCCGCGTCGGAGGCCAGATAGACCACCCCGGCGGCGACGTCCTGCGGCGCGCCGATGCGGCCCACCGGAATCTGCGCCGCCTTGCGCCGACCGGCCTTCGATTTCAGTTCCTTTGCGACCATGGCGGTGGCGACCAGGCCCGGCGCGATGGCGTTGGCGGTAATGCCGGCGCCGGAATAGAGCTTTGCCAGGGAATGGGTCAGGTTGATAAGCCCGGCCTTGGCGGCGGCGTAATGCACCTGGCGCAAGCCTCCCCATTGCCCGCCGATGGAGGTGATGTTGATGATGCGGCCCCATTTCCTGGCCGCCATCGCGGGCGCCGTCTCCTGCGCCACGATAAAGGGCCCGCGCAGGTTGACCGCCAGCATCCGGTCCCAGTCGGCATCGGTCAGGGTCTCGAACGGCTTTTCCTGCACCAGGGCGCCATTGTTGACCACGATATCGAAGCCGGCGCCGAAGTGGCGGAGCGATGCCGCGACGGCGCGCTTCACCGAGGCGCGGCTGGCGATGTCGATCTTCACCGCAAAGGCCCCGACATGGGATTTCTGGATTTTCTCCGCGCCGGCCCGGTTGGCGTTGTAGCCGCAGGCCACGCGATAGCCCGCCTCCAGCAGGGCCAGGGCCGTGGCCCGGCCGATGCCGCTGCCGGCACCGGTCACCAGGGCCAATTTTGGCGGGCGCCGCCATGTCAGAACGAGGATTCATAGGACATGTCGTCCAGGGTATGGCCGCCCAGCAGCATGGGCAGCAGGTCTTCCTCGGGGTCCACCTGGCAATGGATCAGCACCGGACCCTTGCGGCTCAGTGCGTCCCGCAGCGTGTTCACCATGCCCTCCCTGGACGTCACCGATATGCCGGTGATGCCATAGGCCCGGGCGATGGCCGCGAAGTCCGGATTGTATTTGTCGCCGGTGGAGGGATGGGACTTCCAGTTCTGGCGCTGGAACTGCGCCACGATGGAGAGCGCATGATTGTCCAGCACCACGATCTTGATGTCGATATCGCGCTCCACGATGGTGGCCAGTTCCTGGATGTTCATCTGCAGGCTGCCGTCGCCGACAAAACAGATCACCATGGCCTGTGGGTCGGCGATCTTGGCGCCGATGGCGGCGGGCAGGTCGAAGCCCATGGTGCCATGACCGGATGAGGTGAGCAGCACGCGATCGGGCGCATCGAAATCGAAATGGCGCGGCACCCAGACCTGGTGCTGGCCGACGCCGGTGGTGACGATCACCTTCTTGCCGCGCACCAGGACATTGACCGCCTCGATGACGTCCTGCGGCTTGGGCAACTTGCCGGGCCTGCCGGTGAGCAGGGGATAGGCCGCCTTCCAATCGCCGATCTGGTCCAGCCAGGCGGCGGTTTGCGGTGCCGGCAGGCGCTGCAAGGCGCGCTCCAGCCCCGCCAGCGCCGCCTTGGCGTCGGCATGGATGGCCATGTCCAGCGGCACCCGGCTGTGACGCAGCTCGTTGCTGTCCAGATCGATGCGGGCGATGCGGCCCTTCTCGACCGTCCGCTCCGGCAGGCTGCCGGTCTGGCGCAGGTGAAAGGTGGTGCCCAGCCCGATCAGCAGGTCGCACTTGTACATCGCCATGTTGGCATATTGGCTGCCGGCATAGCCGCACAGGCCCAGCGACAGCGGCGCGGCGGACGGATAGGCGCCGATGCCCGGCATGCTCATGGCCACGGGAATATTGTATTTGTCCGCCAGCGCCCGCAGTTCGGCATGCGCGCCGGAGGCGATGACGCCCCCGCCTGCCAGGATCACCGGCCGCTCGGCCGCGCTGATCCATTGCGCCAGGGTTTCGATCTTGTCCGCCGGCACGAAAGGCACCACCTCGGTGCGCTTGACGACCGGCCGGCAGGCGCCGCGCTCGATGCTGGCGCGCTGCACATTCATCGGCAGGTCCACCACCACCGGGCCCCTGGCGGCCCGAGCGCGCCAGGTCGAACGCCCGCTCCATGACATCGGGCAGCGCGCGGATATCCGTGACCTGGAAGGCCGCCTTGGTGATGGGCCGCATCAGCTCGATGGTGTCCACTTCCTGGAAGCCGCGCTGCTTGACCGGCAGGTCGCCGCGCATGTCACCGGTTCCCACCTGGCCGGTGATCACCACCAGCGGAATATTGTCGTAATAGGCGTCGGCGACCGGCGTCACCGCATTGGTCACGCCGGGCCCAGACGTCACCATGAACACCGCCGTTTCGCCGGTCATCCGGGCATAGCCGAGGGCGGCATAGCCGGCGCCCTGCTCGGTGCGCGGGCAGACGATCTCGATGCTGGAGCGCTTCTCGATGCGGTCGAGGATGGGCGCGATGGTGCCGCCGGGGAAGATGAAGACATGCCGGACCTGATGTTGCAGGAAGGCGTCCAGCACCAGGTCGGCGCCTTCGCAGGGCTGGGTATCGGGGCGAATTTCGGATTCTGCTAGCGACATAGGGCAACCATTTTCTGGCCGGTTTCGCTTTCGGTGAGGCGACCGCCGGACTTGGAGGAAAGGATTTTGACGCTGGAAAAATGACGCTCCAGGATCGCCCGCAGCTCGGCGACCGAATATTCCTTCACATGCCAGGGCACGACAGGAATATCGCCATGGCTGTTTTGCGGCGTGGAGCAGATGAAGCTGCCGCCCGGCGCCACCACCCGGCGCACTTCCTTGACGAAAGTGTCGACCCGGTCCACCGGCAGATGCTCGATCAGCTCCATCGCCGTGGCGCCGGTGACGGCGCCGTCGCCCAGCGACAGGGCGAAACAGTCGCCGGTGCCGTAGGAGATGTTTTCCACCGCATTGTTCTGCTGGTTGGCGGCGATCAGCGGTTCGTTGATATCCACGCCCAGGACAGCGCCGACATGGCCGGCCATGATGCGGCAGCCATAGCCGTCGCCACAGGCGATATCCAGGACCCGGTCCTTGGCGCCGAACTGGTTGCGGGCGAACTCATAGCTTTCAAACAGCGGATTGGAGACCTTGCTGGCCTGCGACGCATCCACATGCATGCGGTCGTCGGAAAAGATTTCGCGCGCCATGTCGCGTATCTTGAGCAGATAGTCGCGGTCATAGTGCGGCACCTGCTCGTAAACCAGCGCGCCGAACCGCGCGCGATTCTGTTCGATGAAGGCGGCATAGCGGGCGAAGTGGATGGCCTGGTCCTCCGCCAGGGCGCCGATCACGGCCCCCACCTCGTCCAGCAGCGCGCGGCTATAGACCTTGCCGGCGAAATAGGGCGTGAAGGCATCTGGCAGCGAGACGAATTTGGCCTTCTTCTGGCGCATGAATTCCAGCATGTCGGCCAGAAGCGCGGTATCCACGAAACAGTGCTGGCCCATCACATGCACGGCGATATCGGCGCCCGCCGCATCCAGCGCGGCCGTCGCGCGCGCCAGCACATTCTCGCGCGAACCGAAAAAGCAAGTCGCGCCGCGCGCCGCGGCGATTTCGCGGAAGATCTCATTGCCCGGATCGTCGGGCACGGCGATGGTGACCGCATCGACCTGCGGCATTGCCTGAAGCCGGTCGATGACCTCCTCCACGGCATATTTGCCGCCCACCCGCGCCAGGGAGAAATCCCGGGCGCCGGCCCAGCCCCGGTAATGCGCCTGAACCAGTCCGACGGTTTTCACGGCGTCACCTTCCTGCCCAGGGCGATGAATTCGCGGCCGATACCCTGCGCCGCCCAGGCGGCGGCCAGGGCCCGCATCCGCGCCTTGTCGTGGCGGAACAGCGCGCTCTCGAACGCCTTGCGCTCGTTATGGCAGGCGCGGCCCAGCGCCGGATCGCCCACATAGTTGCGGCCCGACAGCAGGAAATATTCCAGCGGATAGCTGGTTTCCAGATGCAGGATTTCCAGCCGCCGCGCCTTCAGGAAATCGACGGCTGAACCGGTGTCGAAATAATTGAGATGGTGCCTGGGATTCACCCACCAGGGCTGAAAGCCCAGCTTCTTCCACAAGGTCATCTGCAGCGGGTTGAAATCGTTGGGCGAGATCAGCAGCAGCAGCCCGCCGGGAACCAGCAGGCTTCTGGCCTCTTCGATAAGCCCGATCGGATCGCGCACATGTTCCAGCACCATGCTGAGGGATATGGCGTCGAACGATCCATGTTCCCTTGCCCCGGCAGCCGAGAAGAAATCATTGACCACCGCCAGGCCCCGCGCCCTGGCATAATCCGCGGCGATGCGCGACGGCTCGAAGCCCAGAACCTGCCAGCCGCGCTCGCGGCCCGCTTCCAGGAAATAGCCGGGCCCCGAACCGATATCCAGGATGCGCCGTCCCGGCGCATGCTCTTCCAGCAATCCGAAGTAATGGTGGTACCGCAGCATCCACCATTCCTTGTCCGCTTCCATGCGGTCGAAATAATCCGGACGCTCCTTCTCGTAGAATTCGCCGTCGTAGAACTTCTTGAGTTCTTCGTCGCTGAACAAGGGATCGATGTGGCGAAAGCCGCAGGCCTCGCACGCGATCACGTCATAGCCCTCCACGGTCGCGATGATCGGACCCTGGTGCAGGGGAGCGTCGGCCAGGCGGTGAGCGGTTTTCATGGCGGTCCCAGCATTGTACTTTTAGCGCCAGAAGCACAAAGCTTCGGCGAAGGCCCCATTTTTCAATGTTTTCGTTCACGAGTGATTAACGATAAACCGCTTTGATGCGGCTGATTTTCAAGCCGAGCGCGATATGGCCAAGGCCCTGCCCCAGCCGACAATGGATACCCTTGCCGGGGTGGATGCCCGTCTCCAGGCCATCGACAAGCTGGAAGAGCTGGTCAATGAGGTGGTGCGCGAAAAGACCCGCCACCGCTCCAATGTGATGCTCAAGCGCAGCATCCGGTGGTGGCGCAGGGGCGATATCGTCAAGGCCGGCCAGTGGGCGCTGAAGGCGACCGAGGCCGACGGCGAGAATTCCAAGGCTTTTCACGTCCTGGCCATGGCGCTGGAGCGCATGGGCCATCTGCACAAGGCGCTGGTGACCTATGAACGCGCCTTCCAGCTGGATCCCGAGGATCCCGAACTGCTGATCAATCTCGGCCTCACCGCCTGGAATCTCAAGCTGACCGAGGGCGCGGCCAGGATGTTCCAGCTCTACATCGCCGCCTGCCCCGAATCCCCCCTGGGCTACAACAATCTGGGCAGCGTGCAGAGCGACATGGGCATGCCCGAGGTGGCGATCGAAACCCTGCGTGCCGCCCTCTACCGCATGCCCGAGGAAGCCATCCTGTGGAATTCCCTGGCCACCGTGCTGGCCGAGGAAGGCCGCGCCGATGAAAGCATCATCTTCTACGAAGAAGCGGCGCGGCTGGCGCCGAGCTTCGCCCGCGCCTATCACAATCTGGGTTTTGCCTATCAGCATCTCAGCGAGCTCGACAAGGCGCTGGCCGCCTACGACAGGGCGCTGGAGCTGGTGGTCGACCCGGCCGAGCGCATCGAGACCCAGCATTCGCGCAGCATCTGCCTGATCGGCCTGGGCAGGCTGGACGAAGGCTTCCGCGAATATGAGATCCGCAACAATGAGCGGTTCCGCTGCTATTTCCACCACATGATCGATGCGCCCAAATGGCGGGGCGAGGACGTCAACGGCAAGAAGCTGCTGCTGGTCGGCGAACAGGGCCTGGGCGACGAGATCATGTTCTCCAACATCCTGCCCGACGCGCAGGCGGCGGTAGGCGAGACCGGCAAGCTGCAGATCTGCGTCGATCCACGTCTGGTGCCGCTCTACCGGCGCACCTATCCCAAGGCCGAAGTCGGCACCTATGACGACCGCACCCTGATCGACGGCAATGGCAACAAGGCCCTGCGCCTGGTGCCGTTCGCGTCCAAGCAGAACAAGCCGGATTTCTGGTCGCCGATGGGTTCGGCGCTGCAATATTATCGCAAGTCCGTGGCGGACTTCCCGCACAAGCCCTATCTGGTGCCGGACCCGGCGCGGGTGGCGGAGCTGCGGGAAAAACTAGCGGCGCTTCCCGGCAAGAAAGTCGGCATCTGCTGGCGCTCCATGATGATGAGCGGCAAGCGGGCCAAGTATTTCTCGCCCATCGATGCGTGGGGAAGCATCCTGCAGACGCCCGGCATCACCTTCGTCAACCTGCAATATGGCGAAAGCGCGCCCGACATCGCGCGCGCCAAGGAAAAATTCGGCGTGCACATTCACCAGGTGGAAGGCCTGGACCTCAAGGACGATATCGACGGTACGGCGGCGCTTTGCCTATCATTGGATCTGGTCGTTTCCGCGCCCACGGCGGCGGCCCATACCGCAGCCAGCGTGGGCGCGCCGGTCTGGTACCTCTCGGTCGGTCTCGGCTGGCCGCAGCTGGGAACGGCCGAATATCCCTGGTACGCCAACAGCCGCGTCTTCTGGCCGAAAAAATTCGGCGACTGGGACGCGGTGATGCCCTACTTCGCCAGCGAGCTGGCGGCGTTCGCGGCCCGATAGAATGGGCATATGCGGGCCACAGTGCGCGGTTTGCAAAAGCGCAGACCACGAGATCGTGCAAACCCAGACCCTGGCGCTGCTGAGCCGGGACGATGCCTGCCGGATCGATTTCAGCGTCTGCCGCGGCTGCGGCCACCTGCAGCAATGGCCGCCGGTTGCGCCGGATCTGATGGAATATCACTACCGGACATTCGCGAGCTACGAGATGTTCGGCGATAACGAGAGCTTGCGTGCCGCGCCGCCGGCCCGGCATGCCGAACGGTTCCTGGCCCTGGCCGAGGACATCGGTCTCGCGCCCGGACGCGCCTATGAAGTGGGCTGTGCCGCCGGCGCGATGCTGCACCAGTTTCGCAAGCGGGGCTGGCAGGTGGGCGGCTGCGACCCCGCGCCTTCCGCCGTCTCCCAGGCGCAGACGATTTTCGGTATCGCCGTCGATCTTGGCGGTGAGGAAGCAGCATTGCCGGGCCGGGAAAATCTCGACCTGATCCTGGCCTGTCACGTGCTGGAGCATCTCTATGATCCACCGGCGGCGCTGGCCCGCTTCCATGCCGCGCTGGCGCCAAACGGGCATCTGGTGCTGGAAGTACCTTGCGCCGTCTCACCGCAATCGCTGCCGCCGGGCTGGTTCACCTTCGAGCACCTGCATTACTACCGGCCCGAGATCCTGGAGAGCCTGCTCGCCCAGGCTGGGTTCGCGGTCGTGGAACGCCGCATTCACATGACGGCCGAGCATTATCCGGTAATCGCCATTGCCGCACGCAAGCTGCCCGAACCGGCCCAAATCCCCGCCGCCCGGCCCCTGGACGGCCTTGTGCTGGCGCACAGCTATGCCGCGCTCGACAAGGTGCTATGGACCGGCACGGCCATCCGCCTGGCGCGCATACGTGAACCGGTGTTCCTGTATGGCGCGGGCATCCACACCGCCCAGTTGCTGGACCGTACCGCCCTGGGCTCGCAGGTGATCGCCATCGCCGACCGCGATTCCAAGAAATGGGGACAGACATTGGCGGGAAAACCGGTGATCAGCCCGCAGGCCCTGTTCGCCCATCCGCTCCAGGCGCCGGTCGTCATCTCCTCCTATGTCAGCGAAAAACCGATCCTGGACGACTTGCTGAAGGGCGGGATCGCGGCCGCACGCATCATTTCGCTCTATGCGGACGAGACGGATGCACCGGGACGGGAGTGGTCCTCCGCCGCCTGACCGGGGTGGGGTTTCGGGGCCGTCCCGAAAATGCCGCAGCGGTCCGGTCTGTGACAAGTCTTTGTCATTAAAGGGACAATTTGCGCGAACCGGATGTAAACCGCTTGTATTTAAAACCCGTTCGGGCCAGAAAAAGGCACCATTTTTCGGAGATTTCATGCGTATCGCCATCATCGGCACGGGGTATGTGGGCCTGGTATCCGGCGCCTGTCTGTCGGAATTCGGCCATGAGGTGGTCTGCATCGACAAGGATGAAGGCAAGGTCGAAACCCTGCGGGCCGGGGGCATTCCGATCTATGAGCCGGGTCTGGACGATGTGGTGGCGGTCAACAGCAAGGCCGGCCGGCTGTCCTTTTCCACCGATCTTGCCGCCGCGGTCGCGGATGCGCAGGCGGTGTTCATCGCCGTGGGCACGCCCAGCCGCCGCGGCGACGGCCATGCCGACCTGTCCTATGTCTTCGCCGCCGCGGAGGAAATCGCCAAGGCCCTGAGCGGCTATACCGTGGTGGTCACCAAGTCTACCGTGCCGGTCGGCACCAGCCGCAAGGTGGAGGAGATCATCCGGGCCGCGCGACCCGATGCCCAGTTCGACATGGCGTCCAATCCTGAATTCCTGCGCGAGGGATCGGCGCTGGAGGATTTCCGCCGCCCCGACCGGGTGGTGGTGGGCTGCGATACCGACCGCGCCCGCGAGGTGATGCGCGAGGTCTATCGCCCGCTCTATCTCAACGAAACCCCGATCGTCTTCACCAGCCGCGAGACCAGCGAGCTGATCAAATATGCCGCCAATGCCTTTCTCGCCACCAAGATAACCTTCATCAACGAGATGGCGGATATCTGCGAAAAGGTCGGCGGCAACATCAATGACGTGGCACGCGGCATCGGACTGGACGGACGCATCGGCAGCAAATTTCTGCATGCGGGTCCCGGCTATGGCGGTTCCTGCTTTCCCAAGGACACGCTGGCCCTGGTGCAGACGGCGCAGGAACTGGGCGCCCCCACCCGCATCGTGGAAGCGGTGGTGGCGGTCAACGACGCGCGCAAGCTGACGATGGCGCGCAAGATCGAGGCGGCATTCGGCGGCGTCAAGGGCAAGACCATCGCCGTGCTGGGCCTGACCTTCAAGCCCAATACCGACGACATGCGCGACGCCCCGTCCCTGGTCATCCTGCCCTATCTGCAGAAAGCCGGCGCCACCATTCGCGCCTTCGATCCGGAGGGACACAAGGAAGCGGCCAAGCAGTTGCAGCTGGACTATCGTTCCGACACCTATGATGCGCTGGACGGCGCCGATGGCGTGGTGATCCTCACCGAATGGAACCAGTTCCGGGCGCTGGACTTCGCGCGCGTCAAGGCTGCGCTGAAGACGCCGCTGATGGTGGATTTGCGCAACATCTACCGCCCTGCCCAGATGCGCGAAGAGGGCTTTCGCTATGTCAGTGTCGGGCGGCCGGACTGTCTATAATTTTTTGCAGTTCGTTCAAGCAGTTGACACCATGCGCGGACAGTGCTGACCTGAACGGCATCCGGCATCCCCTATTTTATCATCACCGTTGACCACGGTGTGAACGTCAAGCAGATCAATCCAGTTCGAGGCGCCGCGACGATGAGCATACTGATAACCGGCGGAGCCGGGTACATCGGAAGCCACATGGCCCATCATCTGGTCCAGGCGGGCGAAAAGATCGTCGTTCTTGATAATTTGAGCACCGGCGTGGAAAAGAACCTGCCCCGCGGCATTAATTTCGTCCGCGGCGACATCGCCGACCAGGACCTGGTTTCAAGACTATTGGAGGCAGAAAAGGTCGATTCGGTGATTCATTTCGCCGGATCGGTGGTGGTGCCGGAATCGGTGGAAAAGCCGCTGGACTATTACGCCAACAACACGGCCGCCGCGCGCACATTGATCGAGGCCTGTGTCCGCCAGGGGGTGGCGAACTTCATTTTTTCCTCCACCGCCGCGGTCTATGGCTCCGCCCCGATCATTCCCGTTCCGGAAGACTGCCCGACGGTGCCGGAAAGTCCCTATGGCCGCTCCAAGCTGATGACCGAATGGATCTTGCAGGATGCGGCGATCGCCCATGGCATCAAGTTCGGCATCTTGCGCTATTTCAATGTTGCCGGCGCGGACCCCAAGGGGCGTACCGGGCAGTCGACCCCGCGCGCGACCCATCTCATCAAGCGCGCCTGCCAGGTCGCCACGGGGCAGGCTCCGCACCTGACCATATTCGGCACCGACTATGACACGCCGGACGGCACCGGGGTGCGCGACTACATTCATGTCAGCGACCTTGTCGATATCCATCAATGTGCCCTGAACCACCTGCGCGGCGGCGGTTCCTCTCTTCTGATCAACTGCGGCTACGGCCGCGGATTTTCAGTCCGCCAGGTCGCCGCCGCCGTCGAGCGGATATCGGGGAAGGACTTGCCGGTTGAACTGGCGCCGCGGCGGCCCGGCGACATGGCGATGGTGGTTGCGGACACGACCAGACTGTCCAAGACTTTGGGCTGGAAACCCAAATATGACGAGCTGGATACCATTGTGAAAACAGCGTTGGACTGGGAACGGCAACTGAAGAGCGCATTGGACGCCGCGGCGGCAAAGTCCTAGGACAAGCCGCACCCGTGCGGCCCTTGGCCATGCGGCAAGCCGCCCGGATGCCGCCCAAGCGTAAATCCTTAAGCCGCCATTAAGGGTCCGCCGCGCGCAAAACCGCACCGAGACAGCCACCGCAATCCCGCGATTCCGGGTCGCCCCAGGCCCGGACGTTAACGAATGCCCAATAACTGTGATGTGATACTGCGCCTCAGACGATAGCTGAGGTGACACATGCATTCCTTTCAGGCTGGCGAAGTTGTTTGTTTGAAGTCGGGCGGACCGGATATGACGATCGAGTCCGTGCAGACCAATCCCACGTCCGATGCCGCGACCGTCACGTGCGTCTGGTTCGTCGACAAGACGCTCTATCGCACCACCCTGCCGGTTTCCGCGCTCACCAGCGCGATGTGGCCGATCGCGGCTTAGAAACCATGCCGCGTGAGGCTGTGCCAGCAGCCACGGCAACTCACCATGGGGATACCGCGCGCGGCAACTGATCTTAGCCGCCACGGCGGTTGCGCCGCACACTGCGTTGCGGTTCGCCGATCACCACACCTATCCGGTGCGCCGCTGCCTATCGCGCGCGCGCAATGATCGCGGACATAATCCGTGCCGTTTTCCGAACTGAGATCGAGCGCGCCGCCGATACCGATGTCCGCTGATAGTACCGATGCATTATGCGCTGCAGTGCCCTTCGAGAAAGATTCGATCGCATTTCTTCGCGCCCGTTAATCGGTCAGGGTCACCCTCAACCACGCCAAATGACAGGTCTGCGGACAGGTGCTTGCGTTCCAGAATGTTCCCGCCCGACCGGGTACCAGCTCACCAATGTCCCGCTCCACCGTGAACGGGGCAAGAACTATCTCATGTGCCGTTGCGCGGGCCGACAGATAGTATGGCGGATTGGGCGGCAGCCGCACGCGGGACTGGCACTGCTAGGCCCCAGCGATAAATCGCCCATCCCGACTTCGCGAATGCGCCTTGTTTCCGCCGCCGCATTGCGGACCTACGACAGGATCAGGACTTCTCTCGGCAATATCAACAGTCGTCCGTCCGCCAGGGGCTTGGACAGCGACACCAACCGCGCCGTTCCATCCGCAAATCGGCCGACCTGTTACAGCGCGAACTAATCGATAGAATAAACTGGCCTTGGGGGGAAATTGACGACTGATCGCGGCGCCGGACAAAAGCGCCAGATGGACAAGGATCATCAGCGCGATAACGGCCCAGGCAATCGGCTCCCGGTCGCGCCAACGATGCCGATACTCAAGATAGCGGCCGCCCGCCATCGCTATCGCGGCCATAATACAAAACGCGGTCGTATCATTGTCTTTGCAATGAAAGGCCACCGGGACGGTCAAGTCCGCCGCTAAGACCGCCAAGAGCAAATCTATCCATGTCAGGTCGCACATTTTCAGCGCCCCGCCCGCCTCACTGGCCGGCGAACCATATTGGGATCCGGCTGACCGCCTTGTCAGGGCGTGACGGGCCGATCTATAGGGCATCTATAGGGCATGCGCGATTAGTGCTGTGGCACGACGACCTGCCGTCGCGCTCCGGTTACAATGAGGTTCTCCCTCATGCTTTCAACCTTTTAATATTACCGTCTCGGGAGTTAACATATTCACAGAACCTTCGAGAAGTGATCGCCTCGAATTTAACGAGTTCCCAAAGAATGCCGGCTAACCTTGTGGGCCGGGCCGCTTGTAGACACCGCCGAACAGCGTCCCGCGCCAGACTGAAAGAGCTTTCCAAGCAGAATCGTCCAACGGGCTCGTCAATTACAGCAGCATTTAACAGCCGCAACGAAAAGTGCGGCAAATGGGGAATGGGGAAATAGCGCTATGTCGGAAATTACGCACCATCAGGCCACCCATGCCAATGTCAGTATCGCCGTGCTGGTGCCCTGCTACAATGAAGAAGCTGCGATTGTCACGGTCGTTCGCGATTTTAAAGCCGCGCTGCCAAACGCAAAAATTTACGTCTACGACAACAATTCCAAAGACCAGACAGTTGCAAGGGCCCGGGCCGCCGGCGCGATTGTGCGATCGGAAATGCGCCAGGGGAAAGGCAATGTCGTTCGCCGCATGTTTGCGGATATCGAAGCGGAAATTTACGTCCTGGTGGACGGCGACGACACGTATGACGCAAGCGCCGCCAGCCAAATGATCGCCAAAACGATAGAAAGAGGCTGCGATCTTCTGACGGCGAAGCGCATCCATGTCGATGCCGCGGCATACCGGTTCGGCCATGTTCTGGGCAACAAATTGTTGACGGGACTGACCGCACTTCTTTTTAATATCGAGATCTCCGACATGCTAAGTGGCTATCGGGTTTTCTCGCGCCGATATGTCAAGAGTTTCCCTTTCACGGCCGAAGGGTTCGGGATCGAAACCGAGCTCACGGTTCACGCCGTTCGACTTCATGATGCCCATGACCGAAATGGACACACGATACAAGGAACGCCCTGTCGGCTCGGTCTCCAAGCTCAACACTTGGCGGGACGGCTTCCGAATTCTGTTCACGGTCTTTTTCTTGGTTCGGGAGGAGCGTCCCATGCTGTTTTTTTCCTTCTTCTTCGCAGTGTTCGCACTGCTCGCTGCCGTGACCGGCACGCCTGTGATCCTGGACTATCTGGACACCGGCCTTGTGCCACGCCTGCCAACAGCCGTTCTGGCCATGGGCCTAATGCTGCTGGCATTTCTTTCGCTGGCGAACGGATTTATCCTCGACACGGTAACGCGCGGGCGCTGGGAGCAGAAGCGCATTGCCTATTTGGCAATTCCCGGGATTGCGCAATCACCATGACACTTGGCCAGTCAGTTAGCACCCAGCACCGCGCCCGCGTTTTGCATAGTGCCATTGCTATTGGAAATCATGGAAACCAATTTTAAGCTTTAAGCGCAAACAAAACGCAGACCGCGACGGCAAAATGGAGCTTCGGGTTTCCGGCTCGCAGCCACCTTGGGGCCCCCATATCGTCGCGGAAAGCGCGTCACGAAATTTTTCCGACGAACGCCTTCGATCGGTGAGATGCCCCGTTTCCAGCAGTCATTCTTGGTACAATTTGGTTCGACATCCACGCGATTTGCGCTAGGCTGATTTTGGACCCTACAGAGTGGAGCCAAAATGAGACGTCGTGAATTTGTGGTAACCGGACTAACTGGACTGGTCGCGAGCCCCGCCTTCGGCGCCATTGCGCCGGGCACAACGGTCGAGATCGAACTTGAGGGCCAGACCTACCGCTACGACAGCACGACCGGGGTTGATCTGGGCCCCTATACCGATCCTCAGGGCCAATTCGTTCAAGACTGCGTACGCGTGGATCATCCGCAATTGCCACTCAGCATATTTATCCGGCCGGACCGAGCTTCAGATAGGCTGGAAGTGGTATTCGAGTTGGGGCGGCTTTGGACTACCGAGGAGCCAAAAAATCTTCCCAAGTATCAGGCCAGGATCATAAAAGGTTCCACGGTTGTCGCGTCGATTGATGTGCCCGCGCATTACTGGTTTTCGCGGTGGCGGTGGCAATCAACACCGCGCCCGGTGCGAACAAAATCTGCGTCGTTGATGGAGCAGTGGCTGATGCCGAGGCTCAGCGATAGCCTCCATCCAGTGACGGTTGCCTTAAGGAGGGCAGAAAACTATCAACCCATGGGGCTAGCGGGTGTTGCCGCCGCGATGGGGTCAACGGGAGAGCGGGGTGACATTGGATTGTTAACCGAAGTGCAGGCACAATATCTCTGCAGCGGAGGTGATCTTGCACTCGCCACTTTGCTTGCACAAGCAGAGGCTGCCGGAACCGTCCCGTGGAATTTGCGAGATGAAAAGACGGGCGCACCAATCGATGTCTTCACTTATCCCCGAGCAAGCATATACGGACCACAAGCGGGCCAACCTTTCATACGCAAAGCAAATACCCCCATTTCGCCTGATGCTTCGCACCAGCCGTCACTCTCGTATCTCCCATTCTTACTGACAGGAGACCCTTATCATCTCGAGCAGCTGCAACTCACTGCGACCTGGAACGTGCTATGGCGGCCGTGGAATTATCGATACCATACAACCCAAATTCGTGGCGAAGCCTGGAGCATGCGGACATGGGCACAGACAGCGAAAATAACTCCGGCGAATGTTTCCAAGTGGTTGTTGCCGCAGGCCCACTGGCAAAAGCTACTTGACAGTTATTTGAACTGGTACCTCGGGACATTTGTCGCCAGTTCTGAACCACCACGGGCAATATTTCGAACGACGGAACAGGGATTTGGGGACAACCGCGACGGTCTTGTGGGCGGCACCTACGGATACCCTTGGCAAGACGAATTTCTTGCCGCTGTGCTCGGCTGGATGGTATTGATGGGCCATTCGCAATGGCGACCGGTGTTTGAGTGGAAGATCGGTTCAACCATAGCACGCACCAATGGGCAGACGGGCTGGCCACGGGCGCAATGCACACCCTATAGAATGGTGATGCGCAACGATCCTAAGGCGCCATGGGTACAGACTTGGAAGGAGGCCTGGGATCTGACCGCAGCGGGGTTGAAGCTTGCGCAAGTATCAGATCCTGATCGGCTGGACCTTACTCAGCTGTTTTATTTTCCTTACACGCGAGGGGCATTGGTTTTGGCAAAGCACTCGAAATTCCGAACATCGATCCAAGCCTGAATTGGGCCGAGGACGAATTGCCTCGCGCAATTTCTGCCAGAAAGCGCTTCCCCTACAGATGGGCACTGGTGTGAGCAACCTAGTGGATGGGTTCTATTTCCGCGACGATAAATCCACACTACGCGATACGCCCGCACATCTTGCGCTAGTGGTAATTTTGGCATGCATACTCGTTGTTATGGTGCAAATACACATCGGCGCATACACGGCAGACTTGGATATGATGAAAGCTCGCACTATGTATCCGGCTTACTGATTCACGACTATCTCGCTTCAGCGCTGTTCCAATCGCCAATGCAATTTCTGCGTGACTTTGCAAGTGCATATCCACTGGTCTGAATGGGTCACTGGGACCATTCTGGTACGTCGTCGAAGCCATCTGGATGTTTCTGTTTGGCGAAAGTCGAATTGCCATAATGGCGTTTTCCGCCGCCACGACTGTCGCCATAGCTGTTCTTTTGTATTCTTTTACGGTCAAGTCACTCGGAAAAATTCTGGCCGTATTCCTAGCCTTGGCATTCGTCTGCTCGCCTATTACACAGTTGAGCAGCACAGCGGTGATGCTGGACGGCGCCGTAACATTGATCTGTTTTGCTGGCACCATAGTTTGGTCGCGCTATACGCAAACGCTTAATTCCCGTTATTCCGTCGCATTTGGCGTAATTGCCGCCTTGGGCTTGTTGACGAAGGGAAATGCCGGGTGTCTCGCCCTCGTTCCGCCGATCTTTCTACTCGTGGACAGAAATTGGGAAATATTGCGCCGTGCTTCCTTTTGGGCACCCGTGGTAATCGTGTTGGCGGCTGCCGGCCCCTGGTATCTGGTTACCTACCATCAGGTATCCCAAGGTTTTCGGTATGGATGGGGCTGGCCATACACGTCCGTAGCGGTACCCGAAAATTTTCAAATCCTGGCGGCAGCTTATGGGCCAGTTCTTCTTGGTATTGCCCCGCTGGGCCTTATTCCGTTATTCCGCAGCGGTTATTCCCGCGTCAAGGACCTTTCAAGAGTTGGCGTTGCTCTGCTGATTGCAGTGATAGTATTTCAGTGCGTCGTACCCGGCTGCCATCCAGGATCGATATCTGGAACCAGCCTTACCTCCGCTACTGATGCTCGCCGCGCTCGGCATTCATCAAATCGCGTCACGCCCAGAAAATCAGGCTACTCATGGCGGGCCTCGTGACGCTCCTGGCCATGCCTTGGATTGCGAACGTACCGGCCAAGCGACAATTCGATCTCAAGGAAGCGGTGGCGCAGATCTGGCTGCATCGCATACCTTACAATCCTTCCGTTCTCATTGTGGCCGATGGCGGCGCGGAAGGAGCTGCGGTTGCGGAGATTGCAATGAGCGATAGGGCCCGCCCAAGCATGTTCGCAGTACGTGGCTCCCGCCTCCTTGGGGCAGGCGGATATAATTCGCAAGAGTATCAAGCACGGTTCAAAAACCCTCGCGACGCGCTGAACGCCGTGGATCAATATGCCATTCCGCTAATACTGGTAAGACGCGAATGGGCTGGAGTAGAGTGGGCGCATATCGCCCAGATTGATGATGTCCGGAAACTTCAGCCGGAAAGATGGAACGTCATCTACCGAAAGGTTACCGCCACAACCTCTGTGATACTTTACGAACTGGCAGATAATGACAAGCGAAAGCTTGATGTCCGTCGGCTGAAACAACTTACTGGTCCACGAGGACTGTAACCTTTGATGGCCAGCTTTATCTGCGACACACTTCCAAAAACTTTTGCACACGTGTTTCCCACCCCCAGCCTCGTGCCATCTGCAAGCCCCTCTGACCCATGGCGCGTCTGCGGTCCCCGTCCTCCAACAATCCGCAAATCGCCTTCGCTATCTCGGCTGCGTCGAGACCGTCGACAATTAGCCCGTTTTCACCGTCGCGAACGATCTCCGTCGTCCCGCCTGCTCGCCCGCCGATGACCGGCTTTGCGCAGGCATTGGCTTCCAAAAAAACTAGGGGCAGGCCATCAGCCTCGCCGCCCTCCTCGCGGTTTGGCAGAAGAACGATGTCGCAGGAATTATAATAATCAACAACGCTTGCATGGTCGACGGCGCCAGCGAATTTCACCAAGTCGGCTATCCCTAAATTTTGAGCGGCCCGCTCAAGCGCCTCTCGCTGCGGACCCTCTCCCACGATTAGATAAAGCACCTCCGGGAAATTTCTTGGCCACGCCCGGCAGGGCCTCGATCACCTTGTCAACTCCCTTTCGGGGCACCAGTCGCGTAACCGTCAGTAAAACCTTGCGACCCGCCAGTCCGTATTTGCAGACTAAGGATTCAGACGGCGAGGATGGACGAAAGGCGGTCAGATCAACCCCATTGGGGACGAGGACAATTTTATCCTCGAGAAACACCAAAAGCCTGTAGTCAGCAAATCCATCGAATAGCGGTTGGCCGCCACAATGGCATCGGCCACACGGAACCAGCACCGGCGCCGTAGCGCGGCGTTCTTTCCGCACAGCAAATCGTCACCGTGGCAGTAAATCAGCGTGCGACGAACAAGGAGGTATTTTGATAACAGGGCAAGCCAACCCACCGTCTCGTCATCAGCTATGCAAATCGCCCGAACGCGATAGCGAAGGGCAAGAAACACGACAGCGGCGGCCAGTTTCGCCGCAGTTATCGCTTCATGAAGACGATAAAAAAGCGCCGATCCTGGATAGCCGACCGCAGAAAAGGCCGAATACATTTCAGCCGATGAACCAGATAATCCGCCCGACGGTCGGCCTCTGCCCAATCACGGCGCGCGAGACCGGTTTCGTGATCGTGGGAAGAGGTCAATACCACGATTTCGCCTTGCGCAAATGCGGCGATTGCCGCATAGACTTGGGACGATCCCCCAACTGCGGGCGGAAAAATGTTGGTGATCAGAAGGCATCTCTTGCCGGCCATCGTACTCACGGGTACCACCGGTCAGGCTGTCTTGCCGCCATTAGATTCATTTGATCGCTCCGGTGCCCAGCCATAGGTTGCCAAGATGCAAAGTTCGGGATAATTCAATCCAACTGCCTGAAGCATTTTCCACAGCAGCAATTCGATGAAACAGGTGATTTTCCACTTCTGAAGCGTCCGGCAGTCGCCCATACAGCCGGTAGCTCTTTTCCACAAATCCGAATTTGGCAAAGATCGCCGAAAGCGCCCTGCGCGTATTCATGCGATATTCCACCGGAAAAGTATCGCGTTGTTGCGCCTCCCAGATAATTCTCTTAACGGCGTGATGTACAGCCATCGGCGTTAGCGACGCCACAACGGAAATCGGTGACCAGCGATGCACCGTGTAGATGACAATCCTGCCTTCGGGCGCGAGCAACTTGGAAGGGCAGAGACGAGCTTGTCCGGATCGCGGACATGCTCTGCCACCATGCGAAGGGTTATCAGGTCGAACACTTCATCAGTCTGGAAATTCTCCGGAAACACCTGTTGATACGCATGGATATAGGGATTTTCCGCGATATTTTCGCTTTCATCATCCCAACAAGCCGGGCGCACCGAGATGACAATGTCGTGGCCAAGGAAGGATTGGACGGGAAAAGCCTGCGGCCGCATCCGACCTCCAGCCAGCGGGTCGAAGGGGTGACCAAGCCGTCTAAAAGCGTTTCATACCAGTCATCAGGGGTGAAATATCCGAATATTTCCCGTAGCTTAGGGGTCCAGCCGCGCGAATTGGCCGGTCCATATTTCAGGACCGCCAAACGCTGTAAATCAGTCGTTGTTATATTTGCTTCCATAATGCACCGGTCAGTGGCGGGCGGATTGGGCATAACTCGTAGGGATATTCCCAGATGGTTTGTTATGGTTTTGAGGTAAAGAGAGAATCCTGCGTTTTCCGGCTCCCAGTCTTGTCCAAATTTGGGCGATTTCAGAAACCTGTAATACAGCATTCGGGGAAAGAAATACTAAATGAACTCCGCCTATTTCGCTATTGGATGTGTTCTGGCGATTCTCATAATTTATTGGGGAAGCGCGAAGCCCGAACCGACAAAACTGGCTCGCCTATTTGGCCAGCGCCCGTGGCAACCGGGAACCGAAGCCCGCCTCGCCAAAATTCAAGACGAAGCGTTAACGGGAGGCGACCATGCGCGATCTTTTCCTCGCCCCCTTTCTCCTTTGCAATCCTAATTCAGACATTTCGTACACCATCCGCCGGCATATTGGGATGGACTTGGATCACCTTGATGCAGCCTCAGAAACTAATATGGGGCATCTTGAGCAGCTTACCGCTCAATGCGATTTTGGCTGTCGCAACTCTGGCAATGGTTTTACTCACTTCCGATAAAAAGAAAATTCCCCTGAATTTTATCACGGGCCTTTGGGCCATTTTCCTTGTAGCGATAACTACATCAACGATCTTCGCCATCACGCCCTCATTGTCATGGGAGCTTTGGAACAGAGTTGTGAAAGTCATGTTGCTGGGAGCGTTGATCCCAATCCTGATGACCACTCCTCGCCGCATTCATGCGCTGATTTGGATCACGGTACTTTCATTAGGATATTTCGGAGTCAAAGGGGGGCTATTTACGCTCTTTACGGGCCACGGAGGGCATGTTCAGGGGATTAACGAATTCCTCGCTTGGCGACAATAATTATCTTGCCCTGGCGCTTTGCATGACACTTCCCCTGATGAACTATCTGCGCTTGCAGGCGAATAATCATGTCAATGCGCCTCGGGCTTCTGCTCGCCATGGTTACGACGGCCTTTGGAATCTTGGGCACGTTTTCCAGAGGCGGCTTTATCGGGTTGGGAGTCATGGCGGGTTATCTTTGGTGGAAATCGCCGCGCCGACTTCCGTTGGCCATCGGTACCATCCTGGTCATTATGCCCGCGCTCTATATCATGCCGCCGAGCTGGTATCAACGAATGGGAACACTGAAGGATGCAAGCAGCCAAACCACATTCTTGACACGCTGGGATGCCTGGAAGGTCAATTGGAACATCGCCGTGCATAGGCCGCTCACGGGTGGTGGATTTAACGCCAGCCAGGATCCGAGCACATATCGCTACTATAGCTTCGGCCAATCCATTTACGCAGATCCACAAACAGGCGAAACAGGCGGCCATGCGGCCCACAGTATTTATTTCGAAGTTCTCGGTGACCACGGATTTTTGGTTTTGGGCTTTATTTTACACTCTTATTGTCTACGCTGGCCTTGCTTCGGCGTGTCCGAAAATCCGCCAGAGCCGATACCGTCCATGGCCTGGGTTGCCGAACTGGCAACCATGATACAAGTGTCATTTCTGGCGTTTTTTGTTGCGGGTGCGCGCACTCAGCATGGCCTATTACGATTTCGTATTTCTCTTTATCGGGATCGCGCTGACTCTGGACCAAATGATCAGAGAATTTAAGGTGAGCCGCAGGACGTCTGCGATTGATCCGTCACCTCCGGTGGCCGTGATAAAAAATGGAAAATGGAGAGCCCCGGCACTGCATGCGACCTAATCTGGGACAGACGCGGCTGGGTATAGGGCAATGTGCGATCAGGAATTCGGTTGGCATTCTAAAGCGCAAGGAAATTTGATCGAGACATGATCTTTATCTTCAGTTCACCCCGAAGCGGGTCGACTTGGCTCGCCAAGGCCTTCGACAGCCATCCCGGCACGATGTACCTGCATGAGCCCGACATCGTTGACCGCGGCAGCGACCTGCTGCCCCATTGGTTCGATCGGGAGGCGCTGGGGTGGGAAGAGCAGGCAACGCAGTATTTGTCTCGCCTGTCGCATAACCGAAATCTTCGTACAGTCGGCACGCGCCCTTTCTTTCGCAAAGACTACAGAAACGAATTCGCAAGAAGCCTCCGAACCGGCCTTATCTATCTGGGGAAGGGATTGGAAAAAGCGGGCTGCACCGCCCTGTCCGAACCGATGGAAATTCCCGATTTGGCCGGGAACGGTGCCACACCCACCATCGTTATCAAATCGGTCAGTGCCTTGGGCAGGGCCGAAGCATTCCTGAAATCCGCGGCCAGAATTTCACCGGTTCTGTTGCTGCGCAATCCATGCGCCTATGCGCATTCCTATATGCGGGGCAACCGCATGGGCGTCATGCCGCCACCGCGTCCCATGGGACTGTTGCTCGAAACCCGTTCGGCCGTCCGATTGAACGCGAAAGCCGCCATAACCGATTCCAGCGACATTGTGGAACGGCTTGCATGGGGATGGCTGGTGGCAAACTGCGAGGCGCATGCGGCTATTTCACAGGCAGGCGGTGTTGTCATGAGATATGAGGATCTGGCCGCCAATCCCGAGCACGAGTTGCAGGTGCTGTTTTCGAAGCTGGGCCTGGGCTGGTCAGACGCCGTCTCGCGGTTTCTGAAATCTTCGTCCGTCGGCGATGGCGCCTATTATTCGCTTGCCCGCGATCCGGTTCGGGCCGCCAACAAATGGAAGTCGGAAATGGACAAGCAGCAGGTCGAAACGGTGCGCAAGATTGCCTGCCTGGATCCGATCGGACAGCGATATTTCGGCTAGCCGGGGCGGTATGGCCCGCATCGGGCATGGGCACATTGCCCAAACATGCAGCACTTTGATCCGCAGATAGTGGTTTACCCGGGACTGTTCCGCATGCGGAGCACGCCCCGCGCAATGGCGGAAAAATGTTATAAATCATATAGTTGACCCGGGACCAAAAATCCTGAAGGGCCGAAATACTTGTTTAACAGGTCTAGTATACACCTAGCTTACAGGGCAAAATCGCCCCAGTTTGGGCATCGCAGCGGGTTGCGATGCCGATCGCCATATCGGGCTAAGTCACTATGCAACCTTGGAAAATTCGTCTCCGGACCTACCTCACTGGGACGTGGCACTATCGCTGGATCGCCATGGGCGTCACCTGGGCCGTCTGCCTGCTGGGGTGGCTGGGGATCGCGCTGGTCCCCAACCAATTCCAAGCCGTTGCAATGATTTACGTCGATACGGACACGATGATGGCCCCGTTGCTCAAGGGCCTGACCGTTACGACCGATCCCCAGCAACAGGTGTCGGTGATGCTCAACACGCTCCTGACGCGCCCCAATCTTGAGCAGGTGGTGCATCTCACCAATCCCAGCGCGGCCAGCCTGTCGAGCGCCGAAATGGCCAAGCTTGTCGAAAATCTGCAAGACAATATTGCCATCAAGCCGCTCAACACCAAAAACCTCTTTGAGCTTTCCTACACCGACCGCAATCCCGACAAGGGACTGAATGTGTCGCAAACGCTCCTCTCGATTTTCGTGGACTCCAATATCGGCAACAAGCGTCACGATCTGGAGGGCGCCCAATCCTTCCTGGACACCAAGGTCAACGAATATGAGACATTGGTCCGGCAGGCGGAACAGCGGCGGACCACCTTTCGGCAACAGCATCTGGACGTATTGTCGAACACCATAACGCCCGACCAGGCACGCACCCAGGTAGAGGCCGCCCGGCAACAGCTGACCGGCGCCCAGGCCCGCCTTTCAAGCCTGCGCGCGCAACTCGCCAGCGTTCCGAAGATCATTTACATCGACGGCCCCGGCCCGATCATTCTCAGCACGAGTACCGGCAATTCCCCCGCAACGGGACGCGGCGGCAGCCTGTTCCAGCGTCTGGCCGAAGCCAAGCAGACTTTGCTCGACCTGAAGTCGAAATATACGGACGATTACCCCGACGTGAAGGCGGTCAAGCGCGAGGTCGCCCAGCTGCAGAGCGAGCTTGCCGCCACCCCGCCAACGGGCTCCCAGGGGTCCGGCGACCAATCGATCCCCAATCCGATCTATGTGCAGACCCAGAGCAAGCTTTCGGATGCAATGACCGACGTCGCGCTCCAGTCGCAACGCCTTTATGAGGCGCAAGCCACCATGGACAGGGCGATGAAGATGGGCTCGGAGGCCATCGCGATCAATGCGCAGTTCGCCAATCTGGACCGCGATTATGACCTCGTTCACAAGACCTATCAGGACCTGCTGCAACGCCGTGAAAGCGCCAAGCTGTCGCAGTCGGTCAATGACGAACAGTCTTCCATCAATGTCCGCATTGTCGAGCCCCCCAAGAAGGCGCCCTTCCCCGTTTCGCCGAACCGCCCGCTTCTGAATTCCATCGTGATTCTTGTCGGATTGCTTGCCGGCATCGCAACGGCGATCGGGCTCAGCATGAATGCAGGTCGTTTCTTTGCCAAGGAACAACTGGCGGACGAATTCGACTATCCCATCATTGGCGTCGTCGGGCGTTTGGCCCGGGCGGACGATGCTTTGGATGCCCGGCGCGCCTATACCGCGCTGGCGGCCTGCGCGGGACTCTTGCTATGTGGGTATTTCGTCGTGCTGATTGCGCTTGATTCATCATTTCGCCTGACGCTGCGGGGTATGCTGTGACCGACAAACCCGCACCTCCGTTGAACCTGATAGAGCGCATGGCCCAGCGCCTCGAAAAGGAAGGCGCCGCGATGCCGCCTTCCCAGCCTGCCGGTGCAAATCTCATTGGGCGGGCCATGGAACGCGAATTGCCGCAAAGCGACCAGGCGCCCCAGGGCTTCGGTTCCCCGAACGGCGCGATGCGCGATCCGATCGTGGCGCAAGCCCCCGCCCATCGCCAGGACGGCGTTTCCGCCGTCGGCCCGGACGTCGGCGCCCGCGTGCCAATTCCGCAAGCGCCAAAAGCGTCCAGTCCGGCGCGTCCCAATGCGAATCCGGCCTCGGTAAAGACGGTCCGCCTCGACTTCCGCGCGCTGCGCCAAAATGGGTGCATCACGCCGGACAATATGACCTCCGCCATTTCCAACGAATTTCGCGGAATCAAGCGCAAGCTTCTGCAGAAGGTTCGCGATCCGCAGACGCGCGCGGCGGTCAGCAACCTGATCATGGTCACCAGTTCGCTTCCCGGTGAGGGAAAGACCTTTTCGTCCATCAACCTGGCCCTGAGCCTGGCGGCGGAACGCGGCCTGCAAGTGCTGCTGATCGATGCGGACGTCATCAGGCCGTCGGTGGGGAACATGTTCATGGCCCCGCCCACGGTGGGCTTGACGGATTTGCTGAGCGGCCGGGTCGCCCATGTTTCCGATGTCCTGCACCGGTGCGCCGATATCCCCAATCTCGCCGTGATCTTTGCCGGCAGCCCGAGCGCCAATACGCCGGAGCTGATTTCCAGCGGAAAAATGTCCAACCTGTGCCGGGAATTGTCCGCGCGTTATCCCGATCGCGTCATCGTTCTGGATACCCCGCCGGTACTGGCTTCGGCGGAACCGGCAATCCTGGCCAGCTATGTGCACCATCTGCTCATGGTCGTCGCGGCCGATCAGACGGACCGCCACCAATTGCGCAGGTCGCTGGAAACCGTTGCGTCCTGCCAGAGCGTGAGCCTGCTTTTCAACAAGGCTCCCAGCTGGAACGAAGCCGAATATATCGCTTACTACGGATACGCCAATTCCGGTGCTGCGGCCGCGCCCGCCGAAACCTAGGGCTCGCGAGTCGCCATGTATACCAGTTTCTATAAGCTACGCGCCGAGCCCTTCCTCTTGACGCCCGACGAGCGCTTCTACTTCGAGAGCAGCGTTCACTCGCAGGCCATGGCGCACCTCACCTACGGATTGAAGCGCGGCGAAGGCTTTATCGTCATCACGGGCGACGTCGGAGCGGGCAAGACCACCCTGGTCAAGCGCCTGATCGCGACGATCGATCCCAGCAAGATCGTCGCCGCGCATGTCGTGACGACCCTGCTGTCGGGGCACGATCTGTTGCGAATGGTCGCCGCGGCGTTCGGGTTGCGTGACCTGCCGGCGGACAAGAGCGGCATTTTGCTGAAGCTGCAGGAATTCTTCGACGCGACCCACCACCAGGGGCGCCGTGCCCTTCTGATCGTCGACGAAGCGCAGAACCTGTCGGAAAGCGCGCTGGAAGAACTCAGAATGCTGTCGAACTTTCAAGTCCAGAATGCCGCGCCGTTCCAAAGCTTCCTCGTCGGCCAGCCCCAATTTCGCAGAATCATAGCCAATCCCGACCTGGAGCAGTTGCGCCAGCGCGTCATCGCCTCCTATCACCTCGGGCCGCTGAACAGCCTGGAGACGGGAAATTATGTATTGCACCGGCTCAAGCAGGTTGGCTGGACCGGCGACCCCTCCTTTCCGATGAGCGCGATCGGCGCTGTCCATCAGCATACCGGCGGCATTCCCCGCCGCATCAACACGCTCGGCAACCGGCTCATGATCCTCGGCTACCTGGACGAGCTGCATGCCTTTTCGGCGGAGGACGTCAATCGCGTCGCGGCGGATCTGGCCAACGAAACCGACAGCGCGGACGGGGCATCGTCCGATGCGGCGCCGGGATCGGGCCAGGGTGCGGCGAACAACCAGGCCATGGTGACCCGCCTTGACGATATTGAGGATCGCCTGGGCAAGCAGGAAGCCTTTACGCGCCGCGCGGGCCTGATCATCCAGCAGTTCTTGGGTTTGGTGAATTCGGACGCGCCGTAGCCCTGGGGGCTTGCAGCGGGAGGGCCGTGATGAGCAGCAAAGAAATCGAGAATGATCCAATCGTCGGCTGGCGAAGGAGGCCGGTTGCGAACCTGTCGGGCTCGGTCCTGAACGCCATGACCGTCGATGTGGAGGATTATTTTCAGGTCGAGGCCCTCTCCCCCCATATCCGGCGCGAGGAATGGGATATCCGTGAGTGCCGGATCGAAAAGAATGTCGACCGCATCCTGCAGTTATTTTCGGATACGGGAACCAAGGCCACCTTCTTTACGCTCGGCTGGGTTGCCGAACGCTACCCGCAACTTGTCCGGCGCATCGTCGATGACGGGCACGAACTGGCCTCGCATGGCCTGGCCCATTATCGGGCCGACCATCAATCGCGCCCCCAGTTTCTCGCGGACGTGAAGCAGGCAAAAGCCGTGCTGGAGCAGGTGGGCGGCGCCGCCGTGACCGGATATCGCGCCACATCCTTCTCGATTACCCGGCGAAATCTTTGGGCCCTGAGCGTCCTGGAAGAGGCCGGCTACAAATACAGCTCAAGCACATTTCCGATATCCCACGATCTCTACGGAATTCCCGAACAACCGCGTTTCGCCTTCTATCCGTTCGCGGACAGCACATTCGTGGAAATACCGATAACCACGCTTCGCCGATTTGGGCGGAACTGGCCCGCCGGCGGCGGCGGCTATTTCCGGCTGTATCCTTATAGCCTTTTCAAGCACAGCCTTTCGGCCGTTCGCGCGAAAGACCGCCAGCCCTGCATGTTCTATTTCCACCCGTGGGAGATCGACGACACCCAGCCGCGGGTTGCCGGAACATCCGTCAAAACGCGCGTCCGCCACTATCTCAATCTCAACCGCACCTTCGGCCGGCTCCGGCGCCTTCTCAGGGATTTCGACTGGTCGAGCGTAGACCGGGTCTACTTCGCCAATTCCGCGTCAAGACAATGACGCGCCGCAGCCTGTTTCTATGCCATCGCCTGCCCTATCCCCCCAACAAGGGCGACAAGATCCGATCCTACGCGCTGCTTTGCCGGCTCGCGCGGCGCGGGCCGGTTCACCTGGCCTGCTTTGTCGACGATGCCGACGATCTGCAATATCTGGACAAAGTCCGCGCCCTGGCGGGCGGCGATTGCTATTTTGAGCCGCTCGGCCCCGTCACAAAGGCCTGGCGCAGCCTGGTCGGTCTTGTCACGGGCAAACCGCTCACAACAGCCTGTTTTGGAAGCGCGCGTTTGCAGGCATGGGTCGATCATTGCCTGCACACCCTGCCGATAGACGACATCGTGGTGTTTGGCTCGGCCATGGCGCCCTATCTGCTGCAGGGAAACGTTGCCCCCAACCGCGTGCTGTTCGACATGGTCGATATCGACTCCGACAAGTGGAGGCAATATGCCGCCAAATCGCGGGGCGGGGTCCGATGGCTCTATGCGCGTGAAGCGGACAAGCTCGAGTCCCTGGAGTGCGTGGCGGCAAACGCATTCGGCCGCACATTGCTGGCTTCGGATTTCGAGGCCGATGCCTTCAAGGCTATCGCGCCCGCATGCGCCCCCAAGATCGCGGGACTGACCAACGGCGTCGATCTGGAGCGGTTTTCCCCGGCTAATCTGGAAAACCCTTTCGATCCGGCCGAAATCCCGATCGTGATGACCGGACGCATGGACTATCGTCCCAACTACGAAGGCGCCCTGTGGTTTGCCCGTGACGTCTTTCCGCAAATCGCAAAATCACTTCCCAATGCCAGGGTCCATTTCGTGGGGTCCGGCCCGCCCGCGGCGCTGCGCGATATCGCCGGACCGGGCATTGCCGTCACCGGGACAGTGGCGGATGTGCGCCCCTATCTCCAGTTCGCCGGGGCGGTGATCGCGCCCCTGCATATCGCGCGGGGCATCCAAAACAAGGTCTTGGAAGCCATGGCGATGGCAAAGCCGGTGGTCGCCACCCATGATGCGACACGGTCCCTTGGCGTGCGGGCCGGAACCCATCTTTGGATCGAGAACGAGCCGCAACGCTTCGCCGCCGCGGTGATCGCGGCGCTGCAGGGACCCGAGCGGGAGACGATTGCCCGGAACGCTCGCCAGTATGTGGAACGCAATCACGACTGGTCCGGCGTGCTGAAGCAATTTGACCGCCATTTGGAGGTTCTGCAGGCGCCGCCCGCCGCGCTTTCCGGCATCCCCGCAACGCTCCGCCCCGCCGGCGGCCGGCACCTTGAGCTTTCCGCCCCATGCAAACCATGACGGCGGCAGCATCCGATCACGTCACGGCCAGGGCCTGGCTTCGCCATGGCGCAGCCCTGGCGGCCCTTGTGGGTTTGGCAGCCGCGGTCTTCCAACCGTCCATATCCGCCGCGGTTACGGTCTGGTGGGTTTCTCCCACCTACTCGCACTGTTTTCTGATCCTGCCCATCGTCATGTGGCTGATCTGGGAAAAGCGCCCGATTCTCGCTGCCGTTTCGCCCGGCCTCGCGCCAAAGGCGCTGCTGGTCATGCCGCTGCTCGCCCTGGGATGGTGGGTGGGGGAATTGTCGGCCATCAACGAAGTTCAGCAATATGCCCTGATCGCGCTCCTTCAGGCCGCGATTGTCGCCCTGCTGGGCATCAACGTCATTCGCGTGATCTGGTTTCCCGTGCTGTATCTTCTGTTCCTGGTTCCCACCGGCGAATATCTCATTGTTCCGATGCAGCACTTCGCCACCTATTTTGTCGACGTCAGCCTCACCGTCCTGGGCATCCCGCATTACACCGAGGGAACGGTGTTCGAACTCACCAACGGGCGCTTTGAGATCGCCGAAGCCTGCGCGGGATTGCGTTTTCTCATTGCGACCGTGACGCTCGGCGTCCTGTTTTCCTACATGACGTTCCGAAAGATCTACAAGACCGCGCTGTTCCTGATCGCGTGCGTGGCCGTGCCCCTGTTTGGAAACGGCCTGCGTTGCGTCGGCATCATCGTCCTGGCGCACTTCACGAACAACGAATTCGGCGCCGGCGCGGATCACATCGTCTATGGATGGGGCTTCAATGTCGCCATACTCCTGGTCCTGGGGGCCGTGGGCTATCTGTTCCGGGACGAATTCGAGGAAGTCGGCGATGTGCGGCCCTCCTCCCCCGTCCCCTCCAAGGATCTGGCCATGGTCACCGCGCTGGCCGCGCTGTTGCTCAGCGCAGGCCCCGCGATCGCATGGTGGCACGACAATTCCTTTGTCAGACCCGATTTGACCGCGATCGCCGAACCGTTTCACGCCGCCACATGGCGCCAGGTGCCTGTGTCCACCTCCTGGCATCCGGATTTTTCCGGGCTCGACGCAGAGGCGCGCGCCTCGATCCTGCCTCCGGAGAACGACGCCGTTACGCCCGTCGATCTGTTCCTGGGCTATTATGCGCGACCCCGCCCCGGCCATTCCATGACCGCGCATATCAATCATTTCTGGCACGAGCGGGCCTGGACCCTGTCGGACACCGGCGCCGTTACGGCCGAATTTTCGGGCCGTCGCGTCCAGTTCCGCGAATGGATCATCGCCTCTCCGTTCGAGAGACGTCTGATCTGGTCTTCCTATTGGGTCAACGGCCATTTCACGACCAGCCTGTTCAAGGTGAAGCTCCTGCAATCCGCAGCCGCCCTGCAGGGGCGTGAGGGCCAGGCCGTTTTCGCCCTGTCGACCATCGTCGATGGGACGGTCGAGACCGCACGCCGGCGTCTCGCGCGTTCGCTGCCGGAACTGGATCAGCTATCCGCGCGTCTCGACCAGGCCAATCACCAGGGCACAAGTTCCAATCCATCCACGGCCGGAGGAATGCGCTAGGTGTGCGGCATCGCCGGCTGGTTCGACCTGAAAGACCATCGCCCCCCCGATCGCGCCCTTCTACGCGCGATGAGCGACGCGTTGCGCCATCGCGGCCCAGACGGAGACGGACATCATTTTGAGCCGGGGCTGGGCCTTGGCCACCGAAGACTTGCGGTGATCGACCTGGTCACCGGGGATCAGCCCATGCACAGCGCGGACAAAAGCATCTGCCTGATCTTCAACGGCGAGATTTTCAATTTCCGGGAGCTCCGGCGGGATCTGGAACAGCGCGGTCACGCCTTCGCGACACATTCGGACACGGAAGTCATTCTGGAAGCCTGGCTGGAATGGGGCCGTGACTGCGTCAGCCACCTGACCGGGCAATTCGCCTTTGCGCTATGGGACCGCCGGCAGGAGATCCTCTTTCTGGCCCGGGACCGGTTGGGCGAAAAACCGCTCTATTATTCCATCCTGCCGGACCAGACGCTCATTTTTGCCTCTGAATTGAAGGGGTTGCGGGTTCACCCGGGCCTGGACCGCGCCATCGATCCCTGTGCCGTCGAGGAATTCTTCGCCCTCGGCTATATCGCCGAGCCCCGGACGATCTACAGCGCCGTCCGCCAGTTGCCGGCAGGCATGACGCTCACGGTCCGCCGGGGCCAAAAGGCGCAGATGCAGACCTATTGGGACCCCTCACCCGCCACCATCGATGACGGCGAACTGAATAGTCTCGACGATGCCCTGCTGGAACGGCTGGGCAAAATCGTCAAGGCACAACTGGTCGCCGATGTCCCGGTCGGCGCATTCCTGTCCGGGGGCGTCAACTCCAGCGGCACGATGGCGCTGATGGCCCGGCAATCCAGCGACCCGATCACGGCCTTCACCATCGGGTTCAATGACGCCGCCTTTGACGAAACCGCCTATGCCGCGGCGGTCGCCAATCACTATGGCTCCCGGCATGTGGTTGCCCGCATGCAGGGCGACGAGATGGATCTGGTCGAAGCGCTCCCCGCGATCTTCGATGAGCCCTTCGGCGACAGTTCCGCCCTGCCCAGCTATCGCTTGATGCAGCTGGCGCGCAAATCGGTGACGGTGGCCCTGTCGGGGGACGGCGGCGACGAACTGTTCGCCGGCTACAGGCGCTACGGCTTTCACGCACGCGAGGAAAGCATCCGGCGCTGGCTGCCAAGCGCCATCCGCGCACCCCTGTTCGGCACATTGGCAAGCCTTTATCCCCAGCTTGATCGCGCGCCCCGGTTCCTGCGCGCCCGCCATACGTTTCGCGAACTGAGTTCCGATTCGACAACCGGATACTTCTGGAATCTGTCGGTCGTCGGGGACGATACCAGAAAATCGCTGTTTTCGCCGGGCCTGACCAAGTCCCTGGGCGGCTATCATGCGGTGGAGGTGATAGCCCGGCACGCAAGCGCCGCGCCGACGGACGATCCGGTCACCATGGCGCAATATATCGACCTGAAATCGTGGCTTCCCAGCGATATCCTGACCAAGGTCGACCGCACCGCCATGGCGAACAGCCTGGAAGTCCGGGTCCCCATGCTCGACCACACCTTCGTCGACTGGGCCCTTGGGCTGCCGTCCGCCGTGAACCGCCGCGGCAGCGAGGGCAAGATATTGCTGAAGCGCGCCTTTGCGCGCCTGGTTCCGAACAATGTGCTGCATCGCCCCAAGCAGGGCTTTTCGGTGCCCCTGGCACGCTGGTTCCGGGGCGCGATGGGACAGCACCTCGACCGCAAGCTCGGTTCCAAGAGCGGGCTCGCCTCGGCGCAATATCTCGATCCCGCCGCCATCCACCGCTTGATCGCGGACCATCAAAACGGACGGCTCGACAACAGCCGCGCGCTCTGGCTGATCTGGATGTTTGAGGAATTCATGGAGGCGGAAAATGCCGCCCTGCAGGCCAGGCGCGCGCAGCCCGCCGCACTGGCGGGCGGCGAGACGCTCTGAGGCCGCGTTCAGGCGCGAGGCGCCCTGGCGGGTTTTTCCGGCGACTGGCGAGACAACAGCGCGTAGATCAGGCCCAGCGCCAACGCCAGAAGCGCGTCGGTGACTTCCGCCGACCGCCGAACCAGGAATATCTGCAGCACACTTGTTGCAAGCAGGACGGCGCACTCCAGTATTATCGCAATCCTCAGCCGCACGCCCGCCGTGACCAGCAGCAACAGCACCGCGCCATAAAGATAGACTTTTTCGGCAAAGGAAATGACGTCGATCTGCAGGGAGCCGTGCAGGAAACTGAAAAACGGAATCCACTGAAACGCCTTTTGCGTGCCCGCCAATTGCCAGGGCAGCACCCGCGACAGCACCAGGATCATCATCATAAGAGCGGCAAGGAGGGGAATGCCGATGGCACCAAATCGCCGCAAAACGAGACTGGCCAGGAAAAGCGATAAAATCGCGCCCAAAATGTCCGGCGGGAAGATATGCTGGCCTATAATCACTATCTTTGCCGTAAAAAAGCAGACCATCGCCGCCAACACAAAGCGCGTCAGATGCTTGGGCCGCAGGCCGACCTGCAGAAGAAAGGCCAGGCTCAGCCAAAGCGTCGCGTAGCGGAAAATGTCGTAGGGCGCGATCGAGGACCGGGAGAACAGCGGCTTCACGCTGTGCCAGTATTTGTGCAGATCGATGGTGGGCGCGTAGGGGTAGAGCCGCCACCCCAACCATGCGAGCAGCAGGAAGCGCGCGAAGGCGGCCGCGCCGCCCGATGGCCAGGACGCCTTCACCCGGGGCACGCGGCCTGTCCATGCCAGGACAATCCCCGCCGCCGTGCCGGCGATATTCAGATAGGCGTCTGAAAGCGTGCTGACGCGGCCGGCATCGTAGAACTGCGCGAGTTCCATTGTGACCGAGAGAAGCGCGCCGACGCAAAGTGCCAGGACCGCCGCCAGGGTCCTGGACCCTGCCCGGCTTAAGGCCAGCATGACCGTGAGACCGAGCGGCATATAGAGAAGCAGATTTGCCAGCGTGTCGCCGCGGCTCCGCGGGGGCCGCTTCCAGGTCTCGGCGAATTGAAGGATATCCGCCCCCAGCGATCCGGAATCATGGAACGCGAAGGGATACAGCGAGCCATAGACGATCGCGGCGGCCACGATCGTCATCAATCCGTAGCGCAGTGCGAATTCCGTCAGTGTACCGCCAAAGGCGCGCGTTGCTGGCATGTCCGGCCTTCAGCACTCCCGATTCGCGGGCTGGAGCTTGACGGAACCCAAGGCGAACATAAAGCAACGCCTTTCCAGCCGGCCGCGGCGCTGTACAGGAGCGGGCCGGGACGGTACACGGGGCGTGGCCGCGCTTTGGTCCCGGCGAAGAATTTGTTAACTCTGGGTGCCCATATATTGCGGTCAGTTCACCGGCCCCAAAAAGCAGGCTGCGGCAATCGGTGACTGGCCGGACAGAATTTCCAGACTGGCCCTCCCGAACCGGACTCCCCACGATGCAGGATACATCCGCGAAGATCTCCATCCTGACCACGACGACCTTGTTTCCCAATTCCCTCCAGCCTTCTCACGGTATCTTCGTCGAAACCCGCCTGCGCCGCCTGTTGTCGGGCGGCCCGGTAAGCGCCCGGGTTCTTGCGCCCGTGCCCTGGGCGCCGCCCGGACTGCCGGGTCCGGAACTGCAAAAATTGCGGAATATCCCCGATTTCGAATGGCGCAACGGTTTGCAGGTGGACCATCCCCGCTATGTGGTCGTTCCCAAGATCGGCATGAACCTCACGCCCCATACGCTCTACCATGCCATGCGCCGCCGGCTGGCGCGGCTGCTGGAGTCGGGATTGCGGATAGACCTTATCGACGCCCACTATTTCTACCCCGATGGTGTCGCCGCGGCCTGGCTGGGGCGCGAATTCAATCTTCCCGTGGTCATTACAGCCCGCGGCACGGACATCAACCTGATCCCCCATTACCGGCGTCCCCGCAGGCTCATCCTGGAAGCGGCGCAGAGCGCCGCGGCCCTGGTTACCGTCTGCCAGGCATTGAAGGACCGCCTCGTGGAGCTGGGCGTGCCGGCGGCGAAAGTCACGGTCCTGCGCAACGGCGTCGACCTGCAGACGTTCCAGATGAGGGACCGCAATGCGCTGCGCGCGAAATTCGGCCTGGGCGGCTTTGTCCTGGCCTGCGTCGGGCTGCTGATTGAACGCAAGGGCCAGCATCTGGTCATCGAGGCCCTGCAGCAGGTTCCGGATGCGACCCTGTTAATTGTCGGCTCCGGGCCCGATCGCCGCAAACTGGAAGATCTGCGCGACCGCCTGGGGCTCCAGGATCGCGTGCGCTTCCTGGGCAGCCTGGACCACGACGCCCTGTGCGACGTCTATAATTGCGCCGATGCGTCCGTGCTGGCCTCGAGCCGCGAGGGGTGGGCCAATGTCCTGCTGGAATCGATGGCCTGCGGCACACCGGTCCTGGGTTCGGCCGTATGGGGCACACCCGAGGTGATTGCCCGTCCGGAAGCGGGCCTGCTGCTGGAAAACCGGGACGCGAAAAGCATCGTGGCCGGCATCGCGCGATTGCGCCAGTCCCTGCCGGACAGGTCCGCCACCCGCCGCTATGCCGAGCAATTCGACTGGCAGGCAACCAGCGACGGCCAGGTCGCGCTATTCCGGTCGGTGCTGAATCGGGCCGGCGTCAGCCGATAATTTCGGCATAGCGCGCCGCCATGACGCCTTCATCAAAATCTTCCCGCGCCTTGTGTTCATTGGCGCGGCCGAGCGCGCGCCGGGCCGCCCCGTCGCCGATCATCCGCGCAAGCGCGCCTTCGAACGCCGCGTCGCGGGCCGGCACGACATAGCTGCGATTTTCCGCGCAGACCATCTGCGCCACGTCGCCCACGGCGCTGGCCACGACCGGAAGACCCGCCGCCATGGCTTCCAGCACGCTCAGCGGCATCTGTTCGGTATCCGAGGAAAGCGCGAAGATATCCATCTGCGCCAGCCAAGTTTCGGGCTGCATGGTCTGACCAACGAACCGGATCCGGCCGGCCGGATCCGATTGACTTGCCAGCTGCTCGAGAGCCTGGCGTTCCGGGCCATCTCCCACGATGACCAGTTCGAGCGCGCCGGGGTCCTGCCGGGCGGCGATCTTCGCAAATGCATTTATCAAGCGGGCGATGTTCTTTTCCCGGCGAAGGCTCGCGACCGTGCCGATAACGGTTCGCCCTGCCCCGTCCCGGTCCTCGCGCGAAGCCACCGCGAAGCGCGCGCAATCCACGCCATTGGGAATGAATCGCACGCGGCCTTCGGGAAGCGACCAGAGGCCAAGCGCGATCCGCTCCAGATTGCGGGACGGCAGCACAACGGTGGTGTTGCGGCCCGTCAGCGCCAGCCGCCGCGCCCAGACGCGGCGCGCCAGTTGGGCATCCGCCTCTTCCGGCCCAAATCCATCCTCGACATGCACGTGCCGTATGGCGGCGCCGAACCGGTTGATCAGGGCCCATTCCATCGCCCCCCAATTGTAGGTCAGAAGGACATCGGGGCGGACGGCGCGCAGCGTGTCGCGAAAAAGGCGCCAGCTCGCCAGTGCCTTGCGCTTGTCGAACCGCAATTTGTGATAGGTGATCGCAAGCCCGGCCAGGCGCTCCGCCATGCCGTAATTCTGATCGAGCGCCACGACGGTATGGCGGTAGCGCGGTCCATGCAGTCTTGCAAGCTGCGCGAAACGCATCTGCGATCCCCCCACGGCAAAACTGGGAAAGACATGAAGCAGGTGCTTGGGCTGATTCGGCATTGCGGTTGCGCTCTGCGCGTCTGACGATAACTCGGTCGCTTATGAAAGTCTGGTGGCGCACAGGGCGCTGTTCACATGCCCCGAACCGTCGCGATCACACGGCGGGCGTTGCGTGACCATGAAATATCCTCCCTGCGTATTTTTTCCGCCGCCGCGGCTCCGAGCCGCGCCCGCAGGGCATCGTCCGCGACCAGCCTGCAAATCGCGCTTGCCAGCGAACTTGGATTGTCGGGTTCAAACAACAGGGCGTCAACCTCATGGGTGAGTATCTCGCGTATGTTGGGCGCATCCGGCGCGATGATGGCGCGTCCCAGCGCCATATACTCAAATAGCTTGAGCGGACTGGCGTAAGCCGTGACTTCCGGCTGAAGGGCGATGTCGAAGGTGCTGATATACCCGGCCAGCCCGTCCCGCCCGACCACGCCGGTAATCAAAACCCGATCCGCGACGCCAAGCCGCCCGGCCTGGCTTTCCAGATCGCCGCGTGCCGGGCCATCGCCAACGACCAGCAGGCTGGCAGAACCGAGGGCGCCGTCCTGGGCCAGGAGGTCCACGACCTGCGGAAGGCCATGCCAGGCCCGCACATAGCCGACAAAGCCCAGCACCGGTCCCGATTGAAAAGCGGCGGGCAGAGCGGGACGCGCGGCGGCGCCGACAAGCCGGAACGTCTCGGTATTGACGCCATTCGACGTCACGACAATGCGGGTTGCAGGAACCCCGGCTTTCTGAATGTCGGCCGCCAGCACGGCGGTAACGGGAAGCACATAGGTCGCGCGCCGCCACGCCGCCGCCTCCGTCCAGCGCGCAAAACCGGGCATCGCCAGGCCGCCGAACCTGCCCCGCTCCTGCGCCAATGGCGCGTTCACTTCCAGCAGCAAAGGCAGGCAAAACAGGCGCGCCGCCCAGACGCCGGACAGCATGTAGATATTCGCGCGTTCATAGATCGCGTCAGGCCGCTCGCGCAGGATCGCCGCGGCGAGCTTGAAGAATTCGATTGCGCTGTAGCAGAACTCCAGCAGTTCATAGACCGGCTTCGGCAGGATCTGTTTCTGGCGCGCGGGCTTGAGCGCGTCCACCCGCTGCGGCTCCACGATCCGCACCGCGACGCCCTCCCGCTCGAGAGCGGCGATCATCTCGTCGATATGAACGGATTGGCCGTCGCGGGAGCGCGTCCGGTGATGATAGAGGATCTTCAAAGCACCCGCGCCCATACTTGGTTGCCACCGCCGCTTCGCAGGCGCTGCCGGTTAGATATGCCGCCGGATGGTGGAGAGTGCAACCCTGCGGCCAGGGGCGCCCTTCAGCGCACGCCCTCGGGCCACAGGACGACGCGCAGGGTCTGCAGCATGATCCCCAGATCGCGCAGCAGGCTGAAGTTCTTGATGTAGAAGAGGTCGTATTCGAGCTTGCGCTGCAGAGTCTTCGATCGACGCGCCATAGTGGTAATTGATCTGGGCCCAGCCGGTCAATCCGGCCCGCACGGTGTGACGCAAATCGTAAAGCCGCAACTGGCGCGACAGATCCTCGACGAAGCAGGGACGCTCCGGGCGCGGCCCGACGATGGACATGTCGCCGATAAGGATGTTCACAAGCTGCGGAATCTCGTCCAGGCGGCTGCGGCGCAGGAAATTGCCCACCTTGGTGATTCGCGGATCGTTCTGGTCGGCCCATTTGGCGCCATTCTGCTCCGCATCCATACGCATGCTGCGCAGCTTGTAGAGCCAGAACACGCGCCCACCGCGCGTGACACGCTGCTGGCGGTAAATCACCGAACCGGGAGAGTCGAGGCGGATCGCGATCATGGCCACCACCAGAACGGGCAGGCTTACGACAAGCGCGGCCAGGCTCAGCACGATATCCATGAGCCGCTTCAAGGCATCGTCAATCAGGCGGAACTGGAATCCCGGCGTGTGAATGAGCCAGGGCAGCTCCAGCCAGGCCAGCTCGACACGGCCGGTCTGGCGCTCGACGAAGGAGTTGAACTCCGTGACCGGCACGCCGCGGGCCTTGCACGACAGCAGGCTGTCCAGGGCGACACGGCTGCGGTCATCCACCGCGACGACGATTTCGTCGATGCTGAGGCGATCCGTCAATTCACCGACGGTCGGAACAGCGGCGTCGGCCCCGTTCGCAGGAGCCTGGTTGGACGGCGTCAGGATATCCTCGCTGGCGAAATGAATTTCCTGCAGGCTGCCATGCGCATGGCTGATGTCCTCGATATGGCGCGCCCGCTGCCCGGTGCCGACAACAAGTATGCGGCGGCGGAAGAAGTCGTTGTGAAGCAGCACACGCACGACATTGCGGCTGATGATGGCCGCGCCCAGCGAAACGCCGGTGCCGACAAGCACGATCGTCACGCAGCGGCTGATGCTCCAGAACACCCGCGCCGCCGGAAACAATACGGGGAATCCATAGTGCAGGACGACAAAAAGCACGGCCCCGGAAATGGCGAGCGCGGTCGGCACGCGCGAAAGCGCTGTCGTGCGGTTCAAGATCGCATCGCGGCGATAACAGCCGGTGGCATAAAGCAAGATCATCGACGTGACGATGGAAAGGCCAATCACCGCCGCCGCCTGAACCAGGCCGACCAGGGCAAGCCGGCTGTAGATGAGCGAAAGCACGACCATCTGCGATCCACCGATAAGGACGAGATCCATCAGGGCCTGCGAGAGATTCGCGGCGGGGACGTAGCGGGGGTAGCGCCGCTGGGCGGCAAGCGTCCCTGTCGCCGGCAGGGCGCGACTGCGCGGTGCCCGAATCGACAGAGAATCGTTTGAAGCGCTGCGGCGGACGAAAGCATCGGCCTTGGCCAGATGCGGCGTGGAGGCGCTTATCTGCGTATCGTTTTGGGACACACGGTCCAAACTCATTACCAAATCCCCACGGTCGTCACCCGCCTGACGCAAACCTCATGCCGTGGGCTGCTTCCCCCCGCGTCCATGAATTGCCCATTATGTCTAAACGCCAACCCCGCGTGACTGGTTCAGTATCGGACATATTTGTTGCGTATGCGAGGTAAAATAGACCCGAATTGCTACACCCCTGTCGGAAGGTTTCCGCGACCTCGGAAGGGAACAAAATGGCCGCGAATTTGGTCCGCCGGTGTCGTTAACCATAAATTGTCAGAGCTTTGCGCCCGCCTTGGCGGCCCTGCCGGCCATGGCCGAAAAAAAGGGGCGGACCGGTCAGCCCGCGGCGGCGGAAGACGACGCGAACCGGGGAAAATTTGGCGGCTGGACGCTGCTGCGGCCATTGCGGCCTTTGCCCGGGGCTGGGGTGCGATCCAGGTGCCCCGGCGCCTCTTTACTGGTGCACACGCCGGCGTGCCCCCAGGGCCATCGGAGCCCCGGATATGGGCCGGAGGTAGCAAGGAGGGGCAGCGCAAATCCCCTGGCCCGGCGATTGACGGCCCAATGGCTTTTCTGAACTCCAACGGGCGGGCGGCCTCGGCCGAGCCAATCAGGCCCTGGAGCAGTTTTTCCGGACGCTAGCCGGTGCGGGGCCAGCCGGCCGGGCGCCGATAGAGCTGGATTGCGGCATTCCGGCGCGGATATCGGCTCTCAGCACGCCCGGGCCGGGCCCAAGGAGACGCTTTGGACCGGCCGGCCGTCCGGCGCGGCGCGCAGCGATGATCACCAGTGTCCGCACTGGAAAGGAATCGCCCGATCAGCGGCGAAAGAGCGACGGAAACCGCCACCCAGCTGCCAAGCACGATTGCAAGTGACATCGTCCTTCTCCCCAAAATCCTCTGATTCGCGGGTCAGGAGCATCGTAAGGCGTGTTGCTTGATGACAGATTAAGGTATGTTTCCAGTAGATACATTCTTGCCGCTGCCATCCGGACGCCGACCCGGCTGGCCGCCTTCGGGGCGCGGACCGGCCCGTGAAGCGCCCTTGGCAATCCGCTGAAAAGTTGAGAGGCTTTTTTCCGCAGCCGGGCGCGGGTCACCGAACGGCTTGCCGGGGGAGCAACAGCGCGTGGATGCCATAGTGGACAAGCTTTATCTTGCCTATGACTGGGCGAAGGAGTGGCAAATACTGCTTGCCGGACTGCTGGTGGTTTTCGCGGCGCTCATCCTCGCAAGCGCAACGCTCAAGGCCGCGCGGCTGGGTTCGTCCCCACGCTCCAGAGCCGGCGCCAAGGACCGGCCCCAGCCGGACTTGCGCTGGACGGCAAAACCCGGCGTCCCGCACGCGCCGGTATCGTCCAACGAACTGGTCGGCACCCTGGAACAATTGCGCAGCTTGATCCGGTCAGCGCTGGCTTCGCTGACCTTGACGAGCGACAAGGAAAACAGCCCGGCATATTTTCTCTGCCAGCGCATTCTGCACCTCCGATTCGATCAACTGCCGCTGGCCTCCACCGCGACAAGGTCGGCGCACGAGAGCCATGCCGCGTTGCTGAAACAGCTGGGATTCCTGCGGCTGCATCTCACAAAGGATTCTCCGCCCGGCGAGATTTCCGAAATTTTGGTGCAGATCAATACCAGCGCCCGCAATCTGGTCTCCGCGTTGGTCCCCGGCTCCGCCGCCAAGCGCCGCAAAGCCAGCTCCGACCTGCGCTGACGGCGCTCCGGACCGCGATGCGGCGCGGCTTGCGCCCTGCAAAACGCGGGCAAACCGGCGGCCGGATCATCCCGGCCGCCCGCGCACCATCTCGGGAAAGCTCAGGATCCACTGGCGTTGCGCCTCCGTCTCGGGCACTTCCAATCCACGCGCCGCGGCGATCATGTCGAGCGCGGCCGCGGCATCGACGCCCAAAAGGATCAGAACGCAGGCCGCCAGGGTGGTGGATCGACCGATACCGGCCCGGCAATGGATCGCCACCGATTTCCCGGCCGTGAGCCTGTCCGCCAACTGACGGGCGACCGCGGTAAACGGTCCGTCCCTGTCCGGCACGGTCTTGTCGCGGACCGGAAAGGAGAAGAACTCGATGCCGAATTCCTCGCAAAGGGCCTTTTCCGCCTCGATCAGGTTCGGCACTTCCGACGGTTCCAGCAGCGAGACGACGACATCGACCCCCTCGTCTCTCCAGTTCAGGATCGTGGCTTCCAGACTCTCGTCCAGACGCGCCGCGGCCATGATCGCCAAATTGCCTTCGGCGAACTGGTTTATCCAATAAAGTTGACGCGGACCGGACATGCTCAGGAGCGCCTGCCTTGGCAAGGAGAATAATGCTGCGTGTACGAAGCGGCTCGCTTTAGCTTTAATTTCCCGAACAGGTCAAGCATGAGACCCGGCCGGTGCGCAACACGTCCGAAAGGCGGCGGAATGGATCGCCCTGCTGCGCAAAGCGGGGTATTTTTACCGATATCAAATCGGCTGTTGACCGAAAGTTGATCCCCGGCGATGTTCGGCGCCGGAGTTTGTGAGCGGCACCCCTTGGAAAAAATATTGGTCACGGGCGCGGCGGGCTTTATCGGCGCCGCCGTCTGCCATGCCCTGTTGGCGCGCGGCGATGCCGTGACCGGCATCGACAATCTCAGCGACTATTACGATACCCGCCTGAAGGATGCGCGCCTGGCGCTGCTTGCCGGGAACAAGAACTTCACGTTCCGCAAAGCCGATATCGCCGACAAGCAGGCAATGCTGGCGATGGCGGCCGAAGATTTTGCCGGCATCGTCCACCTGGCGGCGCAGCCGGGGGTGCGCTACAGCCTCGAAAATCCCTTCGCCTATGTCACCGCCAATGTGATGGGCCAAGCCGTCATGCTGGAATTGGCGCGCGCCCTGCCCCGCCTCCGGCACTTTGTCTATGCCAGTTCCTCCTCGGTCTATGGCGCCAACACAAAGACGCCGTTCGCGGTGGGCGACGCGGTGGACCATCCCAACTCCCTGTATGCCGCGACCAAGCGCGCCGACGAACTCTTCGCCCATACCTATGCCCATCTCTATGCCCTACCCTGCACGGGCTTGCGCTTCTTCACGGTCTACGGGCCGTGGGGCCGGCCCGACATGGCGCCCATCCTGTTCGCAAAAGCCATCGCCGCCGATGAGCCCATCACGGTGTTCAACCATGGCCAGATGTGGCGGGACTTTACCTATATCGACGACATCGTGGACGGCGTGCTGCGCGCGCTGGATCGTCCCGCGCCGGGCAGCCCGCCGCATGCGCTTTACAATCTGGGCAACCACAAGTCCGAGAAGCTCACCGACTTCATCGCCGAGCTGGAAAAGGCGTTTGGCAGGAAAGCGCGCAAGACGATGGCGCCGATGCAGCCCGGCGACGTGCCGGCCACCTATGCCGATATCGAGGCCAGCACGCGCGACCTGGGCTTTGCGCCGACCACCCCGATCGGTGTCGGCATTCCCAAATTCGTCGCCTGGTTTCGAGACTATTACCGGGTCTAGGCGTTTTGCCCGCCAAGCGCGGCGAGCAGCGGCGCGGCTTGCTGCCAGTCGCGCACCAGCCGCTCGGCCCCCGCGGCCAACAGGCGCGCGCCCAGCCGCGCATGGGCGTGTCCCCCGCCCAGAAAACCCCAGACCCGCATCCCCGCCGCCCGCGCCGCGACCACGCCATGGACGCTGTCCTCCAGCACCAGGCATTGGCCCGGCGAAACCCCCAGCGCGCCCGCAGCATGCAGGAACAGATCGGGCGCCGGCTTGGCGCGCGCGACATGGTCGGCGGAATAGACATGCGGGTCGAAATGGCGCCACAGCCCCACCTGCCGGAGTTTGCGCTCCAGCCCTTCGCGCGTGCTGGAACTGGCCACCGCCTTGAGCAGCGCGGTACCCGCCACGGCCGCGGCGGCGCCGGGCACTTCGGTGAGGCGCGCGATCATGGTCTGGCGGAGCCGGAGGGCGAGTTCGTCCCGGATGACGGCGGAGATGGGGCGGCCGATGCGCTGCCGCGCCTCCTGGTCGATTTCCTCATGAAAAGCCGCATAGCTGAGGCCCATGAAGCGGGTGATATAGTCTTCGCGTTCGAAACGCAGTCCCTGCTCGGCCAGAATGGCGCGTTCGACCTCCAGCGCCAGAACCTCGCTGTCGACCAGCACGCCGTCGCAATCGAAAATGACGGCTGCAACCAAGGCGGATCAGGCCGCCTTGCGGCTGCTGAGGAAATCCCCCATGCGGCCCAGCGCTTTGAGAATATTCTCGGCCGAGTTGGCATAGGACAGGCGCAGATAGCCTTCGCCCAGGATGCCGAAGTCCGGCCCGCCGATCAGCGCCACCCCGGTCTCGTCCAGCAGGGCATTGGCCAGCGGCTTGGCCTTCCAGCCGGTCTGCTTGATGTTGGGAAAGGCGTAAAACGCACCCTTGGGAACGATGCAGGATACCCCCGGCAGCTTGTTGAGGCCCTCCACCACCAGCGTGCGGCGCTTGTCGAACTGGGCGCGCATGTGGGCGACGGCGTCCTGGGGACCGGTCAGGGCGGCGATGCCGGCATATTGGGTGGGCGCGTTGACGCAGGAATGCAGGTTCACCGCCATCTTGCGGGCATAGTCGTAGAGCTTGCCCGGCCACACGGCATAGCCCAGGCGCCAGCCGGTCATGGCATAGGTCTTGGACCAGCCATTGAGCAGGATCAGCCGGTCGCGGATGGAAGGATAGTTCAGCAGGGTGACATGCTGTTCGCCGTCATAGATCAGCTGGTCATAGATCTCGTCGCTCATCACCGCGACATGGGGCCATTTCTCCAGGCCGGCGACGAACGCGTCCACTTCGGCTTTCGGCGTGACGCCGCCGGTGGGATTGGCCGGCGAGTTGATGATGATCAGCCGCGTCCTGTCGGTGATCAGGCCAAGTGTTTCCTCGGCCGAAAAGGCAAAGCCGTTCTCCTCGCGGATCGGAATCGGCACCGGCGTGGCACCGGTATATTCGATCATGGAACGGTAGATCGGAAAACCCGGATCGGGATACATGATCTCCGCCCCCGGCTCGCCGAACATCAGGATGGACATGAACATGGTCGGCTTGCCGCCCGGCATGATCATCACCGCCTCGGGCGACACCGTCGCGCCGTAGCGCCGGTAGAGGTCGGCGGCCACCGCTTCGCGCAAGGGCAGGATGCCGGTGGCGGGGGTATAGCCATGATGACCGTCGCGCAGGGCGGCGGCGGCCGCCTCGACGATATGATCGGGGGTGCGGAAATCCGGCTGGCCGATGCCCAGATTGATGATATCGCGCCCCTCGGCCGCCAAGGCGGTGGCCCGCGCCAGCACGGCGAAGGCATTCTCCTCGCCGATACGGTCGAAATTGGCGACGGTCTTCATGGGGCTTTCCCGGGGTTTTTCAGGGCGCCCGTATAATGCCTAAGGCGGGGGGATGCCAGTGCCTGGCGCGGCACGCACAAAGCTTATTTTACCCCAGATACCCCTTGTCGCGCAGGTAGCGCACGATGGCCTGGGCGTGGGCCTCCGGCGTGGCCGCGACCGTCTTGACGGTCAGCTCGGCCCGCTCCGGCGCCTCATAGGGACTGTCGATGCCGGTGAAATTCTTGATCTTCCCGGCCTTGGCCTTTTCGTAGAGCCCCTTGGGATCGCGCTGCATGCAGACCTCGATGGGCGTGTCCACGAACACTTCCAGGAATTCGCCCTCCGCCAACAGTTCGCGCGCCATGCGCCGTTCCGAGCGGAAGGGGGAGATGAAGGCCGTCAGCACGATCAGGCCGGCATCGACGAACAGCTTGGCCGCCTCGCCGACGCGGCGGATATTTTCCACCCGGTCGGCATCGGTGAAGCCCAGGTCCTGGTTGAGGCCGTGGCGGACATTGTCGCCGTCCAGCAGGTAGGTGTGCTTGCCCTCGGCGGTCAGGCTCTTCTCCACCAGGTTGGCGATGGTGGACTTGCCCGACCCGGACAGGCCGGTGAACCACAGTACCACGGGCTTCTGGCCCTTCATCGCGGCACGCGCCTGCTTGTTCACGTCCAGCGCCTGCCAATGGACGTTGGTGGCGCGCATCAGCGAGAAATCGATCATGCCCGCGCCCACCGTCGCGTTGGTGAAGCGGTCGATCAGGATGAAGCCGCCGGTGTCGCGGTTGTCGCGATAGGCGTCGAAGGCCAGCGGCTGGGTCAGCGACAGGTTCACGTAGCCGACTTCGTTCAGCTCCAGGGTCTTGGCGGCATGATGGTCCAGACGTGTTGACGTCGATCTTGTGCTTGAGGGCGGTGACCTGGGCGGGCACGGTGGCGGTGCCCAGCTTGAGAAGATACTGGCGCCCCGGCAGCAGTTCCTCCTCCGCCATCCACAGCAGATGCGCCGCGAACTGGTCGGAGACGGTCGGACGCGCATGCGGATCGGCCAGGACGTCGCCGCGCGAGATATCGACCTCGTCGGTCAAGGTCAGGGTCACCGCGTCGCCCGCCACCGCTTCGGGCAAATCGCCGTCCATGGTGACGATGCGGGCGACCCTGCTGGTCTTGCCCGACTTGGCGACGGCCACCGTCTCGCCGGGCTTGATGCGCCCGCCGGCGATGGTGCCGGAAAAGCCGCGGAAATCCAGGTCGGGGCGGTTGACCCACTGCACCGGCAGGCGGAACGGCTTGTCGGCCAGCGCCGTGTCGACGTCCACCACTTCGAGATGCGCAAGCAGCGCCGGACCGGTGTACCAGGGCGTTTCGCTGGCTTTGTCGATGACATTGTCGCCGAAGCGCGCCGACAGCGGGAATCGCCACCTGGCTGGCGAAATCCAGGCGCGCGGCAAAAGCCATGAAAATCCGCGACGATCGTGTCGAACACCGCCTGGCTGATAATCCACCAGGTCGATCTTGTTCACCGCCAGCACGACGTGGCGGATGCCCAGCAGCGACGCGATATAGGCGTGGCGGCGGGTCTGGGTCAGCACGCCCTTGCGCGCATCGATCAGGATGACGGCGAGATCGGAGTTGGAGGCGCCGGTCGCCATGTTGCGGGTATATTGTTCATGGCCCGGCGTGTCGGCGACGATGAATTTGCGCTTGTCGGTGGCGAAGAAGCGATAGGCGACATCGATGGTGATGCCCTGCTCGCGCTCGGCCTCCAGCCCGTCCACCAGCAGCGCGAAATCGATGTCCTCGCCGGTGGTGCCGAATTTCCGGAAGTCCTTCTCCAGCGAGGCCAGGTTGTCCTCGAACAGCAGCTTGGTGTCGTAGAGCAGCCGCCCGATCAGGGTGGACTTGCCGTCATCGACGCTGCCGCAGGTGAGAAAGCGCAGCAGCGATTTTTTTTCCTGGGCCGCCAGAAACGCCTGAAGATCGGTTGGAGCGTTCATCAGAAATAGCCCTCCTTCTTCTTCTTTTCCATCGAGGCCTTTTCGTCGCTGTCGATCAGCCGGCCCTGGCGTTCGCGAGGTGCGGGCGGTGAACATCTCGGTGACGATGTCTTCCAGGCTGCTCGCCTCGCTCTCGATCGCGCCGGTGAGCGGATAGCAGCCCAGGGTGCGGAAACGCACCAGCCGGTCCTCGACCATCTCGCCCGGCTTCAGCTCCATGCGCTCGTCATCGCGCATGATGAGGCTGCCGTCGCGTTCCACCACCGGCCGCCTCTTGGCGAAATAGAGCGGCACGATGGGGATGTTCTCGGCCAGGATATATTGCCAGATGTCCAGCTCGGTCCAGTTGGAGAGCGGAAAGACGCGGATGCTTTCGCCCTTGTTGATGCGGGTGTTGTAGACGCGCCAGAGCTCGGGCCGCTGGTTCTTGGGATCCCAGGCATGGCTGGCGGTGCGGAAGGAGAAGATGCGCTCCTTGGCGCGGCTTTTTTCCTCGTCGCGGCGCGCGCCGCCGAAGGCGGCGTCGAACCGTACTTGTCCAGCGCCTGCTTGAGGCTCTCGGTCTTCATCACCTGGGTGTGCAGCGAGGAGCCGCTGTCGAACGGGATTGATGCCGCGCTTCACCCCGTCCTGGTTGATATGGACGATCAGGTCCAGCCCCAGCCGCTTGGCGGTCTCGTCGCGGAACTGGATCATCTCCCGGAATTTCCAGGTGGTGTCCACATGCAGCAGCGGAAAGGGCGGCTTGGACGGATAGAAGGCCTTCATCGCCAGGTGCAGCATCACCGCTGAAGTCCTTGCCGATGGAATAGAGCATCACCGGGTTGGCGAATTCGGCCGCCACCTCGCGCATGATATGGATGCTCTCGGCCTCCAGCCGCCGCAGATGCGATATAACAGTCTTGTTAGTGGACAATTTTCAGTATCCCAAGAATGGGCTGTGAAATAGGCTACCGGACCCGTATTTGCAAGCGCACAGCGTCTTCAGACCGCGGCCGTTCCCCACAATGCCAGGCCCAAGGTTAAAATCGGGATCATTTCAGGATTCTGGTCGTCACCGCCGGCGGGACCGCCTGCTCCTCCACCGCAAATCGCACCCGGCCCACCGACCGGCCGTCGAAAGTCTGGATATTGACCTGCCATTGACCCGGCCTGGGCGCGGTCTTGATCGTATAATAGCGAAAGCCGTCCTCGCGGCCGCCCACGATGGTCCACCGCAATTCGTTGCTGGGTCACCCAGCCTTTCGCCGGGGTCCAGCCATTGCCAATCATGCACCATGCGGGTGTGCAGCCCGCGCGGCGCGAATATGGCGCTGTAGACATACAGCTTGGCGCCCTTCTGGATATGCATGATCGCATGGGCACCGAACAGCGCCTGCCATTCCGGCGGCTCATCCTCCTGGGCCGCCTGGAAGGTGGCGCCGACCCGTTTGACCTGATGATAGACCCCCGCATCCGTGAGTACCAATGGCAGGGGCGGCAACAGGCGGATGAAATAGGCGACATTCAGAAAAGCGGTAATCAGCGCCATGCCGGCGAGGACCTGCATGCGCGCGACGCGGTAGCGCTCATGCCCCAGCCGGGCCAGGGCCTGCATGAAGAAGAAGAAGATCGTCACCGCGATGGCGCCGCTGATCAGAAAGGGAATGCGCCCGATCCGGCCGATCACCAGCGGCACCAGCAGAATGGCGTAGGAGTAGAGGGCGAAAAAGAACAGCAGGGCGGCGAACACCAGCCGCGCATGGTAGCGGCGCATATATTCGTTGCCGATGAAGATGGCCGCCATCGCCAGCAGAAACGGCCAGGACGAGGTGACCGACGCGCTGCGGATATAGAAGACGCAGAAACCCGACAGCAGGCATCCCAGGGCGAACTGGGTGACGGCGACCAGGATGGTGCGGGTCTGGTCCGAGGGCCTGCGGCCATCGGGCCGGGATTCCAGGACATGCAGCACGGCGATCGCGATGCCGGCCACCAGCAGATAGACGATGAAGACCGCCTGGGTGACGGCGTGGTCGATGGGCCCGAAGGCGACGCTGTCGAAGGCAAACCCGCCTGCCAGCGAGAGGGCCGATATCTTTCGCTCATGCTTGCGCGCCCAGCTGATTGCCGGGTCAAAACTGCTGGTATCGAAGGTCCGCATGGCGAGGTCTTATGGTGCCCGTCTTCCGCCATAACAAGGCCGGATTGCGGCAAAGGCGGGGTTTGCGGCTAAGATGCCGATCAAACATTGTCACAGGGGGTTTCAAGATGCGGCTGGTGCAATTTCGGACCAAGGACGGCGAGCGCGCGGTTGCCGTGCTGAACGACGAAGCGGGCGCAAGCTGCGTCCAGGGCGTCGCCACGACCTACGAGCTGGCCCGGCGCGCCATTTCGGAAAAACTCTCCCTGGACGCGCTGGTGGCGAAGCTGGGGCTGGGCGAAAGCGTGGACTTACGCGCCCTGCTGGCGCAGGGGCGGGTTTTGGCGCCACTGGACCATCCCGATCCCGCCCATCTGGTCGTCACCGGAACCGGCCTGACCCATCTGGGCTCGGCGGAGGGGCGCGACAGCATGCACAAGGACCTTTCGGGCAGTGCCGCGCTTACCGACTCGATGAAAATGTTCAAACTGGGCCTGGAGGCCGGCAAGCCGGCGCCGGGCGGGCAAGGCGCCCAGCCGGAATGGTTCTACAAGGGTGACGGCGCCGCCGTGGTGGCGCCGGAGGCGGATTTTCTGTCGCCCGCCTTCGCCCAGGACGGCGGAGAGGAGCCCGAGATTGTGGGACTCTATCTGATCGGACCAGACGGGGTGCCCTATCGCCTGGGCTTTGCCCTGGGCAACGAATTCTCCGACCATGTGACGGAGAAGTTCAACTATCTGTGGCTGGCGCATTCCAAGCTGCGGCAATGCTCCTTCGGCCCCGAACTGCGCACGGGGGCGCTGCCCGGCGCCATCACCGGACGCTCACGCATCCGGCGCGGCAATGAGATTATCTTCGACCAGCCCTTTCTTTCGGGCGAGGACAATATGAGCCACACCATCGCCAACCTGGAGGCGCATCACTTCAAGTATGAGGGGTTTCGCCGGCCCGGCGACGTCCATGTTCATTTCTTCGGGACGGCAACCCTGTCTTTCAGCGCCGGCGTCAAGACACAGGCCGGCGACGTCTTCGAGATCGAGGCCGATGCCTTCGCATTCCCGCTGCGCAACCGGCTGGGCACGGCGGCGCCCGTCGCCGTGAGCGTGGCCCCGCTCTAGGCCCGGCGGTCACTCGCTAGAGCGGCGCGCGCAACGCCACTTCCACCGCCGCGGCGAAGCCCTTGTGGGGGCGGGGCTGGTCGTCCTGCAGCCGTCCGGCCAGGTCCAGCTTCCAGCCGTGCCAGGGCAGCGACATCCTGGCCTCCGCCATGTTCACGATCACGGGCGTGGGACTGACGATATTGGCGCCCACCGAATGGCTGCTCGCCGACGGCGGCGTGATGGAGCGACAATTCGTAGAAGCGGCTATGCGCATCGCTCCAGCTGCCCTGCAGGGACAGCAAGGTGGAATTGGTGTCCAGGCCAAATCCCAGGGTGCGGCCGCGATAGCGCATGCCGTCCGGATACTGGCCGTTGGTATAGGAAAAACCGTAGACGTTGTTACCGAAACTGAACAAGGTCTTGGTCGCAACGCTATCGGTGACCTCAGCCGTCAGCTTCACGGGACTGCCCGCCGTGGGCAGGAAAATGCTGGCGCCCAGCAGATGGCTGGTGCCGGAGCGGCTGAACCAGGAATAATCCTCGTTCATCAGCTGCGTGTAGACCTGAAACGGCACATTGCCGAGTTTGTGGCTATATTTAAATTCCAGCGAACCTTCGCCATTGACGTTGTCCGGATGGTTGGACAGGTCGATATTCGTGAAATAGTCCCTCAAGGGCGCACAAGGATGGCCCTGCCCGCAAAATTGCTCGGTCTTGGCAAGCCCGATCTCCAGCCCCGGCAGCGGATTTATCGTCAGATGCACGGCGTTGTAATAGACGTTGGACTGGATCTGGGGACCGTCGAACTTGCCCAGAAAGAATTCCAGCTGCCATGGCCCCAGCCAGCGCAATATCGGCCAGCGTGACGCCGCGGTGCTGGAACGCTCGATCCCAACCTGCGGCATGGGCCGCGCATTGCTGGAAAGCTGCAATGTCGAAATCTGGCCGGGCCCCCACCAGTGATCGAGATAACCGGCATAGACGAGCACCCCCCCAAGGCGCGCCGACAGGTAAGTCCCGTCCGCCATGATCTTGTTCGCCCGGCCTCCAAAATTCGGCGTAATGCCGCCCAGCGAAATCCGTCCTGAAAAAATGCCGGCCGTGGCCTCCAGGGATAGCTGGGCCTGTCCCTCGCCCCGTCCCAAGCCGTCAAAGCCATAGACCAGCGAAGGGGTGTTGGTGGCATCCAGGCTCGCCCAGGCCGATACACCGGGCGCGGTCGCGGCCCTGGCATGGGCCAGCACGCGCCGGGCCGCCGCCCGTACCGAGGCGGGCTGGGAAGATACATCGGTTCTGGACAGCTCCCGCAGCAGGGATTGCCAGGGCAAGGGCCAGGATGTCGTGATACCGTCCGCCGCCCCCGTGGCCTGCAGCAGCTCGATATCGGCCCGAAGCTGGTTGTCTCCCACCTCGGCCCAGGGCGCGGCCATGGCGGGCAGGCTCGCGACAGCCCAGAGCAACAGGGCAAGGACCCCGCAAAAATATCGATAATGCATGCAACTCCAAAACCGACCCCTGCCGGAGAAGGACATTACCGATTCCGCAGTTGCGAACAAGTTTGATTTCACGACGAAATTTGAGCGGATGTCAGGGCCGGACGGGAATACAGGCAATGCCCTTGGCCGTCAGCCCGGCGCAGAATTCCGCGCCGCTCCTGCCCGCCTCCAGGCTGACCCGCAGGCGAAAGTAGCGCCCCTTTTCCGGTAGATCGGCGACCAGGACATGCGGGCTGAGGCCGTCCAGCGCACCCTCGGCCCTGGCCCTCGCCTCCTGCCAGCCGGCATCGGCCTGGGCGGCGCTGCGCCACGCGCCCAGCTGAATCTGGGTTCCGCCTGACGCTCGGGCGCCAGCCGCATCCAGCGCCGGGCGCAACATGAGTTGCCTTACGGGGGCGGCCCGCATGAGGCCTGCGGTCCCGGCCGCACGCGCCTGCGGGGCGGGCGGAGATCTGTCCTTCCCATCCGGCAATGCACGCAGCGCAACGGCGCGGCCCTGCCTTGTCTCCACCCCATCGGCGGCTTTGCCGGGCGGCGGCGGGTGAAGGACTATTCGCTCTTCGCGATCCGGGATGGCCATTTCAGGCGGTCCGCCCAGCGCCGCCAGGCGCTCGGAAGCCGCGGAATAATCGGGGGCCGCGAGGACCGCCTTGGCATAGAAGGCGCGCGCAGTCCTTGCATCGTGCCGCGCTTCGGCGATCCGGCCCAGGCCGTAATAGGCATATTGCGGCTTGCCGCCCTCGGCTGACAGCGCTGCCATATAATCGCGCTGCGCCGCCGCCAGCTTGTTTTGCCGCCGGTATATGTTGGCGCGATTGTTGAGCGCGGTGGCGAAGCTGGGCCCTTTCAGGGCGATGGCGGACGTGTAGTCGCCGGTGGCTTCATCCAGCCGCCCCAGCCCGTCGCGCAGGAAGCCGCGTTGCAGCAGTGCCTGCTCGCGCTCGCCGCTTGGCAGGGCCTGGCCGCCCAGGGCCTGGGTGAAATCCTTCAGGGCGCCGTCCGTCGCCCCCAGCAGCTCGCGCGCCAGGCCGCGATAGAACAGCAGGCAAGCCCGCTCGCTGACGCTCACCCCCTCCTGGCGCAGAGCCACATCCGCCAGGCTCGCGGCGCGCGGCGCATCGCCTTTGTCCAGCGCGGCCAGCACCTCCGCGGTCAGCGCCGACGTAGCAGGCGCGCTCCAGGCGCGGTGGACCCGGACGGCGCCGGCCAGCACCAAGACCACCAATATCCAGACCGCCGCCCTTTTGCCCATGGTTTCCGCCAAATGCCTGAAACTGGACAATAATGGCGAGCCTATGCCATGAAACAGGGAGTTTCAGAACCATCCCCCGGAAAACGCATGCCTGCCGCAAAACCCGTCCGAAAAGCCGTTTTTCCCGTCGCCGGCATGGGCACGCGCTTCCTTCCCGCCACCAAGGCCATCCCCAAGGAGATGTTGCCCGTGGTCGACAAGCCGGTGATTGAGTACGCCGTGGAGGAGGCCCGTGAGGCGGGAATTGAGCAATTCGTGTTCATTACCGGACGCGGCAAACACGTCATCGCGGACCATTTCGACCATGCCTATGATTGGAATCGCTGCTGGAAGCGCGCGACAAGACCACCGAGCTGAACAGCCTGCTGGA
>CAWIGN010000008.1:0-263688 GCA_963835715.1 uncultured Alphaproteobacteria bacterium
CGGCCTGCGCTCAGCGTGGGGCAGGTGCTGCCGAGCCAGCCGTGGCATTGCGCCAGCGCCTGGGGGTGCGCGCAGACGGCCTCGATGCCGTCGAGCGAGTTCTCGCGCCGCAGCAGGTTGTGCCGCACGAACAGGCTGGTCTCGCCGATGATGAACAACGGCGTGGTCAGGAACAGGTCGAGCGAACGCGCGACCACGCCTTCGGTCGAGTTCTCGACCGGGACGACGCCGAAGTCGGCCGCCCCCGCGCTCGGTCGCCCGGAAGACCTCGTCGAAGTTGGCGCAGGGCACGCGCACGATGCGACGAGCCGAAGAAGCTCAGCGCCGCCTCTTCGCTGAAGGTTCCCGCCGGGCCCAGGTAGGCCACGCGCGACGGTGTCTCCAGCGCGCGGCAGGCAGACATGATCTCGCGCCAGATCGGCGCCACGCTGTCGGTGCTCAGCGGCCCGGGTTGGCCGCCTTAGGCCGTCGATCACCTGGGCCTCGCGCTCGGGACGGAAGGCGACGCGAGCCCTCGCGTCTTCTTGATCTCGCCGACCTCCAGCGCCAGCGCGGCGCGCTGGTTCAGCAGCGCCAGCAACTTCGCGGTCGAGCGCGATCGATTGCGTGCGCAGCGCAGCAGGGCCGGGTCGGGATCGTGCGGGCGTCACGCATGGTCGGAGAAATTCTCGCATCGCCGGCCGGGCCTCGGGCTCGCCGCGGGCTCACGGCGCCGATCGCCTGCGGCCGGTCCGGAGCGGCTGCGACGGCGCGCCGGACGCCGGTCGCGCAGCCGGCGGCGGCGGCGGGCGCCGAGCGAGCGCGCATCTGCTGTTCGAGGGCCTGGATCTTGGGCTCGATCAGCGGCCGCGCATCGGCCACCAGCTTCTGCACGAATGCCCGCTGCATGTCGCGGCCCAGGCCCTGGAACTTGCGGTTCACCGGCGATTCGAGCCACGGCGACCAGCTGCCGCAGTTCGTCTTCGCTGAACTTCTCTTCGAGGCGGCGCCGATCGTCGACGGCGCCAGCTTGATCGCGCGGTCGCGCACGATCGGCAGCGCTTCGTCGACGTATTTCTTCAGGTCGGCCTCGATGCGCCTTGCGCCACCGCCTCGCGGCGTCGGCCGCGCAACCTCGGTCTGCAGCGCGCGCGCCGGCGTGCCTGCATCATCTGCGCGCGCCGGCTGCTCGACCAGCGCTGCGCGCCATCGCCTCGATGCCCGGCTGCTGCAACGACAGGAGCTTCTGCACCAGGTCCTTCTTGGCGCAGGCTCGGCGCTGGCGAGCTGGCGGCGCCGGCCAGCAGCGCCGGCACCGAGACAGGCGCCATCAGCGCGCCTGCTCGGAGCGTCAAGCGGCGTCGCCGCCGGCGCCGGGCTCGTCCGTCGGCATCGCCGTTGGCGTCGTTCTCGACAATGCGCTGCAGGCCGCTGAGCTTGGCGCCGTCGTCGAGCGCCGATCAGCGTCACGCCCTGCGTGGCGCGGCCCAGTTCGCGGATCTCGGCGACCCGGGTGCGCACCAGCACGCCCTTGTCGGTGATCAGCATGATCTCGTCGTCCGGCATGCACCAGCGTGGCGGCCACGACCTTGCCGTTGCGCTCGCTCTGCTGGATCGCGATCATGCCCTTGGTGCCGCGGCCGTGGCGGGTGTACTCGGTGATGCTGGTGCGTTTGCCGTAGCCGTTCTCGGTGGCGGTCAGCACGCTCTGCGTCTCGTCTTCGGCCACCAGCATCGCGATCACGCTCTGGCCGTCTTCGAGCGTCATGCCGCGCACGCCGCGCGCGTTGCGGCCCATCGGCCGCACGTCGTCCTCGTCGAAGCGCACCGCCTTGCCGCCGTCGGAGAACAGCATCACGTCGTGCTTGCCGTCGGTCAGCGCGGCGCCGATCAGGAAGTCGCCCTCGTCGAGGTCGACCGCGATGATGCCGGCCTTGCGCGGGTTGCTGAACTCGTCGAGCGCGGTCTTCTTGACCGTGCCCATGCGCGGTCGCCATGAAGACGTAGTGGTCGGCCGGGAAGCTGCGCGAACTCGCCGGTCAGCGGCAGCACGACGTTGATCTTCTCGCCCTCCTGCAGCGGGAACATGTTGACGATCGGCCGGCCGCGCGAGTCGCGCGAGCCCTGCGGCACTTCCCACACCTTGAGCCAGTACACGCGGCCGCGGTTGGTGAAGCACAGGATGTAGTCGTGCGTGTTGGCGATGAAGAGCTGGTCGATCCAGTCGTCTTCCTTGGTCTGCCGTGGCCTGCTTGCCGCGCCCGCCGCGCTTCTGCGCCCGGTACTCGGCCAGCGGCTGGCTCTTGATGTAGCCGGTGTGCGAGAGCGTGACCACCATGTCGGTCGGCGTGATCAGGTCTTCGGTGCCGAGGTCGAGCGCGTTGTGCTCGATCATGGCTGCGGCGCGCGCCGAGCTTGGTCTGGCCGAACTCCTGCTTGATGGCGGCCAGTTCGTCGGCGATGATGGTCGATGACGCGCTCGGGCTTGGCCAGGATGTCGAGCAGGTCGGCGATCTCGCGCCATCACTTCCTTGTACTCGCCGACGATCTTGTCCTGCTCCAGGCCGGTCAGGCGCTGCAGGCGCATCTGCAGGATTTCCTGGCCTGCGTCGTCGCGACAGGCGGTACAGGCCGTCGGCCTGCATGCCGTAGCTGCGTCGCAGGCCTTCGGGGCGGTAGGCGTCGCGTGCCGCCGCGGCGTCGTCGCCGTCGGCGCGCGCGAGCATCTCGCGCACCAGCGACGCAGTCCCAGCTCTTGCTCATCAGCGCGGCCTTGGCGACCGGCGGCGTCGGCGCATTGCGGATGATCGCGATGAACTCGTCGATGTTGGCCAGCGCCACCGCCAGGCCTTCGAGCACGTGGCCGCGCTCGCGCGCCTTGCGCAGCTCGAACACGGTGCGCCGCGTGACGACTTCGCGCCGGTGCTCGAGGAAGACCTCGATCAGGTCCTTCAGGTTGCACAGCTTGGGCTGGCCGTCGATCAGCGCCACCATGTTGATGCCGAAGGTGTCCTGCAGCTGCGTCTGCTTGTACAGGTTGTTCAGCACCACCTCGGGCACTTCGCCGCGCTTGAGCTCGATCACCACGCGCATGCCGGACTTGTCGGACTCGTCCTGGATGTGGCTGATGCCTTCGATCTTCTTCTCGTGCACCAGCTCGGCCATGCGCTCGAGCAGCGTCTTCTTGTTGACCTGGTAGGGGATCTCGTCGACGATGATCGCCTGGCGCTGGCCGCTTGTCGATGTCCTCGAAGTGGCACTTGGCGCGCATCACGACGCGGCCGCGGCCGGTGCGGTAGCCGTCGCGCACGCCGTTGATGCCGTAGATGATGCCGGCGGTGGGGAAGTCGGGCGCCGGGATGATCTCCATCAGCTCGTCGATCGTCGCGTCGGGGTTCTGCAGCAGGTGCAGGCAGGCGTCGACCACCTCGTTCAGGTTGTGCGGCGGGATGTTGGTGGCCATGCCGACCGCGATGCCGCCCGAGCCGTTGACCAGCAGGTTGGGCAGCCGCGTCGGCAGCACCAGCGGCTCTTTCTCGCGAGCCGTCGTAGTTGGGGCCGAAGTCGACCGTTTCCTTGTCGATGTCGGCCAGCATCTCGTGCGCGATCTTGGCCAGGCGGATCTCGGTGTAGCGCATCGCCGCCGCGTTGTCGCCGTCGACCGAGCCGAAGTTGCCCTGGCCGTCGACCAGCATGTGGCGCATGCGAGAAGTCCTGCGCCATGCGCACGATGGTGTCGTAGACCGACTGGTCGCCGTGCGGGTGGTACTTGCCGATCACGTCGCCGACGATGCGCGCCGACTTCTTGTACGGCCGGTTCCAGTCGTTGTTCAGCTCGTGCATCGCGAACAGCACGCGCCGGTGCACCGGCTTGAGGCCGTCGCGCGCGTCGGGCAAGCGCGCGGCCCACGATCACGCTCATCGCGTAATCGAGGTAGCGAGCGGCGCATCTCCTCTTCGAGGCTGATGGGCAGGGTTTCTTTGGCGAACTGGGTCATGCGGACGGGTGCAGGCGAGGCCTGCAGAGCGGTGCGCTTGCAGCGGTGCGCAGGCCGCACATTCTAATGGCCGCGGCATGTCGCAGCTGCGCAACACTGGCGCTGCAGCGCGGGCGACACAGGGCCAAAATCCGGTTCGCGCGAAAGCCCTATGGCACAATCTCGTCGGTGGTCAGCGCCTGTGGCGTGGGGGTTTACCAGTAATTTCCGATTCCGTTTCGGACGTTTCGCAGCGCTACTGCGGCTTTCCCTCGAGAGGAGAATCATGAAGAAACTGAACAAAGTGGCGATGCTGTTTGCATCCGCTGCGCTCGCCACTGCCGCGTCGCGCGCATTCGCGCAGGCGAACGTCGATCGACAACTGGCGTGAACGGCGACGGCACTCGTCTGGAAGAACGGCACCAACGAGCTCTGCTGGCGCGATGCCAACTGGACGCCTGCCACCGCCGCCGACGGTTGCGATGGCGCGCTGAAGCCGCCGCCGCCTGCTCCCGCCGCCGGCCGCCGCCCCCGCCGCCGCCGCCTGCGCCGGCGCCGCGCCGCTGCGCCGCCGCCGCCGCCGCCGCCGCCGCCGCCGCCGCCGCTCCGGTCAGCGAGAAGGTCACCTTCGCCGCCGACGCATTCTTCGACTTCGACAAGTCGGTGCTGAAGCCAGAAGGCAAGGCCAAGCTGGACGACCTGGTCAGCAAGATCAGGGCATCAACCTGGAAGTCATCATCGCCGTCGGCCACACCGACTCCGATCGGTACGACGCGTACAACCAGAAGTCTGTCGGTGCGCCGTGCCGAAGCCGTCAAGGCCTACCTGGTCGTCCAAGGGCATCGAGAAGAACCGCGTCTACACCGAAGGCAAGGGCGAGAAGCAGCCGGTGGCCGACAACAAGACCGCCGAAGGCCGCGCGAAGAACCGCCGCGTGGAAATCGAAGTCGTCGGCACCCGCGCCAAGCAAGTAATCGCGACGTCGCAGCGGCCGCTTGCGAGCCTCCTGCGTCGCTTCACGAACCCCGCTTCGGCGGGGTTTTTCTATTGCGCTTCGCATCGACTTGCGCTACCATCGACGCCATGACCATCAACGCCGACCCGCAGGAACTCGCCAAGTTCAGCGAACTGGCCCACCGCTGGTGGGACCCCGAGAGCGAGTTCCGGCCGCTGCACCAGATCAATCCGCTGCGCCTGGACTGGATCGACGCGCATGCGCGACCTGCCGGCAAGCGCGTGCTGGACGTGGGCTGCGGCGGCGGCATCCTGGCCGACGCGATGGCGCGCGCGCGGCGCCAATGTGCTGGGCATCGACCTGGCCGCCAAGCCGTTGAAGGTGGCGCAGCTGCATGCGCTGGAAGCCGGCACCGAGGCGGTCGAGTACCGCGAGGTGCCGCCGAGGCACTGGCCGCCGAGAAGCCGGGCAGCTTCGACGTGGTCACCTGCATGGAGATGCTCGAGCACGTGCCCGACCCGTCGTCCATCGTCAAGGCCTGTGCGCACGCTGGTCAAGCCGGGCGGCTGGGTGTTCTTCTCCACCATCAACCGCAACGCCAAGTCCTTCCTGTTTGCCATCGTCGGTGCCGAGTACGTGCTGAGGCTGCTGCCCAAGGGCACGCACGAGTACGCAAGCTTCATCCGTCCCAGCGAACTGGCGCAGTGGTGCCGCGCGTGCCGGCCTCGAGCTGCTGCGACACGCGCGGCATGGAATACAACCCGCTGACGCGCCGCTACTGGCTGTCCGGCGACACCAGCGTCAACTACCTGTTCGCGTGCCGCAAGCCGATGCGTGATGACGGCCGCGCCCGCAGGCCGTGGTGCTGTTCGATCTGGACGGCACGCTGATCGACAGCGCGCCCGACCTGGCCGGCGCCGCCAACGAGATGCGCGCGGCGCGCGGCCTCGCCGCGCTGCCCTTCGAGCACTTGCGGCCGATGGTCGGCTCGGGCGCGCGCGGCATGCTCGGGGCGCGCTTTGGCGTCGACCCCGGCGACGCCGGCTTCGAGGCACTGCGCGACGAGTTCCTGCGGTCGCTACGAAGCGCGCATGATGCGCGAGACGCGCGTCTTCGCCGACATGCAGCCGGTGCTGCGACGCGCTGGCGGCGCACGCGGCTGCCCTGGGGCATCGTCACCAACAAGGCGACTGCGCTTCACCGAGCCGCTGACCGGCGCTCGGCCTGCAGCCGCGCGGCCGCGACGCTGGTCTGCGGCGACACCACGCCGCACACCAAGCCGCATCCCGCGCCGCTGCTCGAAGCGGCGCGCCGCCTCGGCATCGCGCCGGCGACATTGCTGGTACGTCGGCGACGACCAGCGCGACATGCTGGCCGGCCGCGCGGCCGGCATGGCCACGGTCGCGGCGGCCTGGGGCTACCTGGGCGACGGCGGGCCGATCGGCGACTGGGGGGCGCGATCACGTCGTCCAGACACCGGCCGAACTCTTGAATCTGCTTGCGATGGCCTAAGATAGTAGCTTCTGGGGCTGACCTGGCTTCGACGTGGGTTCGGAGTCGGAACAGGGCATGCCGAGCACCAGTTCGCTCGTAAATCCACTGGAAACAAAGTAACTGCGAACGACTCTACGTACGCTCTCGCCGCTTAAAACCGGTGAGCTTCGCAACAGTTGGCCGATGGGCTGGGCCTGAGGGGCAACCCGAGGGCTGCGAAGTCATCCACATGGGCTCGCCCTGAGCCGGGTCACTCGCCCGGGGCTAAATCAAGTGACTCGTGAAGTGGGTAGCGTGCTGCTGCGCGACCCGCGACACTAAATCCAAATCAGCCAGCTAAGCGTGTAGATCTGCCCGACGATGGCTTGCGGACGGGGGTTCGATTCCCCCCAGCTCCACCAATACCCTGATCGGCGTGACGGCGACCTTCAGAACCCAGGTTCTCGCGTGGGGCGCTGTCCCCGCGCGCGGACGCGAGCCGTTGCGGCAGTGCGCCGGCGGTCTGCCTGCGGTCCGTCACCGATCGAGCAGCACCTTTCCCGTCGCAGGGTCGACCGGAGACGACGTGTGCTCGTGAATGACAAGCCATGACGCGCCCTTGAGCGCGAGCACCACGCTCATGCGGTTCTGCAGCGAGCGCAGCTCAGTGCCGTCGACGTCGATGGCCGCGTAGCTGACGAAGGCGTGCGCCACCGCCAGGCCTGGCGCGACGCACGTGTGCACGTCGCCGAAGCTGACCTTCACAAGCTCGCTGCCGAGCGAATCGAACCACGCGCGTGCCATGTCCCGCCACGCGCCGAGGTCGGCGTGCAGCCACACGCCCCACATGTCGAAGATGCGCGCCGACGGGTCGTAGAGCGCGGCGAACGCGTCGACGTCCTTGTTGAACACAGCGGCTTCGTACCTCTGAAGAAACTGTCGGATGGCGTCTTCGCCGGTATGCATGCGGGCTCCTTTCCATCGGTGCAGGCATCGGGCCGATTGCGGATCGCACGGGAGAAGCCTGCACCTGCGCGACGATCGAGGTGCGCGCGTTTCGACAGCTCGCGTCGTGGCGAAAGGGCCATCGGTCGTGGCGGGCCGCCCGCAGATGTCGCGGGCGATTTCAGAGCCCGACCAGCACCCGACCGTCCTCGACTTTCACGCGATACACCGTGATCGGTTGCTCGGCCGGCTCGCAGGTGGCCTGTCCGGTGCGGATGTCGAAGCGGCCCTGGTGCAGCGGGCACTCGATCTCGTGGCCTTCGAGGAAGCCGTCGCACAAGCGGGCATGGCCGTGGGTGCAGACGTTGTCGGTGGCGAACACGTCGTCGCCCACCTTGTAGAGGGCGATGTCGCGGCCGCCGACGTCGACGCCGATGACGTCGTCCTCAGGCACGTCGTCGTGCGCTGCCGCATCGGTCCAGATGATGCTCATGGGCTCGCCTCTCAGATCGGGTAGATGATGGAGTTGGGGATCATCTCGCTGTCGTAGACCACCAGCCGCGACGCGAACTTCAGGCCCGCAGGCGTGCGCACCACCTCGTCGAACGTGCGGCCGACGTTGAACACGGTCGATTCCTTCGACAGCTTGGTGCGGAAGACGGCGTAGTTCGCTTCACAGGAAATGCGGCCCTGCTGGACCTTCAGCACGCGCGGCACGCCGACCACGTGGCGCTGGTAGTACGGGTCGTGGAACAGCGTTTCGCGGATGCCGTAGGCGCGGTCCTTCAGCATGCCCTTGCTCTCGAACGAGAGCGTCGCCAGCGGAAACCCGCGTTCGTGGTTCTCGCGCGGCTGCAGCCGGTAGCTGCAGTCATCGGTGAAGAACTCGGGCCACAGGTCCCAGTTGCCGGAGTCGACCGCCGACGCATAGTCGGCGTACAGCTGCGTCAGCGCGAAGAATCCGTCCCAGTCCAGTCCGTCGGCAGTCTGCATGGCGTCAGGCCTCCATCACGCGGCGCCAGTACTCGTACATGCCTCGGATCAGTGTCTCGGTGACCATGTGGTCCGTATCGCCCACCTCGTGCCCGCCCAGTTCGGCAAGCGTGCGGTGGAACGGCTTGCTCTCGAAGCCCTGCTGCGAGAGCTCGATCACCTCGCCGTCATCGGCCGAGACGAAGCCTGCCGGCCCGAACAGGTTGGCCTGGCGCAGGCGCCGCCGCGTCATCTCCGCGCTGTCGTCCTCGAAGCCGAAATGCGTCCACACGAAATCGAACGCGCCGTGGCCATCGGGCTGGATGTGGCGCGTGGACACGCTGTTGACCTGCTGTTGAAGGATCACGCTCGGGAAGATCGTCGTCATCACCGCCGTCGGCCCGCCCCACCAGGGCTCTGGCACGATATCGAGGAAGCGCGGGTCGTGCAGCTGCATGCTCTCCTTGAAGCTCGACACCTGCGTCACCTGCTCGGCCTTGCCGGCGGTGCCGCGGGTCGAGATCATCGCCGCGTGCCGGTGGTGCCGTCCATCAGCAGCTGCGACTGGTTGTCGGCGCGCCAGAGCCCGAACGTGACGAACCAGGTGTGCAGCAAGCCCGGGTGGTACGGGTCCTTGATGTTCTCCTGCATCAGCTTCCAGTTGCCCGGGATGCGCTGCCGGTTGTAGCCCAGGATGGTGAGCTTGCGGTCGTTGAAGAGCCGGTCGAAGTAGCGCAGGATCTGCGGCCCCAGGTAGTCCTCGAGCGGCTCGACGTCGGCGTCGAACGACGCGAACACGACGCCGCCGCGCGTGGCCACCTGCAGTTGCGTCAGGCCGTGGTCGGTGACCTTGAAGTCGGCCGGCATGCCGCCGTGCACCTTGCCGTCCTGCTTCACGCCACGCCTGAAAGGCACGCCCTGCAGGTCGCCACGCAGGGTGTAGCTCCACTGGTGGTAGGGGCAGACGAACTCCTTGCGGTTGCCGTGCCGCTCGCGGCAGAACGCCATGCCGCGGTGCGCGCAGACGTTCTCCAGCACGCGGATGGCACCGTCCGCGTCACGCACCATCAGCACCGAACGCTCGCCGATCGCAGTGCGCTTGAAGTCACCGGGGTTCGGGATCTCGGCCTCCAGGCCCACGTAGCACCAGTGGCCACGGTAGAAGAAGCGCTCGAGCTCCCTGCGGTGGATCTGGTCGTCGGTGTAGGCCTTGAAAGGAATGCGGTGCGTGCCCTCCGATTCCCAGCGCACCTGGGATGGGAACACCTCGATGGGGGCGACACTCATGGCTTTCTCCAGGGCAGGGTGATGCGGGCTGGCGTGCAGGCGACCGGTCGGCTGAAGTGCAGGGCAGCGGCCTCAGGTTCCGCTCGGATAGAACGCGTCGGCGTGGATCATGCCCGGCGCGACGCCCAGCCGGTGCGCGAGCAAGGTCGCCGCTTCGACCATCGGCGGTGCGCCGCACAGGTAGGCTCGCCAACCGGCCAGACCGGACCAGTCCTGTTCGACTGCGGCGGTCACCAGTCCGGCGCGCTCTCCGGGCCCGACCGGCCCGCTGCTCACCACGACATGCAGGTGCAGGTTTCCGTGCCGCTCGCGCAGTTCCTGCAGCCATGGCAGGCCGTAGACGTCGCGCGCCGAGCGCGCACCGACGTACAGGTGGATCGGCTGCGTCATGCCGGCGTCGACCGCACCGCGCACGATCGAGAGCACCGGGGCCAGCCCGGTGCCGCCCGCCACGCAGAGCATCGGCCCGGCGTGCCGGCGCCGCAGGTACGCGCTGCCCAGTGGCCCGCTCACGCGCACGCTGTCGCCCGGCTTCAGCACGCGGGCGATGTGCGACGTCACCCGCCCCTGCGGCACCAGGCGCACTTGGAACTCGAGTTCGTCGTCGTGCGGCATACCGGCCATCGAATACGGGCGGGCGTGCTCCGGCGTGAACTGCAGCTGCGCATACTGGCCCGGCGTGAACGCCAGCGGCTTGTTCGGCTTCAGGCGCAGGCGGCGGATGTCGTGCGTCAGCGTCTCGATCGCCAGCACGTTCGCCCTGACGATGCGCGCCGGATGCACCACCACCTCGTCGGGTTCGGGGATCTCGATCGTGCACGGCTCGGTCAGCGTGGTCTGGCAGGCCAGCACGTGGCGCCCGCCGGCACCGCCCGCCAGGTCTGCGGCCAGCAGCGGCCCGCGCGCCTCGTGCCCGGCGTCGAGCACGTCGCCCGCGATCACGCGGCAGCGGCAGGTGCCGCAGCGGCCCGACATGCAGCTGTACGACAACGGCACCTCGTGCTCGCGCAGCACCTGCAGCAGGTTGGCGCCGGCGCGGATGTCGAGCGTGCGCTGCAGCGGCTGGATCACAAGTTGCATGGGCGTATGGTCGGGCTGCAGGCGGCATCAGCCAATAGAATGTCGTGAATCCTGCCTATCACTGGCATCAATGGCCTGCGCCATGCAGCTGAAGGACATCGACCTCAACCTGCTGGTCGTCTTCAACCAGGTGCTGATCGAGCGCCGCGTGTCGCGCGTGGCCGAGACGCTGGGCGTGTCGCAGCCGGCGGTCAGCAACGCGCTGGCGCGGCTGCGCCGGTTGTTCGACGACGAGCTCTTCCTGCCGACCCCGCGCGGCATGGAGCCGACGCCGCTGGCCGACCAGCTGGCCGAGCCGGTGTCCTACGCGCTCGGCATGCTGCAGGGTGCGGTGAACCAGCGCACCTCGTTCGATCCGTCGACCAGCGAACGCGAGTTCCGGATCGGCATGACCGACATCGGCGAGATCTACTTCCTGCCCACCTTGATGCAGCGGCTGCAGTCCATCGCGCCCGGCGTCACCGTAAGCACGGTACGGCACGGCGCCGTGAACCTGAAGGACGAGATGGAGGGCGGCCATGTGGACCTGGCCCTGGGCCTGCTGCCGGCGCTGCGGGCCGGCTTCTTCCAGCGCCGCCTGTTCCGCCAGCGCTACGTCTGCATGTTCCGGCAGGGCCACCGGCTGCACAAGCGCCGCATCACGCTGGCCGAGTTCTCGTCCGCGGATCACGTCGTCGTCGTTTCGGCCGGCACCGGGCACGGCAAGGTGGACGAACTGCTGGAGCGCAGCGGCGTCAAGCGGCGCGTGAGGTTGACGGTGCCGCACTTCGTCGCCGTCGGCCACATCCTTCAGGGCACCGACATGGTGGCGACGGTGCCGGAGCGGTTCGCGCAGCGTGTCGTCGACGCGTTCGGCCTCACCTGCGTGAAGCACCCGGCGGCACTGCCGGAGATCGCGATCAACCTGTTCTGGCACGCGAAGTTCCACAAGGACCCGGCCAACCAGTGGCTGCGGGGCTGCATGTTCGACTGGTTCGGCGGCGAAGATGCGGCGTGAACCGGCGATCAACCCCTGAGGTTCCCCGCATCCGCATCCGCATCCGCATCCGCGTCCGCGTCCGCATCCGCGTCGTCGTCGCCGGCCAGGTCGTCGTCGGCACCCACTTCGCGTTCGAAGCTGCTGCAGCCGCGCTGCGGCGCCGAGCGGCAGCGCGGGCAGCCGGGCTCGTCGCACAGCGCCAAGGTTCCGCTGCCGTCCATGCCCGCATACCATCGGCAGTGTCTGCAGGGCCGGTCGGCGATGGCGGGCTGGAAGTGCACGCCGGTGATGCTGCCGGCCGGGTGGATCACCGCGTGAGCCGCCGTGCAGACCCAAGAGGCGAATGATGGAGAACACCGGTTGCGTCGTGGTCGGAGCGGGGGTCGTCGGGCTGGCGATCGCGCGCGCCGTGGCGCAGCAGGGCATCGAGACGATCGTGCTCGAAGCCGAGGCGCACTTCGGGCAGGGCGTCAGTTCGCGCAACAGCGAGGTCGTGCATGCCGGCCTCTACTACCCGGCCCACTGGCGCAAGACCACGGCCTGCCTGCGCGGGCGCCGACTGCTGTACGACTACGCCGAACAACACGGCGTGTCGTTCCGGAAATGCGGCAAGCTCGTGGTGGCACAGGACGAAGGCGAAGAGGCGCAACTCGCTGCGCTGATGGAGCGTGCCAGCGGGCGCGGCGTCGAAGGCCTGCAGTGGCTGGGTGCCGAACAGGCGCGTGCGCTGGAGCCCCACCTGCGCTGCAGCGCGGCCTTGCTGTCGGCCGAGTCGGGCCTGATCGACACGCACGGGCTGATGCTGGCCTTGCTCGGCGATGCCGAATCGCACGGGGCGGCGCTGGCCTGCCGCTCGCCCTTCGCGGGCGCGGCGCCCTGCGCCGGCGGCTGGCGGGTACGTACCGGGGGCCACGAGCCGTTTGCGCTGCAGACCCGCTGGCTGGTCAACGCGGCCGGGCTGCAGGCGCAGGCGGTGGCATCCGCCATCGAGGGCGTGCCGGCCGATCGCATCCCCGCGCCGCATTGGGCCAAGGGCAACTACTTCAAGCTGCAGGGCCGGTCGCCGTTTGCGCGTCTGGTGTACCCGGTGCCGGTGCCTGGTGGGCTGGGCGTGCATTTGACGCTCGACCTGCAAGGCCAGGCGCGCTTCGGTCCCGATGTGGAATGGGTCGATCGCACCGACGACTACCGCGTCGACCCCGGTCGTGGCGCTGCCTTCCATGCGCAGATCCGGCGCTACTGGCCGGGCCTTCCGGCCGATGGACTCGCGCCCGACTACGCCGGCATCCGCCCCAAGCTCCACGGCCCGGGCGAGCCGGCGCGCGACTTCGAGATCGACGCACCGGCCCGGCATGGCCTGCCGGGCCTGGTGCAGCTGTTCGGCATCGAGAGTCCAGGCCTCACTGCGTCGCTGGCGCTGGCCGACGAGGTCGTCGGCCTGCTCTCCGATTGACGCGAGCGATCAGTCGGGGTCGTCGCCGTAGTCGCGGTCGGGGTGGTTGGGGTCGCCCAGCTTCCAGTAGCCGCGCGTGACGAGCCGGGTGCGGTCGAAGCCCAGCTCCTGCGCCAGCAGGACGCGGATGCGCCGCATCGCCATCGCCTCGCAGCCCACGTAGATCCTCCCGGGACCCTCAGGTGCCGCGTGCATCGCGCGCAGCGCGGCTTCCAGCGGCTCGCCCGCGCGGCGCGGGTCGCCGCCGCGTGGCAGCCATTGCACGTCGATCGTCGCCGGGCTTTGCAACGGCCGCGCCTCCCGATCGTCGACCACCTCGACCAGCACGCGCGCGTGCGCCTGCGCAGGCAGATCGGCCAGGATGGTCTCGATGGCCGGCAGCGCGGTGTCGTCGCCCGCGAGCACGAACCACGCCGCATCGCGGTCGACCGTGTAGCCGGGCGCCGGCCCCATCAGCACCAGGCGATCGCCGACGGCGGCGCGCAGTGCCCAGCGCCCCGCGGGGCCGTGTTCGTGCAGCACGAAGTCGACGTCGAGTTCACCCGATGCCGCGTCGAAGCGGCGCGGTGTGTAGGTGCGCATGTACGGCGAGCGTGGACCGTCCGGTCCGGGCATCGGCGCTTCGCGCAGACCTGCCTCGGGAACGATGAGCTTCAGGTGGGCCGCCGGGCCGCTCCAGGCATAGCCGGCGAGGTCCGGCCCGGCAAAGGTGATGCGCCGCATGTGCGGGCTCAGGTCTGCGGTGCGCGCGACCTCGACGCGGCGCGGCGTCGGGCGCCTGCGCACGGGCGGGCTCGATGCGGTGGAATTCGCGGGGATGTTCGGTGTGTTCATGTCTCGCGCGAGCATAGTCGTCGATCGACCATCCTGCTGGCGCGCGCACCGGAACAGCCACGGCCAGCAAGGCCATGCGGCAGCGCCTGTAGCGCAAGGGGCTGTCGCCATGCCAGTCGTTCGGGCTATGCTTTCAGGCCGGGCCGCGACCACGCGGGCTCACGCGGGTGCCGAGCATGCGCCCACTCTTCATGTCCCTGCCGTCCACCAACGCTTCCAGAGCAACTCCACGTGACCGACACCGCAGATTCTCACCCGGGCCGCCCGTTGCAACACAGCCTGCGCCTGCCGCGCGCCGGTGCGCCGCTCGAACCCGTCGACGAACCGTTGCCCGCACCCAGCGGCACCGAGGTGCTGCTGCGCGTGCGCGCCTGTGGCGTCTGCCACAGCGACCTGCACCTCTCCGACGGCTACTTCGACCTCGGCGGCGGGCAGCGCATGGACCTCACGCGCGGCATGCCGCTGCCGCTGACGCTCGGGCACGAGATCGCCGGCGAGGTGGTGGCGGTGGGGCCGATGGCCGAAGGCGCGGTGGTCGGGCAGATGCGCGTCGCGTACCCGTGGATCGGCTGCGGGCAGTGCCCGTCGTGCCGGCGCGGCATCGAGCAGCATTGCGACCGGCCGCTCGCGCTCGGGGTGTGCCGGCACGGCGGATTCAGCGACCACGTGATCGTGCCGCACCCGCGCTACCTGTTCGACCACGCAGGTTTGCCGACCGAATTCGCCGCCACTTTGGCATGCTCCGGCCTCACCGCGTACAGCGCGCTGCGCAAGGCCGCACCGGTCACCGAGCAGGAGCCGCTGCTGATCATCGGTGCCGGCGGCGTGGGGCTCGCGGCGGTGTCGATCGCGAAGGCGATGTTCGGCGTCGGCCCGGTGGTGGCCGACATCGACGCGGTCAAGCGCGAGGCGGCATTGGCCGCCGGCGCTTCGCAGGCGGTCGATCCGCAGGACAAGGAACTGCGGCGCCAACTGCTGCGCCAGACCGATGGCGGCTTCGCGTCGGCGGTCGACTTCGTCGGCATGCCGGCGACGACGGAGTTCGGCCTCTCGACCTTGCGCAAGGGCGCCCGCGTGATCGTGGTCGGCCTGTTCGGCGGCTCACTGTCGCTGGCGTTGCCGACGCTGCCGTTGCGCGGCGTCGGCATCGTGGGTTCCTACGTCGGTTCGCTGGCCGAGATGGGCCAGCTGATGGAGCTGGCGCGGCGCGGCGTGCTGACGCCGCTGCCGTTGGAGAAGCGCCGCCTCGACCAGGCGCAGGCCACCCTGGACGAATTGCGCCAGGGCCGCATCCGCGGTCGCGCCGTGCTGCTCCCCTGAGAAGTCGTGAACGAACCTGCCACGCCCGCTCATCCGGCCGCGCAGGCCCGGCGCTTCGCTGCAAATGCTCGCCGCAGTCCGGGCTGCGGCGGTGCGCTGCGCCTCGATCCGGGCTTGCCGGGCGGTTTGCCCGAGCGCGCCCGGTTCGTTCTCACCTTCTGATGCGGCCCGTCGGCTTGCGCTGCGCCCGCATCGGGCAGAGCGGCCGTTGTGAGCCGCGTTGCACGTGGGCGCTGGCTGGTGGCCTGTGCCGACCCGTTGCCGCAGTTCACCCGCCTGAGCGCCGTCCGTCGGCCGGCACGAACGATCGGTCGAACACCCAGTCGGCGACACGCCGGCCCTGCTCGATGCCGCGCGTGCTTGTCGAACGACCAGTGGATGCCGAGATAGATGCGGCTCTGGCCGTTCTCGTCTTCGGCCTCCGACAGGCTGGCGAAGCGCGCGGCAGCGAGCACGCGCACCTGGCCCTGGTTGTCGCGCGTCACGCCATTGAATTCGTCCGACGTGAACGTGAAGGCGATGTCGGTCGGTGCCGAAGAAGCGCCGCAGGGTCTGGAACAGCGCCCCGCCGAAGGCCCGCGTGGCCGGACGGATAGGTCGGGAACGGCGGCGTGAAGTTGGGGCCGCTGAGATTGCTCGCGGGTGCGCCCAGCGGCGTGAACGTCGGGTCGGCCACGTGTGGCGGGATTGCCGTCGCCGGTGCCGGTGGGGCCGGTGCCGGGGTCTGCCTCGCGCACGCCGGTCACCGGCCGCCAGAAGTTGTAGAAGAACTTCGAGTCCCATGACGCGATGCCGCATCGGCCAGCGCCACGTTCACCAGCGCCAGCAGCCGCGCCATCTCGACCATGCCGGTCGGCCGTCTGCTCGGCGATCGCTACCGCGATCTGGTTGTACAGCCGGGGCGGCGCGCACAGGCTCGGCGTGCCGTCGTAGGCCCAGAAGATCGCCGGTCTGCGTCTGGCGGCGGTGCGCACGGTCGGCGTGGTGATGCCGTCGCCTCCCATGCGCCTGACCTCGTCGTAGGCCGCCGCGTACTTGGCACTGTCCATGGCCGGCGGCGGGGGCACGCGGAACTGCTGTCCCGAGCGAGCACGAACGGCTTCAGGCCGCCCCAGTTCGCGCCCAGCGCGAGCGGCGACTGGCTGATCGGGTCCTGGCGCCACATGGCCCGGCAGATTGCCCGGCACGTAGTCTGTCGCCCATGCGCGGCTCGGGCTTTCGGAGCCGTCGCCCGCGCGCTGGCCAGGATCGCCGCGGCGGCGCGGCGCCCGAGGTCGATGCCGGCCTCGCGCATCGCCGGCCGCTGCGCACGCACGCGCGACAGGTCTTCGGCCAGCAGTGCATCCAGGCTCGCCTGCTGCGACGGGTACAGCGCCACCAGCGTGTCGTGCGCCGCCTGTGCCACGGCCGCCTCGATCGACGTCAGCGCCGTGACGCGCGGCACGTCCGTGTAGCCGAGGTGGCCGCCGACGATCGCGTTGACGCTGTCGAACATCGCGATGTGCACGATCGCCATCGCACGCGCCGAACGGCCGGGGCCTAGCTGTTCGCCGAACACGCGGGTTTCGCCCGGCGCCACCGGCGTGTGGTCGATGCCGGTGGTGTCGATGGCGACGTCGTTCCAGCGCACCACGGCTGATTCGGCCGCGCCCCAGCGTCGCAGGGCATGGCGCGCGACGCTGGCGCGCGTGGTCTCCGGATTGAACAGCGGGCCCAGCTTCATGCGCACGCCACCGGACGTGTCGCGCGGCGCGGCGTCCGCCGACGTGGTGATCACGGCGGCGGCCAGCATCGCGAGCGTGGTGCAGGTGGCGACGACGAGCGTGCGGGCGAACGCGCGCGTCGATGCCCGGGCGGTCCGGGGAGGCGTCGTCGGGCGAAAGCGGATCGAACGGATGTCCATGTGTCCTCCAGGTTCGGCGCGTCGGGTGCGGTCGGCCATCGAGCGGGGCCCCACGCTTGCCGCGCCGCCAGACGTCGGCGAGACGAAGGGCGGCGTCGGTCGAATTCATTCTGGAAGTCGGGCCGGGTTCAGATGCAACGCGCCTGTCACCGAATGAACCAGAGGGCAACAGCGAAGGACGGGCGCGCCACCGCCCGTGGAGGCCGTGGCCCGACGATTCGTTACCCTGTTTCGGCCTTGAATTCGCGGCCGCGATGGTCTATCCGGCGTGCTGTCGCGGCGGCCTTGACACCTTCTGCCGATGCGCCAGATTCAGCGCCGCGGCAGCAGCGCCTCGACACTTTCGTCGAATGCCTGCAGCAGGCGGTCGACGTCCTCGGTGCAGGTGTCGGGGCACACCAGCATCATGTTGTGGAACGGCGTGATCAGCACGCCGCGGTTCAGCAGAGACAGGTGAAGCGGCTTTCCAGCTCGGGCCATCGCCTGCGCGGCCTCCGTGCCGTTGACGCGGCGCCGTGCCGAGAACTGGAACTCGGTGCGCGCGCCGACCTGCGTCACGCACCAGGGCAGGCGATGGCTGCGTAATCACCGCGCGCAACCCAGCCGCCAGGCGTTCGGCCAGCGCGCATCATGCGTGCGTACGCGGCCGCCGTCATCACTTCGGCCAGGCTGGCGCGCAGCGCGGCCATCGCCAGCACGTTGGCGGCCAGGGTGGTGCCGATGCCCGAGTGGCCGGGCGGCGCGCTGCGCGCTTGGCGGCAGCCGCGGCTTCGGCCACGCCGCGCTGAAGCCGAACACCGCGCAGGGCACGCCGCCGGCGATCGGCCTTGCCGAGCACCAAGGCATCCGGCTCAAGCCGTGCGGCGCGCGCATAGCCGCCGGGCCGCTGCTGACGCGTGTGGGTTTCGTCGAGTCAGCAGCAGCGTGCCGTGGCGTCGTGACCAGCCTGCGCAGCTCGTCCCAGAAACCGGGCTGCGGGCAGCACCATGCCGATGTTGGTCATCACCGGCTCGGCCAGCACGCAGGCCACGTCGCCCGGCGCCAGCGCCGCTCGAGCGCGGCAAGGTCGTTGAACTCGACCACCACGCGTGGTGCGCGGTCAGATCGTGCACCAGGCCGATCAGGCTGGCGCGCGGCACCGCCGTGCCACCACCAGGTCGACGAACACATCGTCGACCGTGCCGTGGTAGCAGCCGTCGAACACCAGCATCGTCGCGCGCCCGGTGACGGCGCGCGCCCAGCGCAGCACGGAGCGGTTGGCGTCCGATGGCGCGTCAGCGTGAACTGCCAGACCGGCAGCCCGAACGGCGCGCGAGCTCCTCGCGCCGACGCATGCCGCGTCTCCGTGGGCAGCATCGCGGTGAGGCCCCGCGTGGCCTGCCGCTCGCGAGCGCGCGCGCGACGGGGGCCGGCGAATGGCCGAACATCGCGCCGGTGTCGCCCAGGCAGAAATCGAGCGTAGCGCGTGGCCGTCGACGTCGACGCACGCGTGCGCCCGCTGCCGATTCGACGTACAGCGCGAACGGCGGCGGCCAGTCGCTCATCCAGTGCATGGGGACGCCGAACAACAGGTGCGCGGCGACGCGCGCGCCGACAGTTCGCGCGAACGTGGCATGCGGTGCCCATACCGCTCGCGTTCGCGTTCGAACACGGCGCGCACCCGCGTCGGGTCGACCCCGTGCGCCGCGGCCGTGCCGCTCATGCCGGACTGGCGGTGGCGCGCCCGCCATGGCCGCCACACTTCCGCGCGCTGCGCCGCGCCGAACCGCCGCGCGGCAGCCCGGACAAGCTCACGTGCGGCGGCGGCTGCGCGTGCCTCTCGCCGGTGCTGGCGCGGGGGCGCCTGCCCCGGGTTGGGTCAGGCGGTGCAACTGCTGGCGAAGGTCGGCGACCGAGCGCGTCACGTCGTCGAGCTCGTCGTGGTCGGTCGGTTGAAAGCATTCGGCGAGGTCGTCACCCAGGCGCCGCAGCTGGTCGCGCACCTCGGCACCGGCCGCGACCATCTGCTGGCGCGCCTTGCGGTAGTCGGCCGTTTGCGCCAGGTCGGCCAACGCCGCATGCACATCGCCGAGCCAGGCGTCGAAGCCTGTGCTCCAGTCGGCCGGTTCGGTCGGGACGCCCAGGCCACCCCCGAACGCCCGTTGCATCGACGCCTGCTGCGCACCCGTCCACGCCTGGGCCAGCAACGTGCGGTAGGCCAGGTTGGCCGTGTGCAGCTGGGTCCAGGCGCCGAGCAGCCCCATCAGCATGCGGTTCAGGTCACGCAGGCGGGCGCATGCCGGCACCTGCATCAGCGGGCGCATCAGCGCATCGGCGAACGCCGGCATCTTCTGGGCATCCAGCCCCAGGCCGAACTTGCCGAACATCTCTTTCACCTGCTGCTGCAGCGCCGGGTCGGCAAGCGTGGGCAGCGCAGGCCATGCCGGAGCAGCGGTCGCGGTCGTGGAGCCAGCGCCGCCGGCAGCGCCCCAGGCCTTGGACATTTCGGCCACCACCTCGCCGGCGCGCCTGGCCTGCGCGGCCCACGCGTCCGTGAGTGCCTGTGCCTGCTCCTGCATCTTGCCAAGGTCGGGCAGCGCAGTGCCGGGTGCGCCAGGGGTGCCCTGGGTCAGTGCCGAGGACATGCGTTCCATCATCGACTGCTGGTAGGCCAGCCAGTCGTTGAAGCCGTGCATCGGCGGGGTCGGGTCGGGTTTGTGCGCCATCGTCGTTCTCCGTTCGGGGCCGCGACGGGCCGGCGCTACATCGAATCGCGCAGCATCGCGCGGTAGTCGTCGGCGCTCGCGAGCGCGGGTTGGTCTTGTGGCAGTGGTCGGCCAGCGCCCGCTGACGACGCGGTCGAAAATTCGCGCGTTCCACGCCCATCGCCGCCAGGCCCGGCGGGCAGGCCGAGGCGCGCGTTCATCGCGCGGATCGCGTCGGGCAATGTCGCCGCCGCTCGCCAGCCCCATCGGCGGCGCGCCATGCGCTCGAGGCGACGCTCGCGCGCATCGACTCGGCGCTCGCGCATTGAAGCGCACCACCGCGGGCAGGAACATCGCGTTCAAGCGTGCCGTGGTGCAGCCGCGGGTTCGACGCCGCCCAGCGAGTGGCTGAGCGAATGCACCGCGCCCAGGCCCTTCTGGAACGCCAGCGCGCCCTGCACCGACGTGCTCATCATGTTCAGCCGCGCATCGCGGTCCTGCCGTCGCGCGTGGCGCGCTCGATGTGCGCCCAGCCGCGCTCCAGGCCGTCGAGCGCGATGCCGTCGGCCGGCGGGTTGAACGGCGGCGCCATGAAGGTTTCCATGCAGTGCGCGATCGCGTCCATGCCGGTCGCGGCGGTCAGCATCGGCGGCAGGCCGAGCGTGAGCTCAGGGTCGCAGATGGCCGAGCGCGGCAGCAGGTGCCAGGAGTGGAAGCCGAGCTTGCGGCCGTCGTCGACGATCACGATCGCGCCGCGCGCCACTTCGCTGCCGGTGCCGGCGGTGGTGGGCACCGCGATCAGCGGCACCGCGGCTTCGGTGATCTTCGGGCTGCCGCCTTCGATCGTCGCGTAGGTCGCCAGCGGGCCGGGGTGGCGCGCGGCGATCGCGACGCCCTTGGCGCAGTCGATCGACGAGCCGCCGCCGACGGCGATCAAGCCGTCGCAGCCGTGCTCGTCGAAGAGCGCGGTGGCCGCACGCACCGCCGCTTCGGTCGGGTTCGACGGCGTGCCGTCGTAGACACGGCGCCGCGCATCGACGCCGGCAGCGCGTCGAGCACATGTCTGCAGCACGCCGGCGGCGCGCACGCCGCGCGTCGGTGACGATCAGCGGCTTGCGGATGCCGACGCGCTCGCACTCGCCGGCCAGCAGCGTGCGCGCGCCGAAGTCGAGGTGGATGTGGGTGAGGTAGTAGATTAGGCCATGGCAACGATGCTACTTCGGGCCCACGGGGTTGGCGAGGCACCGCCCCCGCTGCCGGCTAGAACCGGTAGCTCGGGTCGATGCGGTCGACATGCGTTGCAGCGCGTCGAACACGTCCTGGCCGGCGCCGAACTTGGCGTTGAATTGCAGCGAGTCGCGCACGCAGCTTCGCAGCACGTCTTGGCGATCGGGACGCGGCTTGCCCATCGAGCTGCGTCGCGAGCTGGATCTCGCACGCGCGCTGCAGCAGCCACATCACCGCGAAGCGCGCTGCGGCACGGCTGCGCCGATGGCAGCGGCCGTGGTTGCGCAGCATCAGCGACCGGCTTGTCGCCGACGCTGTGCGAGGATGCGCGGCCTTCGTCGGCATGCACGGTGATGCCTTCGAAGTCGTGGTACGCCAGCTTGCCGTACAGCTGCGCGGCGTAGAAGTTGCTGATACGACAGCCCCTCCTCCAGGCAGCCACGGCCATGTCGGCGGTGGTGTGCACGTGCATCACGCAGTGCGCGCCGCGGCACGCCGGCGTGGATGGTCGCCGTGAAGGGTGAAGCCGGCCGGGTTGAACGGCCAATCGGCGTGGCCGATGATGTTGCCTTCGAGGTCGATCTTCAGCAGGTTCGACGCCGTGACCTCGCTGTAGTGCAGCCCGAACGGGTTGATCAGGAAGTGCGTCCGGCCGGCCCGGGCACGCGCAGCGAGATGTGGTTGTAGATCAGCTCGGTCCAGCCCAGGTGGTCGAAGATGCGGTACGCGGCGGCGAGCTGCACGCGCGCTTCCCATTCTTCGGCGCTGAACTGGGCGGGTCGGGGGTACTCGACGAGGGGGTGGTCCTGGTTCATGACGACTCTCCGTGAACGCGGTCAGGCAAGACGATCAGACGAAGCGGAAGCCCACGCCGCCCAGCGGGCCGTAGTCCACATGGAAGGTGTCGCCGGCTTGGCGGCGGTGGGGCGCGTGAACGAACCGCCGAGCACGACGTCGCCGGCGTTGAGTCGCTCGTCGTAGGGCGCGATCTTGTTGGCCAGCCAGGCCACGCCGTTGGCCGGGTGGTTCAGCACGCGCGGCGGCCAGGCCGGTCTCCTCGATCACGCCGTTCTTGTACAGCAGCGCGCCGACCCAGCGCAGGTCGACATCGTGCGGCCGCACCGGCCGGCCGCCCAGCACGATGCCGGCGTTGGCGGCGAAGTCGGAGATGGTGTCGAACACCTTGCGCGTCTCCTTCGTCTCGCGGTCGAACTGCTCGATGCGCGCGTCGATGATCTCGATCGCCGGCGTCACGTAGTCGGTGGCGGCCAGCACGTCGAACATCGTCACGCCCGGGCCCTTCAGCGGCTTGCCGAGGACGAAGGCCAGCTCGACCTCGATGCGCGGCGCGATGAAGCGCGCGAACGGGATGTCGCTGCCCTGCTCGAAGAACATGTCGTCCATCAGCGGCGCGTAGTCGGGCTCGGTGATCTGGCTGGCCTGCTGCATCGCGCGCGAGGTCAGGCCGATCTTGCGGCCCTTGATGCGTGCGGCCGTCGGCCAGCTCGAGCTGCGACCCATTCGCGCTGGATCGCATAGCCGTCGTCGATCGTCATCTGCGGGTGGCGCTTGGAGAAGTGGCGCACCTGGGTGCGCGTCTTGCGCGCCTGGTACAGCTCGCGCGCGAGCTCGGTGACGGTGGATTGCGGCAGCATGGGTCAGCTCTTGTTGAACAGCGGGTGCAGGTTGCCGAGCTTGGCGTCGAACACTTCGGGGCCTTCGTCGATCTGCAGCGTCAGGCCGACGTGGCGTCGCGCCAGCACCGGCGCGAAATGCGCCTGCGCCACCGCAGACAGCGCCTCGCCGGCGCTTCTGCTGCGCGGCTCTCGCTGCGCCCGCGCGCCATGCGCAGGTTGAGGTACGCGAACGCGTAGTCGCTGCTGTCGCCGTCGGCCACCGCCGAGATGCGCGGCGCGGGTAGGCCAGCACGCGCACGCCGCCGGTCGGGAACACCGGCTTGCCGCGCTTCGTCGCGCACGCCGAGCATGGTGTCGGCCAGCGTGCGGCACAGCGCCGGCATGTCGGTCTCGGCGTCGAGCTGCGGCGTGTAGAGGATCACGAGGTGGGGCATCGCGATCGCTCGGTTCAAGGTCATGGCCGGGCCGTCACGGTCATCGCGCGTGATCCGGGTCAGAGCCGCGGAACTCGCGGTAGCTGCCGGCCTTCGATGCCTGGGGCGGTCGGCACCGCGCGGCCGTCCTGCGGCGTGACCGGGAAGACGGCGTTGATCTGGCCCGGTACCCGAGGCGCCGAAGTAGGGCGTCACGACCTCGACCTGGCCGTCGTAGGCCGACCAGCCGAGCGCGCCCAGCAGCATCGCGGTGTCGTGCATGAAGCCTTCGCCGTGGCCCTTGGACGCGTACTCGGGCAGCATCTCGCAGAAGGTCGGCCCAGTCGCCGCGCTTCCACATCTCGCACCACCTGCGTGGTCCAGCGTCTCGAGGAAAGGGCTCCAGATCTTGAACGCGTATTCGCGGCGCCAGGCCGTTCTGCGCGAAGCGGTGGCTCAGCGAGCCGCTGGCGAAGATCGCGACGGTGCCGTCGTAGTGGTCCTCGATCGCGCGCCGCATCGCCCAGCCCAGGCGCGCGCTGTCGTTCAGGTAGTGCGCCATGCACAGCGCCGACACCGAGATCGACCTTGAAGTGCTGGTCGGCGTTCATGTAGCGCATCGGCACCAGCGTGCCGTATTCGGGGCCGAGCGTGGTGGCGGTCGTGCGCCAGGGTCTCGACGCCGTGCTCGTTGCACACCTGGGCCAGCAGCTTGCCGAGCGCCGGGTTGCCCGGGATACTCGAACGCCATGTTGCTGATGAAGTGCGGCAGCTCGTTGCTGGTGTAGATGCCCTTGAAGTGCGGCGCGCAGTTGATGTGGTAGTTGGCGTTGACGAGCCAGTGCGTGTCGAACACCACGATCGTGTCGACGCCCAGTTCGCGGCAGCGCCGGCCGATCTCGACGTGGCCGTCGATCGCGTCCTGGCGCGTGCCCTTGCGCGGGCCGTCGAGCTCGCTCAGGTACATCGACGGCACGTGCGTGATCTTGGCGGCGAGGGCGAGCTTTCCCATCACAGCACCCCAATGCGGAATGTGGTGCGAGCCCAGCGACACGGCCACGTTCTTCGGCTCCAGGAACACCTCGTAGCTCCAGGTGCCGCCTTCGCGCCCGGTGCCGCTGGCCTTGGTGCCGCCGAAGGGCTGGCGCAGGTCGCGCACGTTCTGGCTGTTGACGAAGCACATGCCGGCCTCGATGGCCGCCGCGACGCGGTGCGCGCGGCCGAGGTTCTCGGTCCAGACGTAGCTCGACAGGCCGTAGGGGATGTCGTTGGCCTGGCGGATCGCGTCGGCTTCGTCGTCGAACGGGATCAGGCAGGCCACCGGGCCGAAGATCTCTTCCTGCGCGATGCGCATGCGGTTGTCGACGTCGGCGAACACGGTCGGCCGCACGAAGTTGCCCTTGCGCACGCGGCCGGCAGCTCGGGCGCATCCAGGCCGCCGCACAGCAGCGTCGCGCCTTCCTTCGGGCCGAGCTCGATGTAGCTGCGCACCTTGGCCAGGTGGGCCGGGCTGATCATCGGGCCGATGATCGTGTCTTCTCGTCCAGCGGGTCGCCCACCGCGATGCGCTGCGCGCGCTCGGCGAACCGGCGCGCGAAGTCGGCGTAGATGCGTCTTGCTGCACCAGGATGCGCGAGCCGGCGGTGCAGCGCTCGCCGTTGTTGCGAGAAGATCATGAACACCGCGGCGTCGAGCGCGCGGTCGAGGTCGGCGTCGTCGAACACCACGAACGGGCTCTTGCCGCCGAGCTCCATGCTGAACTTCTTCAGCCCCGCGCTCTGCACGATGCGCTGGCCGGTGGCGGTGGAGCCGGTGAACGAGATCGCGCGCACGTCGGGGTGGCGCGCACAGCGGTTCGCCGGCCTCCGGCCGGTGCCGTGCACGATGTTCAGCACGCCCGTGCGGCAGGCCGGCCTCGGTGGCCAGTTCACCGAAGCGCGAGATGCTCAGCGGCGACAGCTCGCTCATCTTCAGCACCGCGGTGTTGCCGAAGGCCAGGCACGGCGCGATCTTCCAGGTGCCGGTCATGAAGGGCACGTTCCACGGGCGAGATCAGCGCGCACACGCCGACCGGGTGGAACAGCGTGTAGTTCAGGTGCGTCGGCGTCGGGTAGGTGTGGCCGTCGACGCGGGTGCACATCTCGGCGAAGTAGTGGAAGTTGTCGGCCGCGCGCGGCACCAGCTGCTTGCCGGTCTGCGCGATCACCTGGCCGGTGTCGCGGGTCTCGATCTGCGGCGATCTCGGGCACGTGCTCGGCGATCAGGTCGCCGAGCTTGCACCATCATCTTCGCGCGCTCGGCTGCCGGCAGCGCGGCCCACTTCGGGAAACGCGGCCTTCGCCGCGGCGACGGCGGCATTGATCTCGTCGGCGCCGCCGGCGGCGACCTCGGCCAGCACGTCCTGCGTGGCCGGATTGACGGTCTCGAAGTAGTCGCGGCTTTCGACGGCCTTGCCGTCGATCAGGTGCTGGATGCGCATGGAGTCTGGTCGCTTCGGCGTCAGCGGCCGAACGCGTCGTCGCCGACGATGGTGTTGACCAGCCGGCCGATGCCGTCGATCTCGGTGACCACCTCGTCGCCGGGCATCACGTTGACCACGCCTTCGGGCGTGCCGGTCAGGATCACGTCGCCGGGCGCCAGGGTCATGAAGCCGCTGAGGTATTCGATCAGCGCCGGAATGTCGTTGATCAGGTCGCGGGTGTTGCCGCTGCTGCGTGAGCTTGCCGTTCACCAGCGTGCGCAGCGCCAGCGCATGCGGGTCGGGCACGTCGGCGGCGTCGACCAGCCACGGGCCGAGCGCGGTGCAGCCGTCGCGGTTCTTCACGCGCAGGTTCGGGCGGTACCAGTTCTCGAGGTAGTCGCGGATGGCGTAGTCGTTGGCGACGGTGTAGCCGGCGACGTACGCGCATCGCGTCGGCGCGCTTGACGTTCTTCGCGGTGCGGCCGATCACGACCGCGAGTTCGCACTCGTAGTGCATGAAGCGTGGCGTCTGCCGGCCGGCGCGTCTGGCCGCGGTGGCCGATCAGCGTGTTCGGCGCCCTTCAGGAACGCCAGCGGCTCGTCCTTGGCGCCGATCGTCAGTTCCTTCGCCAGTTCCTTCGCGTGGTCGGCGTAGTTGATGCCGAGCGCGATGATGGTGCCGACCTCGAACGGCGGCAGCCACACGACCGCGTCTTCGGCCAGCACGCGGCCATCGGCCAGCCGCACGCCGTCGGCATGCTGCGACGGCGTCGTGGATGGCGCCGCCGAAGGCGACGCGTGCGTGCGCTTCATCGCGCGGTCCTCCGGCCTTCGGCGACCAGCGGGTTCTCGAGCGCGCCCAGGCCGTCGATCGCGATGCTCACGCGCTGGCCGGCGCGCGCCCGCGGCGCGCCGGCGGCGACGCCGAGCATCAGCACGTCGCCGGGCGACAGCGTCATGAAGTCGGTGACGTCGGCGATCAGGCGCGCGACCGGGCGGATGCAGTCCGGCGGTGCTGCTGCGGTGCACGCACGCGCCGTCGATCGTCGACGCGTGATGTCCAGCGCGTCCGGGTCGGCACCATCGCTCGCGTCGACGACGAACGGGCCGATCGGCAGAAGCTGTCGCGCACCTTGAAGCGCAGCGACGGCCGGTAGTACGAAGCGTGCGGCACGCTCACGTCGTTGACGACGGTGTAGCCGGCGACGAACGACAGCGCGTCGCGCTCGGTCACCCGGCAGGCGGTGCGGCCGATCACGATGCCGAGCGTGGCGCCGATCTCGAGTTCGTCCACGCCGTGCGGGCACGACGATGGCAGCGCCGTCGCCGGCCCGGTGTTGCGCGGCTTGATGTAGAGCACCGGCGCCTTCGGCGGCGCCTTGTACGGGCGGCTGCGTGCACCGCATCGCCCAGCGCGCGCGAGCGCATCGCGGTGGTTCAGCAGCGTGCCGTAGACGGTGCCGACGCCAGCCGGCGCGGGGAGCGCCCGCGGTCTCTCGCGAGGCGCTGCCGGCAGCAGAGGCGGGCGGATCGAGCAGGTCCAGCACGACAGGTGTCGGTGAAATCACTAACATATTTGCAATTAAAGCACTCGCGTGATAGCGTGTCAAACATGGATCGCGAGGGCCCGGCCGGTGTCGGTGCATCGGACCCACCGCATGTCCGCCGTCCCGCAGACATCGAAACCTGCCTCTGCTGCTGCTGCGCGTCCGCGAGGGCGTGATGTCGCAGTTCCGCGGCATCCTGAACCGGCATGGCCTGACCGAACAGCAGTGGCGCATTCTGCGTGCGCTGCTGGAGAACTCGGCCATGGAGCCGCGCCAGATCTGCGACGTGTGTCAGTTGCTCAGCCCCAGCGTGGCCGGCGTGCTGGCGCGCATGGAAGAGCTGGGCCTGGTCACGCGCGAGCGCATGGCAAACGACCAGCGCCGCGTGTTGGTGACTCGTCACGCCGAAGAGCCGTGCGCTGGCCCGCAGGTTGGCGCCGCTGATCGATGCAAGTTATGCCGAGCTGGAACTGGCGCTGGGCCCGACACTGGTGGCCGAAACCTATGCGCTGCTCGACCAGCTGCTGGCGCGGCTGGACCAGCATCACGCGCGCCGGATGCCAGCCGAGCGCGGGCGGCACGGCAGCGGCGGGTCGCGCTCGACGGCCCGATGCGGGGCTGAGGGCGGCGTGTGGTCGCCGCCGACGGGCCACAATGGGCGGACGGGGATGATCCCGACGCAGGCACGGCGCCCGCGGCCGTGGGTCATCGCCGCAATTTCGACCGTGGGGAACCCATGGACACCATCGAAGTTTCGGTGCACAGCAGGTCGCCACGCTGACCTTGAATCGCCCGGCGCAGCGCAACGCGATCGACGAAGTGATGAAGCGCGAGCTGACCCAGGTGTCGAGCGAGATGCAGGAGGACGCAACGTTCGGGCGCTGGTGCTCGCGGGTGCGGGCGGCGTGTTCTGTGCCGGCGGCGATCTGCGCGCGATGCAGGGCGCCGTGCTCGACAGTGCCGGCTGGCGCGCCCGCATGGCGCAGGCGCACGAGTTCGTCGGGCCGCTCATCCGGCTTGACCGACCGGTGATGCCGCCGTCGATGGTGCCGCGTTCGGTGCCGGCTTCAGCCTGGCGCTGGCGGCCGATTTCGTCATCGCGTCACGCGCGCGCGCTTTTGCATGTCGTTCATGCGCGTCGGCCTGGTGCCCGACTTCGGCGCGCTCTACACCTTGCCGCGCATCGTCGGCGCCGCAGCGTGCCAAGGAGCTGATGCTGTCGGCACGCGAGGTCGACGCCCAAGAGGCGCTGCGGCTGGGCATCGTGCTGGAGGTCCAGCACGTCGGAAGGGCTGCTGCCACGTGCGCAGGCCATGGCGGCCAGCTTCGTTCATGCGAGCCCGGCCGCGGTGAGCATGATCAAGCGCGCCGTCGCCGCGGTGACGCCGGCGACCTGCGCGCGTTGCTCGAGGTCGAGGCCAATGCGCAGGCCGTGGCGTTCGGCACGCCGCAGCATCGCGAGGCGGTGCAGCGATTCCTCGACAAGCAGCCCGCGCATTTCCAGTGGCCGAAGTGATCGGCGCGCGCGTGCGCCACCGCTGAAGGTGCTGGTGCGCGCGCCGGTTCGCCTGACGCCGCCTCCCCAAGACTCTCCCGATGCGTGTCCGATGCGTTCCGAAGACCCTGCGTTCCAGACCGTGATCGAGTGCATCGCCGCTCAATGCGCCGCGCGAGGCAGCGGCCGGCGAACACGAGCGGGGCGCCCGGCCGAGCCGGCCGCACGCTAAACTATGCCGCAATGGGACGCGAGGTGCGCCGCGTGGCGGCGGCGCTGCGGCGCGACGGCGTGGCGCCCGGCGACCGGTCGGTTCTGTGCGACCAGCAACGCCGACGTATGTGGTCGCGATGCTCGGCGTGCTGCACTGCGGCGCGGTGGCCGTGCCGCTGCCCAACAGCGCCACCGCACAGACGCTGGAACGGCTGCTGGGCGACTGCGAGGCGAAGCTGTTGTTCCTGACGCGGCATGGCCGAGGTTCTGTCAGCGCCGAGGCGCGCCCGGCGATCGCCCGGTCACGCTCGATGATTCTGCCGGCGGCCGTCGCGTTGTCTGACGGTGCCGCTGTCGCGATGGCTGGTGCGCGAGGGTTGCGCGCCGGAGCCTCGGCGCGTCGCCGCGATCCGTTCAACATCATCTATTCGTCGGGCACCACCGGCGCGCCCAAGGGCATCGTCCACCCGCAGGCGCTGCGCGGCGCGCAGGTGCAGCGCTCGGCCAACCTGGGTTATGGCGCCAACGCCGTGACCTTGCTTGCCACGCCGCTGTATTCGAACATCACGCTGACCGGCCTGTACTCCCACCCTGGCGCTCGGCGGCACGGTGGTGCTGATGCCGAAGTTCGATGCCGCGGAGTATCTGCGCCTGGCCCAGCGCGGCGCGACGCAGACCGTGCTGGTGCCGGTGCAATACCAGCGCATGCTGGCGCGGCCGGATTTCGACACCTTCGACCTCGGCGCCTTCCGCAAGAAGATCGCCGTCGGCGCGCCGTAGCAGTTCGCGCTGAAGGCCGAGATCCTGCGGCGCTGGCCCGGCGGACTGGTCGATCTGTACGGCCTGACCGAGGGGGGTGGCACCTGCATGCTGCTGGCGCACGAGCACCCGGACAAGCTGCACACCGTGGGGCGGCCCGCACCGGGCCACGAAGTGCGAATCATCGACGAGCAGGGACACGAGCTGCCGCCTGGCCAGGTCGGGCGAGATCGTCGGCCACTCACCGATCATGATGACCGGCTATCACCGCCTGCCCGGGCCCGACGCGCGACGGCGAGTGGCACGACGCCGCCGGCCGGCGCTTCATGCGCAGCGGCGACGTGGGCCGCGTCGACGCAGACGGCTTCGTCGTGCTGGTGGACCGCAAGAAGGACATGATCATCTCGGGCGGCTTCAACATCTACCCGAGCGACATCGAGGCGGTGCTTGCTCGCCCATCCGGCGTTGCGCGAAGCGTCGGTGGTCGGCGTGCCCTCCGCGCGCTGGGGCGAGACGCCGGTGGCGCTTCGTCGTGGTGCGTGCCGGCGCCGTGCCGGACTTGCAGGGACTGATGCGCTGGGTCAACGAGCGGGTCGGGCGAACCCAGCGCGTCGCCGAGGTCCGCCTCGTCGCCGCGCTGCCGCGCAGCGCCGTCGGCAAGGTGCTGAAGCGCTCGCTGCGCGACGGCTACATCGCGGAAGTCCCGGCCGCGCCCTGACGGGACCGCAGCGCCCGACGTACGCGTTGGCGTTGGCCTGCGCCGCCCGGTGTCTGCGACCCGCCGGCCGCCGGCTTCATCAGGCCGCGGGCTCGCGCAGGAACATCTCCACGCGCCGGTTCTTCGCACGCCCGGCCTCGGTGTTGTTGTCCGCGATCGGTTCACGGTCGCCGCGCCCGGCGGTCTCGATGTGCGACGGGTCGACGCCGCGGCTGGCAAGGTAGTCGCGCACGCTTTGCGCGCGATCCACCGACAGCGGGTTGTTGATGGCCGCCGTGCCGGTGCTGTCGGTGTGGCCGACGATGGTCAGGCGCGCCGTGGTGTCGTCGCGCAGGCTGTTCGCGAACGGGTCGAGCACGCTGCGCATCTCGGGCCGGATGGCCGCGCTGCCGGTCGCGAACGAGATGTCGTTCGGGATGTTCAGCTTCAGCTGGTTGTCGGCCGTGCGCGTCACTTCTACGCCGGTGCCCTGGGTGGCCTTTTCCATTGCCGCGCGCCGGTCCTCCTGGCGCTTGGACCACAGGTTGCCGGCCACCGCACCCAGCGCACCGCCGACGACGGCGCCGGTGCCGGCCTTGCCGCCGGTGGCGGAGCTGAGCACCGCGCCGGCCACGGCACCGATGCCGGCACCCTTGGCGGTGCCTTGCTGGCGTTCGCTCATGTCGGCGCAGCCCGTCAGCATGAACGCTGCGGCGGTGAGGCCGACCAGGGTCGGACGAACCATCGACGACACGGATGAAACTGGATGGAACGGGGTCGGGCGAGAAGCGATGGGACGCGCGCTCGCAGGTGGGTTTCGGAACGACATGTCAACTCCTGGAATTGAAGAACGGGTGCGTCACCCGAGAGACGGAAGACTTTCGACAGAGGACTTTCCAGGATTTTCGAACACGCGGCGCGCGCGAGTCTGTAGGAAAACGCCGCGCCGCCGATACCCTCCGGGCAACGCAATGCAATGCCCCGGGCAACGCAATGGCGTCGTGCCCGGGCACGACCCTTCACGCGCATTGACCGAACAGTCCGTGAAGGAAGGACGCGGACGGCGTGCGGGCGCGAACACCAAGAGATGCGTTGAAAGCGATTCGATGCCTGTGCGGGTACGCTGGTTCCGTGATGCACTGCGCGCGTGCGGTCGCTCCGCAAAGGCCGCCTGCGAGCGGGAATGGTCCGCCACCGCTGCCGCGAGGGCGAACCCCCTGTCTACAGCGCCACCTGCTGCGGCGGCGGAACATAGGCCGCTCGCGCCTTGTGGACCCGGTGGTGGTTGGCCTTGGCCCACTTCAACAGGTCGTTCATCGGCACCAGGAACGATTGGCCGAGCGACGTCAGCGCATAGTCGACCCGCGGTGGGATCGTCGGATACACGGTACGCGACACCAGGCCGTCCTGCTCGAGGCGGCGCAGCGTCTGCGCCAGCATGCGCTGCGAGATGTCGCCGATCTCGGCCTTCAGTGCGCTGAAGCGCAAGGTGCCATGGTCGCCCAGCGTGAACAGGATCAGCATGCTCCAGCGGTCGCCCATGCGCTCCAGCACATCGCGGATCGGGCAGCGCTCGGCCCAGTCCTGCTTAGGTCGGTGCAAAGTCATGAATCGCTCCGGAAGTGGCGTGCAGCCAGGTTACTGCGTGGATACCGGGTGACTTTCGCGACCCCTCTTGTGGAACAGGGAACGAAAAGTACCATTTCGGTATCAGCACGCAAATTGAGTGTTGGTATCAAAAGCATACTGCAAGTCAACGGCAACCCGCAACTCGACCGCCCAACGAAGGAAACTCCATGCCCAGCACCCTGCTCGTCACCGGCGCTTCCGGCCAACTCGGCCGCCGCGTCATCGCCCACCTGATCCAGAGCCTGCACGTTTCACCGCAGAACATCATCGCCACGACCCGCAAGCCCGAGGCGCTGGCCGACCTGGCGTCGCAAGGGGTCGTGGTGCGCAAGGCCGACTTCGACGACCCGGCCTCGTTGGCCGCCGCGTTCGCCGGCGCCGAGCGGCTGCTGCTGATCAGCACCGACGCGCTCGATCGCCCGGGCCGCCGCCTCGAGCAGCACCTGAAAGCGGTCGACGCCGCGGCGCGGGCCGGCGTGCGGCACGTCGTCTACACCTCGATGCCGCGGCCGGAGCCGGGGTCACCGATCCCGTTCGCGCCCGACCACCTCGGCACCGAGCAGGCGCTGGCCGCAAGTTCGATGAGCTGGACCATCCTGCGCCACTGCTGGTACCACGAAAACCTTCAGACGAGCCTGGCCGGCGCGTTGGCTTCCGGCCGCTGGGCCAGTGCCGCCGGCGACGGCGCCACCGCGTACGTGTCGCGCGAGGATTGCGCACGTGCCGACGCGGCAGCGCTGGCGGGGTCGGACACCTCGCGCACCACGCACGACATCACGGGGCCGCAGGCACTGACCACGGTGCAGATCGCGCACATCGCGAACGAGGTGCTCGGCCGCTCGATCGAGGTCGTGCCCGTAAGCGCCGATCAGCTCGGGCAGGGCATGGCCGCTGGCGGCGTGCCCGCGTTCCTGGTGCCGCTGCTGGTGTCGTTCGATGTCAATGCCAAGGCCGGCAACGTGAGCCGCGTGACGGACGCGGTGCAGCGCCTCACGGGCACACCGGCACAGTCGCTGAAGGAGTGGATGCAGGCGAACCGGGCGGCGTTCGTCTGAGACGCCGGCGCCCGGCCCCTCAAACCGCCACCGGCGCCTTGATGGCCGGGTGGTGCTGGTAGTCCAGCACCTCGAAGTCTTCGTACGCGTAGTCGAAGATCGATGCGGGCCGGCGCCGGATGTTCAAGCGTCGGGTACGGATACGGCTCGCGCGTCAGCTGCAGCGCCACCTGCTCGGCGTGGTTGCTGTAGATGTGGCAGTCGCCGCCGGTCCAGATGAAGTCGCCCACGTCCAGGTCGCACTGCTGCGCCAGCATGTGCGTCAGCAGCGCGTAGCTGGCGATGTTGAAGGGCACGCCGAGGAAGATGTCGGCGCTGCGCTGGTAGAGCTGGCAGCTCAGCCTGCCGCGCTGGCCGGCGGCCTGCGGCGGCGCCACGTAGAACTGGAAGAACGCGTGGCAGGGCATGCAGCGCCATCTTCGACAGCTCGGCCACGTTCCAGGCGCTGACGATGATGCGGCGCGAATCCGGGTTGGTCTTGAGCTGCTTCACGACCTCGGCGATCTGGTCGATGTGGCCGCCGTCGGGCGTCGGCCAGCAGCGCCACTGCACGCCGTAGACCGGGCCCAGGTCGCCGTTCGGCGCGGCCCACTCGTCCCAGATCGTCACGCCGCGCTCCTGCAGCCAGCGCGCGTTGCTGTCGCCGCGCAGGAACCACAGCAGCTCGAGGATGATGGACTTCAGGTGCACCTTCTTGGTGGTCACCAGCGGAAAGCCTTCGGCGAGGTCGAAGCGCATCTGGTGGCCGAACACGCTCGTCGTGCCGGTGCCGGTGCGGTCGGCCTTGGCCACACCGTGCGTGTGACGACGTGGCGCATGAAGTCTTCGTACTGCGAGCGGGTGGGTCGTGTCATGCGCGAATTATCCTCGGGCCCCCGCTTCCTCACGCGCGTGCCGGCTCCTGGTCGAACTGCATCGCCGCCAGCCGCGCATACAGCCCGCCGCGAGCCACCAGCTGCGCGTGCGTGCCGGTGTCGACGATCTGGCCGGCTTCCATCACGACGATGCGGTCGGCGCGCTGCACGGTCGCGAGCCGGTGCGCGATGACGAGCGTCGTGCGGTCGCTTCATCGCCGATTCGAGCGCGGCCTGCACCATGCGTTCGCTCTCGGCGTCGAGCGCGCTGGTGGCCTCGTCGAGCAGCAGCAGCGGCGGGTTCTTCAGCATCGCGCGCGCGATGCGTGATGCGCTGGCGCTGGCCGCCCGACAGGCGCACGCCGCGCTCGCCCAGGAAGGTGTCGTAGCCCTCGGGCAGCGCGCTGATGAAGTCGTGCGCGAACGCCGCGCGGCGCGGCGGCGATCACCTCGGCGTCGCTCGCCTGCGGGCGGCCGTAGCGGATGTTCTCCATCGCATTGGCCGAGAAGATCACGCTGTCCTGCGGCACGATGCCGATGCGCTCGCGCAGCGTCGTCGCAGCGCCAGGTCCTTGCACCGGCACGCCGTCGAGCAGCGACGCGGCCCGACGCGGCGTCGTAGAAGCGCAGCAGCAGCTGGAACACCGTGCTCTTGCCGGCGCCGCTGGGCCCGACCAGCGCCACCGTCTCGCCCGGCTGCACCTCGAGGTCGAAGTGCGCCAGCGCCGCGTGGCTGCGGCCGCGACGGGTAGCGGAAGCGTCACGTCGCGCCAGCGCCAGCGACGAGCCGCCGCGCGTCGGCCGGCAGCGCCACCGGCCGCGGCGGCGAGGCGATCGGCGAGCTGCGTGGCCAGCAGCTCCATCAGGCGCTCGGTGGCGCCGGCGGCGCGCAGCAGGTCGCCGTAGACCTCGGCCAGCACCGCGACACGCGCCGACCAGGATGATCACGTACACCACCGTCTGGCCCAGGTGGCCGGCGCGTGATGTCGCCGCGCATCACCGCCTGCGTGCCCTGGTACAGGCCCCACAGCAGCGCGCCGAAGGTGGCGGTGATGATGAACGCGACCAGCACCGAGCGCATGCGCGTGCGCTTGCATCGCGGTGGCGAACGCGCTCTCGGTCGACGCGTCGAAGCGCGCCGCCTCGCGCGCTTCGCCGTGTAGCTCTGCACCACCGGAATCGCGTTCAGCACCTCGGCGGCGATCGCGCTCGAGTCGGCCACGCGGTCCTGGCTGGCGCGGCTGAGCTTGCGCACGCGCCGGCCGAAGCACAGGCGTCGGCAGCACCACCAGCACCAGGATGCCCAGCACCTGCGTCATCACGTACGGGTTGGTGACGATCAGCATCGCCAGCGCGCCGATGCCCATCACCGCGTTGCGCAGGCCCATGCTCAGGCTCGAGCCGACCACCGTCTGCACCAGCGTCGTGTCGGTGGTCAGGCGCGACAGCACCTCGCCGGTCTGCGTGGTCTCGAAGAACTCCGGGCTCTGCTTCGACGACGTGGGCGTAGACCGCGTTGCGCAGGTCGGCGGTGACGCGCTCGCCGAGCCAGCGTCACCATGTAGAAGCGCGCCGCCGAGAACACGCCGAGCGCCGCGCCGACGCGCGAACAGCGCGAAGAAGTGCTCGCGCAGCGCCATCACGCGTGCGCCCGGGTCGCTGGCCGACCAGGCCCTGGTCGATCAGCGACTTGCAGCGCGACCGGGAACACCAGCGTGCTGACCGCCGCCAGCACCAGGAACAGCACGCCGAGCGCGATGCGCACGCGGTACGGCCGCAGGAACGGGCAGCAGGCCGCACAGCGAGCGCACGTTGCGGGCCGGTGTCGCCCGCGAAGCCCGGGTGTCTGCCACGGAAGCCGGGGTGGCGGGGGCGCTGTCATCGGCCGGGGCGGCCAGCGGCGCGGGAGCGGGAATCGACATGGTGAGCAGTGTAGGAGGGCGTTCGAGCGGCGCAGGCCGAGATTCATTGCCTCGGCAGTTCCGGCCTTGACAATAATTGCCTATGCAAGTATATTCCAACTCGTCTTCGCCTAGCCCGCCATGTCCACCGCCCACCCGCCGCCTGCCGACTTCTACCGCGCCCGGGCCTATTGTGCCGAGGAGAGCGTCGGCTACCTGATGAAGCATCGTGATGGCTTCGTCTGTCCAGGGCGATGGACAAGGAGCTCGGGGCGCACGGCATGACCCACGTGCAGTGGGCACCGCTGTTGCTGATGCAGACTGGGCCGCGCGACGACCGTGGCCGAACTGGCGCGCGAGCTCGAGATCGACCCCGGCGCGATGACGCGCATGCTCGACCGGCTGGAGGCCAAGGGGCTGTGCCAGCGCGTGCGTTCGACCGACGACCGGCGCGTGGTCAGCGCTCGCGCTGACGCGCCGATGGCCAGGCGGCCGCGGCGCAGGTGCCGCAGGCCCTGTCCGAGGTGCTGAACGACCATCTGGCCGGCTTCACGCACGACCGAATGGCAAGCGCTCAAGGGTTATCTGCGCCGCATGCTGGACAACGCCGAGGTGCTGAAGAAAGACGAATGACGGCCGGCCGTGCCGGCGGCACGAACCACACGAACAACCGACCGAATCCAGCTCCATGAACCAATCCATGAACCGGCTCGGCTGCTGTGCCTCGCGCGAACGCGCCTCGCGCGCAGCCCGGCATCGCCCGACGCGACCGGCGATCGCGCGGCGCCCGCCCGGCGTGGCGCCGCGGCACTGACAACGCTCGCCGTCGCGGTGGCCGCCAGCTGGTGCTGACGCTCGCCGGCTGCGCCAGCAGTGCCGGCATCGCGCCGGCGGCGAAGCCGATGCGACCCGCCGTCGCTCGGCCTGGCGGCAACGGCGACGCACGCCGGAGTCGCCGCCGACTGGTGGCGCGGCTTCGGCGATGCCGACACTGCACGCGCTGATCGAGCGGGCGCTGGCCGGCAACCCGAGCCTGGCGTCGCGCAGGCGCGCCTGGCGCGCGCCGCAGGCCGCGGCCGACGGCGCCGACGCGCGCCGGCGGCCGCAGGTCAACGGCGACGGTCGACGTGACCCGCCAGCGCTTCAGCGCGAACGGCATCTACCCGCCGCCGCTGGCCGGCTCGATGCGCACCAGCGGCACGCTGCAGGCCGACGCGCGCTGGGAGCTCGACTTCTTCGGCCGCAACCGCGCCGCGCTCGAGGCGGCGATCGGCACGCCAGCGGGCCGCGCAGGCCGACGTGCAGGCCGCGCGCGTCCTGCTGGCCAGCAACGTCGCGCGCAGCTACGTGCAGCTGGCCCGCCTGCTCGAGCAGCGCGAGGTCGCGCAGCGCGCGCTGGCGCAGCGCGACGAAACGCTGGCGCTGGTCCGCCAGCGCGTGCAGGCCGGCCTCGACACCCGCGCTCGAACTGCGCCAGGGCGAAGGCGCGCTGCCCGAGGCGCGCCAGCAGATCGAGGCGCTGGACGAGCAGATCGCGCTGGCGCGCCACGCGCTGGCCGCGCTGACCGCGCAGCCGCCCGACGCGCTCGACGCGCTGGTCGCCGCGCCTGACGCCGGCTGCAGCCGCTGCCGCTGCCGGCCGCGGTGCCGGCCGACCTGCTCGGCCGCCGCGCCGACATCGCGGCCGCGCGCTGGCGCGTCGAGGCCGCGACGCAGCGACATGCAGCGCGGCGCGGGCCGCAGTTCTATCCGAACATCAACCTGACGGCCTTCGCCGGCCTGTCGAGCATCGGCCTGGACCAGCTGCTCGAGTCCGGCAGCCGAGCAGTACGGCGTCGGCCCGGCGCTGCGCCTGCCGATCTTCGACGCGCGGCCGCCTGCGCGCCAACCTGCGCGGCAAGGCCGCCGACCTCGACGCCGCGATCGAACGCTACAACGGCGCCGTGCTCGACGCGGTGCGCGACGTGGCCGACCAGATCGAGCTCGCTGCAGTCGCTCGCGCGCCAGCAGCGCCGAGCAGGCGCGACGCGCAGGCGGCCGCCGAGGCGGCCTACGACCTCGCGCATGCAGCGCTACCAGCGCCGGCCTCGGCCAACTACCTCACCGTGCTGAACGCCGAGAGCCAGCGTGCTGGCCAGCGCCGCCTGGCGGCCGACCTGCAGCGCGCGCGCGCTGGACAGCGCAGGTCGCGCTGATCCGCGCGCTGGGCGGCGGCTACGCGCCGACGCCGCCGACCGCGCCGACGCCGCCGCTCGCACGCGCGGCGCCGATCGCTCGCCATCCGAACCGCACGCTGTCCCACGACGAACCGACTCATCATGACGCACACCGCGCACCAGTCCCACGCGCCCGCCAGCCCGCCGCGCCAGGCCCGCAGCGCGCAAGCCGCGCGCTGCTGGCGCTGACCGCCGCCGCGCTCGTGCTGCTCGCCGGCATCGCCTACGGCGCCTACTGGGCGCTGGTGCTCAACCACTTCGAGTCCACCGACAACGCCTACGTGCAGGGCAACGTGGTGCAGATCACGCCGCAGGTCGGCGGCACCGTGCTGGCGATCAGGCCGACGACACCGACCACGTCAAGGCCGGCCAGGTGCTGGTGCAAGCTCGACCCGGCCGACGCGCAGGTCGCGCTCGACCAGGCCGAGGCGCAGCTGGCGCAGACCGTGCGCGAGGTGCGCACGCTGTATGCCAACAACAGCACGCTGCAGGCGCAGATCGCCTGCGCGAGGCCGACCTGGCGCGCGCGCAGAGCCGACGTCGGCGCGCGCGCAGGACGACGTCGACGCGCCGCGCGCCGCTGGTGGCCACCGGCGCGGTCGGCAAGGAAGAGTTCAACCACGTCGAACGCGCAGCTGCGCCGCGGCGCAGCAGCAGCGTCGCCGCGGCGCAGTCGGCGCGTGCTGGCGGCGCGCGAGCAGCTGCGCGTCGAACCAGACGCTGACCGAAGGCACCGCGGTCGAGCAGCACCCGAACGTGCTGCGCGCCGCGGCGCGCGTGCGCGAGGCCTACCTGGCGCTGCAGCGCACCGAGCTGCTGGCGCCGGTCGACGGCTACGTCGCCAAGCGCAGCGTGCAGCTCGGCCAGCGCGTGCAGGCCGGCACGCCGCTGATGTCGGTGATCGCGCTCGACCAGGTCTGGGTCGAGGCCAACTTCAAGGAGAGCCAGCTGCAGCAGCCTGCGCATCGGCCAGCCGGTCGAGCTGCAGGCCGACGTGTACGGCAGCAAGGTCGAGTACCACGGCCGCGTCGCCGGCCTCGGCGCCGGCACCGGCGCGGCCTTCGCGCTGCTGCCGGCGCAGAACGCCACCGGCAACTGGATCAAGGTGGTGCAGCGCGTGCCGGTGCGCATCGCGCTCGACGCCAAGGAACTGGCCGCGCATCCGCTGCGCGTCGGCCTGTCGATGGAGGCGAAGGTCGACGTGAGCAAGACCGACGGCGCGCATGCTGGCCGACGCGCCGCGCGCCCGCCGGCGTCGCAGACCGCGGTCGTTCGACCGCACGACGACGCGCGGCCGACGCCGACGTGCGCCGCATCATCGCGGCCAACAGCGGCGCGCTGCAGCCGGCGCCAGCGCGACGCGATCGCCGGCGCCGGCCGCGCCCGCGCAGCGGCGCCGGCGCCGGCCGCCGGCGGCCCGCGTCGCGCATGCGCGCGGCGCCGCGCCGGCCGAAGTAGACCGGCGCGCTCGACCGCGCCATGTCTCCGCATCGCTGCCGCCGACGCGCCGCCGCGCACGCGCGCCGCGCCGCCGGCCGCCGCGCCGCCGGGCCGCGCCCGCCCGCGGCGTTCCCGCCGCTCGAGGGCAGCGCAGCGCGTGCTGGGCACGATCGCGCTGTCGCTGGCGACGTTCATGAACGTGCTCGACACGTCGATCGCCAACGTGTCGATCCCGGCGATCGCCGGCGACATGGGCGTCAGCCCGGCGCAGGGCACCTGGGTCATCACCTCGTTCGCGGTGGCCAACGCGATCTCGGTGCCGCTGACCGGCTGGCTGACGCAGCGCTTCGGCCAGGTGCGGCTGTTCACCGCCAGCGTGCTGCTGTTCGTGATCGCGTCGTGGCTGTGCGGGCTGGCGCCGAACATCGAGATCGCTGATCGTCTTCCGCGTGCTGCAGGGCCTGGTCGCCGGGCCGATGATCCCGCTGTCGCAGACGCTGCTGCTGGCGAGCTATCCGCGCGCCAAGGCCGGCACGGCGATGGCGATGTGGGCGATGACGATGCTGGTCGCGCCGGTGGTCGGGCCGCTGCTCGGCGGCTGGATCACCGACAACATCTCGTGGCCGTGGATCTTCTACATCAACGTGCCGGTCGGCCTGTTGGCCGCGGCGCTGACCTGGTCGATCTACCGCAAGCGCGACCCCGGCCCGCGCCGCGTGCCGCTCGACTGCGTCGGCCTCGGCGCTGCTGGTGCTGTTCGATCGGCGCGATGCAGATCATGATCGACAAGGGCAAGGAGCTCGACTGGTTCGCGTCCGGCGCAGATCGTCGCGCTGGCGGTGGTCGCGGCGGTCGGCTTCCTGTTCTTCCTCGCCTGGGAGCTGACCGACAAGCACCCGATCGTCGACCTGCGCCTGTTCGCGCGGCGCAACTTCCTGATGGGCACGCTGGCGCTGTCGGTCGCCTACGGCCTGTTCTTCGGCAACGTCGTGCTGCTGCCGCTGTGGCTGCAGCAGTACATGGGCTACACCGCCACCTGGGCCGGCCTGGCGATGGCGCCGGTGGGCCTGCTGGCGATCGTGCTGTCGCCGTGGGTCGGCAAGAACGTCAGCACGCATCGATCCGCGCAAGCTCGCGACCGTCGCGTTCGTCGGCTTCGGCGCTGGTGCTGTGGATGCGCTCGCAGCTTCAACACGCAGGCCGACTTCGTGACCATCCTGATCCCGACCGTGCTGCAGGGCGCGGCGATGGCGTTCTTCTTCATCCCGCTGCAGGCGATCGTGTTCTCGGGCCTGGCGCCCGAGCGCATGCCGTCGGCGGCGGGCCTGTCGAACTTCGTGCGCATCACCGCCGGCGCCTTCGGCACCTCGATGTTCACGACGCTGTGGGAGAACCGCGCCGCGCTGCACCACGCGCAGCTGGCCGAGGCGATGAACCGCGGCAACAGCGCGGCGATGCAGACGCTCGACGCAGCTGCGCGCCGGCGGCATCAGCCACGAGCAGGCGCTGGCGCAGCGTCAACCGGCTGATCGACCAGCAGGCCTACACGATGGCGGTGACCGACCTGTTCTACCTGTCGTCGGTGCTGTTCTTCGCTGCTGATCGTGCTGGTCTGGTGGCACGCCGAAGGTCGGCGCCGGCGGCGCGGGCCCGGGCGGCGCGCATTGAATGGGGCTACCCCCGTTGCGGCTTCGCCGCTCCCCCTCCAGGGGGCCGAGCCCGGACACGAAAGGTCCAGTGGATCTTTCGTGCCTGGCGAGGAGCCGGGCCACTGTGCCCGGCGCGGCCTGCAAGGCACACCCGCGGCCCGGCAAAGCCGGAACCGCGGTGTCCGCTTGATGGGGCGCACGTTGTGCCCCGTCGCTCGTAGGGCACACCAGCGGACCGGCGGGGCCGGATCCGCGGTGTCCGCTTGATCGTCTGGCTCCTGCGTCTCGGGTGCGCCTCGCACCCTGACTTGCCGCGCGAGTCTTGACGCGCGGTACGCCCTCTCACTCGGTGGGCTGCTGGCGGCAGGATTCGACGGCAATTCCCCTCCGCAACGGGTGCGCAGGCGCTTCGGCGCGCGCAAACTCCGACCTGTCGCCATCCCGCGGGCAGGCCGCGCAGGGGAGCCGAACGATGGCGCCTGTCGACCTGTTCTACAGCTACGCGCACGAGGACGAGCCGCTGCGCGACGAGCTGTCGGTGCACCTGAAGATCCTCGAACGGCGCGGCGTGATCCGCTCGTGGCACGACCGCGCCATCCGCCCCGGGCAGTCGTGGGATGCCGAGATCAGCGAGCAGCTGGCCACGGCCGACCTGCTGTTGCTGCTGGTGAGCGCCGACTTCATCAACTCCGACTACATCTGGAGCAACGAGCTGGCCGTCGCCATGCAGCGCCATCAGCGCGGCGAGGCCAGCGTGGTGCCGGTGCTGGTGCGGCCGTGCCTGATCGACGACGCGCCGTTCGCGGCGCTGCAGGGCCTGCCGACCGACCTGCGCGCGGTGATGAGCTGGCCCAACCGCGGACGAGGCCTGGACCAACGTGGCCATCGGCATCCGCAAGGCCGTGGCCGACATCCAGGCAGACCAGGCGCCTTCGGCTGCTCCGGTCCAGGAGGCAGTGCCCGCTGAACCCAGTCCCGGGCCGCCGGCCGCTGCGCCTTCGGCCCGTTCGTCACCGCCGGCGGCACCCGCGCCGTCGACAGGTTCGTCGTTGCCGGTGAGCGCGCCGTCGAAGGCGTGGGACGCCAGCCTGGACTGGGTCGTGCAAGGCGTGGTGCAGGGCACCGTCGAGGCCACGGCGGCGCGAGGCGGCGCTCCGGTGGACACCTTGGCCACCCGCCAGACGGCCCGGGCGTTGATCGACGCCACCAAGCAGCCGCGCGTGCTGTGGGTCGACGACATGCCCGACAACAACCGCCACGAAAGCGCGCTGCTGGCACGGCTGCAGATCGAGGAGGTGGCCGTCACGAGCACGGCGGCAGCGATGCAGGCGCTGCAGACGGCCTCGGCACAGGGCGACGATTTCGACCTCGTGATCAGCGACTGGGCCCGGCCGGGCCCGACCGGCGGTGCGCCGAGCGCGGGCATCGAGCTGTTGCGCGCCATGCGCGCGGCCGGACATGCGCTGCCGATGGTGTGCTACCACGGCAGCTTTGTCCCGACGCTGCGCCAGGAACGACGCCAGACGCTGCTGCGCGAAGGCGCGTTCGGCGAAGCGGTGCACCCGGACGAACTGCTGGCGCTGGTGGCGGCGGCCCTGCGTCAACCTTGACGGGTGCTGGAAGTGGGAGAGAGGGGCAGCCGACGGTCAGGAGACGAGGGGCGCTTTGGGTCCCCGTTCCTCGAGATGGCAAAGTTCTCGCACCATTCTGCTGCGACATTGTCCGGAACCCTGGACATAATAGCCGCATTCAGGCATAATAATTAAATGAATCAAACTATCAAACCCTCATCCGATCCCAAACAAAATCCCAAAGACAATCCCGAAACCAATGCTTCCAGCCACAGTGTCCGGCAATCTGCGCTCGATGTCATCCTGATTTCGCTTTCCGAAACCTCTGCGGGGTTTGCCGTCGGCGAAGTTTCGGGGTTTTCGCCAGAAATGGTTCGCCGCGCCGCCGAGGCGCTGGTGCGGCAGGGGCGCATGGTGCGCGCCAAGGTCTCCCCGCGCCGGGTGCGCTACTTCGCCAACGACGCGCTGGCGCGCGAGTACGCGTCCGCCGCCTCGGCCGCGGCCGTGGGTTCGCGCATCAAGGGTGGCGTGGCCGGTGGCCTGCGGACCAAGGCCCCGTGGCGGCCCGAAGACCCGGCGATCATCACGCCGCAAACGCGTATCGTCGTGGCGCCGCCGCTGCCCGACAACGTCTACCGCACCAACACCTATCTGAAGTTCTGATATTCGGCGGAGGTATTCCTCCGAGGCGATTCCTCCGAAGCGATTCAGAATATCTATGCGATAGGTCTGTCTTGGCAGAAAATCGGGTGTGTTCGCCGGATGATTCAAAGTCCGGAAGCGGCCACCCGAAGATTTAAAGAGATAGCGGCTCGGATCGGCCCGAGGATCTGCCAGGCCAGGCTTGGCCGGGCCGGGCCGCTTCGTACACTCTGGAAATCACCCCAGCGCCAGGCGCCCGGAATATCCGGTCATCTCCAGATACCCCCGGCCGACCCGATGGCCGGATACGTCGAGCAGTTCGCTCAGGCCTTCCCAATAGATGGTGCCGGTGCTGCGCCGGCTGTCGAGTTCCTGGTCGTCGAGCATCGCGCGCACCTTGAAGCGCCCGACCGGCGTCGACAGGTCCCACTCCACTGGATACGTGGTGTTCGAATGCGGGCTGGTCCAGCGGCGCCCGGGTCGAAACTCGACCTCCTGCGCGCCAAAGCTGCGCACGGTGCCCGGGCGATCGGCCGTGCCGCCCGGCCGGTGGCTTCCGCCGGCGTAGACGCTGCTTCCGTCGGCGCGCCGCAGGCGGAACGCGGTCAGGCTGCTGCCGTCATCCAGGTTCATGCCGATCCAGTCCCAGCCCACGGCCCCGGGCGGCAGCAGTGAATCGCTCCATTCGTGGTCCAGCCAGCCGCGCCCGCGCACGGGCATGCCGTCGTCGGGCGGCGCCGGGCGCGAGTCGGCGCTGCCGCGCCCAGGTGGGTTCGAGGGGTGGGCGGGCCCCACCCAGGTCAGCGTGCCGATCACGTCCAGCTGCGGCTGGCTGTAGTAGTGGCTCGCCTGTTCCGGCGCTGGGCCTTTGCGCGACCAGCCAGCTTCGCCCTGCAGCAGCAGAGGCTGCGTGGTCGTCCAGCTGCAGCGAATCGCGAAGCCGCCGGTCGCGCTCGTCACGCGCGCCGTGTAGCTGCTGGCATCGGATGCGCGCCGCGCGGGCGAGCGACCAGTCGCGCAGCACCACGCGGGTGTCCGCCTCTTCCGCGCCGGCAATGCCGAAGCCGGCGCGCGCGATGCGCTGGTCGTGCCGCAGCTGGCGCCGCGCAAGGTCCGTGACGGCGGCATGCGCAAAGACCAGCTGGCGCGCCGCGAAGCGGCTCGGCTGGGTGGCCGGCACGTCGGTGCGTGAACGAAAGAACGTCAGCTGGAAGCCGAACGCCGGCGGTCCCGCGCGGTCAGGTGGTGCGCCCGGGTTGGCGGCACTCAGCCAGCCGGTGGCGTACCACCATTCGATGCGTGTCTCGGGGTGGGCGCCGAAGTCGGCGCGGGAACACCAGGCGCACGCGGCCGTACCCCCAGGGGAAGGCGCGGCGCGGTCGCGTCCGCGGGCACTTGCCGACCCTCGGTGCCGGACGCTGCGGCGTCGCTCCCGGAAACACGTGCGATGGCCGTCGGGCCCGGCGCGGATGGCAAAGCCCCGGCGCCGAGGGCGCCGGAGGCCGCGGCCCAGCTGGGCCAGGCGCCCAGTGCACGCAGGCATGCACGACGATCCATGCCGGTGAGCATCGCACACCCGGGCCTCGTGCCGCTGACCGACAATCTTCGGCCGCGGGAAGACACAGAAGAACCCGCCGCGCCGAGCCTGCCTTCACCATGCCCGACTTCTCCATCCCGCCCGAATTCGATTTCGGCCAGCAATTCGACCGCGGCACCTTGCAGCGTGCGATGGCGCTCGAGCCCGAGCGTGCGCTGCTCAGCATGCAGGTGGACGGACCGGTGCTGCACACGCGCGTGCAGGGCAGCAGCGACGGCGCCTACGAACAGACCATCGAGCTGCCGGTCGATCGGCTGCTGGGCCTGCGCGTGCAGGGCCGCTGCACCTGCCCGGTGGGCCACAACTGCAAGCACGTGGCCGCGGCGCTGATGGCGTTCGAGGCGCACCAGATCCGCCAGCACAAGAACCCGTCCGCCGCTTCGGCCGACCCGCGCATCAGCGTCGCGCCGCGCGCCGGCAGCGGGCCGGGAGCCGGCCCCGCGCCCAGTGCCGGTGCCGGCCTGCCGGCCGATGCGGCGGTGCGCAGCCCGCATGCCACGCGCGAGCCGACGGGCGACGTGATGCCGCGCGCGCTCACGGCCTGGCTGTCCGACATGCCGGCCGCGCCGCCGCCCCCGGCGCCCGCGCCGGCCGCAGCGCCGGCCGGGCCCGAGGCGCCCAAGCCGCCGCACCGGCTGCTGATGTACGTGCTGAGCGCGCAGGGCACCGAGCTGCGCCTGGACATCCACCTGGGCAACCTGCGCCGCACCGGCGAGATCGGCCCGCACCACGTGCACTCGCCGTCGGTGGCCGACATGCTGCGCAACCAGCCGGCCTACCTGGCCGACACCGACCTCGCGGCGCTGGCGGCGCTGCTGCCGATGGCCCTGCCGGCCGTCACGCAGCACATCGTGCTCTCGGGCCGCCACGCGGCGCCGGCACTGCGCGCGCTACTGGCCACCGGGCGCGTGTGGCTGGTGGCGTCCTTCGGCGATGAATTGCCCACGCCGCCGGGGCCGCCGGCGCGCTGGCTCGACGAGCCGCTGTCCGTGTCGCTGCACTGGCAGGCCGACCCCAAGGGCAACTGGCGCGCGCACTGGCGCGGTCCGCCGCGCATCGACGGCGAGGACGGGCAGCCGCTGGCGCTGGTGCTGCTGCCCGAGCCGCTGGCGCTCGACGCAGCGCATGCATCGCTGCGGCCGGCCGACCTGGGCGACCCGTCCCTGCAGCCCAGCGTGGTGGAGTGGCTCAGCCGCATGCCCGCGGTGCCGGCGCCCGCGCTGCCGCAGTTCATCGACCGGCTGCAGCGCAGCACCGCCACGCGCCGCATCGCGGTGCCGTTGCCCCGCACCTTGTCGCGCGAAGGCAGCAGCCTGGGGCGGGTGCCGCTGGTGCCGGTGTTGAAGCTCGGCACCTGCACCGACGTCAGCTCCGAGGCGCTGCTGCACTACCGCTACGGCTCGGCCGCCACGCGCAACACCACCGCGCGCCAGGCCTGCGTGCAGCTGCTGCTGCGCTACCGGCCCGCGGGCGCGCCGGCGGTGGACTTCCACGTGCCCGCGGTGGGCGCGGAAGGCGCCTTCGTCGAACTGCCCGACCGCAAGGCACTGGCGCGCTTCGAGCGCGACGGCGCGGCCGAAAGCGCGGCGGTGCGCACGCTCACCGAAACGCTGGACATGCGGCCGTGGAGCCTGGCCGCCGGCCTGGTGGTGAACCGGCTCACGCGCGTGACCCCGGGGCGCCTGCAAGACGCGGCGATCCCGCCCGCCGCCGAAGGCCAGCCCTTGCTGCTGGTGCCGCGCCAGCGCGAGCAGTGGTCGGAACTGCTCGCGGCCCAGCTGCCCGCGCTGCAGCTGCGCGGCTGGGTGGTGGAGGTGGAGGACGACTTCCCGTACGAGCTGCACAACGTCGACGACTGGACCGTCGACATCGACGAGGAGCCCGGCCGCAGCGACTGGTTCAGCGTCGGCCTGAAGGTGAGCGTCGACGGCAAGCCGGTGGAGCTGGTGCCGCTGCTGGTGAGCCTGGTGCAGTCGGGCTGGCTGAAACTGGACGCCGCCCTGCGCCAGCGCAGCGCGGCCCGCGCCGCCGCCGCGACGGGCGAAGCAGAGCCGCCGCCCGCGGATGCGACCGACGCTGCCGACGGTGGCCCGCACGTTCTGGTGCCCTGGCCCGACGACACGCCCGCACCGCCCGGCCAACTGCAGCGCCAGCGCCTGTTGCGCCTGCCGGTGGACCGCGTGGCGCCGCTGATGGACTGGCTGCGCACCGTGTTCCGCGCCGGCGACCCCACCGTGCCGTTGAGCCTGTCGCGCTTCGACCTGGCCACGCTCGATTCACTCGCCAGCGGCGCCAGGGTGACCGCGCCGCCCAGCTTCACCGAACTGGTGGAGCAGCTGCGCGTGCTGCAGAGCGGCCAGGGACTGCCCGAGGTGACGCCGTCGCCGCACGTGCACGCGGTGCTGCGCCCCTACCAGCTGCACGGCCTGGCGTGGCTGCAGTTCCTGCGCGCGTACGCAGCTGGGCGGCATCCTGGCCGACGACATGGGCCTGGGCAAGACCGTGCAGGCGCTGGCCATCTGCTGCAGCGAGAAGGAAGCCGGCCGGCTCGACCGGCCCGGCCTCGTCGGTCGCTGCCCACCAGCCTGCTCGGCAACTGGCAGGCCGAGGCGGCGCGCTTCGCGCCCGCAGCTGAAGCGTGCTGGCGCTGCACGGGCCGCGAGCGCACGCAGACGTTCGCGCAGATCGGCGGCGCACGACCTGGTCCTCACCACCTACCCGCTGGCGGTGCGCGACATCGCACGCCTGAGCACGCACCACTGGCACTCCTGGTGCTGGACGAGGCGCAGCGCATCAAGAACAGCCGCAGCCACGTCGGCGCTGGCGCTGCAAGGGGCTGCGGCGCGCGGCACCGCCTGTGCCTGACCGGCACGCCGCTGGAAAACCACCTGGGCGAGCTGTGGAGCCTGTCGACTTCCTGCTGCCCGGCTTGCTGGGCAGCGACGCGCAGTTCCGCGAGCACGTACCGCAACCCGATCGAGAAGCGGCGCGACACCGGCGCGGCCGAACTGCTGGCGCGCCGCGTGCGCCCGTTCATCCTGCGCCGCACCAAGAGCCAGGTGGCGCACGGAACTGCCCCGAAGACCGAGATCCTGCTGCCGCGTGGAGCTGGAGGGCGCGCAGCGCGACCTGTACGAAACCGTGCGCGCCGCCATGGACGACAGGTGCGCGACGCGCATCGCGCGGCAAGGGCTTCGGCGCGCAGCCAGATCATGGTGCTGGACGCCCTGCTCAAGCTGCGCCAGGTGTGCTGCGACCCGCGCCTGCTGAAGGGCCCGACGGCGCACGCCGGCGCGCGATGGAACGCGCCAAGATGGAACTGCTGCTCGACATGCTGCCCGACGCTGGTGGAAGACGGCCGGCGCGTGCTGCTGTTCTCGCCAGTTCACCGAGATGCTGGCGCTGATCGAGCCCGAGCTGGCGCGCCTGGAGCTGCCCTACCTCGAAGCTGACCGGCGAGACCGAGGACCGCGGCGAGCTCGTGCGGCAGTTCCAGGCAGGGCGACGTGCCGCTGTTCCTGATCAGCCTGAAGGCCGGCGGCGTGGGCCTGAACCTGACCGCCGCCGACACCGTGATCCATCTACGACCCGTGGTGGAACCCGGCCGTCGAGCAGCAGGCCACCGACCGCGCCTACCGCATCGGCCAGGACAAGCCGGTGTTCGTCTACAAGCTGCTGGCCAGCGGCACCGTGGAAGACAAGATGCTCGAACTGCAGGCCCGCAAGGCCGACCTGGCCGACCAGCTGCTGTCCGGCGTGGCCAGCGACGCCGCGCTGAACGCGCAGGACTTCGACGAGTTGTTCAGGCCGCTGGGGGAGGGGTAGGTCGGTTGCATAGCTCTGATGCATCGCGATGTTGGCGCAAGCATCCTCAGGTGTGGCGGCAAATGGACGTCACGAGCCGAGCAGTGCTTGACTCCCCTCTTGCGCTCCCGTCATAGTCGAAAAGCGGCGGCTGTCGCCGACCACAGGAGGACGCATGGTTTGCAGGTCTTTGAAGGGTTGCGGCAAGCGGTGGTCTTGGCTTGGAGCGACTATGGCGGCATGCCTTCTCGCCGCGGCAGTCGCGACGCCGGACAGCGCGGGCGCTGTGAGCGTGTTCAACACGGGCGTCGATGCAAGTGGATCGAAGCTTGGGGCTGGAGCGGTTGACCCGCATTGGCAAGTCGTGGCGGGGCCCGGTGTCACGAGCCCGTCCGATGCGTTCGTGGTGAGCAACCAGCATCCGTCCGGCCAGTATTTCTCCACCCCGGATTCAAATTGGATCTGGGCAGCTGCCAGTGGGGCCGCGGTGGTTGGATCTCCATACACCTTCCGTTTCTCGTTCGATCTGACCGGGCTCGATGCGAGTTCGGCTCAACTCACGGGCGCCTGGGGCGTCGACAACTTCGGCCAGATCCTCTTGAATGGCCTGGCGCCGATCGGAACCGGCGTCTTCTCGTTCGCGACGGTTGCCTACGAGAACTTCAATCTGCTGCACAACTTTTCGATCACGGGAGGCTTCCTGCCTGGGATCAACACCTTTGAGGTGCAGGTGACCGATGGAGGGAATCCAGCGGCGTTCAACGTGAGTAACCTTGCCATCGCGACGGCCGCAGTGCCTGAACCTGCAAGCATGATGCTGCTGGGTGCTGGTCTCGTCTTTCTTCTCGCGCTCGGGCAAACGCGTCGAGTGGGTGAGGCGCGCCTGAGGAAGCCCGTAGCGGGTTGACCACGACCACGAGGGTGCTGGTGGACGAGAACGATCCGTGCGAACGCATGCGCAGAGCCATCGACTCGCCCAAGGGCCGCAGCCTGTACAGCCGGCGCATCGCCACGGTGGAGCCGATGTTTGGCAACATCCGGCATCACAAGGGCATGAGTCGCTTCACGCTGCGCGGCAAGACGAAGGTGGCCACGCAGTGGCAGCTGTACTGCCTGGTGCCCAACATCGAGAAGATCGCGACCCAGACGATGCGAGCGGCCTGAAGGCCACCCGCTTGGCCGCTGCGCGCCGGCTAGCGCGCATTGACGCCACCAGCGGCCTCGGGTTCAATCCAAACCGGCCGACACGCACCAACGGCGCGAGATTCTTCCGATCAAAGCTTCAAACTCCCACGCCCAAAGTGACGCGGCAGCTCGCGGAGAGGTGGCCGCGCAAAACTGAACACGGCTGAAAGTGGAAAGGCTGCTCCGATGGGCGAGGATAGAGCCCGAGATGACAGGAGCAGAGCAGATGAGCAGAAGACCCCGCCGGAACCACTCACCGGCGTTCAAGGCCAAGGTGGCGGTCGAGGCCTTGGCGCGACGGCAAGACGATTGCCGAGATCGCGCAGAAGCACGACGTCCACCCGAACCAGGTGACCGAGTGGAGGCGCCAGTTGCTGGAGCGCGCTGCCGGCGTCTTCGGCGCCCAGCGGCGCCTGGCCGAGCACCGCCGGTGGACCTCAAGGCGCTGCACGCCAAGATCGGGCAGTTGACGCTGGAGAACGATTTTTTGGAAGGCGCGCTCAGCAAGGCGGGACTGCTGAGCGCAAAGCGATGATCGACCGTGACCACGAACTGCCGATCAAGCGCCAGGCCGAGCTGCTGGGCATCAGCCGCGGCACGGTGTACTACCACCCCGAGCCGGTGAGCCCAGCGCGACCTGGCGCTGATGCGCCGCATCGACGAGTTGCACCTGGAGCACCCGTTCGCCGGCAGCCGCATGCTGCGCGACCTGCTGCGCCTGCAGGGCATTGAGGTCGGGCGCCGGCACGTGGGCACGCTGATGCGGCGCATGGGCATCCAGGCGCTGTACCGCAAGCCCAACACGAGCAAGAGGCACCCGGCGCATCCGGTGTTCCCGTACCTGCTGCGCGAGCCTGGCCATCGAGCGCGCGAACCAGGTCTGGGCGCTGGACATCACCTACATCCCGATGGCGCGCGGCTGGGTGTACCTGGTGGCGGTGCTGGACTGGCACAGCCGCCGGGTGCTGGCGCACCGGGTGTCGATCACGATGGAGGCGGACTTCTGCGTGGAGGCCTTGCGCGAGGCCGTGGCACGCTAGGGCGCGCCCGAGATCGTCAACACCGACCAGGGCAGTCAGTTCAGCGGCGCCGACTTCGTCGCGGCGGTCAAGGCCTGCGGCGCGCTGACAGAGCATGGACGGCAGAGGCTGCTGGCGCGACAACGTGTTCGTCGAGCGGCTGTGGCGCAGCGTGAAGTACGAGGACGTCTACCTCAAGGCCTATGACAGCGTCGAGCGCTGCGCGGCAAAGCCTGGCCGCGTACTTCGACTTCTACAACGCGCGCCGACCGCACCAGAGCTCACGACGGGCGCACGCCGGATATGGTCTACTTCGGCGCGCTGGCAGGCGTGAAAGAGGCGGCCTGAGCATGGAACACGGGTTGCCCACCGCGTCGGTCGTGCGTTCGTCGCAGGCGACGCCCGCCCGCCGCCGTGGACATACATGGACGCCCCCAGTTTGCAAGGCTCTGTCACGCCTCTGGCGAGCAGGAAAAGATTGCAGACATACATCCGACCTTCAGACGCGCGAAGCGCTTCGGCCCTGATGGAATGCGCTGGCTGGCTCCTCTACAACGCTGCGAGCTCGAAGCTCGTTATCCACGCCAGGTTCGACCAGCCCCGGTCCTACCTGTCTTGCCATCAACGATCAATTGCCAAAGCAACCTGTGGAAGAGAGAACTATCCTTGTCTCGCTGCCGGTCGCGCGCTGCGCGCCCTACACCCTTGGCGTTGGCATGTGACCAGGTTCATACGCCTTGCCCGTAGCCAGCAGCGCCCACGCCAAGCGTGCGTTCTTGTTGGCCATCGCCACGGCGGCGATGTTGTGGTGTCGCCGGCCAGCCAATTTGCTCAGCCACGTGCCGGCTCGGTCAGCCCGAGTCTTGGCCAACTGCACCAGCGTGCGGCCGCCGTGGATCAGCAGCGTGCGAAGGTACACATTGCCGCGCTTGCTGATGCCCAGCAACTGTGTCTTGCCGCCACTGGAGTTCTGGTGCGGCACCAAGCCGATCCACGCTGCGAACTGCCGCGCGTTCTTGAAGTTGTTTGGGTCACCGGCGCTGGCCACCAGCGCGCTGGCGGTGAGGGGGCCGATGCCGGGAATTGTCTCCAGGCGTCGGCTCACCTCGCTGCTGCGATGCCACAGCTCGATCTCCTTCTCGAGATCGCGCACCTGCCGGTCCAGTTCCTTGAGATGCTGCAGCAGCCGATCGATCAGCAGCCTGAAGCGCCCGGGAAGTTCGTTGCTGGCATCCTCGATCAGCTCGGGCACTTGCGCATAAACGTGGCGGATGCCTTGGGGCACGATGAATCCGAACTCGATCAGCAGCCCCCGAATCTGATTGGCCTGGGCACTGCGTGCGTGAACGAAGCTCTCACGAGCCGTATGCAACGACAGCACGGACTGCTGCTCGGGCGACTTCGCAGGGACAAAGCGCATGTTCGGCCGAGCGACGGCCTCGCAGATGGCCTCGGCATCGAGCGAGTCGTTCTTGTTGGTCTTGACGTACGGCTTGACGAACTGCGGCGCCATCATCTTCACGCAATGCCCGAGAGCAGTGAGCTTGGCTGCCCAGTAGTGCGCACCGCCGCAAGCCTCGATCCCGATCAAGCAGGGCTCCAGACGCGCGAAGAACGGTGCCACCTGGTCGCGCTTGAGCTGCTTGCGAAGGACGCTGACGCCGCGTTCGTTGACGCCGTGAACCTGGAATACGTTCTTGGCCAGATCCAAACCGATGGTCGTGATCTTCATGAGCAGCCTCCGTCGGGCAACCGGGCAACATCGCCCGCTTGCACTGTGTCAGCCGGCGGACGCCGAAGAAAGGGGGCGTCCATTCCAGTAACCCTGCGCCGCAGCGAACCAAACCGCAGCCGATCCACTTACCTCACCCCGGGATCGTGTTCAAGGCAGCGGAGCCACCTCTGTTGGTCGAGCTTGCCCGCCGCCGGTCTGACCTGTTGGAAGCATCTTCGGAAGCGTCGTCTTGCAAGGAAGGATGAAGAGGTTGATCGGGGTTCGAGGGGCGAGACGGCCGCGGCCGTCAGCTCGCCGGCATTGCCGCGACAGCGATGGTTGGCGCCGCGGCGGCAGCAGCAGGTTTGTCGCGGCGGTGATTGCGCTCGAAGCGCGTGCCCTTGGTCATGATCACCCAGAGGATGCACGCGTTCTTGCTCGCCAGCGCCACGACGGCGGCCTTCTGCCATCCCGAGCGGTTCTTCAGCGCAAGCACCCAGCGGCTGATCGGGTCCGAGCGCGTGTGAGCCGAATTCACCACCGACATTCTTGGCGAGATCGATTCCAACGGTCAGAATGGCCATGACTTCCCCTTCCGAGTGAGTTGATGAGAGTCGCACTTCCCATCGTGGCACTTCGATGCCGGTTTCCGCTACGCGGATAGCTCGGGACGGGGAAGTCCCTTTCATTCGTTAGGCGTCGCAAACCCCTCCTTTGGGAGTTGCACATGGAACTCGTACATTGCCTCTACTGCAGTGCCGCCACGAACCCGGCCTTTGGGCGCAGTGATCTCAATGCGCTCCTGGATGAGTGTCGCATCAACAATGCGAAACTCAAGGTTACTGGCATGCTCCTGTTTCGCGATGGATCGTTCTTCCAGGTGCTGGAGGGCGATCGCGTCGTCGTCGAAACCCTCTTCGAGAGAATCGAACGGGACAAGCGTCACGAACGCATGACGAAGATCATTCAAGAACCCATTGACGAACGTGCATTCGGCGAATGGACGATGGGCTACTCGAAGATCAGTTCCAAAGAACTGGCAACCATCCCGGGCCTGAATGACTTCTTTGCCAAGGGCCAGTCCTACATGGACCTTGGCAAAGGTCGAGCCAAATCATTGCTTGGCGCCTTCAAGGATGGCCGTTGGCGTCAGTCGCTGTCATGACCGAAATGCGACCCCTTGTATCTCCCAAAAGAAGGACCATCAGTTCTCCGGGGAGGGTTCCTTGAACGTCGTGGTGGAAGGCTGTGGGCAAGTGGGCAGAGGACCGCGCGGTGGGCAGCGCGAAGCGTTGTCCACGCCCAGCGGGCCGCTTCGAGAGCCCGCCCGAACTGTCCACTTGTCCACCAAAGCGGCGGCCTGAACACACAAGGCATCGGATCATGACGCCCACGCTCCTCACTCAGCTCTTGCAAGGCGAGCCGGGCGCAATCGAAGCGTTTGGTGCCGGCAGCAACTGTGTCATCGTCGATTGGAAAGCGAGGCTTGAGGAAATCCTCGAAGAGGTGGCAGCGTTCCTGCCCGATGGCTATCTTCACGTCGAAGACCGCAGCGAAAGCTCTTTCACTGTGCGCGCCGGGGGGCGGGCTCCCTTGCAGATCGAAGCACTTCCTTCGACGAAGCAGGAGGACTTGCTGGTGGCAGTCAGCAACCTTCTTTCGCCCGACTACGAACTTCGCCAGTTCACGCCGGTCGATGGCGATGGGTATGCGCTCTTCCTGGCCACGCTGGCAACCTGGCGTTCCATCGAGCGTTCTCACCCGAAGGAAACGGCACGGTACTTCCTGAGCGTCGAGCGCCTCGCCAGGTACTGGAAGAAGGGCTTCCTGGCAAGGCTTGCCAGCAAACCGTGAACCCGCGAATGCCTGAATTCAAAGACCAGGTTGTTCAACACCATGGCGTCGGTGCCTGCAACTAATCGCCATCTTCATTTTCCTGCGCCAGCTGCGACTTGAGATGGTAGGCACCGATGTCGAAGTCGGTGCTGTCAGAGACCGCGGCCAGTACCAGGGGCGGAACGCGCTCCTTCTCCTCTTCGGTCTCGACGCGTGTGAAACCGGCCTCGGCCGCCTCGGCGAACAGCTTCTCCGACAGCCGCTTTGCCCTTGCTTCATGGCTCTCGATGTCGGGGTTGGCGCCGGGAGGGATGTTCTCCCCGATCCACGCCTCGGCCCACCTCAGGAAGCGTTTGCTCATGACTGCCCACCCATCCGCTGCGTCAAGTCTGGTGCCGGTTTTCCGCCTGGGGCGGAACCCACCCGATACTCGGGTCCGGGTGCTTGGGAGCTTACTGCATCGCATCCTCGTGCGACATGCGAAGGTGGGGCTGGCGCGACCGTACCAGGGCGATGATTCAGGGTCGGGTGGTGCCGTCGCATCATCAGGTGTCGATTTTCGGCCTTCCGATCGTCGTGCATGCAGAGGGCCATCCTCTGCCACTCCAGCCAGGAACTCCACATGAGCACCGTACAACTTCACCGCGTCCTCCGCTGCCCGCCCGACCGCCTGTACCGCGCGTTTCTCGATGCCGACGCGATGGCCAAGTGGCTGCCGCCCAACGGCTTCACCGGCAAGGTCCATCAGATGGAGGCCAAGGTGGGCGGCGGCTACAAGATGTCGTTCACCAACTTCTCCAGCGGCAAGTCGCATTCGTTCGGCGGCAAGTACCTGGAGCTGAAGCCGGGCGAACTGATCCGCTACACGGACGCGTTCGACGACCCCAACCTGCCGGGCCAGATGCACACCACGGTCACGCTTTCGGCGGTGTCGTGCGGCACCGAGCTGAAGGTGGTGCAGGAGGGGATTCCGGACATGATCCCCGTCGAAGCCTGCTACCTGGGCTGGCAGGAATCGCTGACCCTCCTGGCGAAGCTGGTGGAGGCGGAGATTCCGGATTGAGGCCCTCTGCGTGGTGGCCATCCGCCATGCTGCGCGCGCCCATGTCCTCCATCCGATCCTGCGACATTCCGCCCGGCGCCTTGCTGGGCCAGTACCTGCAAGGCGGCGGCTACGCGGACTGCTACGCCACCGAGGTGGGCCGAGCGGTCACCCAGGCCGAGTACGTCGAGGCGTTCTACTCGACGCCGGTGTTCAAGCTCGAACGGCTGCTGCTCGCGTGGTTCGCCTCCAGGCCATCCACCGATGCACAGGCTCGCGAGCTGGCGCAGGCCACACGCTCCCGGTTCGCCGCGTGGTGCGTCGAAGCGCGCAGCGCGGACCAGTTGCTGCTTTGCGACTTCCAGGGCCGCACGCGTTCGTGGCTGATGAGTGCTGCCGCTGACCGCGGCGACGGCGGCGGCGCCCCGCGCACGCGCCTGTACTTCGGCTCGGCCGTGGTCCCGGCCGTGAGCCGCAGGACGGGCCGGTCGCGCATGGGCTTCGCGTTCCGCGCGCTGCTGGGGTTCCACAAGCTTTACTCGCGCGTGCTGCTGCGCGCGGCGTGCGCCCGCCTGCAGCGCGCCGGGCCCGCGGCGGCGGGGCGCTGAGGGCCCTAGGCGATATCCATCGCCACAGTTTCTGGTGACAATCTGCCGCCGCCGGGCGGCTATTCGCTGCTTGCGGCGCTGGTCACCGAGGTGGTGATGACCGCGTTCTTCCTGCTGGTCATTCTGGGCGCGACCGACAAGCGCGCGCCGGCGGGTTTTGCGCCCATCGCCATCGGCCTGGCGCTGACGCTGATCCACCTGATCAGCATCCCGGTGACCAACACCTCGGTGAACCCGGCGCGCAGTACCGGCGTGGCCGTGTTCGTCGGCGGATGGGCGGTCGCGCAGCTGTGGCTGTTCTGGCTCGCGCCCATCGTGGGCGGCGTGCTCGGCGCGGTGATCTATCGCGCCATCGGCAGCGAGGAGGCCGCAGGTGCACCTACCGCTGGGGTTGTGCCCGCTGCCTGAGCCAGCGCCGCATCGCCAGCGACGGCCTGTCGGCGTGGAACGAGATCTCGTGCGCGCTGCCCGGCGCGTAGTTCGCGAGGTTGCGCTCGATCGCCTCCAGGCCGTCGATGTCTTCCTGGAACGCCGCCAGCAACTGACCGTGCATGAAGGCCGTGATGTCGCTGTCGTCCAGCGCGAAGTTGCGTCCGTGGTGGATGAAGTAGTGCGTGCTGGTCGGCGTCTCCGGCGTCACGATGTGCGCAGTGCGGATGCCGCGCTGCGGCTGCTCGGCGGCCGGGCGGTCGCAGGCGTGGAACGACACGTGCACCTCGTGCAGCGCTGGTGAGATGAAGGTGGAGCTCGCAATGCGCGCGGCGTCCACGCCGTCCAGGCCGGTGGGCTTGGCCCAGATCGGCGGCAGGCGCGTGGGCGACACGTTGCGGGTCAGTGTGAAGCGGCCGGCTTCGGCGTCGATGGCGGTTTCGTACGGCGCGCTGGCGTAGTCGGGCGTGCCGAAGGTGTTGGCGTGCAGGAAGCTCAGGTGCGTCAGGTCGAGCAGGTTCTCGTGCAGGCGCACGTAGCTGGCGCGCAGGTGCAGCTTCTGGCGTGACGCGGCCCAGCCGTGCGTGTCGGCGACCCACGCCGGGTGCGGCGGCGCCTGCGTGGGCGTGTCGGTGCCCATCCAGATCCAGACCAGCGGGCCGTGCTGCTCGACCGGAAAGGCGCGCACGCGGGCGCCCGGCGGCACCACCTTCTGCGACGGCACGTCGACGCAGGCGCCGTCGCAGCCGAAGCGCGCGCCGTGGTAGGCGCACACGATGGTGTCGCCGTCGACCTTGCCCAGCGACAGCGGTATCGAGCGGTGCGCGCAGCGGTCTTCCAGCGCGGCCACGCCGCCGTCGGTGCGGCGCAGCAGCAGCACCGGCGTGCCCAGCAGCTTGCGCGCCAGCGGCTGGCGCGTGACCTCGTCGGCAAAGGCGGCGACGTACCAGGCGTCGGTGACGAAGGGCGTGCGTTCGTCGGCAAGCTCGGCCTGCAGGCGCAGCGCGGCGTCGCGCACGCGGTCGGGGGTAGCTTGCATGGTCGCGGTCTCCGTCGGTCTGGTGTGGACGCGAATGGTGCGCGCCGTGGGCCGAGCTGTCTGTCCGTTGCGCGGGGGACAAGGCCGACACCGCCGGCGGCCCACGGGCCGACAATGGCGCGGCCATGAGCCGTGCCACTGCCCCCGTGGGTGCCGAAGCCGCCGCGCTGGCGTCCGTGGTCGACGGCCTGGGCGACGAGGCGCGCTTCGGCACCGCGATGCTGGACTGGCTGGCGCCGCCGCTGCGCGCTGCGCACGTCACCGCGTTCCGTTTCGACGCCGAGCTGCAGGCGCGCGTGGTGGTGACGGGCAGCGCCGGCGGCGGCAGCATCGCGTCGCAGTCGGCCCGCGTCTACGCCGGCAGCGGCCTGTTCCGGCGCGACCGCCTGCTGGGTCATCTGCGCCGGCCCACGGTCGGCACCGACGACGCGCCTGCGATCGTGCGGCTGCAGCGCGACGACATCGCCGACCCGACCTACCGCACCCAGCTGTGGGACCGGTTCGACCTCGTCGACCGGCTGTCGGTGCTGGCGCTGCGCGATGGCCACTGGCTGGCGTTCAACGTCTATCGCGACTCCGCTGGCGGTCCGTTCGCGCGCCGGGAAGTCGGCCGCTTCGCCACGCTGGCGCCGCTGCTGCTGGCGCTGCTGCGGCGCCACCTGGCGGTGCTGCGCCCGGGCGCGCCGGCCGGGCCCGCCGCCCGCGTCACGCCGGAAGCGGCGGCCGCGCTGCTGCAGCGCCTGCCGGTGCGGCTGAGCCCGCGCGAGCGCGAGGTCTGTGCGCTCACGCTCGCGGGGCACACGCGCGAGGGCGCCGGCCTGGCGCTCGGTATCGCCGCCAGCAGCGTGGCCACCCTGCGCGAGCGCGCCTACCGCAAGCTGCAGATCCACGGTGCGGGTGAACTGTTCGCGCTGTGCCTGCAGCATGCGCGCGACGCGCCGGCCTGATCGGTCGGCGCGTGGCGGCGGCCCCGGCCGCACTTGGCACGCAAACGCTGCGCTCACCCCACAATACGGCCGCCACCCTTCGCCTGCCGCATGGAGAAGTCGCATGCCCGACGTTCCGCTCGACGCCAGCCAGATCATCGTGAGGGTGTGCCTGTGGCTGGTCGCCGCCATCGGCATCTTCGGCGGCACGCTGCAGATGGTGCTCGGCCAGCCCGACACGTCGCCGCGGCTGGACAACGTGCACCGCTTCATGGCGGGTGTCTACCTCGCCACCGGGATCATCTGCCTGTGGGCCGGCATCACGGTGAGGCAGCAGGGCACGCTGATCTACCTGCTGGCGCTGGGCGTGCTGATGGGCGGCATCGGCCGCGTGGTGTCGATGCGCAAGGTGGGCCTGCCGGAGCCGAAGAAGGTCTGGATCGGCTACCTCGTGCCCGAGCTGCTGCTGCCGTTCGTCATGGCGGGGGCCCACATGGCGGGCCGCTGAAGCGGCGCACGCGATTTGCGCGGACGTGGTTGAATCACGCCTTCGCGCCGGGCGTGCCGCTTCGCACCCGCCCTGCGCGCCGCTGCTGGAAAGCCAACCCACATGATGCTGAAGATCGCCTCTCCTCTCGTGCTCACGGTGCTCGCCGTCGCTGGCTGCGCGGCACAGGCGCCCGAGCGCACCGCGGCCGCCGGGCCGGAAGAGATCTGCACTCGCGAGATGCCGACCGGCTCGAACATCGCCGTGATGCGCTGCCGTTCGGCCGAGGAAGTCAAGCGCGAAGCGGCCGCCGGGAGGGATGCGGCCGATACGATCACCAAGAGCAAGTCGGGCATCCGCGGGCCGGCAGGGCCCTGAACGTCGGCTTCGCAAACCAACGGGAAGGCATGGCCATGCAGGACATCCGGTTTGTCATCGTGCACCGGCCCGGACCGAAATGGGTGGAAGGCAAGCCCATGTTCGAGCAGGAAGGGCTGGGCGAGCACGTGGCCCACTACCGCGGGTGGCTGGCCGACGGCAAGCTGCTCGCGGGCGGCCCGTTCCTGGACGGCTTCGCGGCGGGCATGATGGTTCCGGAGCCGAACCTGCCCGAAGCCGAGATCCGCGCGTTTGCCGAGGCCGATCCGGCCGTACGGACCGGCCTGCTGTTGGCCGAGGTGCATGCGTGGCTGGTCGGCATGAAGAAATGAAGCGCTGAACCCTCGAGCTGAACCCTCGAGGCGGGTCGCACCCGGCCAGGAGACCGCATGCCCGCCATCAACCTGTCGCAGAAGCTCGTGACCTTTGCCGAACCCTGGCAGCCGCATGTGCTAAGCCAGTTCAACGGCCACGACCTGATGGTGGCCGAGCTCAAAGGCGAATTCGTGTGGCACCGGCATGAAGACACCGATGGCTTCGACCGCTGACCCTGAACGCTGGGCGTCACCGATCATGGTTTTCGCTGCCGTCACACGCGAGCCGCGACCTCGGGCGCTTGTTCGTAGACCAGCATCGCGGCCGCCAGGTCTTCGAGCGCACTGCCGACGGACTTGAAGACGGTGCGTTCGGCGGCGTCGCGGCGCGGGTGCGCCACCTCGTGGCGCGCCAGCGACGCCAAGGTGGCGCGCAGGCCGTCGGCGCGGATCACGCCGCGCTGCAGCGGGCCGATCAGGTCGCCGCTCTTGGCCAGCGCCTCGTCGGTGTCCACGCACCAGGCTGCGCCGGCGAAACAGTCGTCGTCGGCCTCGCGCATCGCCGGCGTGAAGCTGCCGATCAGGTCCAGGTGGCTGCCGGCGCGCAGCCAGCGGCCGTGCAGCACCGGCTCGGTGGCCAGCGTGGCACAGCTGACGATGTCGGCCTGCGCGGCCGTGGCTGCGAGGTCGGTGGTGGCGCCGGCGTCGAAGCCATCGGCACGCAAGGCGTCGACGAGTGCCTGCGCCTGCACGCCGTTGCGCGCCCACACGCTGACTCGCTCGATCGGCCGCACCACCCGGTACGCGGCTGGCAGCAGCTGCGCGATGCGGCCGGCTCCGACGACGAGCAGGTGGCGGGCGTCCGCGCGCACCAGCCATGACGCGGCGAGCGCCGAGGCCGCCGCCGTGCGTCGCGCGGTGATCTGGTCACCGTCGATCCACGCCAGCGGCACGCCGGTGCTGGCATCGTGCAGCAGGTAGCTGGCGTGCAGGCCGGGCAGGCCCAGCGCCGCGTTGCCGGGCGCAATCTGGATCGACTTGATGCCGAAGTAGCGCCCGGGCCACCACGCCGGCATGATCAGGCAGGTGAACGCGGTGGCGCCCCCAGGCGAGGCCACCTCGTGCACGTGCCGGCGCGGTGCCACGCACGACGGCTCGGCAAACATCTCGCGCAGCGCCGGGATCAGGCGCTCGAACGGCAAGGCGCGGCGGGTGGCGTCGGCATCGAAGAACTTCATCGCGGTGGCTCGGGGCACGGCATCGGGGCGTGGCGGTCAGGATAGCGGGGCCGCTGCGGCTGCCGCGGCGTGGCCGCCACAATCGCCTGGCGTCCGACGGTCGGACGACGGAGCAGCCCATGCCGAGCCCGGAAACACTTGAGAATTTCATCGCGCGTGTGGAGCAGAACGCGCACGCCGAGGCCTGCGAGGAGTTCTACACCGAGCATGCGTCGATGCGCGAGAACCAGGGGACGCCCAGGGTCGGCCGTGCGGCGCACGTCGACAACGAACGTCGGGTGCTGGCGCGTGCGCGTTCGGTTCAGTCGACCTGCGTGAGGCCGGTGTTCGTGGCCGGCGACCACGTGGTGGTGCGCTGGGTCTTCCGCTTCGAATGGCTGGACGGCAGCGTGACGCAGATGGAAGAACTGGCGTACCAGCGCTGGGAGGGCGAACGCATCGCCGAGGAACAGTTCTTCTACGACCCGGCTCAACGGGTGCCGCAGCCGCCGCGGTAGCCGCCGCCCGGCGCAGGGTTCGAGCCCGTCGACCGCCAGCGCCCGAATGCGGAATGTCGCCAAGGGACTCGGCCCCGGGATTGGCCGCGCAGCCTGTTGGAGCCGGACGCCTGCTGTCGCGCACGGTACAGCGCCGGCCTGACCGGCATGGACAATGACCGCGACCGAGGAGTGCCCCCATGACCGCGACCGATGCATCGACCTTGCCGGGTTCCGCCTACGTGGCGATCGCGGACGACCGCTTCCGTGCCACGGCGCTGACGCGCGGGCCGTGGCACCCGGAGCATCAGCATGCGGGCCCGCCGATCGCGCTGGTGTGCCGGGCCCTCGAGCATGCCGCGCAGGCGCACGGGCTGACGCATGTCGCGCGCCTGACGGCGAACCTGTTGCGGCCGGTGCCGATCGGCGAGTTGCGGGTTCAGGTGAGCGAGGATTACGTGGGCCGCAACGCCGGCCACTACTCGGCGCGCCTGCTGGCGGGCGACAAGGAGGTCGCGCGCTTCACCGCGCTGGCGCAGCGAGAGGTGGAGCTGGAGATGCCGCCGCCGGGTGGCGACCGTGCTGCGGCCGGAGGGGCGGTCGGCGTTGCCGGTGCCGGTGCAGGTGCGGATGCAGAAGCGGATGCAGAAACGGATGCGGATGCGGATGCGGATGTGGGTGCGGGTGCGGGTGCGGGTGCGGGTGCTGGCGCGGATGCGGCGGTGCAGGGTGTGGCTGGCCGGGCCGGCGACGCGCCGCCAGCGGCCCCGCGCGCGCCAGGGGATTCGGCACCCGGCGGGTTCCGGTTTTCCGGCCGCCACGTCGGCTATGCCGACCTGATGGAAACGCGCATCGCGAGGGCGCGCCGTGCCGACGGCAGCTGTGCGGTGTGGTTCCGCATGCGGGCGCCCCTGCTCGACACCGAAGCGCCCAGCGCCTACCAGCGCGTCGCGGTGGCGGCGGATTCCGGCAACGGCATCAGCGCGGTGCTCGACTTCTCGAAGTTCACGTTCGTGAACTCTGATCTGAACGTGCACCTGTTGCGTCGGCCGCAAGGCGAATGGATCTGCCTCGATGCCCGCACGTGGCTGGGCCCGGGCGGTGGCGGGCTGGCCGAGTCGCTGCTTTTCGACACGCACGGCCCGGTCGGTCGCGCCACGCAGAGCCTGCTGGTGCGCCCGCGCCCGTGATGCCCAGTTCGCGTGAGCGGACGGTGCACCGGTCGTCGACGCAGGCGTTCTGGCACCAGCCGATCGGGCACGACCTGCCGGGTCACGCCATCTTCGCCAGGTCGACCCAGCCGCCGCTCGCCTGCGACGCGAGGCAGGCCTCGATGAACGCCATCGTGTGGGCGCCGTCCTCGATGCGCGGGTAGGGCCGTTCGGGCACGCCCGCGCCGAGCGTGCGCGCCATGCGCTCCTGCGCCAGTTCGGCGTAGATGTTGGCGAACGCCTCGCGGGACAATTTCGTCCCCAACGGCATCGCCTATGATCCGGCCAGCGGGCTTTTCACCGTCACCGGGAAATATTGGCCGCTGCTGTATACCGGGCGCTTCGTGGAGCTCCAATGACGGGTTTGCGGTGCCGGGGACAGGGCGGCCTTGAAGGCTGTGGCGTCCCCGTGTAAGGCAGGCGGGGTGACCGGAGCGTAGCGCAGCCTGGTAGCGCATCTGCTTTGGGAGCAGAGGGTCGCAAGTTCAAATCTTGCCGCTCCGACCAGTACTTAGAAAAAATATAGCGTACAAAATCAGCTTATGGGTGCGCCACGGGTGCAGATCGGGGCTGGCCGGGGCCTGCGGACCTGGGAACGGCCAAAATTTGCCATATCGCTGCTTGCACAGGGCTCTGATGAGCGCGACCTGAGGGGCCTCCAAGTTGGTTGATGGTGGCTGGGACAGCATCGCGTCGGTTGCCCGGTATGCCTATGCGGTGCCCGGCGAGACCGCCGTCGCGGTCAATCTGCAGCCTGATGTGCAATCCGCGGGCAGGGGGACATCAAGCCCCGTAAGGATCGCCAGATCCGGCAGAAACGGGGATAGCGCTGTTCCTCCGTCTGGGATCCTAGCGCGAATGTCCGCTTTACCCCAAAAGCGGACATTCGGACAAACTCTCGTCGGATGTGCACTGACGTTCCACGAGTTCAATGTGGGAGCTCTAAGCTGACAGATGGTCAGCAGCGCTATTTCATTGGCCGTCCTGTCTAGATGCGCTTCAGCGCTAATGTTACCGTGCCCGCAAGCGGACCAGATGTGGCTAGGGGGGCAGGATATGAAACGCTTGCGCGCATCTTTGCTTGTCGTGGGATTAATTTTCGCCCTGACACAGCCAGCAGTCGCTCAGGGGGCCTGGCGCGCCAAGGTGACGGCTTTCGCCGAAAAGAATTTCAGACACCCGACCTGGGGCTATTCCCATTCCCAGCGCGATTACGAACTGGCCCGGAGCCTGGCTGCGACCGACCATGTGACGTTAGACGACGACATACTTTTCGCTGCGGCCTATCTCCACGACATGTCCGCCTTTCCGAAATGGGCGGAAGACAAAAAGGATCATAGCGACGTAGCCCCTGCAATGATCGATCTTGTATTGGCTGGTACGGACTTCCCTGAGGCCAAGAAAGATGCGGTGCGCGCCGCCATTCGCACGCATATGTACTATCGCGACCCAGTCGGCCCGGAAGCGCGCTATCTTCACGATGCGGACGCGTTGGAGTGGCTAGGCGCGATTGGTGTTGCTCGGGATTTTGCGCTGGTTGATCCCAAAGGGGGCAGGCCCCTTCCCCAAGACGCTCTCAATGACCTTCAGGAGAATCGGGACAAAGTCCCGTCCCGTGTTGTCACCCCCGCGGGCAAGGCGTCAATCGCGCCTCGGCTTGCCGAGGAAAAGGTGTTCCTAGATGCTCTTAGCCGCGAGACGGACGGCCTCAAGACTTTTTGAAGTGCGAAACTATTGCAGCGTCACCAAGCCCAGACCTGTCCGCAAGTGCTGACGAATGACCGCTTTTGGCGCAAAGCGGACCTTGGCTTGACCAGCGCGGAATGACCGCTTTGGAGAAAAGCGGACATCGCGAGAGCGATGATCAAGGCATTGGTCATGCCGGAAAATTGCCGGCTCGCTCAAGCGCAATAGTATTCGCCTGCATGCTGGAGGGACCCGCTGCTCAATTGGGGTTTCCCACCCCGGTGGGGGGTACGTCAAAGCATAAACCAAAAAGGCGGTGGCACCTTGTAGCAATACACGGCGACGACAGGCAGCAGCCCCTTCGCATTCTGCCAAGCTGTGGGATCAATTGTGGGGTTGACGTGAAAGCAGAACAGAAAAATCTAACAATACCAGCCAGCTAGTGTTGTCTAGTGGCGCCCCCAAGGGGAGTTGCTGAACGGACCAAAACCAATCGGTTAGTGGAAGGTGGGACACTTTTCCTTCCTATCTTTTCCGAGGCTTATTTTGTGGATTGTCCCACCGCATCTATCTCTCCGCGAGATATTGAGCCATGCCCACACGAACCTTCACATTCCTCAATCTTCGCAGAAGGCGCATCGTGAAACTGAAAACAGTTGTAGGGGCGACTCTTGGACCCTGGGTATCCGGTTACCACTGAAAACCCGGGCGTAATTGCATTTACGATAATGGCAGTGCTCTCCATACTTTTGCTTTTCGCAGCAATGTCTACCTTGGGGTTTTATGAGGGCTGGCGTGCGGGGTGGTGGCGCGCTAAGGGGCGTGGGTGGCGCGAAACTATCGATCAAGGTCTTACCGCAACGCTATTGCGCCATTTGAAACGGCGAAAGCGGGATAAGGCATTTCGGAGCTGACATGATGTCCGCTTCTGGCGCAAAGCGGACATTGGGCTGGCTGGGGCCGAATGACCGCTTTTGACCCAAAGCAGTCCTTTCGGCTTGGAATTCGCAACACGGGGCTATGCCCGCTGGACGGGACCGGCCGTGATTTCGCAATGCAGCAGACCCCTGTGGTTCACCTCGAGATACGAAGTTCTTCGTTGACTCTACGAATTTCTTCGTAATAGGATTTCTGGCATGAAGCGCCAGCCGCAAAAACCCACGGCATCGGAACTCGAGATTCTCCATGTTCTCTGGAACAGGGGCCCTTCGACGGTTCGAGAAGTCCTGGATTCCCTGAACAAGAAAAAGGACATGGGCTACACGGGGGTCCTAAAGCTGCTGCAGATCATGACTGCCAAGGGCACGGTGCGACGAAACGAAACTCAGCGCGCACATGTCTATGAAGCATGTCGCCCTGCCGAACAGACCAAGCGGCAGCTAGCCAGGGATGTCCTGCAACGCGTCTTTGAAGGCTCCGCCAGCCAGTTGATGATGCATGCCCTGGCCGGACATCGCGCCTCACCCCAAGAGATCGAAGAACTCCACCGCGTCCTGGATGCGTACAAGGGAGACGACGATGACAAGTCTGACTAGCTGGCTTTCCGCCGACGTCATGCGCGCCCTGGGCTGGGCGCTGATCCATTCGCTGTGGGAGGGCGCCATTGCGGCAGCCTTGGCGGCGCTTGCGATGGCGTTCATCCGTCGCCCCTCCTTGCGCTATTTGATCGGCGTGGGGGCACTGGCCCTGATGCTGGCAGCGCCGGTGGCGACCTTCTTTCTGTTGCTGAGGCCCACCGCGCCGGTTCAGGCTTTGCGGCCCGTGACCGCTTCTGTGCTTCCCGCGGGGCCCGCGATTTCTACTACCTATCCGGTTGCCGCGATTGCCAGCGCCGACCGCGCGATCGGCGCCATCGCGCAGGCGCCGCGCCAGTTTCCCTTGCCGGACATATTGCCCTGGCTGGTGAGCGCCTGGCTCTGCGGCGTGACCGCCTTCAGTTTTCGCTTCGCAGGCGGCTTCCTGCTGCTGGAGCATCGGCGCCGCACCCAGTCCCACAGTCCCGGCGAGCGCGTGCTGGCCCTGTGCCAGGACTTGCAACGCCGACTCGGCCTCGTGCGCGCCATCCAGTATCTGGAATGCGGGTGGGTTGAGGCGCCGGCGGTGATCGGCTGGCTGCGTCCGGCCGTACTGCTGCCTGTCTTCGCACTCACCGGCCTCACGGAGGAGCAGTTCAGGGCGGTGGTTGCCCATGAGCTGGCCCATGTCCGCCGTCACGACTGGTTTGTGAACCTGTTCCAGATCCTGGCCGAGACCCTGCTTTTCTATCATCCCGCCATGTGGTGGCTGAACCAGCGCATCCGGGTGGAACGTGAGCTTTGCTGCGACGAGATCGCGGTTTCGCTGACCGGCAGCCGGCTGGAATATGCCCGTGCGCTGGCGCAGATGGCGGAATGGAAAAATGTCTCCATGCTGGCGATGGCGGCCAATCGCGGGCCGCTGTCCCAGCGCATTCTTCGTATTCTGGGGCGCAAACCCTCCGACGCAAGCCAGCGCGTGGCGGGGCTCACCGGCGGGGTCCTGTTCCTGACCGCGGCGCTGGCCGCCGCCAACCTTCTGTTCGGTATCGCGTATCCGGTGCAAGTGGCCCATGCTAGGACAAGCATCAAAGTCGCGCTGTCATCCAGCCGGGCGGCCGCCGAGCAGGTTGCGCGGCAAGTGCTTCCGGCCGCTGCGCCGGCGGCGAAGGATGCGGCTTCGGAGCCAACGGCGCCCGACCAGCGGCAATCTGTGGAAGACAGCCAAGCCCAAGACTTGGCGCCGCCGCTGCCTGATCTGTCGCGCGTGTTGCCGAGTGCACATCTCGCGACGCCGACTGTCACTGCGTCCAATGCCGCGCCTGCCGCAGCGCTCGATCATCAGCCACTTGTTCCCATTCAACCCGCCAAACCTGACGGGTCTGCCGGACTGGCCGCGTCGGCGGCAGGGACCGGTTCCGGCATCACAAATGCGCGCCCGACGCCTTCAGTCACAGCGACTAAACCCGTCGTGATGCCGATCACACCAAGCGGGATGGGCGATCCGAACACCATAGTCTGCCGCGCACCCCAGCAGATTGCGGGCAGCAACCAATTCGGTCCGGAAGCCTGTGGCCATAATTACGAATGGCAGCGGCTGATGATGAACGGCAAGGACCTTGCCCCGGACGGCAAGACACTGATCAACAGGCCGACAGTGGCCAACCCCAAGGGTGACGGAGATCCGGACGCTGTGACCTGTCGCACACCGCAATTCGTTGCGCTCGGCCCGCTTATTACGGTTTGCCGGACGAACCGTTTCTGGGCGGACGTCATCAAGAACCATCAGATCGTTGACGCGCGTGGCAAGGTCGTGACGCCACCGCCATGGAGGGTGCCTGGCGCGGCGTATAATTCTAATCCTTTTGCGTATTCTAATCCTCCTAACTCAGTCGGTTCCTTGCTGACTGGCGGTTTCTCACAGGGGGAAGGGCCGGGAACTGCTCCAAACCGATGAAACCTGTAAAACTACGGCGCGGTCAGACGGATTTCCTCGGCTTTCACGGGGTAAAAATGGAATGCGCCATTGCGTAGGTGCCCTATCTGAATGTCCGCTATTGGCGCAAAGCGGACATTTCCACTTTCGACAGAACAAGTGGTCCTGCTAGTCTTGTCTTTGGGGCATAGGCGATGCTGTGAAGTTGGTTGAGGGATGGAAACACAATGATTTTGGAACATGCGATATTTCCGGTAAAGCCGGGGCAGGCAAAGGAGTTTGAGACCGCTTGGGCTAAAGCACGCGCCATAATAACAGCGGCCAAAGGGTGCAAGAGGGTGGAGATGCGGCAAGGCGTCGAGAGCCCCGATAACTTCATGTTGTTGGTGGAATGGGAAACCCTGGAGGACCATATGCAGGGTTTCCGCCAGTCTCCGGCTATCAAGGAATTTGGCGCGCTGCTGGCCCCATTCTTCGCGGGCGCGCCGAGCATGGACCACTATCGCGACCCGCTATGACCACTACCCTCATTCAAACTTTACCAGTCCTGGTGAATGACCGCTTTTTGCGCTAAGCGGACATTGGGCCGACCGGGGGCGAATGACCGATTTCGCGGGGTAAAGCGGACATTCAGAAGCGCAAGCTCACCGTCGTTCCGCCACCGGGTGTATCGGAAATTCCCACCGCGGCGCCATGCACGGCTGCGATCTGGCGGACCAGGGTCAGGCCCACGCCGCTGCCATGCCGCTTGGTGGTGTAGAAAGGCACGAAGACTTTCTCTCGCTGGTCCGCGGCAATGCCGGGGCCATTGTCGGCTACCGTGATGACGGGGCGTCCGGCGGCGTCCTGCAGCGCCGACAGGGTGATCCGCCCCGCGGGCCTATCGCGCAGCGCATCCATGGCGTTGCGCATGAGGTTGATCAGAGCCTGGTCCAGCAGGTCGGCATCCACGGTGATTTCCAGCGTTTCCGGTTCGACGCTGGCGACCAGTTCAATGTCGCGGGGCTTCAACTCGTCGGACAGCAGACGCTGCAGGCGCGTGAATGTGCGGCGCATCGGCACGATCTGGGCTTGCGCCACCATGCGGCGCGTCAAGCGGCGATGGTTCTGGACAAAGTGCAACAATCCATCGCTGCGCCGGGCCAGCGTGTCCAACGCCTCGCGGGCATCTTCCAGCCCCGCGCGGGCCGGGGCATCGGGTGCAAGCTGCGCCAGACCTTCTTCCAACCGTTCGCGCGCGGTTCCGGCCAGGGATGAGATCGGGGTGAGCGAATTCATCACTTCATGCGCCATCACCCGGATTACGCTCTGCCAGGCGGCCAGCTCGTGGGCGGTGAGTTCGCTCTCAATGTTCTGCAGCGAAATCAGCCGGCGGCGGACGCCGCCCAGCACCACGTCCGTTGCCGCCGCCTTGAGCTGCAATGCGCCGGCGCTGCGTTCCATGCGTACGATAGCGGATTCGCCGGGCTTCAGGGCGTCGAGCGCCGTGGCGAAACTCTCGCCGTAGCGCGCGAAGCCGGCAACGGTGTCGCATGGACCGGCGAACAACCGGCGCGCGGCCAGGTTCAATTGCTGCACGGTGCCGCGTTCGTTGAGCGAGATCAGCGCAACCGGCATGTGCGACAGAAGGCTCTGCAGATATTGCGACTGCTCTTCGCGCTCGGCGCGGCCGCTGCGCAACTGCTCCAGCACACGCCCCATCGCCGTGCCCAGTGCGCCGAAACTTCTGTCACGCGACAAGGCGAGGAAGCTGGCCGAGGTATCATCGAAGGCAATCGTGTCCAGGAAGCGCGCAGTTTCGCGGCCCGCGCGCGAAGCGTAGCGCGTCAGCACGACCACCTGCGTTATGGCCGCGGCGGCACAGAGCCCCATGGTGACGTACCAATTGGTGTGCACCGCCATCCAGGCGAGCATCGCCAGGATCGCCAGCAATCCCGCCACCCGCAGGAGGATGCCGTTCTGGAAGGCGCTAAAGGCCATATTTTTCCATCCGCCGGTACAACGAGGCGCGCGTCAGTCCCAGCGCCTCCGCCGCGCGGCTCACATTTTTCTGGTGCCGCTCCAGAGCCTGGATGATGGCCGCCTTTTCGACTTCGTCCAGCGGAGAGATGCCGGATGGGGCCGCGACCGCACCGCGCCCGCTTTCCGCCAGCGGAAAATCGACGACGTCCAGCATTTCGCCCTCGCTCAAGATTACCGCGCGTTCCACGGCGTGACGCAAGGCGCGCACATTGCCGGGCCAGGACCAGCCGCTCAACTTGTCGATCAGCGCCGCCGACAGCCGTTTGGTCGGCAGGTTGTATTTCTGCGAATAGAATGCGGCGTAACGCGCCAGGAGCAGCGGGATGTCCTGCGGCCGCTCGCGCAGTGGGGGCAGGGTAATCTCCACCGTATTGATGCGATAGAGCAGGTCCTGGCGGAACAGATTCTCGTCGGCGAGCCGGTCCCGGCTCGTGTTGGTGGCGCAGACCAGGCGCACGTCGATTGGTTCGGGCTTTTCCGCGCCCACCGGTACGACTTCGCGCTGTTCCAGCACGGTGAGCAGCTTGCTCTGCAAGGTCAACGGCACGTTGCCGATCTCGTCCAGGAACAGTGTGCCGCCCGCCGCGGCCCGGAAATAGCCGGTGCGATCCTGCTTGGCGTCGGTGAAGGCGCCGCGGCGATGGCCGAACAGCTCGCTTTCGAATAGCTGCGGCGACAACGCACCCATGTCCACGCGCAGGAAGACCTCGTTCGCCCGCGACGACAGGCGGTGGATTTCGCGCGCCGCCAATTCCTTGCCGGTGCCATTCTCGCCCAGGATCAGCACATTGGCATCGGTGGGCGCTGTGCGGCGTATGGCGCCGAAGACGCGCAGCATCAGCGGCGAGGTACCGATCATGCCGGATTCGGTGAGGGTGGCCGCGGCCAGCCCGCTGTTGCGCTGGCGCAGTTCGGAGGCTTCCAGCCGTGAACGCCGCAGGTTCAGCGCCGCCATCAGGGTGGCCAGCAGGCGCTCATTCTCCCAGGGCTTGGTGACGAAGTCGGCCGCGCCCTTCTTCATTGCTTCCACCGCCAGTTCGACATCGCCATGCGCCGTGATCATCACCACAACCGCGCCGGGATCTATCTCGAGAACCTCGGCCAGCCGCGCCATGCCCTCCTCGCCATTGTCGGCGCCGGGGGTGAAGTTCATGTCCAGCAGCAGCACGTCGAAGCTGCCCCGTTTTGCCAGGGTCGCCAGATGGGCGGGGTCGCCAAGGGTCTGGACGGTCGCGAAATGGCGCTTCAGCAGCAGGCGGGCGGCCTGCAGGATGTCTTCGTTGTCGTCCACCACAAGGATGCGGGCGTCTGCGGGGGTCATGGCTCAACTGTTCGAAAACGGACAAGTGTCCGCTTTAGTGTACGCACCCGGACCGGATTCGGCCAAGGCACATCACAAGCCATTGATTATAATAGACAAGAATTTGGCATTGGGCTTGCGAATGTAGAGCCATGAACAAGCCGACTGCCAGAAACGACCTGAAAAGCCGCCTGCTGCGTCTGGTGAAAGCCGACGAGTCCGAGGCCGGGGCGGCCGTCGCCGGCAGTGACGGCCAGGACCGGGTGATCGCGCGCAAGCCGTTTTGGAAGCGCTACTGGAAACAGGCGGGGGTGGCGCTGGTGGCGGGCATGGGCGCGGCGTGGCTGCTGGCGGGCCAGGGCGGCAACGTCTATCGCGCACCGATCAACCAGCTCACCATCGGCACGGTGACCGAAGGTCCGTTCGAGGACTATATCGCCGTGCGGGGCGCGGTGGCGCCCTTCGTCACCGCCTATCTGACCACCGACCAGGGCGGCACGGTCAAGCAGGTCCTGGTCGAGGACGGCGCCATGGTCAAGGCCGGGCCAGGCGCTGATCGTTCTGTCCAACCCGGCGCTGCAATTGCAGGTCGCGGCCCAGCAGCTCACCTTCGAGCAGACCCGCCTCAAATACCAGCAGGACCTGCTGAACATCGAACACCAGATCAGTAAGCTGAAGGGCGACCTGGAGCGCGACAAGATCCTGCTCGACGGCAACGCCATCGCGCCCAGCACCTACCGCCAGGAGCAGGAGGAATACGAATTACTATGTAAAGCTGCGCGCCGCGACCGTCGCCAGCAGCCAGGTGGAGCAGCGCGTGCGCGCCACGCAGCTCACCGGCAATTCGTCGGGCAAGGCCGACATCGCCAATGCGGGCGTCGAAGCCCTGACCATCCGCGCCCCGATGGACGGCCAGTTGACCGCTCTGGACGCGGAGGTGGGACAATCGAAGGCGTCCGGCGCGGTGATGGGGCAGGTGAACTCGGCCGACCGCTTCAAGCTGACCGCACAGGTGGATGAATTCTATCTGGGCCACGTCACCGCGGGACAGGAGGCGCTGTTCAATATCGACGGCCACGACTATCGCGCCCATGTCTCCAAGGTCTACCCGCAGGTGACCAGCGGCACCTTCAAGACGGACTTGTATTTCGACGGCGCCGCGCCGGGGGGCATCCATGTCGGCCAGGCCATCGACCTGAAGATCGAGCTGGGCGGGGCATCGCGGGCGGTAATGCTGCCCAACGGTCCCTTCTACCAGGACACCGGCGGCAACTGGGTATTCGTGGTGACTCCGGACGGCAAGTCTGCGGTGCGCCGCAATGTCCGGCTTGGCCGCCGCAACCCCGACTTTGTCGAAGTGACGGACGGGTTGAAGCCCGGCGAGAGGGTCATCGTATCCGGCTATGAGGCCTATCTGAAGATGGACCGGGTCGAATTCAGCTCCAGCAATTCCAATCCCTAGGGGAGAGAACGCGAATGATTTCCTTCAAGCATTTGGCGAAGGTCTATCGCACCGACGAGGTGGAGACCACGGCCTTGCGCGACATCAACCTGGAGGTGGGCAAGGGCGAATTCGTCGCCGTGATGGGCCCGTCGGGCTGCGGCAAGTCCACCTTTCTCAATATTGTGGGCATGCTCGACGCACCCAGCAGCGGTGAATATTGGTTCGACACCCAGAATATTGCCGGCTATTCCGAGGCGCGACTGGCCGAGCTGCGCAAGAGCGCCATCGGCTTTGTGTTCCAGAGCTTCAACCTGATCGACGAGCTGAACGTCCAGGAAAATGTCGAACTGGCGCTGCTTTATCATGCCGATGTGCCGGCCGGGGAGCGCAGGAAGCGCGCCACCGCGGCGCTGGAGCGGATGAAGATCGCGCATCGTGCCCGCCATATGCCATCACAATTGTCGGGCGGACAGCAGCAGCGTGTCGCCATCGCGCGCGCCGTGGTGGCCAAGCCCAAACTGATCCTGGCCGACGAGCCGACCGGCAACCTGGACACCGCGAATGGCGAGGAAGTGATGCAGCTCCTGACCCAGCTGAACGACGAGGGCACCACCATCGTTATGGTCACCCACTCCCACAGTCATGCCCAGTATGCCCACCGCATCGTCAATCTGCTGGACGGTGCCGTCGTCACCGAAAGCATCCGCCAGGTTCTCTGAGGGGCCCATCGTGATCGGCAATTACCTCACCGTCGCGCTGCGCAACATAGCCCGGCACAAGCTGTACAGCTTCATCAACATCGCCGGTCTGGCGCTGGGCCTGGCCTGCGTGGTCTTCGTCATCCTGTTCATCCGCGACGAGCTGTCTTTCGACGCGTGGGTGCCTGAAAGCGGCAACCTTTATCGCGTCGATGTCGATGCAGAGCTTCCCGGCCGCCCGGTGGATCATTTTGCCCTGGCGCCGTTCGTGCTGGGCGGCTTCATGAAGGACCACTTGCCGGAGGTCACCGCGATGACCCGGCTGTGGGACATTCCCATGACGGTGCAGGTGGGCGATCGCCAGTTTCTGGATGACACCAACGAGGCCGACCCGGATTTCTTCACGGTGATGAAGCTGCCGCTGGTTGCGGGCGATCCCAGTCAGGTGCTGCAGCATCCAGAATCCATTGTGCTGTCGGAGACGCTGGCGAAAAAATATTTCGGCACCACCAATGCCGTCGGCAGGCAGGTCGTGATTGCCCGCGCCAGTTGCGGCACGGAGAAGGTCGCTTGCCCGGCCGCGGCCGCGACGCTGCGCGTCACCGGTGTGATGCGTGACCTGCCGCACAACACCCAGTTCACCATCGGCGCGGTGATCCCCCACACCTCGCCGGTTGACCGCATCGGCGATCGAGGCAAGAAAGCCTGGTTTTCCTTTAATGGCTACGACTATGTCCGTCTCGCGCCGGGCAGCGATCCCGTCCAGGTATCGGCCAAGCTGGGCCACATCATGGACCAGCTGGTGAATTTTTCTGGGGATACCGGCGTGCACATACCCGCCAGCAAGATGATGCGGACCAGGCTGGTCCCGTTCCGCGACGTGCACATGAACACCAGCGACGAGATCGGCAACAGCGTGCCGCCAGGAAGCTGGGCCACGGTCTATGGGTTGGGCCTGATCGGGTTGGTCATCCTGGCAGCCGCCTGTTTCAACTTCACCAACCTGGCCACGGCGCGCGCGATGATGCGGGCGCGCGAGATCGGGCTGCGCAAATGCGTGGGCGCCAGCCGCCGCCAGGTCGCCGCCCAGTTCCTGGGCGAGGCGGTGGTGATGGCGGTGGTGGCGCTGGTTTTCGCCATGGCGTTGGTGGAAATCCTGCTGCCGTCCTATGACGGCTTCCTGGGACGGCCGATTGCGCTGAATTATCTGGCCGACTGGCCGCTGCTTCTGATCATCGCCGCCATCGCCATCCTCGCGGGCCTGCTCAGCGGGATTTATCCCGCGCTGGTGCTGTCGGGGTTCCGCCCCGTCACGGCGCTGCGCAGCAACCAGTCGGGGCAGGCGGGGTCTGGACGTCTGCGCATCGCACTGGTTGTGCTGCAGTTCGCCGTCTCCATCGCCCTGGCCATTTCAACCCTGGTGGTGTTCGCCCAGATCGATTTTGCCCGCAACCAGCAACTGGGTTTCCGCCACGACAACACCGTGGTCATCGAGACCAATCGGCGGCTGACGCCGGAGGGGCGCCAAAGCTTCATGAACATGCTGCGCGCCTATCCGGGCATCTCCGGCGTGGCGGCGTCCAGCAACACGCCCTTCTCGCCCTTTGTGAACGTCAACGGCGTCAAGATTCCTGGCCAGTCCGGTTCGCTGACCACCGAGCAATTGCTGATCACGCCGGAGTTCATCGATCTCTACGGCATGAAGCTTGCGGCCGGCCGCGCCTTGACCGACAAGCGGGCCGAAGACGCGGCGATCAACCGTCCCGATGCCAACAATGACGGCCACAATATCCTGATCAACGAGACCGCCGCGCGCTATTTCGGCTTCGGCGTGCAGGGTGCGGTGGGCAAGACCGTCATCATCGACAAGGCTGCGCTGCATATCGCGGGGGTGCTGAAGGATTTTCGCTTCAAGGGCGCCCGGCAGGCGGTGCAGCCCACCTTCTATTTCAATGACAAGATCGATTCCGCCACCCTGTCGGTACGCCTGACCGGACAGGACATTCCGGGCACCATCGCCTTTATCGACCGCACCTGGCACCGCATGGCGCCGTCGACGGCGATCACGCGTTCCTTCCTCGACGACAGTTTCGAGAAGCTTTACCGGTCAGACCGTAGGCAGGGGACGCTGTTTGGCGTCTTTGTCGGCGTCGCCATCCTGATCGCGGCGCTGGGCCTGTTCGGCCTGGCCGCCTTCACCGTGGGGCGCCGTACCAAGGAGATCGGCATCCGCAAGGTGTTCGGCGCACGCGACCGCGACGTGGCCATCCTGCTGTTGTGGCAGTTCTCCATCCCCGTGCTGATCGCCAATGTGATCGCCTGGCCGCTGGCCTGGTACTATTTACGCGGCTGGCTGCAGGGCTTCGCCTCGCACATCATACTGAGCCCGCTTTATTTCGCCGTGGCCGGCATCGCTGCCCTGCTGATCGCCTGGATCACGGTGCTCAGTCACGCCATGCGCGTCGCCCGCGCCAATCCCATCCACGCCCTGCGCTACGAATAGGAGGCCGCCATGTTCCGCAACTATCTGACCGTTGCGCTGCGCAACATCGTCCGCCACAGGCTCTACAGCTTCATCAACATTGCGGGGCTGGCGGTGGGGCTGGCCTGCGCCATCCTGATCACGCTGTTTGTGCGCGACGAGCTGTCCTGGGACGCCTGGATTCCGGGCAGCGAGGATCTATGGCGCGTCGAGATCACTTATCATGTGCCCGGCCGCGTCGCCCCGATCATAACCGCCCAGACCCCGATCCCCATTCCCATAGCGATGCGCGATCAGATACCGGAAGTGACCGGCGCCACCCGCCTGGCACGGGAAAACATGACCCTGACATCGGGTGACCGCCAATTTTCCGAAAAAGTCGGCGTGGTCGATCCCAATTTCCTGCAGATGATTCCGCTGCCACTGGTTTCGGGCGATCCGCGCACCGCGCTGGCGCGGCCTGAAAACCTGGTAATCTCTGAGAGCGCTGCGCGCAAGTATTTCGGTGGTGCCGATCCCGTCGGCAAGACCCTGACCACGGGTCGGGGCGGCTGCCAGGACGCGGCCTGCGCGAACACCACAATCATCCTTAAGGTCGTGGGCGTGATGCGCGACTTGCCGCACAATACCCAGCTTGAATTCGATTTTCTGATGCCCAACACGTCGCTTGCCGACCGCATAGACCAGGACCAGAAGAAGAACTGGGTGAGCAACAACAACACGTTCGGCTATGTCACGCTGGCGCCGGGCGCCGATCCCGCGACGGTGCTGGTCAAGCTCAAGCCGATTCTCGATCGCTCCGTCGACATTTCGGCATTCACCAATGTGAAGATTCCCGGCAGCAAGATCATAGAGCCCAGACTGACGCATTTCCGGGATGTGCATCTGACCACCGACCGCTTTGGCGGGATGAAGCCGTCGGGAAGCTGGACCATGATCTACGGCATTTCCGTGATCGGCGCGCTGATCCTGCTGGTCGCCTGCTTCAATTTCATGAATCTGGCGACGGCGCGGGCCACCACGCGGTCGCGCGAGATTTCCTTGCGCAAATGCATGGGCGCCAAGCGCAGCCAATTGATCGTTCAGTTCCTGGGCGAGGCGGTGCTGATGGCGCTGATCGCGCTGGTCGCCTCCTTCGCCCTGGTAGAAGTGCTGCTGCCCGCCTACAGCAGTTTCCTGGGCGTGCCGCTGAGACTCCATTATGAGGCCGACTGGCCTTTGACCCTGGCAATCCTGGGCGTTGGCATCCTGGCGGGCCTGCTCAGCGGCATTTATCCGGCGCTGGTCCTCTCCGGCTTCCGCCCCGCCGCCACCTTGCGCGCCAATACTTCGGGTCAGAGCGACTCTGGACGTTTGCGTACCGTGCTAGTGGTGCTGCAGTTCGCGGTTTCGATTGGGCTGGGCATCGGCGCCCTGGTGGTGTTCCAGCAGATCCAATTCGCCCGCAACATCGATCTTGGCTTTGACCGTGACAATATTGTGTTTACCGGCACCGCCGGCCGCCTGACGGAGGACGGCATTAAGAGTTTCATGCAGGCCCTGGCGCGCGGGCCGGGCGTCCTGAACGTGGTCCGTACCAGTTTCATGCCCTTCAACGGCAACAACAACGTGCTGCCCGTGCAGCGGCCCGGTGACGCCCAGTTTCTCTCGCCAAACCATATCTCGGTGTCGCAGGACTATTTCCGTGTCTTCAACATCAAGGTTCTGGCCGGACGCGCGCTTGAGGACAATCGCGAAGAGGACAGTTTTTTTGAAGGGCCCAACGGGGACCAGGGCAAGAATGAAGGCCATAATGTCATGGTCAACGCCTCCCTGGCCAAGGCGCTGGGCTACACCCCAGCGGACATTGTCGGCAAGGTGTTCATCTTCGGAAAATCACATTCGCGCGTGGTTGGCGTTGTCGCGGACACGCTAACCGAGGGCGTGCGTTCGCCCGTGTTACAGACGGTCTATGTTCATACCGTCTCGAGCCTGCAGAATATCGTCATCCGCATCGCGCCCGGCCGAACGCGAGAGGCGCTAGATTTTATCGCGCGGGTCCAACGCTCCTTCGTGCCCGGCGTCGCCCTGACGCGCACGTTGCTGATCGACAGCTATGAGAGGCTTTATCGGCAGGATAAGCGCCAGGGCCAGATTTTCGTCATTTTCGTCGCGATCGCCATATTCATCGCCTGCCTGGGGTTGTTCGGGCTGGCGGCCTTCACCGCCGGCCGGCGCACCAAGGAAATCGGCATCCGCAAGGTGTTTGGCGCACGCGACCGCGATGTGGTGGTGCTGCTGCTGTGGCAATTTTCCGTGCCGGTTCTTATCGCCAACCTGATCGCCTGGCCCATTGCCTGGTATTATCTGCACGACTGGCTCGACGGCTTTGCCTATCGCATCGCCCTGAACCCGCTCTATTTCGTGGGGGTAGGCGTTATCGCGCTGGTGATCGCATGGGCGACGATCCTGGGCCACGCTCTGCGCGTCGCGCGGTCCAACCCCATTCACGCCTTGCGTTACGAATAGGAGGCCGGCATGTTCCGCAACTATCTCGTCATCGCGCTTCGCAACATTGCCCGGCACAGGCTGTACAGCTTCATCAACATTGCGGGGCTGGCGGTGGGACTGGCCTGCGCCATCCTGATCATCCTTTTCGTGCGCGACGAGTTGTCCTATGACGCGTGGATTCCCGGTACGCAGAATATCTATCGGATGGAATTGACGATCCTGGTGCCGGGCCGCGCGCCGATGGCGTTCGCGTCCGTTCCCTATCCGATGCCGCAGGCATTGACGGACGAGATCCCCGGCGTTACCGGCATGACCCGGCTTCAACAGGAAGGCATGACGTTGACGGTCGGCGACCACCAGTTCGTCGAGCAGGCCAATGTGGTCGACCCGCAGTTCTTCGACATCATCAAGCTGCCGCTCGTCTCCGGCAGTCCGCAAAGCGTCTTCCGCCAGCCCGAATCGGTCGTCGTGTCGCAGTCCTATGCGCGCAAATATTTCGGCGACGCCGATCCCATCGGAAAAATCATCACCACCGGCCGCGGCGGATGCGCCGACAGTGACCTTGCCTGCAAGACCCAGATCGTGAGCCTGAAGGTCACCGGCATTGTCCGCGACATCCCGCACAATTCACAGCTCTCAGGCGATGTTTTCGTGCCCACAACGTCGATTGCGGACCGGTATTCGCAGGATAACAAGCGCGATTGGCTTTCGAACAATGGATACGGCTATGTCGCGCTCGCGCCGGGAACCGATCCGCAGCGCGTGGTCTCGAAGGCGGAGGCAATATTCGACAAGATGCTGACCGGCCAACTCCATCAATTCGGCCTTTCCATCACTGGAAGCCAGGTCTACAAGCTGCACCTCACGCCGTTCCGGCAGGTTCACCTCGACTCCAGCCAATGGACCTTCAATCTCACGCCGCCGGGAAGCTGGGCCACGATCTATGGCATCGGCGCCATCGGCATGCTTATCCTGCTGGTGGCCTGCTTCAACTTCATGAATCTCGCGACGGCGCGCGCGATGCTGCGGGCCCGCGAGATTGCCCTGCGCAAGACTCTCGGCGCGCGCCGGTCGCAAGTGATCCTGCAATTCTTGGGCGAGGCCGTGTTGACGACGTTGCTGGCACTGCTCCTCGCCTTGGCGCTGGTGGAAGTCCTCCTGCCCGCCTTCGGCGGCTTTTTGCAACGTCCCATCGCCTTCCACTATCTTGCCGACTGGCCGATGTTGCTGCTCATCCTGGCTGTTGCCGTCCTGGCGGGCCTCGTCGGCGGTATCTATCCGGCGCTGGTGCTATCGGGGTTCCGGCCCGCCATAGTGCTGCGCGCCAACAGTGCCGGCCAGGCGGGATCGGGCCGCTTGCGCAGCATTCTTGTGGTCCTTCAATTTTCGGTGTCGATTGGCCTCGGCATTGCCGCGCTGGTGGTGTTCAGCCAGATCACCTACGCGCGCAACATCGAGCTCGGCTTTCATCGCGACAATATCCTCGTTGTCGGGGGCGGTGGACGTGTAACCGCCGACGGGAACGAAAGTTTCGTGCAAACGCTTCGCGCCTATCCCGGCATCCTTGGCGTGGGGATGTCCGACCGCATGCCCTTCGACATTGGCCAATCGAACGTGACCATCCGGGTTCCCGGCCAGTCGGCCAATGTCCTCATCAATACCATCAGGATCAGCCCGAACTTCCCGCAAATTCTCGGAATGCGCCTCATCGCCGGACGCCTTCTCTCCGAAGCGCGGGCCGACGATGCAATGGACTAAGAAGTGCCTTCGCGGGCGGCCGTATCAATCCTACGCCGCAGAATGAGGGGCGCAACATCCTGGTGAACGAATCCGCCGCGGCGCGGCTCGGTCTCACGCCCCGGGAGGCGGTGGGCAAGACCGTTGTGATGATGCAGAATCACGTCCATATCGTGGGCGTCCTCGCCGACGCCAATTTTCACGGTGCGCGGGAATTGGTGAGCCCGGCGATCTATGTTTATGACCCGAAGGCAACCCTCTCCCTTGCGCTGCGCCTGCGTCCCGGCACAATTCCCCAGACGCTGGCCTTCATCGACAAAAGCTGGCGCGCTTTTTCGCCTATCGCCGGCGTTCAGCGGCATTTTCTCGACGAAAGCTTTGACAAGCTCTACAAGACCGACGAACGGCAAGGCACGATATTCGCCGTCTTTGTCGCCATCGCCATTCTCATCGCCTGCCTGGGGCTGTTCGGGCTGGCGGCCTTCACGGCGGGACGGCGCACCAAGGAAATCGGCATCCGCAAGGTGTTCGGCGCGCGCGACCGTGACGTGGCGCTTCTGCTGCTGTGGCAATTTTCCGTGCCGGTTCTCGTCGCCAACCTGATCGCTTGGCCCATTGTTTGGTATTATCTGCACAATTGGCTCAACGGCTTTGCCTACCGCATTGCCCTGAACCCGCTCTATTTCATGGGCGTGGGCGCGGTCGCGCTGGTGATTGCCTGGCTGACAATCCTGGGCCATGCCGTGCGGGTTGCCCGCGCCAACCCCATCCATGCGCTTCGCTATGAATAAGACAGCCGCCATACCGTTTTTGGCCCTCCTGCTCGCCGGCTGCGCCACCCCGGTGCCGCAGTCGCTTTCTCCGCAGATGGTGCCGAGGACTTTTACCGGGCCAATCGCCAGCGACGCCAAGGTCTGGCCCGAGCCGTCCTGGTGGCGGGGCTTTGGGGACGCCCAGCTGACCGCGCTGGTGGAACAGGCACAAGACGGCAACCGCGATATCGCCATCGCCGCGGCCCGTGTGATGCAGGCCGAAGCGCAATCCACCATCCAGCGTTCGGCCTTGTTCCCGCAGATCGGCGGGCAGGGCGACTATCAGCGCGGCGGCTGCAGCGGCCAGAGCTGCGCTCGATACCCAAACGCCAAGCAGTTCGGGCTGAACTTCAATGCCAGCTATGAACTCGATTTCTGGGGCCTGGCGCGGGATAATCTGCGCGCCGCCAACGAGCAGCTCAAGGCCGCGCGCTTCGCGCAACAGTCGGTGGCTCTGACCGTCACCGCCAATGTGGGCAGTCAATACCTGAACCTGCTGGCGATCCGCCGCCGCATCGCCATTGCCAACCAGAACATCGCCGCGATCAACGCCATCCTGGACGTCATCAACCTGCGCGTAAAGGCGGGGTCCACATCCCACCTTGACCTGGCGCGCGAACAGTCGCAGCTGGAATTTTTCCAGGCGCAATTGCCGTCCCTGGAAACGCTTGAGAAGCAGGCGCTGTATTCGCTCGCGGTGCTGCTGGGCCGTCCGCCGGAAGGTTTCGATGTCACGGCCGCCGATCTCGAGAAGATCGTGCCGCCGGTGGTCGGTGCCGGCCTGCCGTCGGAGCTTCTATTGCGCCGGCCCGATATTGCCCAGGCCGAGGCCAACCTGGCCAGCGCCCATGCCAATGTGGATGCGGCGCGCGCCGCCTTTCTGCCGCAGATTTCGCTTACCGGCCAGGGCGGCTTTGTCAGCACCGCCATCGGCACGCTGCTGCAGGGCTCCAACTTCGGCTATAGCTATGGCGCGGGGCTTCTGCAGACCATATTCGACGGTGGCAGGCTGGCCGGACAGAAAGACCTGGCCGAGGCGACGCAGAAGGAATTCATCGCCGCCTACCAGAATGCCGCCCTCAACGCCTATGCCGACGTCGAATTTGCATTGAACTCAAGTCGCCAATACCAGTCGGTCCGAGGACCATTTGCGCCGGTTGATCGTCGCGGCCCAGGAGGCATTTGAAATTTCCCAGCTCCAGTTCCGTCAGGGTGGCGCGGCGGACCTTCTCACCGTGCTGCAGGCGCAGCAGACGCTATTCACCGCCCAAGACCAGCTGGTGCAGATTGTTCTGGCAAATAGGCAGGCCGCAATCCACCTGTACGAAGCCCTGGGCGGCGGTTGGGTGGAACGGCCGGAAGACCGCACGCAGCTTGTTGAAAATGGCACCGCGCGCTAGTGCAGGGCGTGCGAGCGCCAGCGCCAGCAGTCTGGCGGAAACCTGGCATCCTGGATCGGGCTCGGCCCGCGGCCGTACTCCTGCGGCGGCAAGGAGAAGCTGGGCGGCATTTCCAAGCAGGGCGACCGATACCTGCGCCAGCTGCTGGTGGCCGGGGCCTTGGCGGTCATCCGTTACGCCCAGAGGCATGGAACCAAACGCCCCCGGCTGATGCATCCGCTCGCCCGGCGCACGCCCAAGATTGCGGCGGTCGCGCCGGCCAACAAGATGGCCAGGCCGTACACATGGCCGCACCGACCGAAGGACAGAACAAAAAAATGCCCTTGCGAACGGGGCGCCGTCCACACATGGCGCAAGGCGGACATTCCCACTTCGATCAACGGCTAGGCGCAAAATCGGTCTGTGAGGGCGAGCCGCATGAACTCGTTGTCCGCGAAGCAGGGGGGCTTTTTGTACCGAACGAATAGGTACGTTGGCACGCGCTTGGCTGCAGCACGACCAAACACCGTGCTTACTGCTGCGTCGATTTATATCCAAAAAGCCTCTATTTCTGTGTTGCATCGTGCCGCATTGAATTGCATGGCGAAGCACGGTAAAAGTTGGGGAGAAAAGGGGCGCAAATTCGACTCTTGCCGCTCCGGTCATCCCGTTTTCGGCAGCGGGCCGAAATGAAGGGGCCTGCCTTTGGCTGAGAAGGGACTTGCATGCGCGCGCGTATCTACAGACCGGCCAAGAATGCCATGCAATCGGGCAAGGCCCGCACCAAACAGTGGCAACTGGAATATGAGCTTGAAAGCCCACGCACCATCGACCCCCTGATGGGGTGGACGTCGTCGGGCGACATGCGCCAGCAGCTCTGCCTGGAGTTCGACACGGCGGAGGAGGCGGTGGCCTATGCCAAGGCGCACGCCATTCCCTACCAGCTGTTCGAGCCGCATGTGCCCACCCCCAAGCCCAAGGCCTATTCGGACAATTTCCGCTTCGATCGCAAGGTGCCCTGGTCGCATTGAGAGGACCGCCGGTTCCGGTCGATCGCCAGGCCCTGTGCAGTCCATGCCCCGCCATGGTGAGAATTGACTGATTTCAGGCTAGACTGGCCGCAAGACTCCGTAGCTCAGCTGGATAGAGCACCTGCCTTCTAAGCCGGTGGTCGCAGGTTCGAATCCTGCCGGGGTCGCCATCTTCAATATACTGCCATTGCTTTTCAAAAGGATTTTCTCCCGAATTTGTAAACCATCGCTGCCGGTTTGCGGGAGTAGACTATACTTTACTGGATGAAGCCGTATTTTGGACATAGATTTTCCAGGACCTGAATGGAGCTGGCGATGCGGTTTAAATTGCTTGCGCTTATTGTCGTCGCGTCCAGTCTACCCGCCGCGGCTCAGTCACTGGGGCCGCGGTTGCAATCTGTTGTACAAGGCAACGGCGTTACAATTGGTGGTCGCGCGCACGTCTACCAGGGTTCAGAAGGGACATATATCAATATCGAGAACCCTGCTTTGACGCGTTCCATCACAGGGTTTATTTCCTTTGGCAATGAAGCCACTTTCCCAGGCCTATCCGACCTCAATGGTCGCAACGTCGAGATAAGCGGAATCGTTTACGTGAATGGACGCGCTCTAATTCCTATGAACGACCCAAATCAGTTGAGGGTCATGGCTTCTGACAGGTGACAGGCCATAGGTCGCTTTTAGCTCGCACGCGAACGGGTAGCGCCCCATGCCCTGTTGGGATACCGCACCCGCCGGGCGCGCCATATCCACTTTTCCTTAACCCGCAGGCCCTAAAACGCTGTTTCGGCGGGTCCTGTATGCTCCGGGAAAAATTGTAGCCCCCCGCGATGCTCCGTGATAACCGGAGAAAATGTCACTATCGCCGTTGCGTATCCCGAAGCGATTGCCAGTGGAGTCCGCAACCTTGACGCCCCTGCGAAACTTTCCATGAAAAACGAAAATGAGACCGAGCGGCCGGCGGCATGGCGCGACCCGACCCCCGATGCCATCGCATGGCCCGCCCGCCGGGCCCTGCGGAAAATCACCGGACGTACCATTCCGCCTCCTGTCGTGAAAGGCCGGCAGGCATGAAAGTGAGCCTCTCCACCCCGTGGCGGGTGAGAATAATACTCGCCACCGCCGCCGGCACATGGCGTTACCTCGGCAACCGCATGGCCTGGCTGTTGGCTTTGCGTCGCCGACGCGCGGCCCCGCGCATTCTTTTTTGCATACCTTTCTATGGCTACACCGGCGGCTCCTTCGCGGTCCTTTCGGCGGCGAATTTGTTGTCCCGCGATCTTGACGTTGCGTATCTCACCACGCCCTCGAACATCATGAACAAGTATGTTTCCACGCAAGTGCGCATGGTCAGCGACGCAGCTGGACTCTTTGATTTCTGTGTTGTGGAAAGCGGCGTCGATATGGCCCTTGTCAGAAATCTCAAGGAGCGCGGGGCACGCGTTATCCTCACCATGCATGGCGCCCCGAATACGCCGGACGGCGCAAGGAACCACGGCTACAGCGATTCCCAGGTTACCGAGATGATGACGCTGGTCGACAGCGTTCAATATGTCTCCGATGTCCAGCTTCCGTTTTTCGACCAGTTTCCCCGCGCCCACCGCCGGAAAATTCCCAACGCGGTATCCAGGATCGAGAAGCACGAGCAAGGCCGGTCCGTCGGGGTGGTGTGCGATACGACCTTGCCCCACAAAAGGGCAGACGCGGCCATACGGGCGGCGGAACTGTCCGACGCCGCCACGGTCGAGATCTGGGGAAATCATCACGGAAACCGCAGCGCCGGGCGCGTCCGCTGGAATGGATTTTCGGGCGACAAGCAGCGGATTTACGGCAGCTTCGATGTCCTCGTCCACCTCAGCCGCCTGGAAAACCAGCCCCTTGTCATCCTCGAGGCGATGAGCGCGGGTATCCCGTGCGTGCTGGCCCCGCTTTCCGCCTATGACTTCCTGCGCGGCCTGGACGGCATCCATTTCGTCGATGCGGACGATCCCGCCCAGGTCTCGCACGCCATCAATCGCGCGCTGGATAGTCCGCGCGCAACTCGCGACGGGCTGGTGAAATTCTGGTCCGACCATCATTCGCCCGAAGCAGGGCGCCGCCAGTGGCTGGCCTATCTCGCCGATCTGGGCGGCTCTGGCGTCGAGCAGCCCGTCAATACTCAAATTGGTAGCTGAGACCGATGCTGCCGCTATTGTCCTCGGCCGCCGCCGCGCCCTTGGTCGCGCTGGCATTGGCACCCGTGCCGAGCGTCGCCTGCGCCTTCAGGTTTTTGGTCAGATCCACCTGCACCTGGGCTTGCGTTCCGCCGGCCACGCCTTGCCGTGCGCCGACATAGACATTGTGCGACACATATTTTCCGGCTTCGACGGTGGTGCCGGCCGCGGGCGTATCGTCGCTCCCGACCGATAGCCGGTCCAGGCCAAGACCGCCGCGCAATGTGGCCAACGGGCTGAACCCCGAGCCGAGGCCGCCTATGGCCGCCAGCGCCTGGGCGCCTTCGGCGAGTTGGAGCGGGCCGATCTGGGTTGCGCTTTTCTGAAACAGCAGCCGCGCCAGCACTTCATCCTGCGGCAACTGCGGGGTGCTGGACAGTGTGATCTTGGGCTGCGATGCGTAGCCGCCCACCGTCAATGTCGCCGTGACGCCGCCCGATGACTTGGACGCGGCCAGATCCAGCGCCGGGTCTATGCGGCCCCGCACGCCGGTGCCGTCAAAATTGATCTTGCCGGTCGTGAAGTTGAGCGTTTGGCCCGCGATGCTGAAGGTGCCCTGCCGCATCTGGAGGCCGCCGGTGATGCGCGGCGCCAGCGCCGAACCGGAAATAGCGAGACTGCCGCCCAGGTCCGCGTCTATCCCGCGTCCCCGCAGCGTTACCGGGCCGGTCGTGCGAACCGTCAGGTCCAAGGTCATCGTGCCGCCATTTGCCGCAGAGCCCTCCAAGGGCTGGCCGCGGCGCCGGACATTCAGCGTGCGCACCTGTGGCGGAAAGGATTCAGGGAGCGTGACTTCGGCCCGCGGTACGGTGATAGCGCCGGTCACCACAACATTCTTCTCCAATTGCCCGGTGATCTTTGCCTCGCCCGTGATGGATGCCGTTACCAGGTCGCTGGCAATCGGGCGCGCATTGTCCGCCCGAAAGGCGAGATCAAGCGGAATTCCGGCGGACCAGGTGTCAATAGTACCGGAACCGCTGATGGTCCCAGGTCCGGCTTTTGCGGATAGAGCGAGGATGTGCAGGCCATCCTTCTGCGCCTTCAGCGTGGCGTTGATGTCGCGGAGGCGGATGCCGCGTCCGAAATCCTGGAACTCGCCGTTTGTCAGGCTGGCCGTGCCGCGCGGACGTGGCGCACCGATGGTGCCGGCGATGACGGTGTCGATCTCGATTGTGCCCCGCAACCGCTGACCGCCCGGCGTCAGCAGCGGATCCAGGGCGGCAAGCTCGGCACGCCCCTCCAATCGCAGGTCGAGCGCGCCGTCCGCCGCCAGCGGTGCCTCGCCCGTCAGCGTCAGACGGCCCAGCTTGCCGGAGGACAGGGTCGCCGTCAGCGTGGCGCCATCACCATGCAGGGCCGCACGGGCATCCAGATCCGCCGACGTTGCGGCGCTGATCGCATAGGCGCGACTGCGCAGGCCGCGCGCGCGCACCGTGACGGTGCCGGTGGGGGAGGCGAGCGTGCCATGCAGCTCCGCCTCGGCGCCGAGTGTGCCGCTTACGGAAATCCGGGGCCAGAAGAGGGAAATCGCCTCGGCCCGAACACCCTCGGCAGACAGGGAGGCCGCCAGCGCCGGAGAAAATCGGCCGGACAGCGCGATTGTTCCGCCGCCGGCGGCGAAGGTCAGATGGTCCAGGCGGATGCCATCGGAATAATCGATGCGGGCAGGCGCGGTAAGGGATGCATCTTCGTCCCGCCATTTCGCGGTCAAATGTCGCAACGACACGGCCTGTCCATCCGCGTCCAGCATAGCGTCGGCCTGGATGCGAAGCGGCGCGCCGCGCCAATCCAAAAGGCGCCCATCCGCAGACAGCACCAGCGCATCGGTCGGGCCCCGGATATTCGCTTTGCCCTGACCCGACCAGCCCTGGGATGCAATGCCGGTGGCATCGAGGTCCAGCGCCACCATCGGATGGGTGAAGGGATTGGTGACGGCGCCATCCATCGAAACAAGGCCGATTTGCGTATCCGTAAGGGCGATATCGCTGGCGCGGCCGTGCAGAGTAAGTGTGGTTTTGCCGCCCGGCGTGGACAATTCCGCCGTCAAATGCGCCTTGCCCCCGGCCGACATCCCCGTAAAGGGCGACAGATCGCCCAATGTCTTGATATCGAGCGTGGCCTTTGCGCCGACAATGTCCTTTGGAGACAGGCCCAGATCGGCCCGCAAGGCCAGCGATTTCCATCCCCCGCCGATGCGTAGCGCCCGGACCGGCCCGCGCAGCGAGAGCGCGGCGTCGAGCGTCAAGGGCGCGTTATCGAAACTGCCCCGGGCCTTGAATGTTGCGGAAACCGGCTGCGGCAGCCCGACGGAATGCAGATCGATGGCCACACGCTGGCGGGCAAATCCCTTGCTGGCCATGTCGGCATGGCCGGAGGCTTCGACCAGCGCCTTCCCGGCCGGACCGGTGACCCGGCCGGACAGGCTGGCCTGGCCCGACAGGCCGGGCGTCAGCCGCGACAGGTCCTTCAACGCAAGCGACACGCGGTAATCAAGCCGGCCGCCGCGACGGTCGCCCCCGATCCGCGATTGCAAGCCGGCCCCATCCAGGGTGAGGTTCGACTGGACGATATCGGCGCCAGCCATCACCATATGCGCGCTCAGCGCGGTATCGCCCAGCATGCGCGCCAGCAGGGACGATCCGCGCACTGTCGCACCGCCGTCCAGAGCGATGACCGTCCGCTCGCCGCGGCTGGCATTGATAGTCAAGGCAGCGGACCCCGTCATATCCGATCCGGCGATCGCTCCAAACGGCGCCAGGTCCGGAATCGTCAGCTTTGCGGCGAGTTCCTGCCCGCCGCGGAGTTTGGCGGTGCCCGCCAGCGTGGCCAGGGGATGGGTCACCGAAATGCGCGCCGATCCCGAACCATCCGCCAAATTCGCCTTCAGGGTCGCAAGAACGGGCGCGCCCGCGAAAAGGCCCGGCGCAGCACCGGGAACCTGCACGCCGTCCGCCTTCGCGGCGACATCGATGAGCCCGCCATGGCCATGGACTTGTGCCGTCAGGACAGTGGCCGAAAATCCACCGGCCGCCGCGCCTGCCGCGCGCAATGTGGCTTCGACATCCGGCGCATCGAAGCTTCCGCTGAAGCGGCCTGTGGCTTTAAGATTCGTCCAGCCCAGATCTGGAGCCAGCGTCATCGCGGGCGCGTTCGCGTCGAAACCGACGCGTGCGCTGCGGTCCGCCAGCGAGATGGTTCCCGTGCCGGTGGCCCGCAGCCCGCCCGCCGTCAGGCGCAGCGCCAGTTGATTGGCGGCGCGGCTGCCGGATGCCGTGCCGCCAAAATTGATCGGGCCCAGGCCCGGCAGGCCGATTAACCTTCCCAGCAGACCGTCCGTGCCTTCGGTGATGGCGAATTGGCCATTGGCGACATCCTGGACGACCGCGCCCTTTGCCACATAACTGTCGCCGCCGGCCCGGCGGGTGATGGTAATATCGGCGCTGAGATCGTGGCGCGAGTCAAAGTGCAGCGACCCGCGTGCGGCCAGGGTCACGGGATTGCCCGCGAGCGGGGCGGCGAGGGCGATCTGCGGCAATGCCAAAGCCGCGATATCGATGCGCGGGATTTCGCCGGACGCGGATGCATCCGTCTTGGGCCGGCGGTATACCGAAATTCTGTCCGACGAGACCCGGTCGATGCTGATGTGATCGCCAAGCGCCGCCAGCGCCGACCAGTCCAGCGAGACGTTTTGCGCCCGCAGCCACACGCCGCCCGGATCGCGCAGTTCCACGGTCTTGGCATGAAGATGGTTGGGCAGGGCGCCATCGAGCCCGGTGACGACGACCTCGCCGCTTGTGGCTTTGAGGATCAGCCATGCCACCGCCGTGTGCCCCGGCCCGGTGCGCAGCAGGCCCAGCAGCACGGCCGCCAGCAGGGCCAATGCCGCCGCCGTCCAGATCACCGCAGTCCTTTTCATCGATGGCATGCGCATCAGAAAGCTTGTCCCAGGCCGATATAGAGTTCAAAGGCGTCGCCGCCGCGGGCGCGATTGAGCGGGACCGCGACGTCGGCGCGCACCACCCCTATGGGCGTGTAGTAGCGTGTGCCGAACCCGGCCCCCGCGCGTACCGCTCCGCTCAATGGCAAGCCGCTCGCACTGGCTTGTCCCGCATCCACGAACGCCGCCGCGCCCCAATCCCGGCCTATGCGCTGGCGAAACTCCACGGTGGCGGCATCAACCGACTTGGCGCCGACCGGACTGCCGTCCGCAAATTGCGGTCCAATGGATTGGTAGGCATAGCCGCGCACGGTCCCGCTGCCGCCCGCATAGAGCCTCTGGTCCGGCGGCAATTGAAGATTGGTGCCGCCCAGGATGCTTCCCGCCAGCGCCCGAAAGGCCAAGACCGAACGCCCGTCATCGCCAAGGTCGAGATAGGTCGATCCGCTGGCCTGCAGCAGCGCGAAAGCCTGGCTGCTGGCGCCGAAGGACCAGGTCGGCGTCACCGCGAGCGAGAAACGCGCGCCGCGGACCGGGTCATGCAGGACATCGCCGGCACCGGTGCTGTCATAGGCTGCCGTCGTGGGAAAGCCCAGAATGTGATAGAGCCTGCTGACGTTCTGCTGGGTCACCTGATCATAGGCCAGCGAAACGCCGGCGCTGCCGCTCCAAAGCGCCGAGAACTTGCGCCGGACATAGCCGCCAACCGTCTCCGCGGCCTGATCGAAGGCTTCAAGCTGCTGTTTTACCCCCGAAAGGTCCAGCTCAAGGACCTGATTGGGCGCCAGGAACTGCGGCTTGAGGAACTGGGCGGAAAGATTGTAACCGATACCGGCGGAAGCGGTTCCCAAACCGGTGCCGGCGGCAATCAGGTTGAGTTGCTCGGCATTGCCGAAAAGATTGCGGTGCGACCAGCCCACCGAAAGATTGATCCCCAGGTCGGTCGAATAGGTGCCGGCGAGAGTCACGATATGCTGGGGACGTTCGGTGACATCGAAGGTCAGTGCGATACTTCCATCCGGAGAGATCGTCTGCGCATCCCGCGCCGTCACCCCGGAAAAGACGCCGAGCCCCGCAAGCGCCTGCCGGGCCTGCTCGATCCGGCTGGGCCGGTAGCGATCGCCGGTTTTTACGATGAGATACTTTCGCAGGAAGGACTGGTTGACCTCCTTCAGGCCCTGGAACCGGATGGCGCCGATCTTGGCCCGCTTCCCCGCGGCGATCTTGAAGGTGACGTTGATCAAATGCTTCTCATCGTCGGCCAGGGCGACGGGCGGCGGGACCTCGGCCAGCGCATACCCATCCTCCTGCAGCGCTGCCAGCATGCGTGCGCCGGCATCCAGGACATCGCCGGCCACGGCCGGATCGCCGCTGCGGATCTGCAATGCCGCCCTGGCGGACGGCGGGGCATCGCCCTCGATCTTGACCGTTCCCAACCGGTAGAGCGGACCTTTCTGGACGACGACCTCGACCGCCACGGCGGACCCGGCCTTGTCCAGCAGCGCCGGCAGTCCCGGATCGCTCAGCGCCAATCCGCCGATGGTGATGGACACCTCGTTTTTATAATAGCCGAAACTGTCGAGCGCGGTCTGGAACCGCGAAATATCGGCACGCGCCCGCTCGATCAGTCCGAAGGGGGGAACCGGCGCCGAAACCCTCAGCTGCGACAGCTGCGAGCTGGCCGCCAGCGCGTCATCCAGATTGCTGTCGCCGGTACGGCCGATTGTCATCATATAGGCTTGCGGATCGGCGGCAACGGCCCGCCCGGTCAGTCCCCAGCTCATCAAAGACAATAAAACGATGAAAAGCGTGCTCGATCGCGCGGACATACACATATCAACTATCATAAGCGGTCTTTAAGGCCGAAATTGAGCAATTATATGCGGTGGCGGGCCAAGGCCCCTGGGCGGAAAACGGACCCGGCTCAGGGTGCCGTCGTGCCGGCGATCCAGTCGAAATAGCCGGAAAATCCCGCCGTAAACGGTATCGCCACGATCTGCGGCACGCTGTAGGAATGCACCGCCTTGATGCGGGCGATGGCTTTTTCGAAAAGCGCGCAGCGCGTTTTCACCAGCAGCAGGATTTCCGCCGCGTTGCGGGTCTCGCCCTGCCAGGCATAGAAGCTTTCGATCGGCAGCAGTTGCACGCAGGCGGCCAGCTTCTCGTCGATCAGCAGCTTGGCGATGTTCGCGGCCTCTTCGCGTCGCGGCGTGGTGGTGAGCAGCACGCCATAGTCGCCGGGTGCATTCACGTCGCCGCCTCGTGGCTCTGGCGCACGCCGGAGCGGCGGGCATAGGCCAGGACATGCTGCACGGTTTCCTTCAGGCCGGTGGTGACGATGTCGCTCTCCGTCGCCTCGATGCCGTCGAGATAGCGCGAATGGTCCGCCGCCAGGCCCCAGAACAGGGCCATGACCGGCACACCGGGCATGTGCTTGCGCAGCCGGCGCACCTGGTAGCGGGCATTCTTGAAGGTGCCGGGCTCCAGATAGGAGACGCAGAGTCAGCCGCACGCCTTCGCAGGACAGATCACGGATATTGGCGGCGGAGGCCTCGTCCGACGACACCACCCGCGCCGCGATGCCGTATTTGCTCAGCATGTCCACCAGCAGCAGGGCGGCGGCCTCGTCCAGGGGCCCGCGCCCGGCGACGCACAGGACCGGGGGCAGCGCCGCGTCGCGCCAGTTTTCCGGCAGGTCGGCGCCCCGGGCGCCCTCATCCTTGCGCTCGGCCAGGTTGGCGACCAGCCCCTTGATGGCGTCGCGGATGCGGCTCTGGCGCAGCGGGTCCAGCACGCCGCGATTGACATCGCTCTGCGCCAGCATCAGGGCGCGCGCCGCCACCTCGTCATAATAGGCCGACAGGGAATTGGCGCGCAGGAAGTCCTCGGCCTCGTCGGCGGCCTCGTCGGGGTCCTCCGCCAGCATGCGCAGATACAGGCTCTCCTCGACGCGCAGGGCCGGCTGGTCGCCCAGCATGACATCGAGGAATTTGAGGCTTTCGACATGGCGGCTGAACACCACAAAGCACATGGTCAGGGGCGTGGAGAGCAGCAGGCCCATCGGGCCCCACAGCCAGGTCCAGAACACTGCCGCCACCACCACCGCCACTGCCGACAGGCCCATGCTGCGGCCATAGAGGAACGGTTCGACCCCCTGGCCGATCGTGGCTTCGATGCTGCCATACAGGATCATGGTCCACACCATCTTGGTCCAGCCGGGGTCCACCGCCAGCGACAGGGTGAAGGGAAACAGGAAGGACAGGGGCACGCCGACATAGGGCACAAAGCGCAGCAGCATGGACATCAGCGCCCACAGGCCGGCATTGGGAACCCCGATCAGCCACAGGCCGGCGCCGATCACCAGGCCGAAACAGGTGTTGATGCAGGTCTGCAGGAACAGATAGCGCGACAGGCGGGTGGCGGCTTCGTCCAGCGCCACCGTGGTGCGCTGCATGTCGCGCGAGCCGGCAAGCCGCACGAAACGGTCGCGCAGATCGTCCTTCTGCAGCAGGATGAAGCCGACAAAGACCAGCACCAGCGCGATCACCGCCGAGGGGTTCCATCAGCGGCCCCAGCACGTTCTGCGCCACCGCCCAGGGCGCCAGCGAGGTGCGCTGTATCACCACCGGGATGGGCTTGATCTGGTTGGCCTGGGTGGGGGCTGGTTTCCTCGGCCGGGTTGGCGCCGGCGACCTGGTCGGCCAGGCTTTCGATCGTCTGGTTCAGGCTGGTGATGGTGTCGTTGTGAACCGCCGAACCCACCACCGAATGGATCTTGTGGCCCAGGTTGGTCTGGTAGCGCGGCAGGTCGGCTGCCAGCTTGGCCAGCTGCGAGCCCATGAAGGCGGCCAGCGCCGACAGGATCACCACTGCCAGCAGCAGGCTGATCAGCACCGGCACGGAATATGGCCCAGGCCAGAGCCGCTTGAGCAGGCCGACCAGGGGCGCCAGGGCGAAGGACATCAGCACCGCCAGGGCCAGGGGCATCAGCACCGGGCGCCCGAAATAGAGGGCGGCCACCACCACGCCGGCGATCACCGCCGCCATGAATTTGGGCGTCAATGTGTTGGTCTTGGCGGCGCCGGGCCGCGGCGGGCGGCAGTTCAGGTCCATGGCATGCGTCCGGGATCAACTATAGCCCGCGAAGTGGCGATTCTGGCCTCACCCCAATTTGCGGAAGAAACAGCTTGGCGCGCCGGTGTGGCAGGCCGGGCCCATCTGATCCACCTTGAGCAGCAGCGCATCGCCGTCGCAATCCACAAAGGCCTCGACCAGGCGCTGGTGTGGCCGCTGGTTTCGCCCTTTCTCCAGATCTTGCTGGCGCGAGCGCGACCAGTAGGTGACTTCGCCGGTGGCCAGGGTCTGCTCCAGCGTTTCGCGGTTCATCCAGGCCATCATCAGCACCTCGCCGGTGGCTGCGCTCTGGGCGATGGCGGGCACCAGGCCGTCGTCGTCGAATTTCACGGCCGATCGAGAAAGGCGGCGTGGGTCAGAGTGTCGGTCATGACTGTCTCTCTCAGGCGCGCCAGCCCTGCTCCAGGTCGGCGATCAGATCGTCTGCATCTTCCAGGCCGGCATGGATGCGCAGCACCGGCCCTTCGGCCGCGAAGGGCGCGGCCGTGCGCTTGATATGGGCCGGAACGATCAGGCTTTCAAACCCGCCCCAGGAATAGCCGATGCCGAAATGCTGCAACCCGTCCACAAAAGCCGCGACGGCGGCCTGCGGAAACCGGCTTCAGTACCAGGCCGAACAGGCCGCAGGCGCCGCGAAAAGTCCCGCTTCCACAGGGCATGGCCGGGATCGCTTTGCAGCGCGGGATACAGGACGCGCGCGACTTCCGGCCGGGCCTGCAGCCAGCGCGTCAGGGTCAGGGCCGGTTTCCTGATGCCGCGCCAGCCGCACGGCCAGGGTGCGCAGGCCGCGCAGCGCCAGGAAACAGTCGTCGCCGCTGGCATACAGGCCCATATTGCCATGCGGTCTGGTGCAGCCGCGCGGCATGGCTTTCATTGGCGGCTGACATAGCCCAGCATCACATCGGCATGGCCGCCGATATATTTGGTGGCCGGCCTGGATCGACAGATCGACGCCGTGCTTGAGCGGCTGAAAGAAGAGCGGCGTCGCCCAGGTATTGTCCATCAGCACCGAGGCGCCGGCGCCCATTGTCATGGCGTGCGCCGCCTTCGGCGATGGCCGGCAATGTCCTGCATCTCGAAGGTGAGCGAGCCGGGGCTTTCGCAGAACACCGCCCTGGTGTTCGGCCTGCAGCAGCGGACGCGATGTCGTCGCTCGGCGGCGTAATAGCTGGTCGTGATGCCCAGCCGCCGCAAGGCGTCGTGTCGCAGAAGATGCGCGTCGGCTCATAGACAGCTGTCCGACCATCAGCAGGTGATCGCCGGCGCTGCACACCGACAGGATCGCCAGTGCCGATGGCATTCAGGCCGGACGGCACGCTGACCGTCCTGCGCGCGCGCCTTCCAGGCCGGAGATGGCGTCTTCGAAGCTTTGGGTGGTGGGCGTGCCGCGCCGGCCATAGGTGTAGGGCTGGGTGTTGGCTTCCAGCGCCGCCAGGTCGGGATACAGGATGGTCGAGGTGCGGTAGACCGGCGTGTTGACGGCGCCGAAATGCGCCTCGCTCATGCGGCCGGCGGCGATGGCGACGGGTTTCGGGCTTGATGCGTCGCGGATTTCGTCACGTCATGCGATTTCTGCAGATAGGGCCGCAGCGGTCTTTCCATCACCCAGAATAATCGAAGCCCGCGACTAGGCCGATCGCAGCGATCATCAGAAAGAATAGCTGGATGGCTCATGCTGTTCCCAGAAGGTGCCGAGCCAGCCCTGCAGGAACCCGCCGCCCAGAAAATTCGGGCAGGAAATTCACCGCCATCATGATGCGAAGTGATGCGCAACGGCGCGACCTTGGAATAGAGCGACAGGCTGATCGGCGAAAGATAGAGTTCGCCCGTGGTGATCAGACGACGAAATAGAGCGCAGCAGCCAAAACCAGCTGATCTTGCCGCCGCCGCCATGCCAGGACGCAAACGCCATGAGCACGATAGGACAGCGACAGCAGATACGCAGCCCAATCGCCATCTTGTACATGGTGTCTGGGCTCGCGCAGCGTCCGCGCCTGGCGTGCCCATAGCGCCAGCAGAAGGGCGTGAAGGCGAAAATGATAAAGGGATTGAACGACTGGAACCAGGTGACGGGAATTTGCCAATCGACCAGGCCAGGGATCAAGCGCGGTCGGTATTGGCGATCGGCGAACAGCGCAATGATATTGCCCTGCTGCTCGTAGCAGGCCCACCACAGGCGTCAGCGGAAGCACCAGCAGAATCAGTGCGCCGACCGATTTCCATTCCTCTCGGTTCAGCGGCGCGGCGCGGCTCTTCGCGCCCGCGACTTGGCCGTTCGGCCGGCAAATGTTGCCAGCCGGTAAGATAGACCGCCAGCGCCAATCAGCATGCCGACGCCGGCCGCGCCGAAGCCGTAATGCCAGCCGACTTCTTCGCCCAGGGTGCCGCAGACGAGCGGCGCGATAAAGGCGCCCAGATTGATGCCGACATAGAAAATCGAATAGGCGCGATCGCGGCGGCGGATCGCCGGTTTGCATACAGCATGCCAACCTGCGCGGTGGTGTTGGTCTTGAAGAAGCCGCCGCCGAAGATCAGCAGGGTCAGCGCCGGAAACAGCAGCGATTCCGAACGCCATCATGAAATGGCCGAAGGCCATCACAGGATGCCGATCATGCGCGGTATTGCGCTGGCCAAGCAAACGGTCCGCCAGCCAGCCGCCCAGCAGCGGCGTGGCATAGATCAGCCCGGTATAGGTGCCATAGATCAGCGACGGACAGCGGCTGGGCGCCAGCGGCCCCGCCGAGACATTTCGTAGAAGGCCTTGACCTGCGGATAGAACAGACGTGCTCGACATGGCCGGGCAGCAGCAGATATTTGGTGAGATAACAGCACCAGCAGGGCGCGCATCCCGTAATAGGAAAAGCGCTCCCACATTTCCGTGCCGAACAGGAATGTCAGGCCCTGCGGATGGCCGAACCAGGTCTTTTCAGGGGCACTGCCGGTGCTGCTCATCGCCCGACCTTGCCCGCAAAGCTACGGTAACTCAACAAAGCGCTCTTCCCGGTTATAGGCGGTGAAGCCCAGCCGCTGGTACAGGGGCAGGGCGCGGGGATGGTCCAGGGTGCAGGTGTTGACGGTCAACCGCTCGATCGGCTGCAGCCAGGCATTGATGCAGGTGTGATAGAGGAAGAAATATCCCATGCGCTTGCCGATCGCCTCGGGCATCAGGCCGAAATAGGAAATGTTGCAGACGCCGGGCTTGCGCAGGTCCAGCTCGGCCATGCCGGCGGGACACCCTTCCGCATACAGAACAAACAGCTGGTTGCGCGGATCGTGGATCACAGCGGCCAGGGCTTGCGGCGTCAGCTTCTTGCGGTCCACCCAGTAATAGTCCGCGCCGATCGTGTCGTAGAGATAACGGTAGAAATGCGTGGGCGGTTTTTCGCATTTGAGCAGCGCCAGCCTGCCGCGCGGCTGCGGCGGAGGCGGGGCGGTGGGTTTGCTGTTCAGTTCCAGGAACGTCACCGTCATGGAAATGCGGCGCGGCGGTGTCGCTCCCCTGGCCATCAGCCGGTCACCACGGGCGCGTCGCGGCGCCCGCCCCATTCGGTCCAGGAGCCGTCATAGACGGCCACCTCCCCGGCGCCGATCTCCTGCAGCGCCAGCATCAGCACGGCGGCGGAAATGCCCGAACCGCAGGTGGTGACGATCGGCCTGGCCAGGTCCACCGCGGCGAAGGCGGCGCGCAGCTGCTCCGGCGGCTTGACGGTACCGTCCGCCGCCACGACATTGCGCCAGGGCACATTCAGCGCGCCCGGCATATGGCCGCCGCGCACGCCGGCGCGCGGCTCGGGCTCCTCGCCCTTGAAGCGGGCGGCGCTGCGGGCATCGACCATCTGCGCCCGCCCGTCCTTCACAATCTCCATTACGGCGGCGAAGTCGCGCTGGATCGCTGGCCGGACAAGGGCGGTGAAAAACCGGGCCTGCGTCCTGGCGGGACCGGTTTCGACCGCACGGCCCTCGCGCTTCCATTTGGGAAAGCCGCCATCCAGGACCAGGACATCGTCATGACCCATGGCCTTGAGCATCCACCACACCCGGGGCGCGGAAAAAATCCCGGTGCCGTCATAGACCACGACCGTTTCGCCGTCGCCGATGCCCAGGCCGCCAACCGCACGGGCGAACTGGCCCGGCGGCGGCATCATGTGCGGCAGGTCTGTGGCGTGATCGGCAACCCCGTCAATATCGAAGAACACCGCGCCGGGGATATGCCCGGCCTCGAATTCCTTTGCGGGTTCGCGCTTTTCGTCCGGCATGTACCAGGAGGCGTCCACCACCCGCACCTGGTCCAGATGCGCCGCCAGCCAGTCGGTGGAAACCAGGTTGCTCATGCAAAGGGAACCGCAATCGGCGGGCGCTGCGCCACCAGCCAGGGCGGGCAGGGCAGGCCCTTTTCGCGCAGGAAGTCGGGATTGAACAATTTGGACTGATAGCGGTTGCCATAGTCGCACAGCACCGTGACGATGGTGTGGCCGGGGCCCATGTCCCTTGCCATGCGGATGGCGGCCGCCACATTGATGCCGGTGGAGCCGCCCATGCACAGGCCTTCATGCTCCAGAAGATCGAACAGGATGGGCAGCGCCTCCTCGTCGGCAATCTCATAGGCGTCGTCGAAGGGGGCGCCTTGCAGGTTGGCGGTGACCCGGCCCTGGCCGATGCCCTCGGTGATCGATGAGCCGTGGCTTTCCAATTTTCCGGTCTTGATCCAGCTGTAGATTGCCGCGCCGAGCGGATCGGCGGCGGCGATGCGGATTTTGCTGTTGCGTTCCTTCAGGGCGATGGCGACCCCGCCCAGGGTGCCGCCGCTGCCCACCGCGCAGGTAAAGCCGTCAACCTTGCCGCCGGTCTGCTGCCAGATCTCCGGACCGGTGCCTTCGATATGGGCCTGGCGGTTGGCGACATTGTCGAACTGGTTCGCCCACACCGCGCCGGCCGGTTCGCTCTTGGCCAGTTGTTCCGCCAGCCGCCCCGACAGCTTCACGTAATTGTTGGGATTCTTGTACGGCACCGCCGGGACTTCGATCAGCTGCGCGCCCAGCAGGCGCAAGGCGTCCTTTTTTTCCTGGCTCTGGGTATCGGGGATGACGATCACCGTCTTGAAGCCCATGGCGTTGGCGACTGTCGCCAGCCCGATGCCGGTATTGCCGGCGGTGCCTTCCACGATGGTGCCGCCGGGCCGAAGCGTGCCGCGGGCGATGGCGTCGCGGATGATGTACAGGGCGGCACGGTCCTTCACCGACTGGCCGGGATTGAGAAATTCCGCCTTGCCCAGGATTTCGCAGCCCGTCGCCTCGGAAGCGCGGCGAAGGCGGATCAGCGGCGTGTTGCCGATGGCGGCGATGACGTCCTGTTTGATCTGTTCTGGCATGGGCTGCGAAACTAGACGCCCCCCGTTACCGCTTCAAGGCTCGAAAAAGCGCCAACGCGCGCATCCGCCCTGCGGCCAAATCGACGATGGGGGCAGGGTAGTGCTTGGGGGGCTGGGGCGCCTCCCACGGCTTGTGGACATATTTGTCCGCCACATCCTTCAGTTCGGGCACGAAGCGGCGGACATAGTCGCCGCGGGGATCGAATTTCTGGCCCTGCAGCACCGGATTGAAGATGCGGAAAAAGGGCGCGGCGTCGGCGCCGCAGCCCGCCACCCATTGCCAGTTGGCGCTGTTGCTGGCCAGGTCGGCGTCCACCAGCGTGTCCCAGAACCAGCGCTGGCCCGCGCGCCAGTCGATCCCCAGATGCTTGATCAGCAGGCTGGCCGCGATCATGCGCACGCGGTTGTGCATCCAACCGGTCTGCCACAGCTGGCGCATGCCGGCATCGACGATGGGAATGCCGGTTTGCCCGCGCGTCCAGGCATCAAGATCCTTTTCGCTGCACCGCCATTTGAAGGCACCAAAGCGCGGGTCGAGCGGCGCCTGCGGCAGGTCCGGATGGTGGAACAGAAGCTGGGCGCAGAATTCCCGCCAACCCAGCTCCTTGAGAAAGGTCTCGCCGCCGGCGCTGGGACCATGGCTGGACACCGCCTGCCATATCTGGCGCGGCGAGATCTCGCCCCAATGCAGATGCGGCGACAGACGCGAGGTGCCGTCGCGGTCCGGGCGGTCGCGGGCCTGTCCGTAATCCGCGATGCCGTCCAGAAAATCGGCCAGCGCCGCGCGGGCACTTTTCTCTCCCGGCGTCCAGTCGAACGCCCTGGCCCAGTCCGGCCGCGCGGGCAGCAGCGCCCAGTCCTCCAAGCGGTCGCTCTTGAGCGCCTGGAGATCAAGCGCGCGCGGCGCGGGCAATGCCTTTTCCACAGGCCGGAGGCGCATCGCCTTCCAGAAGGGCGTGAAGACGCGGAACGGCGTACCCCCGCCGGTCTTGATCTCCCAGGGTTCGTGCAGCAGCGCAGCCTTGAAGCTCTGCACCGTGACGCCGGATTTGCCCAGCCCGGCCTTCAGTTTCTGGTCGCGCGCCACGGCGAAAGGCTCGTAGCAGCGGTTCCATGCCACCGCACCGGCGCCGGTCTCCCGCACAAGCGTCTTGACGATTTTGGCCGCATCGCCCCGGCGCAGCACCAGCCTGCCGCCGAGCGCACTGTTCAAGGCCGTCAGGGCGTGATGCAGCCACCAGCGCGACGCCCCGCCCCATCTCCACTGTCCCGGCGCTGCATCGTCCAGCACAAACAGACAGACCAACGGCCGGCCGGTCCGGGCGGCGAAACTCAGGGCGGGATTGTCGCCCAGCCGCAGGTCTTGGCGGAACCACACAATGATCGGGGTCATGGCATGATTTTCAATGGTCGCACGGGCCACGGCATCGCCCCGCGCGCCTGCCCGATGCTCCGGCAAAACCAAACGATGATGGAATTCACTTGCGCGCCAGCTTTGCGCATTCGGCGTGCCGGAAGCAGCCGGTGACATGGTCGTTGACCATGCCGACGGCCTGGGCGAAGGCATAGACGATCACCGGGCCGCAAAAGTTAAACCCGCGCTGCTTCAACTCCTTTGCCAATCCCTCGCTCATCGCGGTTTGGGCCGGAATCCGGCTGCCGCTCGCGAAGCGGTTGATCCGCGGCACCCCATCGACATGCTTCCAGATCAGGTCCCGGAAGCCGCCGGGTTCCTTTTCCTCGATCTCCAGCCACAGCCTGGCGCCCTTGATGGCCGCCTCGATCTTGGCGCGGCTGCGCACGATGCCGTCATTCTTCAGCAGCCGCTCGACATCGCGCGCGCCATAGCGGGCAATCTTCTGCGGAATGAAATCGTGGAAGGCTTTGCGGAAATTGTCCCGCTTGCGCAGGATGGTGATCCAGGACAGCCCCGCCTGGAATCCGTCCAGCACCAGTTTTTCATACAGCGCGCGCGGGTCATATTCCGGCACGCCCCATTCGCTGTCGTGATAGGCGCGATAGAGCGGGTCCTCGCCCGGCCAGCCGCAGCGTTTTTTCTCGGCCGTGCCTGCCATCAATGGTTGCTCCGGCGCACGCCGCCGCTTCTTTTGTGGTCGCTCCGGCTCACGCCGACGCTTCCTTTGTGGTCGCTCCGGCTCACGCCGACGGATCTTTTGTGGTCGCTCCGGCTCACGCCGACGCTTCTTTTGTGGTCGCTCCGGCTCACGCCGACGCTTCCTTTGTGGTCGCTCCGGCTCACGCCGACGGATCTTGGTGCTCCGGCTCACGCCGACGCTCCGGCCAGCCAATCCGGCCGGTGCAAGACAACCGGAATCTGCGCCGCGGTGACGTCGCCGCTGCTCTCCTCCAGCCGGTCCAGCCGCACCAGCGCGAAGCCGGTGCGATCGTAGCTGGAAAGCAGTTCGCCGATCTCGGTGCCGCCCCGGGTCACGGGGCCGGCGGCGGGAATCGGCACCCCGGCCGTCACCGTCAGGATCCGTTTGCGCGAGGTGGCGCGGTGCTTCATCCGCGAGGTCAGTTCCTGGCCGATGTAACAACCCTTGGTGAAGGAGATGCCGTTCAGTTCCGCCAGCCCGCCATCCAGGGCAAAGATTTTCTCATATCCGAAATCGCCGGCCTCGGGCACGCCCAAGGCCAGCCGCCGTTCGTGATAGGCGCGCGGACCCGGCAGGTTGGCGGGCATCTCCGCGGTCGCGCCGATGCTGCGCGCCCCCAGGGCCTCGAGCCTGGGATCGGCAAAGGTGACGGCGCGATCGGCGTATGACGATATCCGGTTGTCGGGATGTCCCCTGAGATCGACATAGACACCAAGCTGCTCGCGCGATTCGATCTCCACCTTGGCGCGCAGCCGGAACATGGTCAGCTTCTTCATCAGCGCGTCGCGGGTGCCGCGCGCCACATCCAGCAACAGCGCGCCGTCGCCTTCGGTAACCAGGAAGTCGAACAGGATCTTTCCCTGGGGCGAGAGCAGGGCTGTGTACAATCCACTGCCGGGAGCAAGCCCGCCGGCGATGTCGTTGGTGACCAGGCCCTGCAAAAAATCGCGCGCCTGCGGCCCGGAAATGGCCAGAACGGCGCGGTCGTCCAGAAAAACGGGGTCCATCCCCCTCAATTAGGCGGCTCTGCCGCGGTTGCCAAGGGCGGGGGGCTGGGCTAACTGCCTTGTCCCATGACGGAAAGTTTCGATCTGCTGATCCGCGGCGGCACGGTGGCGACCCCCAACGGCATTGCCCCTGCCGATGTTGGGGTCATTGGTGGGCGAATCGCGGCCATCGGATCGCTGTCCGGCGCCCGGGCCGCCGAGATATTCGAGGCCAGGGGACTGCATGTGCTGCCCGGCGTCATGGATACCCAGGTGCATTTCCGCGAACCGGGGAACACCCACAAGGAGGACCTCGCCAGCGGCAGCCTGGCAGCGATCCTGGGCGGCGTCACCGCGGTGTTCGAAATGCCCAACACCGCGCCGCCCACCACCAGCCGCGCCGCCATCGCCGACAAGCTGGCGCGTGCCCACGGCCGCATGTATTGCGACCATGCCTTTTATGCCGGCGCCACGCCGCAGAATATCGGCGCGCTGGCGACGCTGGAGAAGATGCCCGGCGTCTGCGGCATCAAGGCGTTTCTGGGTTCCTCCACCGGCACGCTGCTGCTCAACAAGGAGGACGACATTCTTGCCGCGCTGAAAGCCGGCACGCGCCGCGTCGCGGTTCATTCCGAGGACGAAGACCGCATGATCGCGCGCAAGCCTCTTGCCGCGCGCGGCCGTCCCGAGACCCATCCGGTGTGGCGCGACGCCGAAGCGGCGCGCATGTCCACCGAACGGGTGCTGCGCCTGGCGCGGGCGGCGGGCCGCCGCCTGCATGTCCTGCATGTCACCACGGGCGATGAAATCCCGCTGCTGGCGGCGGCCAAGGATGTCGCCACCGCCGAAACCACGCCGCAGCATCTCACCCTGTCGGCGCCCGAATGCTACGAACGGCTGGGCACCTATGCCCAGATGAACCCGCCGATCCGCGACGAAAGCCATCGCCAGGCCCTGTGGGCGGCGGTGCGCGAGGGCGTGATCGACGTGATCGGCTCCGACCATGCCCCCCACACCCGCGAGGAAAAAGACCGGATCTATCCCGATACGCCGTCGGGCATGCCGGGCGTGCAGACCCTGGCCACCATCCTTCTGGATCATGTCAACAAGGGCAACCTGACCTTGGAGCGTTTCGTCGACCTGACCGCCAGCGGGCCCCAGCGTATTTTCGGCATTGCCGGCAAGGGCCGCATCGCGCGCGGCTACGACGCCGACTTCACCATCGTGGATATGAGCCTGACCCGCACCATCGAGAACAAGTGGATCGCCTCGACCTGCGGCTGGACGCCCTTCGACGGGATGAAGACCAGGGGGTGGCCGGTCGCCGCCATCCTGCGCGGCCACATCGTGATGCGCGACTTTGCCGCCACCGGCGGCGCCCTGGGTGCACCCGTGCGTTTCGTGGAAACGCTGGAACCGGCATGATCTATTTCTATCTGATCCTGTCAGGCGTGCTGATGGGCCTGGTGGCGGCGGTACCCATCGGCCCGGTCAACCTGATCTGCATCCGGCGCAGTTTTGCATTCGGTCCGCTGAACGGATTCGTCTCCGGGCTGGGCGCGGCGCTGGGTGACGGTATCTTCGCCGCCATCATGGGCTTCGGGCTGACCTGGATCGCCCAGATGATCGAAGGCTATGCCACCATCATCGAGCTGGTCGGCGGCGCCATGATGGTGTGGATGGGCTATCGCACCTATGTCTCCCTGCCGGTGCCGCGCTGCCTGGACAGCAAGGCGGACGGCGAGGGCGCCAACGGCGAGGGCACCAGCAGCTCGGGCACAAATCTGGTGCGCGCCATGGTCTCGACCTTCGCCCTGACCGTGACCAATCCGGTTACCCTGCTGTCCTTCGGCGTCATGTTCGCCGGCCTGGGCGGGCTGGCCGGCGGCGCCGGCAGCTTCAACGATGCCGGCTTTGTCGTGGCCGGGGTGGTCGCCGGCTCGACCGGCTGGTGGCTGGCCCTGACCACCATCATCGGGCTGTTCCACACCAAGATCGACGAAAGGGCCATGCGCATCATCAACAGGGCCTGCGGCACCCTGGTGGTGGGCTGCGGCCTGGCGGTTCTGGTTCATCTGGCGGTGAAATTCTCGTGAGTTTCGGTTAATCCCCAGGCCAGAAAAGGGCTTATTTCGGCCCCCAGCCCCGCAATCCCATGGTTTCAGGCTTGGGGCCGGCGCGCGCGGCTTGCTAGGATAGCGGCAATACCCGGCTTGGGGGGCCGGCAGGGCACATGCCGGCGCTTCGCCGGGGGTGCAGGCGTTGGGAGAGTGCAATGAAGCGTATTATGGCTGTTTTGACCCTGGTGCTGCCGCTTGCCGGGGCCGGGCCCTCGCTGGCCCAGACCGCGCCGGTCTCGGCGACGACCGCCGCGGCGCCTTCGGCGGCAAGCGATCCGCTCAGCATCGAAGCCAATCTGAAATATCTCGAAAACAACAAGAAGAAAAAGGGCGTGATCGTGCGCCCCAGCGGATTGCAGTTCCGCATCATCCAGAACGGCTATGGCAAGCGGCCCCAGTCGACCGACACGGTGAAGGTCTATTACACCGGCACCCTGATCAACGGCGTGGTCTTCGACGGGACGTCTCCGGGACTTCCCGCTTCCATGAAGCTGAGCAATGTGATTCCCGGCTGGATCGAGGCGCTGCAGCTGATGCGCGAAGGCGATCACTGGCTTCTGACCATTCCGCCCAATCTGGGCTACGGCGTGCGCGGCGCGGGCAATGGCACCATCCCCCCCAACCAGACGCTGATCTTTGATATCAAGCTGCTGGAAACCACGCCGGCCCCCAGAAGGGGCGAGAAGGGCTACATTCCCGATCCCGGCGACAGGGACGATCAGCAATAAGGTGTGGCGCGATTTTTTCACCCGTCTGTGGTCGGCACGGCACCTGGGCGGCGGGCGCTTGCGGATCGTCGTCGCGCTGGCGGCGGTGGTCAGCGCCAGCGCCTTGTTCTGGATCAGCCGCGACTACACGGTGTCGGCGCCCGAATGGGACGGGCAGGTGCGCGGCATCGCCTACAGTCCCAGCCGCCTGTTCTCGGCCAGTGACCAGAAGCACGTCACGCCGGCGCATATCGCCCGCGACCTGGAGCAGCTTTCCCACCTGACAAGCCATATCCGCACCTACACGGTGGACGGCGGCATGGACCGGGTACCGGAGATCGCCCGCCATTATGGCATGACGGTATCGCTGGGCATCTGGATCAGTCCCGACCTGGAAAAGAACGAGGAGCAGATCGATCTGGCGATCCGCACCGCCCTGGCCAACCGGCGCACCATCGACCGGGTGATCGTCGGCAACGAAACCCAGCTGTTCGGCTATGTCTCGGCCGACCGGCTGAACGGCTATATCCGGCGCGTGCGCGCCGCCTTGCCCGCGCGCATCAAGGTCACCACCGCCGAACCCTGGTCCACCTGGATGCTGACGCCCGAGGTCGGCAAGTATGTCGACCTGATCTTCGTCCATCTTCTGCCCTATTGGGAGAATGTGGACATCCGCGGCAGCCTGAAATCCACCACGAATTTCTACAATCACGTCCAGGCGGAATTTCCCGACAAGCAGATCGTGGTCGGCGAGGTGGGCTGGCCGTCGGAAGGGCGCACCCGCGGCCGCGCCGAAGCGTCCGCCGCCAATGAAGGCTGGTTCATCCGCGCCTTTGTGCAGTTCGCCCAGGAAAAGGGCTGGGACTACTACCTGCTGGAGGCCTATGACGAGCCCTGGAAGGATGCCAATGAAGGAGTCGCCGGGCGCTATTGGGGCCTGTTCGACGCCACCGGCCATCCCAAATTCGCCTTTACCGGCCTGATCCGCAACTTTCCGGAATGGCGCGGCTATGCCCTGATGGCGGCGGTGCTCAGCCTGCTGCTGGGCCTTCTGGTGCTGGGACGCATGCCGCGCGTGCGCCAGACCGGCTATCTGGTGATGGGCGGCATGATCGTGCTGGTTTCCACCGGCCTGCTGGCGCTGATCGACGCCACCGCCCTGGAATATATCGATCCCACCGACATCGTCGCCATGGTCGCGATGTCGCCGCTGGTGATCCTGGCCTGCGCGGTGATCCTCACCGAAGGCATCGAGCTGGCCGCCAGCCTGTGGCGCGTGGAGCGGCGGGTGGTCCGGGTCGGCATCCCCGAACACAGCCCGCGCGTCTCCATCCATGTGCCGACCTTCAACGAGCCGCCGCGGATGGTGATCGAGACCCTGAACGCGCTGGCGCGGCTGGACTATGACAATTTCGAGGTCATTGTCCTGGACAACAACACGCCCGACCCCGAAACCTGGCGGCCGGTGGAAAGCCATTGCCGTACGCTCAACGCGGGTCCTGGCAACGCCGCGCCCGGGGGCGCGCGCTTCCGCTTCTTCCATTTCGACGGGCTCAAGGGATTCAAGGGCGGGGCGCTAAATCGCGCCTTGGCGCTGACCGATCCGCAGGCCCGCTATGTCGCGGTGATCGACAGCGACTATCAGGTGCAGCCTTTCTGGCTGCGGCGGGTCATTCCCTATTTCGCCTCACCGGGCATCGCGCTGGTGCAGGGGCCGCAGGACTATCGCGACGCCGGCCAGAGCCGCTTCAAGTCCATGGCCTATGAGGAATATCGCGGCTTCTTCCATATCGGCATGGTGGAGCGCAACGAGCATAATGCCATCATCCAGCACGGCACCATGACCGTCGTATCCAAGTGCGCGCTGGAGGAGGTGGATGGCTGGAGCGAATGGTGCATCACCGAGGACACCGAGCTGGGACTCAAGCTGTTCGAGGCCGGCTATGAGGCCGCCTATGTGCCGCAGAGCATGGGCACCGGCCTGATGCCCGACACGCTGGAGGCGTTCATGACCCAGCGCTATCGCTGGGTCTATGGCGCCATGCAGATGCTCAAGCGCCATGCCCGGGCGATCTTCGTCGGCGGCTCGGCCCTGTCCTGGCCGCAGCGCTACCAGTTCCTTTCCGGCTGGCTGCCCTGGATATCGGACGGCCTGGGCATGGTGGTCACCTTGATGGCCATCGTGTGGACGGTGCTGATGTGGGTGATGCCCAGCTATATCGACGTGCCGATGCCCGCCCTGTCGGCGGCGGCGATGGCGCTGTTCGCCACCAAGGCGATGAAGACCCTTCTGCTCTACCCGCCCAAGGTGGGTTCGGGCCTGCGCGGCGCCCTGGTCGCCTCGGTGGCGGGCCTGTCGCTGACCCATACGGTGGGCAAGGCGGTGTGGACGGGACTGTTCACCTCGGCCAAGCCCTTCCTGCGCACCCCAAAATGCGCCGATCCGGCCAGCTTCACCCAGGTGCTGCGGGTGGTGTGGCAGGAAGCGGTGCTGCTGACCCTGTTGACCCTGGCGATGATCTCCATGGGCTTTGACCGCGGCTTCCAGGACCCGGCCGTCAGCCTGTGGATGGTGATGCTGGGGGTGCAGAGCCTTCCCTACCTGGCCACCATGGTGACGGCGCAAATCTCCGCCCGTTCCAACCAGACCCCGGACGCCCAGCCGGCGGACGCACCGAAATTGTCGCAGGCCGCCTAGCGCCGCCGCAAATTCGTACTATATTTGGATGCCGGGTTTCGGAGATGTCGCCATGATGTCGTTCATGTTCACCCTGTTCGCGCTGTACTGGCTGCCGACCATCGTCGCCGTGGTCCGCCAGGCGCCGTCGGCGCTGGGCGTGGCCGTGGTCAACTTCTTTTTCGGCTGGACGGGAATCGGCTGGGTCCTGGCCCTGGTCTGGGCGCTGGCCGCCGGCCCCAGCCCACAGGTGATCGTGATCGAGAACGGCCGGGTGGTGCGCTCCTAGAGCGCTCGTAAATCCGTGACGGCGCTGCTTTTGCTTGTGCTGGGGATCGGGTTGGCTCCGCTCTTGGTCGGCATGATCCTGCTGCGGCCCGCCGCGCCCGAACGCGATTTTCTCTCGACCCCGGCTCGGTGCTGTTGTGCGCCTTGGCGTTCAACCTGACCTTCTTTTGGCAGGAACTCTGGCTCGTCCTTCCCAAGGCCCTGACCCCAGGGCTGCACCCGATCCTCTATCACAACAATCACGCCTGGACCGGCGAGGCGCCGATAGCGGAGCTTCTTCCGGGAAGCGGCGCCCTTGCGACCCTTGTGAGCGGACTGGCGTTCCGTTTCGCCCTGTCCGCCGCCCGCCGGGCATCCGCGACATGGCGGCTGTTTTTCTTCTGGATGGCGTTTCAAGGCCTTTATCAATGCCTTCTGCAGTTCGCCATCGGCGCGCTGCTTCCGGGCAATGATGTCGGCCGCGCGCTTGGCTATCTTGGAGTCGGCATGGCCGGCAAGATGGTGCTGCTCGCCTTAGCAGTCACGGCGCTGGCCTTCGTCGGCGGCTGGCTCGCGCGAGCCTATCCCGATGGCACCGGAGAGGGCAGGCGGCGTTTTGGTTACACGGTTCTGCTGGCCGCGCTGCTGTCAGTTGCCCTGATCATTCCCTTCCGCATACCGCGCAATATCGTGGAGGTCGCTCTAATCCCGCTGGTCGTCAATCTGGTGGGCATCGGCTGGCTGGTTCTTGGCGCCGCGTTTGTCCGCCCGAATGACAATCGCCCGGACCGAATAAAGCCCGCCGTCGCCGGCCCCGCGCTGGCGCTAGGCGCAACGCTGCTGCTTTTTCAATGGGTCTTGCGGCCCGGCATCGCATTTTGATGTAAATGCTGCTGCCGGCACGGCATTAAAGCCGCAGCACCGGCGGGATCAGTTTGCCCGGATTGAGGATATTCTTGGGGTCGTAGGCCTGTTTCAATGCCCGCATCGCATCCAGTTCCGCATGGGACTTGTAGCGCGGCAGCTGCGCCCGCTTCATCACCCCGATGCCATGCTCGGCGCTGATCGAGCCGGAAAATTCCTTCACGATATCGTGCACCACCTGCTGCACCTCTTCCCATTGGGCAAGAAAGTGCGGATCGTCGCCCGCGCCTGGCGCATTGAAATTGAAATGCAGGTTGCCGTCGCCCAGATGGCCGAAGCTGACGGGGCGCGCCCCGGGCACCACGCGCCAGCACTGCCGGCACCGCCCGGGCCAGGAAGTCCGGGATCGCCGCCACCGGCACGGCGATGTCGTGCTTGATGGAGGCGCCTTCGCGCTTCTGGGCCTCCGATATGCTTTCGCGCAGTTTCCACAGCGCCAGCGCCTGTCCCTGGCTGGACGCCACCACCGCATCCGCGGCCACGCCATCGCCGATGGCGGCGGCAAGCCCGTCCTCGAAGCTGGCGGCCAGGTTGGCGTGCGCGCCGCCGCTCGCCTCCATCAGGACATACCAGGGCGCCGGCGCCGCGAGCGGATCGCGGGTGCCGTCGATATGGCGCGTGACAAACTCCAGGGCGATGCGCGGCATCAGCTCGAAAGCCGACAGCATGCCGCCCGTATGGGCCTGCATCGCCCCCAGCAGCTTCACCGCCGCGGCCGGTGAGGGCACCGCGGCAAGCGCGGTGACCGCGACATCCGGCTTGGGGAACAGCCGCAGGCAGGCGGCGGTGATCACGCCCAGGGTTCCTTCGCTGCCGATGAACAGCTGCTTGAGATCGTAGCCGCTATTGTCCTTGTGCAGGGCGCGCAGCATGGGCAGCACCGTGCCGTTCGCCAGCACCACTTCCAGCCCCAGCACCAGGGCCCGCGTCATGCCATAGCGCAGCACATGGGTGCCGCCGGCATTGGTGGCGATATTGCCGCCGATGGTGCAGCTGCCTTCCGAGGCCAGGCTGAGGGGAAAGAGCAGGTTGCTGTCCGCGGCGGCGCGCTGGGCCTCGCCAAGGGTGACGCCTGCTTCCACCGTCAGGGTCATGCCGCTTTCGTCCAGCGCGCGAACCTTGTTCAGCCTCTGGGTGGACAGCAGCACCTCGCCATGCAGCGGGATCTGCCCGCCCACCAGGCCGGTATTGCCGCCCTGGGGGACGATGGCGGTGCCCGTCTCGTGGCAGAGGCCAGGATCGGCGACAGACCTGCGCCGTGCGTGGCGGGCTTGAGCAGCAGCGCCGACTGGCCGTGATACTTGCCGCGCCATTCTTCCAGATGCGGCGCGATCTCGTCCGGATCGGTGGAAAATCCCCCGGCGCCGGCGGCATCCTTCAGCCGGTTCGATCACCGGCTCCCGGGCGCTCATCGCGGCGCAGCCGCCCGCCTCAGCCGGTCATTGATCGCTTCGCCCAGGCCGGATATCGGGGATGGGCGAGACGGCGATATGGGTGGCGCTCTTGTCCAGCTCGCGCAGCATGGCGAAAAGATTGGCGGCGGCCTCCTTCAGGTCGCCGCGCCGGCTGAGATTCAGCTTGGCGCCCGGCACCTCGCCGAAACCCAGCAGCACCTCGCCGGATTCGATTTCGCGCCGCATTCAGCCGCAAGGCCGCGCGCGGCGCATAATGGCTGGGCAATTGTCCCGGCGACTGGACCAGGCTGCCCGGCGCCGCCCAGCGGGCCGATCAGGTCCTCGATCTCCTCGCGCGCGATCGCGCCGGGGCGCAGCAGCAGCGGGGCGGTCTCCGTCAAAGCCGATCACGGTGGATTCGATGCCCAGCGGTGGCGCTGCCGGCGTCCAGGATGAAGTCCAGCTTGCCGCCCAGGCTTTCGGCGACATGGGCCGCGGTGGTGGCCGTGACCTGGCCCGAGCGGTTGGCGGACGGCCCGGCGACCGGGCGGCCGGTCGCCTTGAGCAGCGCCAGCGCCACGGGATGGGCTGGGACGCGCAGGGCCACGGTGTCCAGCCCGGCGCTGACCAGCAGCGACAGCGGCGAGTTCTTGCGCCGCGCGGCAGCACCAGGGTCAGCGGGCCCGGGCCAGAATGTCTGCCGCCAGCGCCTGGGCGCGCGGGCGAAAGCTCCACATGCCGGCGGGCTTCCTCCAGCCACTCGGCAATGCACGATCAGGGGATTGAAACAGCGGGCGGCCCTTGGCGGCAAAGATCGCTGCCACCGCTTCGCCATTGGTGGCGTCGGCGCCCAGCCCATAAACGGTCTCGGTGGGAAAGGCGACCAGCCCACCCTCCCGCAGGATGCGGGCGGCTTCGGCAATGCCCTTGGCGTCGGCAGTCGCGGTTCTGGTCTTGAGATCGATCATGGCCGGGCAATTTAGCGCCTGGCCTTGCCATGTCGAGGGGCGCCTGCGGGGGACCGGTGCCCGAAGCGCCCAATTCGTGCCATATACGCGCAAAACGGGGGCAGCAGCAAAGGTGGGCAACATGTCGCTGGCGGGCAAGACGCTGTTCATCACCGGCGCCAGCCGGGGCATCGGCCTGGCCATCGCCCTGCGCGCCGCGCGGACGGCGCCAATGTCGCCATCGCCGCCAAGACCGACCGAGCCGCATCCCAAGCCTGCCGGGCACGATCTACTACGCGCGGCCGAGGAGATCGAGACGGCGGGCGGCAAGGCCCTGCCGCTGGCTGTCGACATCCGCTTCGAGGACCAGGTCATGACGGCGGTGGACGAAGACGGTGCGGCGCGCTTCGGCGGCATCGACATCTGCGTCAACAACGCCAGCGCGATCTCAGCTCACCGGCACCGCTGGCGACCGACATGAAGCGCTACGACCTGATGAACCAGGTCAATGCGCGCGGCACCTTCCTGGTGTCGCAAGGCCTGCATTCCGCATCTGAAAAGGGCGGCCAATCCGCATGTGCTGATGCTGTCGCCGCCGCTGGACATCGGGCCCGCAATGGTTCGCGGCCCATGCCGCCTACACCATGGCCAAGTACGGCATGAGCATGTGCGTGCTGGGCATGGCCGAGGAGTTCACGGGCCGACGGATCGCCTTCAACGCCCTGTGGCCGCGCACCGGCATCGCCACCGCCGCCATCCGCAATGTCGCTGGCGGGCGAGGAGGGCATGAGCCATTGCCGCACGCCGCAGATCATGGCCGACGCCGCCTGGCACATTTTCAACAAGCCGACAGAAGCTTCACCGGCAATTTCCTGATCGACGACAGCTTCCTGGCCGAGAAGGCGTGACGGATTTCGACCAGTACCGGGTCGATCCGTCCAAGGACCTGATGGCGGACTTCTTCGTGCCTGCGGACGATATCCCGCCCAAAGGTGCGACCCTGGCGGCGGTCCGCTAGGCGGGCGCGTCCCGGCCGGCCTGCCCCTTGCCGGGATCGCGCATGGTGACGACCCGCTGCGGGAACGGAATCGAGATGCCCGCCGCGTCGAAACCCAGCTTGATGGCCTTTTGCAGCGCAAAATAGACGTCCCAATATTCCGCATTGTTCACAAAGCCGCGCGCGATCAGGTTGACCGAGGAGTCGGCCAGCGCCTCGACCGGGGCGATGGGGGCGGGGGTGTGCAGGACGCGCGGGTCGCTGTGCATGACGTCGAGCAGGACATTCTGGGCCTTGTCGATATCGTCGCCATAATCGATGCCGACCACGATGTTGATCCGCCGTGTTTCCTCGCGCGTATAGTTGGTGATCGCGGAGCCGAAAATCTGGGAGTTGGGCATCGAGACATACACCTTGTCCGGCGTAATCAGGACCGTGGTGAACAGGCTGATTTCGCGCACCGTGCCGCCGGTGTCGCCGCCGACCACGATATAGTCCCCGACCTGGAAGGGGCGCAGGATCAGCAGCATGGCGCCGGAGGCGACATTGGACAGCGCACCCTGCAAGGCCAGGCCGATGGCCAGGCCCGCCGCGCCCAGAAGGGCGATGACGCTGGTGGTTTGCACGCCGAACTGGCTCAGCACCGCGACGATGGTGATCGCCAGAATGCCATAGCGCACCAGCCGGACCAGAAGTGGCTTGAGTGTTTCATCAACATGCTGGCTGCGGCTGAGCCCGTCGCGCATCCAGCGGGCGAACCAGCGCGAAAGCAGCCAGCCCGCGACCAGGATCAGAACCGCCAGCAGGCAGTTCAGCGCGCCATTCACCAGCATGACGGTGAGCGCGGGCAGCGCGGCTTTCACGGTCGCGGGCATGGCGGCGGCGGAATGCAAAGTTTCTGGAAGGTTGAGGGGGGAATCCATAATGAAAACCTTTGAAAATGCCCGGCGCAAGCGCATAGCCTGACCGGCGAAAGGGCTTTGGGCCGATGCGGATGACGCGCCAGTGTTACCTAGCGACTTTGGCCGTAATGTGGGCGCAGAGCGCCGAGGCGATCATAGTGCCGGATTGCGCGGGCCGCACGGAAATTTCGCAGGCGCGCGTGACCGGCGTTGCGCGCAATGGTGCCTGTGACTCTCGGGAATGGCCGCGTGCTCGTGCTGGAAGGCATCCGCCTGCCGCTGGACGCGGGCGATCCGCGCGCATTTTCCGAATTCCGCTTTGTCGGCGTTGCGCAGCCTGGCGCAGGGCAAGCCGGCGACCTTCACCGCCACACCGCCCATCCAGGACCGTTATGACCGGCTGCGGGTCCAGGGCTTCGGCGCGGTGTGGTTTCAGCAAGCGCTGCTGGCGCAGGGCCTGGCGCGTGTGGCGATTTCCTCCGACCGCGGCGAATGCGCGGCGGAGCTGTACGCGGCCGAAGCCCATGCCCGCATGCGTCATGCCGGGATATGGGCGCTGGACGCCTATCGCATACGTGCGCCGATGGAGATGAACGGCACCACCGGCAGCTTCCAGCTGGTGGATGGCCTGCTGACCCATGTCGGCCGGGCGGACGGGCGTGTGTTCCTGGATTTCGGCGGCGCCGGACCACGCGGCTTTGCCGCCGTGATCGCGGCCGAAGACCGGCGCGCCTTTCGCAAATTCGACCTCGCCGGACTGACAGCGCGTCATATCCGTGTCCGCGGCATTGTGCAGGACTATCGCGGGCGGCCCGAAATCTTTCTTTCGAACCCGGCACAGATCGAAGTCCTGGACTGAACCCTTCCGGCCGTCGCACGCGGGCAAAAGAAAAAACCCGGCATCGCTGCCGGGCTCTTCCTTATGCGATAGAGGGTCGCAATCTCTTAATCAGGCCGCCTTCTTGGTCAGCATGCCTTCGACGCGCTTGACCGCGGTCGGCTCGTCGGTCTTTTCGACGGCGGCGACTTCGCGGGCCATGCGGGCCAACGCCTTTTCATACAGCTGGCGCTCGGAATAGGACTGTTCGGGCTGACCGCCGGCGCGGTGCAGGTCGCGCACCACCTCGGCAATCGAGACCAGGTCGCCGGAGTCGATCTTGGCTTCATATTCCTGGGCGCGGCGCGACCACATGGTGCGCTTGATGCGGGCGCGGCCCTTCAGCGTGTTGAGGGCTCCGGCCACCACTTCCGGAGACGACAGCTTGCGCATGCCCACGGTCTTGGCCTTGATGGTGGGAACGCGAAGGGTCATCTTGTCCTTCTCGAACTCGATGATGAACAATTCGAGCCGGACGCCCGCCACTTCCTTTTCCTCGATACCCGAGACCTTGCCGACGCCATGGGTCGGATAGACGACGTGATCGTTGGTCTTGAACTCATGCTTCTTGTTCGAGTTGGCTGGGATCTTCTTGGCAGGCGCAGCGGCAGGCTTGGCAGGGTGTGTCTTGAGGGCGGTCATCTTCTTTTCCTGTGAGGGACAAAAAAGTGGGCGATCCACCGGTGGGGCGCCGGATGGCAGCTCTTGTGTCCTGTGTCTCTGAACACCAAGGAGGCTATCACAAGATTGACGAAAATGGAAGAGAAAATCACGCCATCCCATTGATTTGGCGTCATTTATTTAATCCTGCCGAAACATCAGGCAATTCAACCAGTTGTGGCGGTTGGTCCGTATGCAGACCAGATCGGCCGCCCCGGGGCCGCTCAGGACCCCGAGCCGGGATTTGGGCTGAAGAACTTCTCGAACTTGTCCGGGACCCCCTGCATCTCCTTGGCGTCGGCCGGGGGCTCGCCCTTTTGGGCGATATTGGGCCAGGTCTTGGCATATTCGGCATTCACCGACAGCCATTTTTCCAGGCCCAATTCGGTATCGGCCTTGATGGCTTCGGGTGGGCATTCCGGCTCGCAGACCCCGCAATCGATGCATTCGTCGGGATGAATGACCAGCATGTTTTCGCCTTCATAGAAGCAGTCCACCGGGCAGACCTCGACACAGTCCATGAACTTGCACTTGATGCAGGCTTCGGTGACGACATAGGTCATAACGCGGGACTCCAGGCGGCAAAAACGGGCTGTGCTTACGGCGCGTCGGCCCGGGAGGCAAGGGCATTGAGGCCGCAGTAATTGCAAACAAGTCTCAATCAGTCGAGTATCTCATAGAGCTGCCTTGCGTCGCTGGCCGATCCGCGCCGTTCGGACATGGCTCGTACGCGGACGGCGATCACCTCGGCGCCCCGCCTCAGGGTCAGAACGTCCCCGGGCTTGAGGGCTTGCCCGGGTTTTTCCACCCGGGTTCCGTTCAGCCGCACCCGGCCCGCCGCCGCCGCGGCCTGCGCTATCCGCCGTGTGCGATAAAGGCGGGCATGGAATAGCCATTTGTCCAGCCGGCTCACCGGATGCGCAGCGCCGCAAGGCCCGCGAAAGGCGAATCGGGGTCGGGCGGCGGTGCCGTCTTGCGCGGCTTGTCGTGGCGACCTGGTTTTTCCCTGGTTTTGCGCCATACCGGCTTGGCCCCCGCCACCGCGACCGTTCGCCAGCCCAGTGCGGCCAGCACCGTGCCCGCTTCCTCCTTGCTCGAGCCCAGCAGCGACACGAGTTTGGTCAGCAGGGCCTCGGAATCGGTGCCGCTGGAGAGCGCCTGTTCCAGCTCGTCCTCCAGCCTCTCCAGCATGTCGAAGCGGATGGCACGCCCGCCCATGACCGCAAAGCCCGCCGGATGCAGCGAAGCGGTGTCCGTGCCCTTGTCCACCGCGAAAGACGTCAGCCCCGGGGCGGGCGGGGGCGGCGGCACCGGCTTTCTGGTCCATACGCCCCACAGCAAGGTCAGCAGCGCGGCGGCGTCGGGACGCAGCAGCCTGGGCAGATAGACCGTGCGCCGCCCGAACCAGACCCCGAACGGCCGCAAGGCCCGCACCAGGGGGCCGAGTTTTTCAGGCAGCGCCAGCGCGGCGCGGTCGCTGGCGGCGAAATTCTCCGCCAGGCTGTGGGCGATACCGCGCGCCTGGCCCGGCAACGCGGCCTCCGAACCGGTCCTGGCCTGGGCGGCGTCGCGCAGCGCCAGGAGCGGGCCCAGCCTGGCGGCGATGCGTGCCGTCACCCAGGCCTGCAGGCGCGCCTGCAGGGTGTCCGTCTTCACATGCTGGTCCGCCAGCATCTCGATTGCCGGCGCCAGGGGCGAGGGACCGGCAACCAGCCGGCCGACAATGGCGCCTTCCCACCACAGCTTGCCGTGCTCGCTCAGCGTGATGGTGCGATCCTCGGCGCCCGCCAGGGCGGCGCTGCGGGCCGCGATCTCGCTCTCCAGGCCTTTGAGCGCCGCCGCCCGCAAGGTGCGCCCGTGAATGCCGACCGCGCGCGGATCGGGCACGAAGCGAAAGCCGTCCAGCCTGCCGATCGCCTCGCCGCCGATGGAAACCCCGCCCGCTTCGTCCAGCGCCAGGGACGCGAATTCCTCGTCGCGCAGATGCTTCATCAGCACCGAGGTGCGCCGGTCGATGAAGCGTTGCGTCAGCCGCTCGTGCAGCGCATCCGACAGCCGGTCTTCCACCGCGCGGGTAACGGCTTGCCAGTGGGCGCCGTCGCGCGTCCAGCCCTGGCGGTGGGCGGCATAGGTATAGGTGCGGATCTGCGCCAGCCGCCCGGACAGGGTGGCGACATCGCCCTCGGTGACATCGGCGCGCGCGATCTGGCGCGCCAGCCAATCGTCGGCAATGACACGGCCGTCGGTGCTGAGGAACAGGAAGATATTGCGCACCAGCCTGACATGCTCGTCCGTGGACAGTTTGCGGAAATCGGGCAGCTGGCAGACCTCCCATAATTTCGCCACGACTTCGCGCGAGGTGGCCAGGGCGCAAATCTCGTCGTCCTGCGACAGCAGCTTCAGCGCCACCGCATCGCTGGCGGGACGCGCCCGCGCCAGGCCACGTTCGGGCGGCGGCGCATCCAGGCTTTGGTTCAGGGCGGCGAGGCTGCGAAAATCCAGGGCCGTGTTGCGCCATTGCAGCACCCGCACCGGGTCGTAGCGGTGCGATTTCCACGCGCTGCACCAGCTCCTCCTCGAACGGTTCGCAGTCGCCGGTGACGCCGAAGGTTCCGTCATTCATGTAGCGTCCGGCGCGGCCGGCGATCTGGCCGATCTCGTCGGCGCGCAGGGGGCGCATCCGGGCGCCGTCGAACTTGTCGCGCGCCGCGAAGGCGACATGGTCCACATCCATGTTGAGGCCCATGCCGATGGCGTCGGTCGCCACCAGGAAATCCACATCGCCCGACTGATACAGTTCGACCTGGGCGTTGCGGGTGCGCGGACTGAGCGCGCCCAGCACCACGGCGGCGCCGCCGCGCTGGCGGCGGATCACTTCGGCGATGCCGTAGACATCCTCGGCGGAAAATCCCACCACCGCCGAGCGGCGGGGCAGGCGGGTGAGTTTTTTCGCGCCGGTATAAGCGAGGTCCGAGAAGCGGGCGCGTGCGAGGAACCAGGCCTTGGGAATGAATTTCTGGATGATGCCGCGCATCGTGTCGCTGCCCAGCAGCATGGTCTCTTCGGTCCCGCGCGCATGCAGCAGCCGGTCGGTGAAGACATGGCCGCGCTCCGGATCGGCGCAGAGCTGGATCTCGTCGATCACCAGGCAGGCGACCGCGATGTCCAGCGGCATCGCCTCGACGGTGCAGACGTAAAAGCGCGGCGCCCTGGGGACGATCTTCTCCTCGCCCGTGATCAGCGCCACCTCGTGGGGGCCGCGCAACTTGACGATCCGGTCATAGACCTCGCGCGCCAGCAGGCGCAGCGGCAGGCCGATCATGCCGGATTTGTGGGCCAGCATGCGTTCGATGGCGAAATGGGTCTTGCCGGTATTGGTGGGCCCCAGGACGGCGGTGACTTTGGCGGCGGCTGTCATGGTCCTGGCCGCCCGCCGGGCGGGGTCCGCTCCGGGGCCAGGCAAATGGGCCGCGGCGCGAACCCGGCCCCCGATACAACCTGCGACAATCCACAGCTGTGGATGCAACAGGCCAAATGAGCACGCATGTGGAACATTACCAGTCCGAAATCGCTAACCAAATTAATATCTGCCTTTGTTCTCATACATTTAGCCTGCAATGGCGGGGTCCCGACCACCATATCTAGTAGCAGACTCGACACATCGGGCTTTGCCCGGCCCAGGCGGCTTTATTCCGTACCCTGATGAAATTTCTGTGGCTCAGGGCTTGAATCCCTTGGGCGTTTGGCCGTCCACCTTCACCGAATCCGCCAGGATCGCCAGGACGCCATATTTCGTGTCGGCCCAGATCCGCACCGGCACCGCATATTCACGGCCGGCCACGGTGCTGGGGGCGCTGACAAACCAGGCATGGATCACGGGAAACTGTTCGTTGTTCTTGAGCACCCGCGGGCGAAAGCCCGCGATCTGGCGATAGCGCACATCGCATTGCATGGCCTTGCCCCGATACAGGCCGCTGTCCATCCGGATGTCGAGGTCCCGGACCTTCTTGATTTCGATGTCGTAGCGGCGGCGGCCGTCGAATACCGGGGCGGTGACGGCGCAGGGATTGCCGGCCTCCGCCGACAGGCCGCTGAAGATCATGGTCAGCGCGCTCAACGGATCCAGGGTATTTTTGGTATCGTCGGGCTTAACTTCAAAACCGGTGGTGGAATAAGCCGGCTCGGTATAGAGGCGCGGCGGCGCGGCGGCGTCATAGGTCAGCGAGACTTCCTGCTTCCTGCCGGTGCGGCCGGTATAAAAACTGTCGTAAAGTCCGGGAAGAAAATTCTTCGCGCCCAGCTTTCCCGACGACGTCGCCTGGATCTCCGATTGCCAGAAGGCGTTGACCACCCCGGAGGTCTGCAGGGTGGAAACCGAATGATACTCGGCGCCGCGCAAGGTGGCATCCAGGTCCATGTGTCCCATGGTGATGCCGCCGGCATAAAGGGTCATGTCCACCTCAAGCCGCGAGGCCGGCAGGGCCGGGGCTTCGCTGGCCGCGCCGCCCGCCGCAGGCGCGGGCGAGGCCCACACCAGGCCGGGCAGGGCGATCAGCAGGACGGCAGCGGCTTTCTTCATGTGAATCCGACTCAAGGATGCCCGAAATGTGCCTGATTATATTGGTGCTTTTGGGGCGAAGGCCAAGCCCCCGCAGCCCGGCCGGATCGTCCCGGCCGCCGGGACGGGGTTCCGGCTTGACCGAAGGGCCCGATTTGCCTATGTACCCGGCTCTTTTGCGGGGACAACCCGCTGAAATCCTTGCGAATCGTGAGAACCGTCCATGTCCCGCCGCTGCGAATTGACCGGTAAAGGCACCCAGGTTGGCAACAATGTCAGCCATGCCAACAACAAGACCAAGCGGATCTATCGTCCGAATCTGCAGACCATCGCGCTGGCCAGCGAGCTTCTGGGCAACAGCTACAAGCTCAGGATCTCGATGAACGCCCTGCGCTCGGTGGACCGCAATGGCGGCCTGGACCCCTTCATCCTGAAGGCCAAGGACGCCGTGCTGTCGACCAAGGCGTTGCGCCTCAAGCGCGCCATCGCCAAGAAGGCCGCCACCAAGGCGGCCTGACCATAAAACAACGAGGCCGCCACCAAGGCGGCCTGACCATAAAACAACCGGGCCGCCGCCAAGGCGGCCTGACTTTTTCAAACCTGACCGGTCAGCGGCGCGGGGCCCGGCGGAATTGCCTGCGGCCCGCCATTGCGTCTTCCGCGAACAGGTCAATCAGCTGCTCGGTCATGGCGCCGCCCAGCTGCTCGGCATCCACGATGGTGACGGCCTTGCGGTAATAGCGCGTCACGTCATGGCCGATGCCGATGGCGGTAAGCTCGACGCTGGAGCTTGTCCTCGATCTCCTCGATCACCCGGCGCAGGTGCTGTTCCAGATAATTGCCGGCATTCACCGACAGGGTTGAATCGTCGACCGGCGCGCCGTCGGAAATCACCATCAGGATCTTGCGCTGCTCGGGGCGGCGCGATGATGCGGTTGTGCGCCCACATCAGCGCCTCGCCGTCGATATTCTCCTTCAGCAGGCCCTCGCGCATCATCAGGCCGAGATTGCGCTTGGCCCGCCGCCAGGGCTCGTCGGCGGCCTTGTAGATGATGTGGCGCAGATCGTTCAGCCGGCCGGGATGGGGCGGCTTGCCGTCGGCGAGCCATTTTTCGCGCGCCTGTCCGCCCTTCCAGGCGCGCGTGGTGAAGCCCAGAATTTCGGTCTTCACGCCGACAGCGCTCCAGCGTGCGGCCCAGAATGTCGGCGCACATCGCCGCCACCATGATGGGGCGCCCGCGCATCGAGCCGGAATTGTCCAGCAGCAGCGTCACCACCGTGTCGCGGAAGGTCGTGTCCTTTTCGCGCTTGAAGGACAGCGGATACATCGGATCGATGATGATGCGGGTCAGGCGCGAGGTATCGAGCATGCCTTCTTCGAGGTCGAATTCCCAGATGGCGGTTCTGCTGCGCCATCAGCAGGCGCTGCAGCTTGTTGGCCAGGCGCGAGACCACGCCCTGCATGGCGGCAATTGCTGGTCGAGGAAACTGCGCAGCCGCGCCAGTTCCTCGGCATCGCACAGATCGGTGGCGGCGATCTCCTCGTCGAACTGCGGTGGTGAAGACCTTGTAGCCCCATTCGTCCTGGTGGGCGAAGGGCGCGTCATGGCCGCTGGGGCTTGGCGCCGTCTTCCGGTTCGGTGGCGTCCGACAGATCGTCGGATCTGCTCCGGCGCTGCGTCTCGGCTTCGACCGTCCTCGCCGTCCTCGCTCTCGGCTGGCGGATTCGGCTGGCGGCGCTTTCGCCGTCCTGCCGGGCGTCCTGGTCTTCGCCCTGGTCGTTGTCGCCTTCGGCATTTTCGCCTTCGGCATCTTCGTCCGAGGACTCGTCGCTGTCGGTCTGCTCGCCCAGCGCCAGATCGCTGCAGGATGGTGCGGGTGAGGCGGGCGAAGGCCTTCTGGTCGCGCAGCGCGCCTCGCCAGCTTGGCGAGATCCTCGCCGGCGCGTTCCTCGATGAAGGGCCGCCACAGATCGACCGCCTGGCGCGACGGAGGCGGGCGGCTTTTCGCCGGTCAGCTTCTCGCGCACCATCAGGCCCAGCGACATCGGCCAGCGGCGCTTCGTCGCGGTCCTGCGCCTTGCGCCAGGCCCCGCGTTGATCAGCGCGCTGTTCCAGCCCGGCGGCGAGATTGGCCGCCACGCCCTTCATGGCCAGCGAGCCGATGGCTTCCACCCGCGCCTGTTCCGCCGCCTCGAACGCCGCCGCGCCTTCGGGCGATGCGGGCCGGAACTGGCTGTGCACTTTTTCGTCGTGATAGGCCTGGCGCAGGGCATAGGCATCGCCGGTGCCGCGCACCAGGGCGACTTCGCTGGCCGGCAGATTGCGCGGCGGCGAGGGCAGGCGGGCCTTGAGCCCCTTGCAGCGCGGCAGGCTCGGCGCTGAAAAGTTGACTTCCAGCTCCGGCTCGCCCGCGAGCGAGCGCACCGCCGCCGCTGACGGCGCGCTTGAAGGGTTCGGATGGGGTTCCGGGCATTTCATCCGGCTTCATGGCCGGCCATGCGTCTACGCCACCAGCACCTTGGCCGCGCTCTCCGGCAGTTCCTCGCCAAAGCAGCGCTGATAGAATTCCGCCACGCTGGCGCGTTCCAGCTCGTCGCACTTGTTCAGGAAGGTGAGGCGGAAGGCGAAGCCGATATCGCCGAAGATCTCCGCATTCTCGCGCCCAGGTGATCACCGTGCGCGGGCTCATCACCGTGGACAGATCGCCGTTGACGAAGGCGTTGCGGGTCATGTCGGCCACCCGCACCATGGCCGAGATGGTCTTCTTGCCTTCCGGCGTGCCGTAGGCCGGCGCCTTGGCCAGCACGATCTCTTCCTCGGCGTCGTGGGTGAGATAGTTCAGCGTGGTGACGATGCTCCAGCGGTCCATCTGGCCCTGGTTGATCTGCTGGGTGCCGTGATACAGGCCGGTGGTGTCGCCCAGGCCGATGGTGTTGGTGGTGGAGAACAGGCGGAAGGCCGGATGCGGGCTGGATCACCCGGTTCTGGTCGAGCAGGGTCAGCTTGCCCTGACACTTCCAGCACGCGCTGGATCACGAACATCACGTCGGGCCGGCCGGCGTCATATTCGTCGAACACCAGCGCCACCGGACGCTGCAGCGCCCAGGGCAGCAGCCCTTCGCGGAATTCGGTGACCTGCTTGCCGTCCTTCAGCACGATCGCGTCCTTGCCGATCAGGTCGATGCGGCTGATATGGCTGTCGAGGTTGATGCGGATGCAGGGCCAGTTGAGCCGCGCGGCCACCTGCTCGATATGGGTGGACTTGCCGGTGCCGTGATAGCCCTGGACCATCACGCGGCGGTTGAAGGCGAAGCCCGCCAGGATGGCCAGCGTGGTCTCGCGGTCGAAGCGGTAGGCCGGATCGAGCTCCGGCACATACTCGTTGGCCTGCTTGAAGGCGGGCACCTTCATCTTGGTCTCGATGCCGAACAGGCCGGCCGCATCGACCGTGGTGTCGGGCACGGCCGCGGGATCGAGGTCTTGCGGTATGGTCATGTCTCATGTCCGGCTTGAGTCTCGGGCGGACCGCCGCCACGTCAAGGGACGGGCGCGGGACGCCCGTTTCAGGTCAGAGCCCGGAGGCGCGCAGGACGCCATAGGCTTTGATGACCTGTTTCAGACGCTCTTCGGCGCCCCGGTCGCCGCCATTCGCGTCGGGATGAAACCGTTTCACAAGCTCCTTATACCGCGCCTTGATCTCGTTCAAGGTGGCGGTATGCGCCAGATTGCAGCGTGTCCATGGCCATGATCTGCAGCCGCGTCAGATGGCGCTCCGGGCGGCGCGCCGTGGTGGTGTCGCCATCCTCTGCAAACACCGCATGGCTGTCATTCACCCCGCCCAGCGGAACCTGGCCCATCCGCGCCTTGGCGCCGCGCTTGCCCAGCGGCCAGGTCGGGCGATGGCCGGTCAGCGCTTCGTCGCGGAACCGCTCGATGTCGCCATCGTCCATGCCCTTGAAGAAATCCCAGGCCTCGTTGTGCGCGCGGGCATGGGCGGGCAAAACCAGAAATATTCAGTCAGGTTCTTGCGCGACTTGGCGACCCGGCAATTGCCCGGCTCGTACAGTCCGGCGCCGCGCACATGCGGCGTTTCCGGTTCGCGCACGCGCTTGTCTTCCGGCTTGATCCGGATGTCCGTTTTGAAACGCGAGGTGCGCGGTTGACCATGTCCGGATTATGGGATCGCAAAGTGAAAAAGACAAGAAAACGTATTGCTTGACTTTCTCCCGGCGCGCGGAGAAGTTCGCCCCATGACTGTTGCCGACACCATCCGGGAGAAACTGACCCAGGCGCTTCGCGCCGCTGGCGCTGGACGTGCGGGACGAAAGCGCCCGCCATGCCGGCCACGCCGGGGCCGCGCGGCCGGCAGCGGGCGAAACCCATTTTCGGTCCGGCTGGTTTGCGAGGCCTTCGAGGGGCTGTCGCGCGTGGAGCGCCAGCGCCGGGTCTATGCCGCGCTGCCAGGACGAGATGGCCGGCCCCATCCATGCCCTGGCGCTTGCGGCGCTGACCCCTGGCGAGGCGCAGAAGCGAGCCCTGAACGGGCGGGGTAATGCGAAGCGCGGTGATCTGGTTGCGCTGGCGGCGCAGGATCTCGAAGGTATAGCCGAAAAAGGCGAAGCGCTGGCCGACTTCGGGAATGGTTCCCGCTTCGTGGATCACCAGGCCGGCGACGGTGGTGGCGTCTTCGTCCGGCAGGTTCCAGTCCAACTCGCGGTTGAGGTCGCGCACCGGCACCGTGCCGTCCACCAGATAGGAGCCGTCGGCGTGCGGACGCATGTCGGGCCGCCTTTCCACCGCATGCTCGTCGGGGATGCTGCCGAAAATCTCCTCCAAAATGTCTTCCAGCGTCACCAGGCCCTGCAGCGCGCCATACTCGTCCACCACCAGGGCGAAATGGCGCGCGCTGCTCGCGGAACGAGCGACAGCTGCTCTTCCAGCGTGGTGGTGTCGGGCACGAACCAGGGCGTCGCGGCCAGCGCGGGGATATCGATGGCGTCCAGATCGCCTTTGCGTTCCACCAGCGCCTGGGCGAGATGCTTGGTGGAAAGGACGCCGATGATGTTTTCCGGCTCGTCGCGCCACAGCGGGATGCGCGTGTGATGGGAGGCGATGGCCGCGTCCAGCAAGTCGCGCGTTTCGGCAGGTCGGCATCGAGGCTGACCATGCTGTTGCGGTGGATCATGACGTCGCCGACCTTCAGTTCGCGCAGGTCCAGAATGCCGCCGATCATGTCGCGATGCTCGCGCTCCACCTTGCCTTCGCGGTGATGCAGTTCGACCGAGCCGCGGATTTCCTCATGGGCTTCTTCGGCGTCCGGCACCTGCTCGCCGATAACGCCGAACAGCCACAGCACCCGCCAGACCACCCACTGCACCGTCGCCACGATGGGTGCCAGCACGCTCACCACCACGCGCAGCGGACCGGCGACGGCCAGCGCGAAACGGTCGGTGCGCGCGATGGCCAGCGTCTTGGGCAGGACCTCCGCGAAGATCAGGATGATCACGGTCATCAGCCCGGTGGTGATGGCGACGGAGCGCGGCCCCAGCCGGCTCTCCAGCGCCGAGGTCGCCAGCGACGAGGCCAGGATGTTGATGAAGGTGTTGCCCAGCAGCATCGCGCCGATCAGCCGCTCGCGATTGTCCACCAGCCGGTTGACACTGCGCGGCGGCGCGGCTGCCGTCCTTTTCCATCTGGTGCATGCGCCCCCGGGATACGGCGGTAAGCGCCGTTTCCGAACCGGAAAAAAAGGCCGCCAGCACCAGAAGCAGGGCGATGATGACAAAGGTAGAGACAAGCATTGGGTCCACGCTCTTGGAGGAAAGCGCGGATCATACCGTGTTTTCAGTCCGTCAGGACGGATTTTACCGCTTCCAGCGGCACATCCTGGGTGACAAAGGCCTGGCCCAGCCCGCGCAGCAGGATAAAGGTCATCTGGCCGTCGCTCACCTTCTTGTCGTGGGCCATGTGGCGGATAAGCTCGCCGGCGCTGGGACGCGGGCCGGCGATATCGCCGATGGCCGCGGGCAGGCCGACCGCCTTCAGGTGCCGGGTGAAGCGCTCCGCGTCCTGGCCCGGACACAGGCCCAGCCTGACCGACAGCCGAAACGCCAGCGCCATGCCGATGGCGACGCCCTCGCCGTGAAGCAGCCGGCCGGAAAATCCGGTGGCGGCCTCCAGCGCATGGCCGAAGGTATGGCCGAGATTGAGCAATGCCCGTTCGCCGGTCTCGCGTTCGTCGCGCGCCACGATATCGGCCTTCATCCGGCAGGCATGGGCGACCGCCCTGACCATGGCGGCCTCCTCGCCGCCCAGCGCCCTGGCGCCATGGACTTCCAGCCATTCGAAGAACTGGGCGTCGCCCAGCGCGCCGTATTTCACCACCTCGGCATAGCCGGCCAGCAATTCGCGTTTGGGCAGCGTCGCCAGCAGTTCGGTGTCGGCGATGACCATGCGCGGCTGGTGGAACAGGCCGATCAGGTTCTTGCCCTGCGGCGCATTGATCGCGGTCTTGCCGCCGACCGAAGAATCCACCTGCGCCAGGAGCGTGGTCGGGAATCTGCGCGAAGGCGACGCCGCGCTTGAGTACCCCGGCGGCGAAACCGGTGAGGTCGCCGATCACCCCGCCGCCCAGCGCGATCACCAGGCCCTTGCGGTCGATTTCCATGTCGAGCAACGCGCCGCACAGCCGTTCCAGCCCGGCGAAGCTTTTGCTGACCTCGCCCGGCGGCATGACGATGGCGCGGGCATCGATACCGGCCTGCCGCAGGGTTTGCAGAAGGCGGGGAAGGTGGATCTCGGCGACATGGCTGTCGGTCACAACCGGCACCACCCCCTTGGCAAGCGGCTTCAACAGGGTGCCGGCGCGCGCCAGCGCACCGGCCGCGACATGAATGTCGTAGGCGCGCCCGCCGAGGCCGACGGTAACCTTATTGTCTGCAACTGGCCCGCTCATGACGCCTCGCATAGCTTATGGGCGGCCAGCGCGGCAACGATCTTGTCCACCAGCACGGCATGCGGTTCGTCGCCGGAATCCAGGGCCATGTCGGCCTGGGCATAGATCGGCGCGCGCACCAGCAAGAGCCGCTCCAGCGTGCCGCGTATGTCGTCGGTGTTCAGCAGGGGCCGCGCCTGCTCATGTTCCTGGCGCTTGCGCACCCGGGCGAACAGGATATCGACCGGCGCCCGCAGCCAGATCGAGAAGGCCTGGGCCTTCATCGCGGCGCGGGTGGCTTCGTCAATCCAGGCGCCGCCGCCGGTGGCCAGCACCAGCGGCCTGTCATGGAGCAGGCGGGCAATGACATTGCGTTCCAGCCGGCGGAATTCGGACTCCCCATATTTGGCGAAAATGTCCGCGACCGTCATGGACGCCGCCGCCTCGATCTCGTGATCGGCGTCGGCGAAGGGCACTTCCAGCCGCGCGGCCAGACGTTTGCCGATGGAGGTCTTGCCCGCCCCCATCATGCCCACCAGCGCCACGGTCTTGGCCAATGTCATGCCATCCCGATACAGCCATGCTACATCTCTTGTCCATGACTCGCCCCACCCCAGGAAAGGCCGGAGGGCGCCTCCCCAAAAAGCCCGGCTCGGCGCATTTGATCGAGGCTTTCCTCGACATGATGAGCGCCGAACGCGGCGCGGGCGCCAATACCCTGGCGGCCTACCGCCGCGACCTGGTGGATTTCGCCGGGCATCTGGGCAGGGAGGGGGCCCAGCCCGCCAAGGCCGGCCGCGAGCAGGTGCGCGGCTTTCTCGCCGGCCTGTCCTCCTCGGGCATGGCGGCCTCGACCCAGGCGCGCAAGCTGTCGGCGCTGCGCCAGTTTTACGGCTTTCTCTATGCCGAGGGCATCCGCGCCGACGATCCCACCCAGACCATCGCCGCGCCGCAGGCCCGCCGCCCCCTGCCCAAGATTCTTTCGGCCGACGATCTGGAGGCGATGCTGGGCGCGGCAGCCCTGGACCCGTCACCCGAAGGGCTGCGCCTGAGCCTGATCGTGGAGATGCTGTATGGCGGCGGCCTGAGGGTTTCGGAGCTGGCGGGCATGCCGCTGGCGGCGGTTGCGGGCAGGGCCGCATTCATCCGGGTCACCGGCAAGGGGCAAAAGGAACGGCTTTGCCCGCTCAGTCCCGCCGCGCGCGCCGCGCTGGATGCTTATCTGGCGGTGCGCGAATCCTTCGTGCCCAAAAAGGCCGCCAACAACCGTTTTCTCTTTGCCTCGCGGGGCGCGGAAGGCTTTCTTACCCGGCGCCGGATTCACCAGCTGCTGAAGGGGCTTGCCGTCAAGTCCGGAATCGATCCGGCCAAGGTGTCGCCGCATGTGCTGCGCCATGCCTTTGCCACCCATCTGGTGGAAGGCGGCGCGGATCTGCGCAGCGTCCAGACCCTGCTGGGCCATGCCGATATCGCCACCACCCAGATCTATACCCATGTGGCGCGGGATCATCTGAGCCGGGTGATGCGCTCGGCCCACCCGCTGGCCAAGCCCAGGCCTGTCAAGAAATCGTGTTAAGCCATTGTAAAACCATAGTTCTTTATTAATTCCCTTTCCACCCTGGCTATGCCATTTTTCCGGGGCTTTTGCGGGTTAAGTCATGCATTACCTGGAATTCGAGCGCCCCATTGCCGAGTTGGAAGGAAAAATCGTCGAGCTGAGGAAGCTCGCCGAGGACGACCCCAACATGGATGTCGGCGCTGAAGTCGAACGGCTGCAGAGCCGGGCGGGGACCCTGGTGGCCGATACCTATTCCAGGCTGACCTCCTGGCAGAAGGTGCAGGTGGCCCGTCACCCCGGCCGGCCCCACTTCCTGGACTATGCGCGCCGCATTCTGGAGGAATTCACCCCGCTGGCCGGGGACCGCGATTTCGGCGAGGACCAGGCGGTGGTGGCTGGCCTGGCCCGGTTTCGCGGCCGTCCCGTCGCCTTCATCGGCCAGGAAAAAGGCAACGACACCCAAAGCCGGGTGAAGCACAATTTCGGCATGGCGATGCCGGAAGGCTATCGCAAGGCGGTGCGGATCTTCGAACTGGCCGACCAGTTCGGCCTGCCGGTGCTCAGTTTCTGCGACACGTCGGGCGCCTATCCCGGTGTCAGCGCCGAGGAACGCGGCCAGGCCGAAGCCATCGCCCGCTCGATCCAGGCGGGGCTGTCGGTGCGGGCGCCCTTCATCGCCACCATCATCGGCGAGGGCATGTCGGGCGGCGCCATCGCCATCGCCGCAGCGTCGCGCGTCTATATGCTGGAACATGCGATCTATTCTGTGATCTCGCCGGAGGGCTGCGCCTCCATCCTGTGGCGCAGCGCCGACAAGACGCAGGAAGCGGCCGCTGCGCTGAAGATCACCGCCCAGGACCTGCACCAGCTCAAGGTGATCGACGCCATCGTGCCCGAGCCGGTGGGCGGCGCCCATCGCGCGCCGCAGCAGGCCATCGATGCGGTCGCCGACCAGATCGCGGCCGGGCTGAAGGAAATGGACGGTGTCGCCGGCGAGGAATTGCTGCGCCAGCGCCGCGCCAAGTTTCTCGCCATGGGCCGCAATCTCTGACGCCGCGAACCGGGATTGTCTTGCGGAATGACATCGATCGCGCCTGCCGCTCGGGAAAGGCGCATTGACGGACCGGCATGATCCAGATCGTCCCCGAACCCGCCGCCGCCAGCGGACTGATTCACACAGGCGCCCTTTTGGGCCTGGGCGGGGCGGGTATCGCGGTGATGACGGGCGCCTGTTACGGCTGGGGACGGATGACGCGGCGCCTGGCCGGGCTGGCGCAGGGCACATGGCCGCTCAGCGTGGCCCTGGGACTGGCCTTACTGCTGTTTCTCGGCGGCGTGCTGAATCTTTGCCGGATCGCCACGCCAGTCGCGCTGGCCGGACTTGTGCTCGGCGGACTGGCCTGGACCATCGTCGCCATCCGGCGCGACGGCGCCGCGCGATGGCTCAGCCTGGACGCGGACTGGCGCCATGCGGTGCCCTGGGCCATCGCGGTGCTTGCCCTGACAGGTTTTGCCGTCGCCACACAGCTTGCGCCCGAGATCTTCAATTTCGATGACGACCTGCAATACCTGTTCGCCCATGCCGTCCGCATGGTGCAAACCGGCACCCTGTACGGCAGCCCGCTCAATGCCCTGGGCGGCGAAAATCTCGGCGGACAGGCATTCCTGCAGGGCTTTGTCGTCGGATTTTTTCCGCTGAAATTCATCAACGCCGCCGACGCGGTGTTCTGTTTTTATCTGTGCCTGGCGCTGGCGGGCAGCATCGCCTTCGGCCGGCCGAACCTCTGGCCGGCAGCGCTGGCCGGCACGCTCGCGGTTTTCATCATCGATCCGCAATATGTCAACGTCTCGTCGCTCTATTCGACCGCGGCCCTGGTCGCGGCCCTGATGATCGTCACTGTGGATCCGCGCGAGCGGGGGGCGGCAACGGGCTGGCGTGCGGCAGCCGTGCCGGCGCTCTTCTACGCCGCCCTGATTGCCCTGAAAAACACCGGCCTGGTGTTTAGCGGACTGCACTGGGGCATCGCCGCGGCGGCGGGCTGCTGGACAATGCGAAGCTGGCGCGGCGGCCTTGCGCAATCGGGCCGGATAGCGGCCTGGACCATGGCTTTCCTGGCGCCATGGCTGCTTCTCTATGCGCCCTATTATTTCGTGGCCTTGACGAATCCGATCGGGACGCCGTCCACACCAGTGCCCGAGATTCCGCTATCGCTGGATCTGCGCGCGCTGTTCTCCCCGCTGGAGAATTTCCACGGAACATCGCTTCTGGCCTGCACCGTCCTTGCCCTGGGCCTGCTGCTGGCCGCCGTGTGGGCGGGGTGGGCCGCGCGCCGCGATCCGGCCGGGCGCGGCGCGCTGGCGGCGCTGGCTTCGGCGGCGCTGGCTGCGGCGGCAAGCTATTTCTTCTGGGTTCTATACGGTCCGCGCCTGCAGGAACTGGTGAACACGCTTCGCTATGCGATCCCCGTGCTGATCGGCGCCTGTTCGGTGGCCCTGCCGTTATGGGCGGCCATGACGCGGCGGCGCACCGGCGTCCTCAGCGCCATCCTTACCGTGCTTCTCCTGTTCATTTTCGCCCATCCCTTGCGCGCGCGCGTGAGCCTGATGCTGCACCAGAAGACCCACCTTGCGTTCATGTTCGGCTGGCGTGCCATGCAATTCCGCCGCAATCGTGATTTCGACCGGCGGGTTTTCGGGCCGGAATTGAGATCCCAGGTCCGGGCCTTGCAGGCCAGAATTCCACCCGGCATGCCGTTCCTGGCATGGACCGTGACCCCGTTTCTGTTCGATTTCCGGCGCAACGATGTCATCGACATGAATGTTGCGGGCATGAGCCAGCTTTGGGGACGAATTCCGCGGGTGCGCTATGTGATATGGCAATTTGACGGCTTCGGCGCGGTCACCGAGGCCAGACTGCTGAGCGACATCGACCTTGTCGGGCGCCGGATGGGCAAGATGAGCGCCCGCGCCCTCGACGTCCGGCACTATCTGCAGGCGATTCCGACGGCAAAAATCCTTGCCGACCAGAACGACATGTTTCTCATCGATATGGCCGGCCAGGCCCCGCCACCCGACTGACACCCGCGCCGGCTTTTCAGAAGCCCTGCTATCGCGCCATGGAAAGGCTGCCGTTCGGCACCCAGCCCTTGTTGTCGACCTCGTCGGTGACTTCGCGCCACGCGCCGTCGGTGTTGCCGGTGGGATAGAGGATCATGCCGGGGTCCACGGTGCGCACCACCTTGCTCTTTTCGCTGGGGCCGGCCCGCATCACGCCGGGGCGCGACATGGTCACGGTGCGTTGCGGCGCGTCACCCTTGGCATCGGTGGACAGCCCGCCCATGTCGTTGACCAGCTTGCTGTAGGCGTCGATGTAAGCCAGGGTCACGACCTGGCCGATGGCGGTGTTCTGGTAATTGGAAGCACCGGCCGCGCCGAAGGCGCCCACGCCGAAGCCGCCCAATCCGCCGCCGAATCCGACATCGGTCTTGGAGCCATGGCCCTCGGCCATCGCCTGCTGCTCGCTGGTGCGCACATTGGTGATGGTCAGGAGCACGTCGGCGGTCTTGGAGGAGATATTGATATTGGCGACCAGGGCGCCGGCAAAGCCGCCCATGAAACCGCCGAGCAGGCCGCCGACATTGGTGCCGCTGGCATTGCCGTTCTTGGAAACGATGTCGGGAACCAGAATATAGTCCGCGGCGCGGACCTGGCCGCCGCCGATATTGGAGCCGCCCTGCAGGGCACCGCCCGCCGCCAGCGCCCGTTCCTGTTGCGCCATTTCAAATCCCTTGCCGCGGTCCACCAGGGTGAAGCAGCCGGACTGGCGCACGAAAAGCTTCAGCAGCGCCTCGGGCAATTCCAGGCCCAGTGCCGTCCACCAATTGTTTTCCGGCTCGCGCACCGCCAGGGTGCCGATCTTGCGGGGACACATGGGAATCTGGGCCTGTTTTTCGGCCTTTTTCTCGTCGACCGACGCGGCGTAGCTCGGCATTGTTGCGAGCGGCATGCTCGCCACCGATAGCGCGACCGTCATGGCCGCCGTCCTGCCCAAACGCATGATACACCCCTTCATTTGATCCTGCCGGCCCAGTATGCGCCGTCCGGCCCCCGCCAGAATTTAGCCCTACCCGCGGGCAAATGTCCGCGCCCGGCAGATTATCCCAAGGTTAAAAATCTGCAATAGTGAGACGCGACCGGCGAAGCCGGTCAAAACGATCCGGTGGATCGTTTTGAGCGTCGAACGCCGCGAGCTTGGCGAGCGGCAGACGCGGAGGTACCCGAGTCACTAGCAGGGCGAACGCCCAGCTTGGCGAGCGGCAGACCGAGACAGCTCAAATCAGCGCCAAATTTGAGGGAAAACGCCGCGCGTCAGTGACTTGCGCGGGCACACGGCAGGATCACTCCCACCAGCCGCGCCACTTGAACCGTCCGCGATAGCGGACGCCAAGCCGCGTCCAGCGGCGCGGCAGGATCATCCCACCAGCCGCGCCATTTGAACCACAACAGCGGCACCAGCGCGCTTATGGCGATCAGCGCCAGGCCCAGGGGGTAGCCATAGGCCCAGCCCAGTTCCGGCATGAAATGGAAATTCATGCCGTAGATGCCGGCGACCAGCACGGGGGGAATACCCACCACCGACCAGATGGTCATCACCTTGAACAGATCATTCTGCTCGACATTGATGAAGCCCAGGTCGGCGTCCAGCAGGAACTGGAGTTTGTCGGTGAGATGGACTTCGTATTCGTTCAGCGACTGGACGTCGGCGACCGCCATCTTGAGCCGCGCCTTGATGCCGGATTCCATCCAGGCATCGCCATGTTCGGCGACGAACGGGATGGCGCGCTGCAGGACCAGCAGCGTATCGCGGATATGGGAAAGCCGCTCGCCCATGTCGCCGATCTCCACCAGGGTTTCACGCAGCATGCGGTTGAAGCGGGCGACCTTGATGCGTTGCCAATCATGAATCTCCTTGTGGAAGATGCGCTGGGAGATTTTCAGCGCCTCGGCCCGCAATTCTTCCAGCCGGTCGGCGCCATAGTCGATCATCGCTTCGAGGATCACCAGGAAGATATCCGGCGCGCTGCGTTCGCGCCGCTTGATCCGCGCGGCGATGGCCTCGAAGGTCTGCAGCTGGGCGAAGCGCACCGTCACCAGCAGGTCCCGGGTCAGCACAAAGCCAAGCGGCGCGGTAATGTCCTCCCCGCCATTGGCGCTGCGGGTCGTCACCGGCACCGAGATGGTGAAGACGCCGTCCTCATACTGAAGGCGGCTGGAGAATTCGATCTCCTCGAGCCGCGCGCGCGGCGGAATATCGAGCTTGTAGTCGCTGCAGGCCCGGCCGGTCTCCTCATCGGTGGGGTTGCAAAGGTCCACCCAGACCGTCCTGCCGTCCGAATTGATGATTCGCGTCAGCACCCGTCACAAGCCTCCCGCCGGCCGCAATAACGCGCGAAAGCGCGGCCCGGCGCAAGATGTCAGGCCAGCGCGCCGTGGCAGTGCTTGAATTTGCGGCCCGACCCGCAGGGGCAGGGCGCGTTGCGCTGGACCTTGCCCCAGGTCTCGGGATTGTTGGGGTCCACCGGCAGGAACCTGCCGGCCACAGGCCGGGCTGCTCCATCTCGTCTTCGCCGGTCAGCGGATCGATATGCTGGCCTGCATGGCGGGCAGGGGCGTCTGTTCCAGCGGCGGCTGCGGCCCGGCTGAAATCTGCACATGCATCAGCTGGCGCACCACGTCGCTGCGCAGCTTGGCGAGCAGCGCCTCGAACAGCTCGAAGGCTTCGCTCTTGTATTCGTTCAGCGGGTCGCGCTGGCCGTAGCCGCGCAGGCCGACATACTGGCGCAGATGGTCCAGATTGACGATATGCTCGCGCCAGTTGGTGGTCCAGGGTCTGCAGCAGGATCGCCTTTTCGACATAGCGCATGACTTCGGTGCCGAAATTGGCGGTGCGCTCGGCGGCGCGCGCCTCCACCGCCTTCAGGATGCGCTCGCGCACTTCCTCGTCGGCGATGCCTTCTTCCTTGGTCCAGTCCACCACCGGCAGCTCGACGCCGAAAATATTCTGCACTTCGTCCTGCAGGCCCGCCGCGTCCCACTGCTCGGCATAGGCCTTTTCCGGGATGTGGCGTTGGCCACCAGCATCTTCCACGACTTCCTCGCGGAAATCGGCGATCTGGTCCGATGACATCCTCGGAGGACATGATCTCCTTGCGCTGCTCGAAGATCACCTTGCGCTGGTCGTTCAGCACATCGTCATATTTCAGGATGTTCTTGCGGATCTCGAAGTTGCGCGCTTCGACCTTCTGCTGCGCCTTTTCCAGGGCCTTGTTGACCCAGGGATGGGTGATGGCTTCGCCGTCCTCCAGCCCCAGCCGGGTGAGGATCGCGTCCATGCGCTCCGAGCCGAAGATGCGCATCAAATCGTCCTGCAGGGACAGGAAGAATTTGGAGGCGCCGGGATCGCCCTGGCGGCCCGAACGGCCGCGCAGCTGGTTGTCGATGCGCCGGCTTTCGTGGCGCTCGGTGCCGATCGACGTAGAGGCCGCCGGCGGCCAGCGCCTTCTCCTTGTTGTCGGCGACTTCGGCGCGGATGGCGCTCGCTCTTGGCGGCGCGCTCGGCTTCGTCGGTGATGGCGGCCAGCTCGTGCCTTGATGCGCATTTCGGCATTGCCGCCCAGCTGGATGTCGGTGCCGCGGCCCGCCATGTTGGTGGCGATGGTGACCGCGCCGGGCACGCCGGCCTGGGCGACGATGAAGGCTTCCTGCTCGTGATAGCGCGCGTTCAGCACGTTATGCTGGATCTTGCGCTTCTTCAGCAGGTCGGAAAGCTGCTTCGGACTTCTCGATCGAGGTGGTGCCCACCAGCACCGGCTGGCCGCGCTCGCGGCATTCCTGGATCAGCTTGACGATGGCGTCGTTCTTTTCGTCGGCGCGTGCGATAGACTTCGTCGTCATAGTCGATGCGCGCGACCGGCACGTTGGTCGGAATTTCCAGCACATCCAGCTTGTAGATGTCCATGAATTCGGCGGCTTCGGTCATGGCCGTGCCGGTCATGCCCGCCAGCTTGTCGTAAAGGCGGAAATAATTCTGGAAGGTGATCGAGGCCAGGGTGACGTTTTCCGGCTGGACGCTGACGCCTTCCTTGGCTTCCAGCGCCTGATGCAGGCCTTCGGAATAGCGGCGGCCTTCCATCATGCGGCCGGTGAATTCGTCGATGATGATGACCTGGTCGTTCTTGACGATATAGTCCTTGTCCTTCTGGAACAGCGTGTGCGCCTTCAGCGCCTGGTTGACGTGATGGACGACGGTGATGTTCTCGGTGTCGTAGAGATCGCCGCTCTCGCAGCAGGCCCGCCGCCTTGCAGCAGTTCGACCATATGCTCGTTGCCGGTTTCGGTCAGGCGTCACCTGGCGGGCTTTTTCGTCCAGGTCGTAATCGCCCTTGTCCTGATCGTCCTCGACCGATCCTTGCCTTGCCTTGGTCTTGCCAGGCGGGCGCAAGTTCGGCATCATGGCGTCGACCGCCATATACATCTCGGTCTGGTCTTCGGTCGGACCGGAAATGATCAGCGGCGTGCGCGCTTCGTCGATCAGGATGGAGTCGACTTCGTCGACGATGGCGTAGGCGTGGCCGCGCTGGGTCATGGTGTCCAGCGTAGTATTTCATGTTGTCGCGCAGATAATCGAAGCCGAACTCGTTGTTGGTGCCGTAGGTGACGTCGGCGGCATAGGCCGCGCGGCGTTCCTCGTCGGTCAGGCCGTGGACGATGCAGCCCACGGTCAGTGCCCAGGAAGCGGTAGATCTGGCCCATCCATTCGCTGTCGCGCTTGGCCAGATAGTCATTGACCGTCACCACATGCACGCCCTCGCCGGCCAGGGCATTCAGATAGACCGGGCAGGGTGGCGACCAGGGTCTTGCCTTCGCCGGTCTTCATTTCGGCGATATTGCCCTCGTGCAGCACCATGCCGCCGACCAGCTGGACGTCGAAATGGCGCTGGCCCAGGGTGCGCTTGGCCGCCTCGCGCACCACCGCAAAGGCTTCGGGCAGCAGGTCGTCCAGGGTCTCGCCCCGCTGCCAGCCGTTCGCGGAAGGCCGGGGTCATGGCCGCGCAATTCGTCGTCCGCTCATGGCCTGGAAGCGCGGCTCCAGGGCGTTGATCTTGGCAACCGTGCCCACAGAGGGCTTGATTTTGCGTTCGTTGGCAGAGCCGAAAAGCTGTTTGGCGAGCGCGCTGAAACCCAGCATGAAATCCTCTGTATCCGGCCGGAAAAGGGCGGGCGCGCCACTTCCGGACCTTCGGAACCGTCAAATCCGGCATGACGGCCGCGCGGGAGACGATAAGAACGCGCCAGTCTCTTGTCAAACCGGCGGATTTCTTACACTATCCCGCGCGCCCAGCAGGTCCGGGGGAACGTCATGGCCAGAATGGCAAAAGCCGACGCCAGAAGGCCGGCCATGCCGTATCGTCCCCGATATCACCTTTGGCGCCCAAAGCCTATCCCAAGCTGCCGCCGCTGGCGGGGGTCCGGCTGGCCACCGGCGAGGCGGGCATGCAAATATCAGCAGCGCACCGACGTGCTGATGGCGATCCTGGCGCCCGGCACACAGGTGCGCCGGCGTCTTCACCACTTCCAAGACCGCCTCCGCGCCGGTGGAGTGGTGCCGGCGACAAGCTGAAGGGCGGGGAAGCGCGCGCTGCTGGTGGTCAACAGCGGCAATGCCAATGCCTTTACCGGCAAGGCCGGGCAGGAGGGCGTGCGCGCAGTTGCCGAGGCAGCGGCCGCCGTGGTCGGCTGCAGGACGCGGGAAGTCTTCCTGGCCTCGACCGGCGTGATCGGCGAGCCGCTGCCGGCGGAAAAGATCACCAAGGTTCTGGCACGGACTGGCGGCAGATGCGGCGCGGCCGGCAACTGGCGGGCCGCGGCCGAGGCCATCATGACCACCGACACCTATCCCAAGGTGGCCACCGCCACCGCCCTGATCGACGGCGTCAAGGTGACCATCAACGGCATCGCCAAGGGGTCGGGCATGATCGCACCCGACATGGCGACCATGCTGGCCTTCGTCTTTACCGATGCCAGCCTGCCCGCGTCGGTGCTGCAGGAATGCCTGAGCGCCGGCGTGGGACCGATCGTTCAACTCCATTACCGTGGATTCCGATACCTCCACCAGCGACACGCTGATGCTGTTCGCCACCGGCAAGGGCGGCAAGCACACGGCCGATCGCAAAGGCCAGCGACAAGCGCCTGACGGCGTTTCGCCGCGACCTGGACGGCGTGCTGCTGGATCTGGCGCTGCAGGTGGTCAAGGACGGGGAGGGCGCGCAAAAACTGATCCGCATCGATGTGGCGGGCGCGCGAGAGCGACGCCGCGGCCAAGCGCATCGGCCTGTCGATCGCCAATTCGCCGCTGGTCAAGACCGCCATCGCCGGCAGCGACGCCAATTGGGGCCGCGTCGTGATGGCGGTGGGCAAGGCGGGCGAGGCGGCGGACCGCGACCGGCTGAAGATTTCCTTCGGCGGCCATGTCGTGGCCGAAAAGGGCATGCGCGCCGCCAAATATAACGAGGCGGCCGCGACCAAGGCGGTGTCGGGCCGCGAGGTGTACATCGCGGTGGATCTGGGACTGGGCAAGGGCGCGAGCCGGGTTTGGACCTGCGACCTCACCCACGGCTATATCGACATCAATGGCAGCTACCGGTCCTGATCGCCGCCCCCGGACGCGCACGCGCCCGGGTGCCTAAACCAGGGCTGCGTCCAGGGTGATTTCCGCCTTCAGCAGCTTGGACACCGGGCAGCCCTTTTCGGCCATGCCCGCCAGCTCCTGGAACCGGGCATTGTCGATGCCGGCAATGCTGGCGCGCAAGGTCAGGTGCGACTTGGTGATGGCAAAGCCGTCGTCCTGCTTGACCAGCGTGATCTCGGCCTTGGTGTTCATCTCCTGGGCGGTGAAGCCGGCGTCTCCCAGGATCAGCGACAAGGCCATGGTGAAACAACCGGCATGGGCCGCGCCGATCAGCTCTTCGGGATTGGTGCCGGGCTTGCCCTCGAAGCGCGAAGCAAAACCATACGGGTATTCGCTCAGGGCGCCGCTCTTGGTGGAAATCGCCCCCTTGCCGTCCTTGAGGCCGCCCTGCCATTTTGCCGTGCCGAATGTCGTCATCTGCCACTCCTGTGTTGTCCCGCTATGGGGCAATTCCGCGTAATTTTAATCCATGCTAACTATAGCGCTTAACGCCAGCTTAGTCCTGTGATGCGATTATGAACACACCGCAACCCTTGATCCTTGTTGTTGCGGTGGCATTGGTGGATGCTGATGGCCGAGTGCTTATCGCACAGCGTCCCGAAGGCAAAAGCATGGCGGGGTTATGGGAATTTCCAGGCGGCAAGATCGAAACTGGCGAATGTCCGGAAGACGCGCTGATCCGCGAGCTCGGCGAGGAGCTGGGAATCGCGGTGCAGCAGGCCTGTCTCGCGCCGTACACCTTTGCTTCGCATACCTACGACGCGTTTCACCTTCTGATGCCGCTCTATGTCTGCCGCCGCTGGGACGGTATGCCGGAACCGAGGCATCACGCGGCGCTGAAGTGGGTGCGCCCCAGGGATATGAAAGACTATCCCATGCCCGCGGCCGATTTGCCGCTCATCCCCATGCTGCGAGATCTCCTATGAGAAATTTTGCATGCGAAATCAAGGGGTCCACCGCGATCGAATATGCGATGATCGCGGGCCTGGTCGCGCTGGTGATCATCACCGCGGTCACCACGGTGGGCACCACCCTGTCCTCGACCCTTTACGCGGCCGTCGCCGCGGCCCCGTAATTACCGCTCCTTGAGAGAATGCTCGTCGGTGCCCAGCGCCGCGGCGAGCCGCGCCTTGGCGCTGCCGGGCCTGAGCGGCACAGGCTGACTGTGGTGCGGCGCCCAGCCGGTCAGATACAGGGTCTCAAACTGCGCCCGCAATTTTCCATTCTCGGCATGATGCTCGGCATAGTAGTCCAGCAGCGCCGCCAGCGTATCGCGACGCAGCATCGAGCGGCTGCGCGCGCGCATCGCGTTGGTGAGGCCATGGGCGCGCAGATCGCGGGCGAGGGTGGCGAAATCGCGGTAGCGCACGCTCAGCCGCTCGACATCGGCGACCGGCAGGGCCAGGCCGGCACGCTGCAACAGCCCGCCCAGATCGCGCACATCCGCGAAGGGCGCCACGCGCGGGCTGATGCCGCCGCGGGTGGCGATTTCGGCATGGGCGAATGCCGCGCGCAGTTCGGCCAGCGTGCCCCCGCCCAGAAGGGCGCCCAGGAACAGGCCATCGGGATTGAGGGCGCGGCGGATCTGCACCAGGGCGCCGGGCAGGTCGTTTATCCATTGCAGGGAAAACAGGCTGACGATCAGGTCGAACGGACCCTCGGGGGCGAGAATTTCCCGCGCGTCGAAATCGCCGCAGACCCAGTACTGCGCGAAATCCGGCGATCTGGGGGGGCACCGCCTCGCCGATAAAAAGGCCGCGCGCGAAGGCGCGCGTCACCGCTTGCAGGCGGTCGGCCAACCCGTCCGCCGCCGCCTGGTACAGGAAACGGTCGCCGGCCAGCCTCCCGGCGCGGGCGCGCGCGCGCAAGCTTGCGGAAAAATCGAATAGGGGCGGGCGGGCCTCGTGCATCGGCGCTAGACTAGCTTCTATGGTCGCAAATGTCGCCAAAACGGTCCTGGATCTGCTGTTCCCGCCGCTATGCATGGGATGCCGGACCCAGGTGGGCCAGCCCGGATTCTGCGCCGGCTGCTGGAGCCAGATCACCTTCCTGGACGGGCCCTGCTGCCGTTGCTGCGGCTTGCCGTTCGCGGTGGCGCTGGAGGGCGATACGCTGTGCGCGGCCTGTCTGACCAGGCCGCCGGCTTTCGATACCGCCCGCGCCATCCTGGCCTATGACGACAAGAGCCGGGCGGCGATCCTGGCGCTCAAGCATGCCGACCGGCTCGACCTGGTTCCCGGCTTCGCCCGCTGGCTCGGCCGCACCGGCCGCGCGATGCTGGAAGACAGCGACCTGGTGATACCGGTGCCGCTGCATCCCTTGCGGCTATGGCGCCGCCGCTACAACCAGTCGGCCGAACTGGCGCGGCGTCTGTCGCGGGAGTGGAATCTGGCCTATGCGCCCCTGGCCCTGGCGCGCAGCCGTCCCACCCCCAGCCAGGGCGCCATGACCGGCGCCCGGGCAAGGCGCCGCAATGTGCTGGGGGCCTTCAAGGTTCGCGATCCGGCCGCGGTCGCCTCAAAGCGCATCCTGCTGCTGGACGATGTGCTGACCACCGGCGCGACGGCCGATTCCTGCGCCCGGGCCCTGAAACGGGCCGGCGCCGCGCGCGTCCATGTCCTGGTCCTGGCCCGCATTGTGAAGGCGTCCGACATGCTTATATAGGGGGCATCATCCGGCACGAACGCGCATGAAATCCGCCCGCATCTATACCACCCCTTTCTGCTCTTACTGCGTGCGCGCCAAGTCGCTGCTCAAGAAAAAGGGCGTGGCGATCGACGAGGTCGACGTCTTCATGGACACCGGTGCCCGCGAGGAGATGGAAACCCGCACCGGCGGCGCCCGCTCCGTGCCGCAAATCTTCATCGGCGATACTTATGTCGGTGGCTGCGAGGAGCTTTATGCCTTGGAAAAGGACGGCAAACTCGACCCCTTGCTGGCCTGAGCCTTCGCAGCCGCACACCCGGCCCCACTGGACAAAAGCCACGCGCAACCGGAATATGCCGCGCAAATATGCCAAACCGGGAAGGGACCACCATGAAGAAGTTACTGCTCGCCTCCGTCGCCCTGTTGCTTGCCGCGCCCGCGGTGCAGGCGCAGCCCGCCAATCCCGCCCCCACCATCGCGCCCGCGCCCACCGGCGATGAAATGCGCATGCCGCGTCCGCCGCGCGCCCGCGGCATTCCCACCGCCCTTGCCGTGGAAGCGGCGATGGAAGCCAATCGCGTCTGCCAGGGCAATACCTACAAGACCACCGCCATGATCGCCGACTCCGCGGGCGTTCCGATCGTGGTGATCTCCAACGACGGCGCCGCCGCCATCACCCAGCGCATCGCCATGAGCAAGATCCAGGCGGTGCTGAAATACAAGATGACCAGCGGCGAAGTGGCCGACAAGGCCAAGACGGATGCCGCCATGGCGGCCGAGATCAAGGCCAATCCGATGATCGAAACCGCCCGCCAGGGCGCTGTGCCGATCATGGCCGGCAGCGATATGGTCGGCGTTTTCGCGGTCTCGGGCGCGCCGGGCGGCGACAAGGACGAAGTCTGCACCCGTGCCGGCCTCGAAAAAATCCAGGGCCGTATCCAGTAGGACCAGGCGGGAGCCGCCGTGAAGCAGGGCCTGCCTGGCCTCGCCGCGCCGGCGGTGCAAGCGGCCGGGACCGGTCTGGACAAGATCAAGGACAGGCTTAAGCTCGTTCCGTAATGGCAGGCTTCAAGGCGGCATGCGTACAGCTGTGCTCCAGCGACGATGTGGCGGAGAATATCCGTGACACCGTCCGGCTGGTGCGCGAAGCGGCCGCCCAGGGCGCCAGTTTTATCGCCACGCCGGAAAACACCACCCTGATGGCGCCCGACGGCGGCGCCAAGCTGGCGCAGTCCTTTGACGAGGCCCATGATCCGGCCTTGCCGGTTTTTTCGGCGCTGGCGCGGGAGCTTGAAAGTCTGGCTTCTGATCGGTTCGCTGGCGATCAAGGTCAGCGACAGCAAGACCGCCAACCGCTCCTTTCTGTTCGCACCCGATGGCGGCATCGCCGCCCGCTATAGCAAGATTCACCTGTTCGATGTGACTCTGCCCTCGGGCGAGGCCTATCGGGAATCCGGCACCGTGGCTGGCGGCGGCGAGGCGGTGCTGGCCGATACCGCCCTGGGGCCGCATCGGGCTGACCGTCTGCTACGATGTGCGCTTCCCGCTTCTCTATCGCACCCTGGCCCAGAAGGGCGCATTCCTGTTCACCGTTCCTTCCGCCTTTACCGTGCCGACGGGCCAGGCGCACTGGCATGTGCTGCTGCGCGCGCGCGCCATCGAGAACGGCGCCTTCGTCGTCGCCCCGGCGCAGGGCGGCCGGCACGCCAACGGCCGCAAGACCTATGGCCACAGCCTGATCGTTGCGCCCTGGGGCGAGGTGCTGGCGGAAGGCGGAACCGAGCCCGGTGTCATCCTGGCCGAGATCGACCCGGCATTGTCCCGCCAGGCCCGGGCCAGGGTACCCAACCTGCAGCATGACCGCGCCTTCGCGGGTCCCTGAGGGAACTCGGGAGCCTGGGGAAACTGGCCTGACCGCGGCAAATTCTGTATACAGATTACAGACGAACCCGCAGGAGCTTTTGTTGATCGCCTACGCACTGCATTGCCACAAGGGACACCAATTCGAAGGCTGGTTTCGCGACAGTGCCGCGTTCGATGAACAGGCTCGCAGCGGCCATCTGCGTTGTCCGTCCTGCAATTCGGTGCGCGTCGAGAAGGCCATCATGGCGCCAGCCGTCAGCGGCACCAGGAAAAACACGCCGACCGATGCCCTCAGGAAAAGCCAGATGCGCCAGTTTGCACCGGCTTGCGCAAATATGTGAAGAGAACGCCGACTATGTCGGCCCCGAATTCGCCGAGGAGGCGCGCAAGATCCATTATGGCGAGGCGCCCGAACGCGCACATCTACGGCGAGGCAACGCCTCAAGGAAGCCCAGGAACTGATCGAGGAGGGCGTGGATGTCGCGCCCCTGCCGCCGGACCCCGAAAGCGCCAACTGAGACTTTGCTCCACTTTCAAGCCGGGCGGCTGGCCACGACCATGTAATTCACGTCCACATCGGAACGACAACCGCCAGTCCCAGGCCAGCGGATCGAACGAAACTCCCTGAGTTTTCAGAACGGTTAGGCCGGACTCTTCAAGTAATCTCCGAAGCTCGGCCGGCGTCACAAAGCGGTTCCAGTCATGGGTGCCGCGCGGCAGCCAGCTCAGCACATATTCGGCCCCGATCTTGGCCAGGGCCAGGCTCTTGAGGGTCCTGTTCAGGGTGGCGACGAACATCAGCCCGCCCGGCTTCACCAGCGCCGCGCAGGCGGCCAGATAGGCCTCGAGATCGGCGACATGCTCGACCACTTCCATGTTCAGGACCACGTCGAAGCTGCGCCCTGCGGCGACCAGCGCTTCGGCGGTGGTGGCGCGGTAGTCGATGGCCAGGCCCGACTGCGGCGGCATGGGCCGGGCCGTGCCGATATTCTTCTCCGAGGCGTCGGCGCCGGTCACCGCAAAGCCCAGCCGCGCCATGGGCTCGGACAGCAGCCCGCCGCCGCAGCCGATATCCAGCAGGCTGAGGCCCTGCGAACGGGCCGCATGAGCCCCGGGTCCCGGCCGAAATGCGCTGCGCGGCTGTCCGCGGATGAAGGCCAGCCGGACGGGATTGAACTTGTGCAGGGGCGCGAATTTGCCCGCCGGGTCCCACCATTCCGCCGCCAGTGGCCGAGAATTTGGCGACTTCGGCGGGGTCTATCGAGGCGGAATCTGTCATGCCGGTTTCGAGGGTTGAGCGCGAAGCCTGTCCTCCGTCTACGTAGGCCGCCGCGCATAAGCAGCGGCAAATCCAGCCCGGTTGACGGATCAGACAGTGGCGAAGATTGTGATGAAATTCGGCGGCACCTCGGTGGCCGACCTCGAGCGCATCCGCCATGTCGCCACGCTGGTGCAAGCGCGAGGTCGACCGCGGCAACCAGGTCGCCGTGGTGGTCTCGGCCATGGCGGGCGAGACCAACAAGCTGGTGGCCTGGACCGGCGAGGCCGCGATCGCGCCGAACCGGACAAGCCGCAAGCCAGTGGCCAGGCGCGTGCCGGACGAGCGCGAATATGACGTCGTGGTGGCCTCGGGCGAGCAGGTGACCGGCGGGCTGCTGGCCATCGCCCTGAACGCCATGGGCGTGCAGGCGCGCTCCTGGCTGGGCTGGCAGGTTCCGATCAACACCAGCGCCGTGCACGGCTCGGCCCGCATCGAAGGCATCGCCCGCCGACGCGATGAAGCGAGCGCATGGAGCGCGGCGAGGTCGCGGTGGTCGCCGGCTTCCAGGGCGTCGCGCCGGACAAGCGCATCTCCACCCTGGGCCGCGGCGGCTCCGACACCATCGCCGTGGCGGTGGCGGCCGGGCTCAGGCCGACGCGCTGCGACATCTACACCGACGTGGACGGGGTCTACACCACCGACCCGCGCATCGTTCCCAAGGCGCGGCGGCTGGAGAAGATCGCCTACGAGGAAATGCTGGAAATGGCCTCGCTGGGCGCCAAGGTGCTGCAGACCCGCTCGGTCGAGATCGCCATGCTGCACCGCGTGCCGGTCCGCGTGCTTTCGACCTTCGACGCCCGACGTGGGCGGCACCCTGCTTTGCGACGAGGAAGACATCGTGGAAAAGAAACCGGTCACCGGCATCGCCTATAGCCGCGACGAAGCCAAGATCACGCTGCACAAGGTGCCCGACCGGCCGGGCGTCGCCGCCGCGATCTTCGGCCCGCTGGCCGAGGCCGGCGTCAATGTGGACATGATCGTCCAGAATGTCTCGGAGGACGGCAAGAAGACCGACCTGACCTTCACCGTGCACCCGCGGCGAGCTGGACCGCGCCCTGGCGGCCATCGAGAGGCAACGCCACAGGCGATCGGCTATCGCGACGTCACCCACGACGCCGACGTCGCCAAGGTCTCGATCATCGGCATCGGCATGCGCGCCCATCCCGGCGTCGCCCAGACCATGTTCCGCACCCTGTCCGACAAGGGCATCAACATCCAGGTGATCTCCACCTCCGAGATCAAGGTCAGCGTGCTGATCGCCGAGGAATATGTCGAGCTGGCGGTGCGCGCGCTGCATTCGGCCTACGAGCTGGACGCGGCCTAAGATGAGCGAGCTGCGGGAATGCCTCTGATGCCGTCTGGCAGGCAGGCGGTCCGCGCATACTGCTGCGCCGCCTGCGCGAGATCATGGCGGAGCAGACCAGCGCCCAGATGCGGCTGGACAAGCTGGTCACCGTCATCGCCGCCAACATGGTCGCCGAGGTCTGCTCGATCTATCTGCGCCGCGCCGGCAAGGTGCTGGAACTGTTCGCCACCGAAGGCCTGCAACCGCGAGCGCCGTCCACAACACCCGGCTGAAGGAGGGCGAGGGCCTGGTCGGCCTGGTCGGCGAGACCGCCGAGCCGGTGAACCTGTCGGACGCGCCCGCCGACCCGCATTTCTCCTACCGCCCGGAAACCGGCGAAGACCCGTACAAGTCCTTCCTGGGCGTGCCCATCGTGCGCGGCGGCCAGGTCTTCGGCGTGCTGACGGTGCAGAACAAGGCCGAGCGCATCTATGCCGAGGAGGAAGTCGAGGCGCTGCAGACCGTCGCCATGGTGCTGGCCGAAGTGGTGGCGCAGGGCGGATTCTTCAATGTCGCCGAACTGGACGAGCCGGAGCTGCGCGTCGACCGGCCGCGCAAGTTCGCGGCGACGGGCTGTCCGAAGGCGTGGCGGTCGGCCGCGTGGTGCTGCACGAGCCGCGCGTCAAGGTCGAGCGCATGATCGCCGACAATCCGGCCGACGGAACTGAAGCGGCTGGAAGACGCCATCGCGTCGCTTGCGCGAATCCGTGGACGAGATGCTGGACTCCAGCGAACTCGACCTCACCGGCGAAGGCCGCGAGGTGATCGAGGCCTATCGCCTGTTCGCCTACGACCAGGGCTGGCGCCAGCGCATGCGCGATGCGGTGCGCACCGGCCTGACCGCCGAAGCGGCGGTCGAACGCGTGCAGGACGAAACCCGCCTGCGCGTCCAGCGCCTGGGCGATCCCATCCTGCGCGAGCGGGCCCACGATTTCGACGATCTGGCCCGGCGGCTGCTGCGCCACCTGACCGGCGAGGATGCCAGGCGACCGCAGCCTGCCGCCCAATGCCGTGCTGGTGGCGCGCGGCATGGGCCCGGCCGAACTGCTGGATTATGGCCGCGACAGGCTGGCGGCTCTGGTGCTGGAAGAGGCCGCCTCCACCACGCCATGTCGCCATCGTCGCCCGCTCGATGGGCATGCCCCTGGTCGGCGTCGCTGGAGGGCATCGCCGACGCTGCGCGCGGCGGCGACACCATCGTGGTCGATGGCGAGACCGGCGAGGTGCATCTGCGGCCCGCCGGCGAAATCGTCGACGGCCTTCGAGGCCAAGCGCGACCTTGCGCGTCCAGGCCCAGGCGCGCTTCGCGGCGGTGCGCGATCTGCCCGCCGTCACCCGCGACGGCGTCGCCATCAAGCTGATGATGAATGCGGGGCTGGAGCTCGACATGCCGCATCTGGACGAGTCGGGCGCCGACGGCATCGGCCTGTTCCGCACCGAGCTGCAATTCATGATCGGCGAGACCATGCCGCGCCTCGCCGACCAGGCGGCCTTCTACAGGAAGATCCTGGATGCGGCCGGCGACAAGCCGGTGGTGTTCCGCACCCTGGATCTGGGCGGCGACAAGGTGCTGCCCTATGCCCGCTGGGAGCGGGAGGAAAATCCCGCGCTGGGCTGGCGCGCCATCCGCATCGCGCTCGATCGCCCGGCGCTTGCTGCGCTACCAGGTGCGCGCGCTGCTGAATGCCGGCGCGCGGGCGCACCCTGCGCATCCTGCTGCCCATGGTCAGCGACGTGGACGAATTCAATCGCGGCCGCGCCCTGGTCGACCGCGAGACTGGAACGCGCCCGGCTGCTCAACCATGGCGCGGCCCACCCAGGTTCTGGTCGGCGCGATGCTGGAAGTGCCGGCGCTGGCCTTCATGCTGCCGCAGCTGATGCGCTCGGCGGATTTTGTCTCCATCGGCTCCAACGATCTTCTGTCCCTGGCCTTCGCGGTGGACCGCACCAATCCGCGCGTGTCGCCAAGCGCTACGACAATGCTCAATCCCGCGTCGCTCACCCTGATCCGGCTGATCGTGAACAGCGCGGCGGAGAGCTCGCGGCGACCTTTCGCTGTGCGGCGAGATGGCGGGCCGGCCGCTGGACGCCATGGCGCTGATGGGTCTGGGCATGCGCACCCTGTCCATGCAGCCGGCCAGGATCGGCCCGGTCAAGATGATGATCCGCAGCCTGCACCTGGGGGAGGTGTCGGCCTTCGTGGACAGGCTGTGCGGCCGGACCGATCATTCCTTGCGGACCCGGCTCTCGGCCTTCGCCGCCGAGCGCGGGAATTGTCCTGAAATAGGGCTTTTCGCCGGGGCAGGCCGGCCCACGGGGACTTTTTGCGGCGTAATGGTTGTTCCCCCCGCCCGTATTCGGATAAGGTAAGCGTCACAAATATTTAGCCGCGCCAGGCCTCATTTTGGATATTTTGGGGACGGGTGTGGTTTGAACGGTCCTATGGCAAAAATTACGCAGATTCCCGTGAAGAATGGCGGCAGTGGAAACATGGATGGCCTGAAGCACCGCCGCATCCATCTGCGCGAGATTTCCGGCGACAGCGAAGCGCCGCTGGAAACCGTGGGCCAGGACCTGCGCGCGGCGCGGCTGCGCCGCGGCGACGAAATCGCCCAGGTTTCGCAGGGCCCTCAAAATCCGCAAGGACCATCTGGAGGCCCTGGAAGAAGACCGGCTGGAAGACCTGCCGGGCAGGACCTATGCGATCGGCTTCATACGCTCCTATGCCCGTCATCTCGGCCTGGATGTCGGCGCAGTTCGTCGAGCGCTTCAAGCGGGAAATTGCCGGGCGCGACGACGAGCAGGTGCGCGAACCGATGGCTCTCGACCACGACGAACGCCGCCTGCCGCAGGGCTGGCGCCTTGTCGCCGGCGCGGTGGCGATCCTGCTGGTCTACGGCGCATGGCACCTTCTGTCGTCCAGCGGCGATTCCAGCCAGCCGGTCCCGCCCGCCGCCGTCCTCAATACCCCCAGGCCCGCCGCCAAGCCCGCGCCCACCCCGGTAGTGGTGCCGCCGCAGACGGCTGTCCCGTCCCCTGCCGCCAATTCGCCCACCGTCATCGATGGCGCCGCCCCAGGCGAACAACCGGAAGCGGCCACCCCGCCGCCGGCCGCCGGTTCCAGGACCCCGGCCACCCAGGCGACGCCAATTTCCGCGGCGCCGCCGACCGCCGCTCCCGAGGCTGCCGTGCCGGCGCTGCCGCCAGCGGACCGGGCCGGCTCTATGGCGCGCATGAACCGCAATCCCCGCGTGGTACTGCGGGTGCGCGCGCGATCCCACCTTGTCGGTGCAGGGCCCCGAAGGCACAGCTTTTCCTCAATCGCGACCTGAAGCCGGGCGACAGCTATCAGGTTCCGAACACGCCGGCCTGACCCTGGCGACCGATGACGCGGGCGCGGTGCGAGGTGGTGCTGGACGGGCAGTTCCCATGGGCCGGGCCGGCGGGCAGACAGAAGGTCTGCCGCCGTTTTGCCGCTCGATCCGCAGGCGCTGGCAGACCATTTCAATACTCGCTAAGGACTGAGAATGAGCATTCGCGCCTATCGCGACATCCACCGGCGCAAGTCGCGCCAGATCATGGTCGGCAAGGTGCCGGTCGGCGGCGACGCGCCGATCAGCGTGCAGACCATGACCAACACCATCACCTCGGATGCGCGCGCCACCATCGAGCAGATTCGCGGCATCGAGGAGGCCGGCGCCGACATCGTGCGCGTCTCCTGCCCGGACGAGGACGCCACCAAGGCGATGAAGGCGATCACCAAGGCCGCCGCCATTCCCGGTCGTGGCCGACATCCATTTCCACTACAAGCGCGCCATCGAGGCGGCGGAGGCGGGCGCGGCCTGCCTGCGCATCAATCCCGGCAATATCGGCAGCGCGGCACGCGTGCAAGCGAAGTGGTGCAGGCCGCCAAGGATCATGGCTGCTCCATGCGCATCGGCGTCAATGCCGGGTCGCTGGAAACGGACCTGCTGGAAAAATATGGCGAGCCGTGCCCCGAAGCGATGGTGGAAAGCGCGCTCAACCACGCCAAGATTCTCGATGACCTGGATTTCCGCGAATACAAGATTTCGGTGAAGGCGTCCGACCCGTTCCTGGCGGTGGCCGCCTATCAGGCGCTTGTCGGAAGCGATCGACTGCCCGCTGCATGTCGGCATCACCGAAGCCGGCGGCATGATCTCCGGCACGGTCAAATCCTCCATCGGCATGGGCATGCTGTTGTGGAGCGGCATCGGCGACACCATCCGCGTCTCGCTCGTCGCCGACCCGGTGGAAGAGGTGCGCGTCGGCTTCGACATTCTCAAGTCGCTGAACCTGCGCCATCGCGGCGTCAACATCGTCTCCTGCCCGTCCTGCGCCCGCCAGGGCTTCAACGTGATCGACACCGTCAGGACGCTGGAAGACCGGCTGAAACACATCGCCACGCCCATGTCGCTGTCGATCATCGGCTGCGTGGTCAACGGGCCGGGCGAGGCGCGCGAGACCGATCTCGCCTTCACCGGCGGCGGCGCCGGCAAGGGCCATGGCATGATCTATCTGAACGGCAAGCCGGCCTACAAGCTGGACAACGAGAGCCTGGTCGACCATGTCGTCGAGCTTTGCGAGAAGAAGGCCGCCGAGATCGAGGCGCAGCGCAACGGCGAAGCCGCAGAAAGCCCGCCTCGAAGCCGCGCAGTAGCCGCCCGTCTTCCATGATTCCTGTCCGCCAAACTCGAACGGCTGCTCGACCGTTTTTCCGCCATCGAAAGCGAAGTGGCGTCGGGCGCATCGGGGGCTGCTTTCGTCAAGCTCAGCCGCGAGCATGCCGAGCTGTCGCCGGTGATCGAGACGGTGCGTGCCTACCGCGCCGCCCAGCAAGGCTATGAAGAAGCCGAGGCCATGATCGCCGATCCCGCCACCGACGGCGAGATGCGCAGCATGGCCGAGACCGAACGGGCCGAGCTGAAGGAAAGGCTGGAACAGCTCGACCGCGACCTGCGCGTCGCGCTGCTGCCGCGCGACGCCGCCGATGATTCCTCGGCGATCGTGGAAATCCGCGCCGGCACCGGCGGCGACGAGGCCGCGCTGTTCGCCGGCGACCTGCTGGGCATGTACCAGCGCTATTGCAGCCTGCAGGGCTGGAAGACCGAGATCCTGTCGCTGTCGGAAAGCGACCTTGGCGGCTTCAAGGACGCCATCCTGGAAGTGGTGGGGCGCGGCGTCTATGCCAAGCTCAAATTCGAAAGCGGCGTGCACCGGGTGCAGCGCGTGCCCGCCACCGAAACCCAGGGCCGCATCCACACCTCCGCGGCGACCGTGGCGGTGCTGCCGGAAGCCGAGGATGTGGACATCGTGATCCACGACAAGGATCTGCGCATCGACACCTACCGGGCGCAGGGCGCCGGCGGCCAGCATGTCAACAAGACCGACAGCGCGGTGCGCATCACCCACCTTCCGACCGACACGGTGGTGGCGATGCAGGAGGAAAAATCCCAGCACAAGAACAAGGCCAAGGCCATGAACTTGCTGAAGGCCAAGATCTATGACGCCGAACGCAAGCGCGTGGACGCCGAGCGTGCGTCGGAGCGCAAGAGCCTGGTGGGAAGCGGCGACCGCAGCGAACGCATCCGCACCTATAATTTTCCGCAAGGGCGCGTCACCGACCACCGCATCAACCTGACGCTCTACAACCTTGCGCGTATCATCGCCGGCGACGAGCTGGGCGAGATCGTGGACGCGCTGGTGGCGCAGGACCAGGCCGACCGCCTGGCGGAATTCGAAGCGGCAAACTCTTGACAGGGGGACGTGGGTGACCCTGGACGAAGCCACGCGTCTGCTGGCCGCGGCGGGCATCGAAAACCCGCGCGGCGAGGCGCGGTTGCTGCTGGCGGCCGCGCTGGGGACCGGCCGCGACGAGACCTTGATGCTGCGCGATCTTGCGCCCGAACAGCAGGGCCGCTTCGCCCTGTTTGTGAAACGCCGCGCGGCCCGCGAACCGGCGGCCTATATCACCGGGCACCGCGAATTCTGGAGCCTGGATTTCGCGGTCGGACCGGGCGTGCTGGTGCCGCGCCCCGATACCGAAACCCTGATCGAGGAAGCGCTGCGGATCGTGCCCGACCGCTCCGCGCCATTGCAAATCGCCGACCTGGGCACCGGCTGCGGCGCCATTCTGGTCGCGGCCCTCAAGGAGTTTCCAAACGCCACCGGCATTGGCTTTGAGTCCTCGCCCCAGGCCTTCGGATGGGCCAGGGACAATGCCGCCCGGCTGATCGGGCCGCGCGCCCGCATTCGGCTGGCGGGCTGGGAAGATGCCGAAGGCCCCTTCGACCTGGTCTTCTCCAACCCGCCCTATATCCCCGTCGCGGAGATCGAATCACTGCAGCCCGAAGTATCCCGATATGAGCCCCGCCAGGCCCTGGACGGGGGCGCGGACGGGCTGGCGGCCTACCGGGCGCTGGCCGGGCGCTTGGCCGACCTGCTTGGACAGGGCGGCCATGGCCTGCTGGAAATCGGCGCCGGACAGCATAGCGCCGTGGCGCCCCTGTTCGCAGGGCTTGAATTGCTGCGCATAGCCCCCGACCTGTCGGGGATGCCCCGCTGCGTCATACTGCGGAAACCATAAGGATTTCCTTGGAAAAACCCGCACTATCGGCTAGGTTCGGGTCATAGGGATTGGGACGATCCCTAGTGCGGGCCGCAAATGGCGGGCTCGCAAGCTGGGCCGGTAACGCGAAAAAACCGCTGCCGGGCAGGGGACTCTAAAGCGAACCATATTGGGCCGGGTTTAGGATGCGCGCCAGTTGCGCTCATCCCGGTGGCCGGGAAGGACTATAGTGAAGCGCTCTCGTAGAGGCGGCCGCAGGCCGCAACATGGTGGTGGCGGCGGTGGCGGCGGCGGCAGCAGCAATAGCGGCGGCGGCTTCAATCCCAACCGCACCTATGATTCCTCCGGGCCCGAAATCAAGATCCGCGGTTCGGCCAGCCATGTCTACGAGAAGTATCTGCAGCTGGCCCGCGACGCCAATTCCGGCGGCGACCGCATCATGGCCGAAAATTATCTTCAGCATGCGGAGCATTACTACCGCATCATGGCCGCCGCGGCCGCCCAGCAGGCCCAGTACCAGGCACAGCAGGCGACGCTGAATCCGCAAGGCCCCTATGGCCAGCAGCCGCAGGGCCAGCTCCAGCCGGCACCCAATGGCGGCGCCGCTCCCTCCCCCCAGGCCGAAACCGCGGCCGAGGAAGAGGGCGAGGAAGCCGAAGCTTCCTAGCGTCCGCCGCCAAGGCCTTGATCCAGCGCATGGACGGGTGTCGAGTGCCTGAGCAGACTGGCTCTTGCAGGCCCGGTTCCCCATTCCCATATCGATTTGGAACGGTGCCTTTCGCGGGCCGTTGCGTGGTCCGCCGCCGCAATAGCAAAGGGGCCGACCGGGAGAGAGCATGGATATCGAGAAATTCACCGAGCGGGCGCGCGGTTTCATTCAATCGGCCCAGAGCCTGGCCCTGCGCGAGGGCAACCAGCAATTTGTCCCTGAGCATCTTCTGAAGGTCCTTCTGGACGATGAGGAAGGCCTGTCGGCGCGCCTGATTACCGCCAGCGGCGGCCGCGACGCCCAGGCGCGCACGGCCACGGAAGCCGCCCTGAAGAAACTGCCGAAAGTGCAGGGCGGCTCGGGGCAGGTCTATCTGGCCCAGGAAACCGCCAGGCTGCTGGACAATGCCGAGCAGGCGGCGAAAAAGGCCGGCGACTGCTTCGTCACCGCCGAGTATCTGCTGCTGGCGCTGGTGCTGGCCACCGGCACGGATGCGGCGAAAATTCTCAAGGATGCCGGCGTCACCGCCCAGGGCCTGAACACGGCGATCGCGAACTTGCGCAAGGGCCGCACCGCCGACAGCGCCACGGCCGAGAATGCCTATGACGCGCTCAAGAAATATGCCCGCGACCTCACCGAGCTGGCCCGCACCGGAAAACTGGACCCGGTGATCGGCCGCGACGAGGAAATCCGCCGCACCATCCAGGTCCTTTCCCGCCGCACCAAGAACAACCCGGTGCTGATCGGCGAGCCGGGGGTGGGCAAGACCGCGATCGCCGAAGGCCTGGCGCTGCGCATCGTCAATGGCGACGTGCCCGAAAGCCTGCGCGACCGCAAGCTGATGGCGCTGGACATGGGCGCGCTGATCGCCGGGGCCAAGTTCCGCGGCGATTTCGAGGAACGGTTGAAGGCGGTGCTGAATGAAGTCACCGGCGCCCATGGCGAGATCATCCTGTTCATCGACGAGATGCACACCCTTGTGGGAGCGGGCAAGGCCGACGGCGCGATGGACGCCTCCAACCTGATCAAACCGGCCCTGGCGCGCGGCGAACTGCATTGCATCGGCGCCACCACCCTGGACGAATACCGCAAATATGTGGAGAAGGACGCCGCCCTGGCGCGGCGCTTCCAGGCGGTGTTCGTGGGCGAGCCGACGGTCGAGGACACCATCTCCATCCTGCGCGGCCTGAAGGAGAAGTACGAGCTCCATCATGGCGTGCGCATCACCGACAGCGCCATCGTGGCGGCGGCGACCCTGTCCAACCGCTACATCACCGACCGTTTCCTGCCCGACAAGGCCATCGACCTGATGGACGAGGCGGGTTCGCGGCTGCGCATGCAGATCGATTCCAAGCCGGAAAAACTGGACGAGCTGGACCGCCGCATCATGCAGCTCAAGATCGAGCGCGAAGCGCTGAGGAAGGAAACCGACAAGGCCAGCCGCGACCGGCTCGCGACGCTGGAAAAAGAGCTGGGCGACCTGGAGGAGGATTCCGCCGCCCTGACCGCCAAATGGCTGGAAGAAAAGAAATCCGTTGCCGATGTGCAGAGCCTCAAGGAAAAACTGGACGCGGCCCGGCAGGAAGTCGAAGTGGCGCAGCGCAAGGGCGATTTCGCCCGCGCCGGCGAACTCACTTATGGCGTCATCCCCGACCTGGAGCGCAAGCTCAAGGCCATCGAGGAAAGCAAGGACGCCGAATTGTCGGGCGAGGCGGTAACCGCCGAGCATATCGCCGGCGTGGTCTCGCGCTGGACCGGCATTCCCGTCGACAAGATGCTGGAAGGCGAGCGCGAAAAGCTGCTGCACATGGAAGCCGACCTGGAAAAGCGCGTGGTTGGCCAGGACCAGGCGGTGCGCGCCATCTCCAATGCGGTGCGCCGCGCCCGCGCCGGCCTGCAGGACCCCAACCGGCCGATCGGCAGCTTCCTGTTCCTGGGCCCCACGGGCGTGGGCAAGACCGAACTGACCAAGGCGCTGGCCGCTTTCCTGTTCGACGACGACACCGCCATGGTGCGCATCGACATGAGCGAATTCATGGAAAAGCATGCCGTGGCGCGGCTGATCGGCGCGCCCCCGGGCTATGTCGGCTATGAGGAGGGCGGTGTACTGACCGAGGCGGTGCGCCGGCGCCCCTATCAGGTGATCCTGTTCGACGAGGTCGAAAAGGCCCATCCCGATGTCTTCAATGTGCTGCTGCAGGTGCTGGACGACGGCCGGCTGACCGATGGCCAGGGCCGCACCGTGGACTTCCGCAACACCGTCATCATCCTGACTTCCAATCTGGGCACCGAGTTCCTGGGCCAGGAAGGCGATCAAACCCATGCCCGGGCGCAGGTGATGCAGGCCGTGCGTTCGCACTTCCGGCCCGAATTTCTCAACCGGCTGGACGAGATCATCCTGTTCCACCGCCTGACGCGAACCAACATGGACAAGATCGTCGACATCCAGATCGGCCGCCTGGACAAGCTGCTGGCCGACCGCAAGATCGCCATCACCCTGGATGACAAGGCGCGGCACTGGCTGGGCAATGCCGGCTACGATCCGGTCTATGGCGCCCGCCCCCTCAAGCGCGTCATCCAGCGCCGGTTGCAGGACCCGCTGGCCCAGATGATCCTGGAGGGCAGGATCGCGGACGGCGCGATGGTGAAGGTGGGCGCCAGCAAGACCGGCCTGACCATCGACGGCAAGGAGTTCGCCGCGAATGCCGATGAACTGGCGGAGACCGCGCCCAGCGGCGCGACCCTGAACTAGGCCGCGGTCTTCTCGAAGGTGAAAATGTCGAACCGCTTCAGGTCGGCATTGCCGAAAGCCGTGCTGATGGCGGCATCGGTGGCGTCACGCCCGCGCGCCACCAGCAGCCGGCCGATGCGCGGCCTATTGTGGCGCGCGTCCATGGTGTGCCAGGCGCCGCCCAGATAGACCTCCAGCCAGGCGCTGAAGTCCATCGGTGACGGGTCCGGCGGCACGCCGATGTCGCCCAGATAGCCGGTGCAATAGCGCGCCGGAATATTCATGCAGCGACACAGGGTGATCGCCAGATGCGCGAAATCCCGGCACACGCCCTTGCGTTCGGCATGGCTTTCCGAGGCGGTGCGGTCCGCGCGGGCATGCTGGTAGCCGAAAGTGATGCGTTCATGCACATAGTCGAAAATCGCCTGTACCCTCGGATAGCCGAGTTGGGTGTTTCCGAACTGCTTCCACGCCAGGGTCGCCAGCTTGTCCGTATCGCAGTAGCGGCTGCCCAATAAATAGACAAGGACGGCATCCGGCAGCGCGTCCACCTCCATCTGCCACGCATTGACCGGCACGGCATCGGGCGCGCCATTGTCATGAATGACGAAGCGGTTGGACAGTTTCAGGGCGCCCGCCGGCGCCACCAGCCGGGTGCAGATATTGCCGAAATCGTCGGTATAGGTGCGATACGGGACGTCGGGATCGACCCAGAATTGTTCCGGCGTCGCCAATCTTTGGCGCAATTCCGGGCGCAGATGCACCTGCAGCAGCATCGGCGTCGCCGCCGTGCATTGAAATACGATGTCGTAGCCGCCTTGAATCAACATTTTGTGCACCCTTTGTAGGGAACACAATGCCAGACGGCGGCAAAAGTTGCTATTTCGCCTTGGCTTGCCGCAGGTCGGTGGCGTTGTCGGCGACCTTGGTCTCCAGCGCGGTGGTGGCGACCATATTGTCGATCTGCAGCCGTTTCTCCTGGAAGGCGCGCAACACCCTGCCGATCAACCGGCGGCCCTGCGCCATTTTCACTTTCAGCGGATTGACCTGCACATTGTTGACCAGAATCTCGTAATGCAGGTGCGGACCGGTGGCCATGCCCGTCATGCCGCTATAGGCGAAGACCTGGCCCTGCCGCACGCGCATGCCCCGGCGCATGCCGGGCGCGAAACGCGACAGATGGCCATAGTCGGTGGAATAACCGTTGCCGTGACTGATCTTGACGAAATTGCCGTATCCCCGGGCCCGGCCCATGAACTGAATGACGCCGGCGCCGGCCGCCATCACCGGCGTGCCGGTGGGAACCGCGAAATCCACGCCCTTGTGCATGCGGGTATAACCGAGAATGGGATGGAAGCGCGAACCGAAGCCCGATGAAATGCGCGCGCCGTCCACCGGCGTCTTCATCAGCAGGCCCTTGGCGCTTTCGCCCTTGCTGTCGAAATATTCCGGCGGGTCCGACGGGTTGGGCTGGAAACGGTACATGGGAATTTGCGTGCCGCTCAGGGTCATCATCGCATAGCTGATTGCGCCGTACTTCGCGGGCGTTCCGTCCGGCGTGTAGTAATAGTCGTAATAGACCTCGAACTTGTCGCCGGGATGCAGGTCGCGCTGGAAGTCCACCTTGTAGGAGAACATGTGGATCATATCCACCACCACATCGGCGGGAATGCCCGCCTGCATGGCGGCCAGATACAGGCTCGAATCGATGGTGCCGCCGGCGCGATGATGGTGAACCTGCAATTCCTTCTTCACCAGGTCGGCGGTGAAGGAACCGTCCGTGGTGCGGGTGACGGTCATTTCCTGCTCGATGGAGGGGGAGAAGTGAAGCGAAAGCAGGCGCGTGATGGGCTGCGAGATCCTCTTCCGTCGCGTCGCTATTGTCGTCCACGTCCGCGTCCATCGGCACCACCACCGGCTTGCGATTGACCATCACCGTGGTGGTGGCGGCGCGCGGCGCAGCCGGGGCGGCACCCGTCGCATCGATGGTGGCGACCGAATAGGTGAGGTCGAAACTCTGTCCCGCCCGGATCGCGCGGGGGTCGAAATCCTTGCCCATGGCGGCCACCACGGCATTGGCGTCGGCCGCGGAAATGCCGACATCCTGGAGCGTGCCGGCCAGGGTATCGCCCGAATCCAGCGTCACCGTGCGGCTTTCCACGCCCGGACTGGGATTGGCATTATCCGCATTGTCGCTGGCATATTGCGGCTCGCTGGCGCGGATCAGCTTCATGAACAGCGCGTAAGGCAGGAACGAACGGCCCGGTGCCACCAGCGGATGGCCGACCGGCATCATCCCGACCGCCATCCAGGCGATGGCGCCCGCTACCAGTGCGGTCAGCGACGTCGATACCAGCGCCCAGCGGCCGTCGGTGGTGGCCATGGCGGCGCCGGCGCCGTCCAGGCCGCGGCGCAGGCGGGCGGCGAGCGGCGCAAGGCGGGTGAGGTCGCGGATTTCGCGGCTGTCGAGACTCAAAGCGGCTCCCTATGTCGTTGAACGGCGATTTCGTCGAATCCCGGCGGCCCCCTCGACGATTTGCCCCTTCAATCCAATCCGGTATTGGCGCCCGTGCCGACGCACTGCCGATGCCATATAACCGACACACCCCGCAGGCGGTCAACCCACAAATGCCATCCAACAGATTGTTCCGATTGTATTTTAGACATCTTAAAAGGTTCCTTTTGCTGGCCGCCCTGGCATTGCCCGCGCCCGCCTGGGCGTGGGGAAGCGAGGGCCATGAGATCGCGGCCCTGATCGCGGAGCGGCACCTGTCCGCCGCGGCGCGGGCCCAGGTCGCCCATCTGCTGGGCGCGCCGATAATAATGGTGCACGAGTCCAACTGGGCCGACGAGATCCGCGACCAGCGGCCGGAGACCGGATCCTGGCACTATGTCGATATTCCCCTGCAAGCCTCGCGCTACGATTCGGGGCGTGACTGCCCGGCCCGCGATTGCGTCGTCGCCCAGATCGAAAACGACCTGCGCATCCTGGCAAATCGCAGGCTGGGCGATCATGTGCGCGCCGAGGCGCTGCGTTTCCTGGTCCATTTCGTCGCCGACGTGCACCAGCCGCTGCATGCCGAGGACAATGACGACAAGGGCGGCAACGCGGTGCGCGTCACCTTGGGACGCGACCGCACCAACCTGCACAGCATCTGGGACGGCGATGTCGTCGCGGCCTGGGGACCGGATTCCGCCGCCGCCGCCGACGGCATGGAGCGCGCCTATGCGCCGCAAGCGCGCCGGGCCTGGGCGCGCGGCACGCCCGCCGGCTGGGCCGAGGAGGCCCATGCCATCGCGCGCACCCGCATCTATCCGCCTCTGGAGGGGCGAATCTCCGTGCGGCTGCCGCCCGATTATGCGCGCCGGCAGGCGCCGCTGGCGGGCCTGCAACTGGCCCGGGCAGGGGTGCGGCTGGCCTGGCTGCTCAACAACACGCTGAAATGATCAGTGCGACGCATAGATCATGTTGCGCACATTGGGATAGATCTGCGTCTGCCAGCGCCGGCCGGAGAACACGCCGTAATGGCCGACGCCGGCCTGGACATAGTGCTTTCTGCGAAACGGCTTGATGCTGGAACACAGATCCTGCGCCGCCATGGTCTGGCCCAGGCCGCAGATATCGTCGCGTTCGCCTTCCACCGTCAGCAGTGAGGTCTTGCGAATGACGCGCGGATCGATCCGGCGGTTGCGGTAGGTATAGATGCCGCGCGGCCAGGTGATGCTCCTGAAACACCTTGCGCACCGTCTCCAGATAGAATTCGCCGGGCAGGTCGGCGATCGAGAAATACTCGTCGTAGAATTTGCGGTTGGCGTCGGCCTTGGCGATCTCGCCCTTCAGGATATGGCTGAACAGGTCCATATGGGCGCGCACATGACGCGACAGGTTCATGGTGATGAAGGCCGAAAGCTGCAGGAAACCGGGATAGACGCGCCGGTCGCGCGCCGGCATAGCGGCGCGGCACCGTGGTGATCAGGTTCCGCTCGAACCATTCCACCGGATTCTCGTTCGCCAGCTTGTTGACCCTTGTGGGATTGATGCAGGTGTCCACCGGCCCCGCCATCAGGGTCAGGCTCCTGGGCGTGGCGGGTGAACCGTCCTCGGCCATCAGCGCGGTGGTCGCCAGCATGGAGGGGCAGGGCTGGCACACCGCCATGCCGTGCGCGCCCGGGCCGATATGCTCGAAAAAGGCGCGATCAGGTGATCGATATATTCGTCGGTGCCGAAGCGGCCCTCGGACAGCGGCACGTCGCGGCCGCTTTTCCAGTCGGTGATATAGACATCGTGATCCGCCAGCAGGGTCAGGGCGGTGCTGGCGCAGCAGGGTGGGGAAATGGCCGGCCATCGGCGCCGCCAGCAGCACGCTTGGGCTGGTTGGGGTCGCCTTCCTTGCGAAAATGCACCAGGTTGCCGAACGGCATTTCCAGCGCCACCTCTTCGCTGACGCCGACCGCGCTGCCCGCCACCATGACGCTTTGGATGTCAAAGGCGGGACGCTCGTGAATCATCTGCGAGCGCGAGGCGATTTCGGCCCCGGCGGCAAAGCTGCGGAACAGGTAGTTGGCCGCCGGCCCCAGGGCCGTGTCGCTGAAGGCGGCCTGAAACAGGTCCGCGCCCGCGCGCATCGGCGCGAGAAAGTCCTGCTGGGCCTGATAGGCGTCGTACAACATCCGCTCACAAGCCCCATGGAATCGCTCAGGATTCCGCTTTGGTCTCACCGTACTCCAGATGGTGATGCTGCAATGCAAAATAATGCTTGTCAACGCGCCAAATTCGCTGAAAACTCGTGAATATGAGCGGCGCTGTTCTGACGATCTCCAGCAAGAACTATTCGTCCTGGTCGCTGCGCGGCTGGTTGCTCTGCCGGATGGCGGGGCTGGACTTCAAGGAAGAACTGCTGTCCAGCGACGATCCCTTGGCGCGCGCCGAATTGCTGCTGCTGTCGCCGTCCTTCCTGGTGCCGTGCCTGACCCACAATGGCGTCAAGGTGTGGGATACGCTGGCGATCGCCGAATATCTCAATGAGGTTTTCCCGCAGGCCGGGTTGCTGCCGGGCGCGACCGCGGCGCGCAGCCACTGCCGTTCCATTTCCGGCGAAATGCATTCCGGCTTTGCCAATCTGCGTTCGGCGCTGCCGATGAATCTGAAGGCCCATTACAAGGGCTTCAAGATCTGGGCGGCGGCGCAGGCCGATATCGAGCGCGTCACCGCGATCTGGCGCGAATGCCTGGGCCTCCATGGCGGGCCCTATCTGTTCGGCGCCACACCGACCCTGGCCGATGCGATGTATGCGCCGGTGACGACGCGCTTTCAGACCTACGACGTCAAGCTCGACCGCCAGAGCGCCGATTATTGCGAGACCATCCTGACTCTGCCCGACATGATCGAATGGATCGAGGCCGCCAAGAGCGAGCGCGCCGGGATCGAAGAGCTGGAAGCGGAATTCTAGACGCCGTTATCGTTGATGTACGGGATTAGCGATATACCTTAAGCGTCTGACATTACGATGTTTTAGGATAACGAGCCGCATCAGGCGCTATCGCGGCGCAGCGCAGGACTGCTCCGCCTCGGCGATTTTCTGCACCGACACATAATCGGTCTTGCCGGTCGCCAGCACCGGGATCGCCTCCACCAGGATGATGCGCCGGGGCACGGCCAGTTCGGTGACGCCGTGATTCTGGGCCCAGCCCACCAGGTCCACCCGGCAGGCCTCGGGCGCGGCGGTGACCAGCACGATCTGCTCGCCCTTGCGCCCGTCCGGCATCGCGACCGCGGCATGGGCATTGTCGGGCCACAGCGCGCGGCGATGTTCTCCACCACCGCCAGGGACACCGTCTCGCCGCCGATCTTGGCGAAGCGCTTGAGGCGGCCGCGAATGGCGATGAAGCCGTCCGCGTCGATCGCGACGACGTCGCCGGTATCGTACCAGCCGTCGGGCGGCGGATCGATCTTGCCGGGCGCGTCGGGCCTGATATAGCCCAGCATGACGTTGGGGCCGCTGCACAAGCAGCTGGCCGGCGCCCGGAATGCCTTCCACCGGCTCCAGCCGCGCCTGCATGCCCGCCATCAGCCGGCCCACGGTGCCCGGATGATTGGCCTCGAGCTGGTTGGCCGCGATCACCGGGGCGGCCTCGGTGACGCCATAACCTTCCAGCAGGGTCACGCTGGATTTCTTGCGCAGAAAGGCGCGGGTCTCGTCGCGCAGCCGCTCGGCGCCGCACACCGCCATGCGCAGGCTGTCCAGCTCGCCGGTATCGCTGGCGCGGGCATATTGGTTGATGAAGGTGTCGGTGGACAGCAGAATGGTGGCGCCATGGCGGCGGATGCGGCGCACGATCTCCTTGGGCTGCAGCGGCGTGGGATGGCACACCACCTTCACCCCGGCGATCAGCGGCAGGATGGTTCCCACGGTCAGGCCGAAGCAGTGGAACACCGGCAGGGGATTGAACAGCACATCGCCGGCATAAAGATCGATATGGGCGCGCACCTGGGCCACATTGGCCAGGATATTGGCATGCGACAGCGCCACGCCCTTGGGTTCGCCCTCGGTGCCGGAGGTGAACAGGATCACCGCGGGCGACGCGGGATCGGGCCGCGCCGCGACAAGGCCCGGCATCAGCCTTGCCCGCCACCGCCCGCAGCTTGTCGGCCAGCGAAAGGTTGCTGCGCACGTCCTCCAGATAGACGATCTGCGCGTCCAGCCCCGCCACCAGTTCCTGGAGCCCGGCGACCTCGACCAGGCGGCGGGCGGTGACCACCCGCCTGACCTGGGCGGTACCCAGGGCGCTGCTGAGACCGGCCAGCCCGCTGGTGAAATTCAGCATGGTGGGAACGCGGCCAAAGGCCGAGAGCGCGAAAAAGGCCAGCGCCGCGCCGGCGCCGGTGGGCAGCATCACGCCGACGCTTTCGCCCTTGCGGGTGCCGCGTTTGAGCGCCGAGCCCAGCGCGAAGCTGGCGCGGATCATCTCGTCATAGGTGAGGGCGCGCTCTTCGCCGTCGACCAGCGCGATCGTGCCGCCGCCATGCTCGGCCCGCGCATCGGCCAGCGCCTGGAAAACCGACTGTTGTGCGATGGCGGGATCGAATGGCACCCGCCTGGGTGTTCCCAACTCCGGCATGAACGCTTTTTTCCGCAACCTGCCGGAATTCTCTTACCTCAACTGGCGCGAAAATGCCCGATCCAGCTTTGGAAATTGCGCACCAGGCGCTCGCGCCCGCCGGGCGCGGCGGAACGGAACAGGCCGGCGATCTGCTCGCGCAGCGGCTGGGACTCCGCCCAGAGCTTTTCGGCCTGGGGTTCGATGGCGCCGCGCAGCGGCCGCAGCACCTGGCGTTCCAGCCGCCGGGGCCCCACCACCGCAACCGCCAGGGCCGTCAGGCCCGCCACACCCAGCACGACGAGGGCGGTGCGGACAGCGGGGCTCAGGGTGATGCGGTGTTCGGCGCGTCGGCGGGAACGGAAAGGCGCGGTGGCCATGGAAAGCTCCGAAATGATTGTTTGCCCATTTGCGTGGGAAATGTCTCCATTGTAGCGATCCGGCGCGAAAAGGGCATATAAATGCCAACGCGCGGGCGCGCGGGGCGTTCAATAAATATCGCAGTTAGGATATGGTTCCTAACAATGCGGTTGCCGCACCGGATATCGTTCCAACTGCATAGGAAAGGCCGAAAGCGAAGCGTCCCAAAAATTACGCCAAGCTCTCGCAAAACGAAAAGTTCATGGCGGCGGCGCACGAGTTTGAAGCCGAGCAGACCGGAGAAACATTCCTGCGCTCTTTCAAGGCATCGCGAAACACAAACCATCCAAGGAGCGGAAATGACTGATGGGATTAGGGGAATGGGCGGCGTTCTCCTGGGAGCTGCCACATGGATGATCGCGAACCATCTCGGTATGAAGGGCTGGGAGCTTTGGGCCGTCACGGTCTTTGTTGCGATGGGTTGTCCAATGCTCGCAACCGGGCGGCTCAAGGGCTGGTAAACCTCGACCCGTGGTACGGGAAGTATAACACTAGGATACAATTCCTAATGTTATACAATCCGTACCATGAGATTGCCAATGACGGGTCTTGATGCCCTGCTACCCTGTCCCAGCTTCTGGGGAGAGACACATTCATGTCAGGCGAAAGCGCCAACCAAAGCCGGTGGGGTCAGCCCATGCGGCACAGCCTAACTGAATTAGAAGCCTTTGACGTCATGCGCGTCTTTATCGAGGCGTTTTGGCGGCGCGGCGGGTGTCAGTCCAAAGAACTGGCTAACCTGCTGAGCTGGACAAGCCGGGAGACTTGGCCGAGCGGAAAGCAACTTCCCGACCTAGCGGGAGCGCCGCTGGATATCGCTCAATGGGAAGATTGGTTGAACGCGATAGATACGGCCAAAAGGGCAGAAGCGCCCTAGTTTCGTCCCTAGTACGGGAAGTATAACATTAGGACAAAATTCCCATAACGCAGGGCAGCCGCGACGCCGCGTGTGGTGATTTTCAGCCGCCCGGCGTCTATATCTCGCTCATGGCAGTGGTCATCGACACGTTACGGCATCCGGAAAAGGCGCACCGCCCGGACAACGACATCCAGCGCAAGCCGGACTGGATCCGGGTCAAGGCGCCGGTGTCGCAAGGAATATGCCGGCCACCCGCGAGATCGTGCGCGCCAACAAGCTGCACACGGTCTGCGAGGAGGCGGCCTGTCCCAATATCGGCGAATGCTGGACCAAGCGCCACGCCACCATGATGATCATGGGCGACACCTGCACCCGCGCCTGCGCCTTCTGCAACGTCAAGACCGGGTTGCCCGGCGCGCTGGACGCCGAGGAGCCCGGCCAATGTCGCGCCGGCGGTCAAGACACTGGGCCTGGCGCCATGTGGTGATCACCTCGGTGGACCGCGACGATCTGGCCGATGGCGGCGCGCGGCATTTCGCCGGACGTGATCGACGCCATTCATGCGATGAGCCCCGGCACCAGCGTGGAAGTGCTGACGCCGGATTTCCTGCGCAAGGACGGCGCCATCGAGATGGTGATGGCGGCGCGGCCCGAAGTGTTCAATCACAATCTGGAAACCGTGCCGCGGCTTTATCTGACGCGTGCGGCCCGGCGCGCGCTATTTCGCCTCGCTGCGCCTGTTGGAGCGCGCCAAGGAACTGATGCCCCAGGGCTTCACCAAGTCGGGGCTGATGGTGGGCCTGGGCGAAAGCCGCGAGGAGATCATGCAGGTGATGGACGATCTGCGGGCGGCGAAGGTCGATTTCCTCACCATCGGCCAATATCTCCAGCCCACCCGCAAGCATGCCCGGCTGGAACGCTTCTGGACGCCGGAGGAATTCGCCGGCCTGGAACAGCATGGCCCGCGCCAAGGGCTTCCTGATGGTCTCGGCCTCGCCGCTGACCCGCTCCTCCTATCATGCCGACAGCGATTTTGCGGAGCTGAAGGCGGCTCGCGCCGCCAAGAGCTGACTGATCGCCCACCGCGAAACCCGCCTCGTGCCCTATACGGCGGCGCTGATGTATGCGGTGGTCGCCGACGTGGAGCAGTATCCGGAATTCCTGCCCTGGGTGCATGGCGCTGCGCATCCTGTCGCGCGCACGAAGGCGGCCTGACGGCGGAAATGGCGGTGGGCTATCGCGCCTTGCGCGAGCGCTATACCAGCCGGTGCGTGCTGGATCCCGGCGCGCGCACCCATCGATGTGGCGCAGATCAAGGGCCCGTTCCAGACGCTGGAAAATCACTGGCAGTTCACCCAGCGGGACGCGGGCTGCGAAATCAGCTTTTCCATCCTGTTCGAGTTCAAGAGCCGCCTGCTGCACGGCCGTGGCGGGCGACAAATTTGAAAAGGTGATGCTCAAAATGACGGACGCCTTCGAGGCCCGGGCCGCCGCTCTTTCGCACACCGCCTCCTGAGCCTATAAATCCGGCAAAACAACATATGGGGAGGGCTTGCATGGTCTCGTTCCGGGCGCCGCTGGCGGCAGCCGCGCTATGCCTGCTCGCAGTCCTGCCGGCCCGGGCCGCAGACCGTCCTGTTCCTGGGCTCCAGCTTCACCTATGGCGCCCATAGCGCCGCCCAGCACTACCATCCCGAACTGGTGAAGGACCTGAACGGCCCTGGCCGTTAACGGCGAGACCTATGGCGGCGTGCCGGCGATCTTCAAGCAGTTCACGCTCGAGGTGGGGCTCAACGATTACGACGTCAGCTCCGAACTGGTGGGCGGCAAGGGCCTGGAATACTGGTTCACCGTGCCCGAAACCCTGGCCAGGATCGAACAAGCCCTGGGACGTGGTGGTGATGCACGGCTTCTCCACGCTGGACCAGGCCCATCCCGGCGACCCCACGCTGCTGCTGTCTTCGTCCAAGCGCATCGCCGCCATGTTCCTGAAGGCCAATCCTGAGGCCAAGCTCTATCTCTTCGCCACCTGGAGCCGCGCCGACCAGGTCTATCCCGACACGGCGACGTCGCCCTGGAAGGGCAAACCCATTCAGCAGATGGGCAAGGATGTCCAGGCCGCCTATGCGCAGGCGGTCCGGGAAGAACCGCGCTATGCCGGCATCGTGCCGGTGGGACTGGCCTGGAACCGGGCCATCGATACCGGCGTGGCCGACGCCAATCCCTATGACGGGCTGGACGCGAACAAGATCGATCTGTGGGCCTATGACCACTATCACGGCAGCGCCTATGGCTATTACCTCGAGGCCCTGCTGGATTTCGGCAAGATCACCGGTCACGATCCGCTGGAACTGGACGGCAAGGACCGCGTCGCCGAGGCGCTGGGCATTTCGCCCGGGCAATCGCACGCCTTGATGAAGATCGCGCATGACACGCTGGAGGCGCAGAAATGAAGACGCTGAGGATTGCACTGGGACTGGCGTTTCTGCTGGCGGCCACGCCGGCCGGGGCCAGGACGATTCTGTTCGTCGGCAACAGCTTCACCTTCGGCGCCAATTCGCCGGCCCATTACTACAGGTCCGATACCGTCATCGATCTCAACGGCCCCGGCGCCAACGGCAAGACGGTGGGCGGGGTGCCCGCCTTCTTCAAGGCGTTCACCAGGGAAGCCGGGCTGGACTATGACGTGTCGCGTGGAAACCGTCGGCGGCAAGGGACTGGATTTCCACTATGCCGAAAAGCGCGCGCTGCTGGACAGGCCCTGGGACGCGGTGGTGATGCACGGCTATTCGACCCTGGACCAGGCCCATCCCGGCGATCCGGCGCTGCTGGTCAAATCCGCCAAGGAGATGACCGACATGTTCCGCGCCAGGAATCCGCGCGCCGAAATCTGGCTGGACGCCACCTGGAGCCGCCCCGACCAGACCTATCCCGACGGCAAGCCCTGGCACGGCAAGCCGATCCAGCAGATGGGGATCGACGTCGCCGCCGGCTATGCCCAGGCGGCCAAGGCCGCCCACGCCACCGGCGTGGTCCCGCTGGGCCTGGCCTGGAACCGCGCCATCGATACCGGCGTCGCCGAGGACAATCCCTATGACGGCATCGCGGCGGACAAGATCAACCTGTGGGCCTGGGACCATTATCACGCCAGCGACTATGGCTATTATCTGGAGGCGCTGATGGTGTTCGGCAAGCTGACGGGCAGGGACCCGCTGTCGCTGGGCGACAATGAAACGGTGGCCGACGATATGGGATTTTCCAGGCCGCAGACCCATGCGCTGCAGCAGATCGCCCATGACGAGCTGGCGGCGTCACACTAGCGCTTCGAGCAGCTCCAGCGCGGTCTCGACACTCCTGCGCAGCGCACTTCGCCGCGGCCGATATCGCCGAAGCGGCATTCGCGGTGCAGGACCGGCTCGCCCGCCCGCGCCGCGGCAATATGGACCAGGCCGACGGGCTTTTCCTCGCTGCCGCCGCCGGGCCCCGCGATGCCGGTGACGGCGACCGCGATATGGGCCGGCGAATTTCGCAGCGCCCCATGCGCCATGGCGCGGCGCCACCGGTTCCGATACCGCGCCATGCTCGGCGGATCAGCGCCGCCGGCCACGCCCAGCAGTCTTGGCTTGGCCTCGATTGGAATAGGTGACGAAGCCGCGCTCGAAGACATCCGACGAGCCCGCGAATTTCGGTCAGCAGGGCCGCGATCAGTCCGCCGGTGCAGCTTTCCGCCGTGGCGATCTGCAGGTTCTTGGCGCGCGCCGCCGCCAGCAACTGTTCGGCGCGGGCGCAGAAGCGCATCGCCGAACATCAGATATCCGGAAGTAATAGCGCGGCGAGGGCGACCAGGACACCGGCCATCAGGCCCGCCACCATGTCGTCCAGCCATCACGCCGACGCCGCCGCGGCAGCTTTTCCGCCGCCGACATCGGCCAGGGCTTCCAGGATATCGAACAGGCGGAACAAGGCGAAGGCCAAAGCGAAGGCGATCAGGGAGATATGGGCGGCGGGGATCAGCCCGCCGAAGCTCAGCCCGGCAAAGGCGCAGGCCAGCCATTGCCCCGCCAGTTCGTCGATCACGCATTCGGACGGATCGTCGTGACGCCCGGTCTGGCGCGACATGATCGGCGCAGGCACAGATGCCGATGGTGAAGACGATCAGGCTGACGCCGAGCACGCTCATCGCCCCCGCCCGCATGGTGATCAGACATCGCCAGCGGCATCGCCACCGACGCTCATGATGGTGCCGGGAGCAAACTCGAAATAGCCGATGCCGAAGACCGAGGCGACGAGGGTGGAGGCGCGCAGTTTCATGGCTCGAGAAGCCTCACGGTCGCGATTGCCTGGGCGGCGATGCCTTCGCGGCGGCCGGTAAAGCCCAGTGCCTTCGGTGGTGGTCGCCTTCACGCTGACCCGCCGATTGTCGAGCTTCAGGATTTCCGCGATGCGGGCGCGCATCGCCTCGCGGTGCGGCCCGACCTTGGGCCGCTCGCAGATGATGGTGACATCGCAATGGATGATGGTGCCGCCCCTTTCCGCCACCAGCGCGGCGGCATGATCGAGAAATTTCCAGGACGCCGCGCCGCGCCAGCGTTCGTCGCTGGGCGGAAAATGCTGGCCGATATCGCCTTCGCCGATGCAGCCCAGCAGCGCGTCGGTCAGGGCGTGCAATCCGACATCGGCATCGGAATGGCCTTCCAGGCCGTGGTTGTGCGGCAATTTTCAGGCCGCACAGCCAGACATGATCGCCGTCCGTGAACGATGCACGTCATAGCCGGATGCGGTGCGCACGTCGCCGCCGCCCAGCAGCGTTTCGGCCAGGGCAAAATCCTCCTTGCGTCGTCACCTTCGATGTTCTTCTCTTCGCCCTGCACCATGTCGCACCGTCAGCCCCGCCAGTTCGGCCAGGGCGACGTCGTCGGTGACATCCTGGCCGGCATGATCGCGATGCGCCTTCAGGATGTTGGCATAGACGAAATCCCTGCGGCGTCTGGGCCCGGTAAAGATCTTCTCGCGGCACGGTGGTCCAGCGCCCATCCGCATCCTTGCCGGCGCAAGCGTGTCGGCGACCGCCAGCATCGGCAGGGCGCCGTCGGCGCCGCGCTTCCAGCGCGGCTGATCACCGCGCCGATCACGCGGCGCGAGACCAGCGGCCGCGCCGCGTCATGGATCAGGACAAAATCGGGCGCCTCCGCGCGCCAGCGCTTCCAGCCCCAGCCGCACCGATTCCTGGCGGGTCGCCCCGCCGATGACCGGCGCGGGCAGGTCCAGTCCCGCCAGCGCCGCCGCCGCACAGATCGCCTCTTGTCCCGGCCCGATCACGACTTGGACGCGCGCCGCCGCGGAAGAGCGCGAAGGCCTCCACCGTCCGGCGCAGCATCGGTTTGCCGGCCAGGCGTTCATACTGTTTGGGCAGGCTCCGCCCGGCGCGCTCGCCTTTTCCGGCGGCAACAATAAGGACGGCGATGCGGGACATGGTACTCCTCTGAAAATCCGGTGGCCTGGCTAACATTGCCGAGGCTCGGACTGCGATATATGTTGCTTTGCGGTATTAATGCCTATAATATCGTCATATGCAGTGCATTGCTTAAATTATAGGCAATTAATTGCCCGGAGTTCTCCAGAAATTGCGTGACGCAGTCCTTGCCGAGTCGGAAGCTCGGCACGATCGCCAACGCCCTTCCCATGCCCGTCCTGCTGGTGGGCAGCAAGACCAGGAGATCCTCTACGCCAACCCGGCCGCCGAACAGTTTTTCGACACCGGCGCTGCCATTCTGCTGCGCAAGCAAACCCTGGCCGATCTGATCGGCCGTTCGATTCCCCGCTGTTCCAGCTGGTCGCCCAGGCCGCGCGAGCGCGATGCTTCGGCCGCCGAGCGCGACGTCGATCTGTCCACGCCCGCGCCATGGCGAGCGGCGTGGCCGATGTCACCGTGACGCCGCTGGCCGAGCCCGAAGGCGCCATGGTGGTGCACGCTTCCAGGAGCGCAGCCTGGCGCAGCGCATGGACCGCCAGCTGATGGCGCGCGGCGCGGTGCGCTCCATGCACGGCATGGCGGCGGTGCTGGCCCATGAGATCAAGAATCCGCTGGCCGGCATTCGCGGCGCGGCGCAATTGCTGGAAGAAGCGCTCGCGCCCGGCGAGCGCGAACTGACGCAACTGATCTGTCGACGAAACCGATCGCATCCGCGGCCTGATCGACCGAATGGAAGCGTTCGGCGACACGCGCAGCTTCCACCCGCCACTCCGGTCAATATTCACGAAGTGCTGGATCGGGTGCGCACGCGTGGCGGAATCCAGTTTTGCCCGCGGCGTCACCATTCATCGAGAATTTCGATCCCTCGCTGCCGCCGGTGGCGGGCGACCGCGACCAGCTGATCCAGGTGTTTCTCAATCTGGTGCGCAATGCGGCCGATGCGTTGCCGGACAGCGGCGGCGAAATCACCCTGACCACCGGCTACCGTCCGGGCGTGCGGTTCGGCGCCGGCACGTGGCGGGCGAACGCGTCTCGCTGCCGCTGGAAGTGACGGTGCGCGACAATGGCGCCGGCGTGCCCGCCGATCTGCTGCCCTACATCTTCGATCCCTTCGTCACCACCAAGCGTGCGCGGTTCGGGCCTGGGTCTGGCGCTGGTCGCCAAGATCATCGGCGACCATGGCGGCGTCATCGAATGCGACTCCATTCCCGGACGCACGGTCTTCCGCGTGCTTGCTGCCCAATGCATCGACGCGAGAGAGACTGACGATGCCCGCCGGAACCATCCTTGTTGCCGACGACGACAGCGCCATCCGCACCGTGCTGAATCAGGCGCTGGGCCGCGCGGGATACGATGTGCGCACCACCGGCACCGCGGCGGGATCTGTGGCGCTGGATCGCGGCGGGCGAGGGCAATCTCGTCATCACCGATGTGGTGCTGCCGGACGAAAGCGGCTTCGATCTGATTCCGCGCATCAAGCGCATGCGGCCCGGAACTGCCGATCGTGGTGATGAGCGCGCAGAACACGCTTCTGACGGCCATCACCGCCGCGGAGCGCGGCGCCTTCGAATATCTGCCCAAGCCGTTCGACCTGAAGGAACTGACCAGCGTGGTGCAGCGCGCGCTGGCCACGCCCGCAGGGCAGCGGCGCGAGGCGACGGTAGCCGAGCCGGCGGAAGAACGTCTGCCGCTGATCGGCCGCTCGCCCGCGATGCAGGAAATCTACCGCGTCATCGCCCGCCTGACCCAGACCGACCTGACGGTGATGATCATGGGCGAAAGCGGCACCGGCAAGGAACTGGTGGCGCGCGCGCTGCACGATTACGGCAAGCGCCGCCACGGCACGCTTCGTCGCCGTCAACATGGCCGCGATCCCCAAGGAACTGGTCGAAAGCGAATTGTTCGGCCATGAACGCGGCGCCTTTACCGGCGCCACCAATCGCGGCATCGGCCGCTTCGAGCAGGCCGAAGGCGGCACGCTGTTCCTGGACGAAATCGGCGACATGCCGCTGGAGGCGCAGACCCGTCTGCTGCGCGTGCTGCAGCAGGGCGAATACACCACGGTGGGCGGCCGCACCCCGATCAAGACCGATGTGCGCATCATCGCCGCCACCAATCGCGACCTGCGCCAGTTGATCAGCAGGGCATGTTCCGCGAGGATCTTTATTACCGTCTCAATGTCGTGCCGCTGCGCCTGCCGCCGCTGCGCGAGCGCGTCGGAGGATATCGCCGATCTGGTCCGCCACTTCCTGCGCAAGGCCGAGGACGAGGGCCTGCCCGCACAAGCCGCTGGACAGCGAGGCGCTGGAACATGCTCCGCCGCCATCGCTGGCCGGGCAATGTGCGCGAACTGGAAAACCTGATCCGGCGCCTGGCGGTGCTGCATGCCGGCGACACCATTCCGGCGGCGGCCATCGCCGCCGAGCTGAAGGAGCCGGCGCGAGCCATTGCGCGGATGCCGACGAGGACGAAGCGTGCCTCGCTGGGCGCGTGCCGTCGAGCAGCTATCTGACCCAGTATTTTCTGGCCCATGGCGACCGGCTGCCGCCGCCCGGCGTCTATGACCGCGTCGTGCAGGAGGTGGAGCGGCCGCTGATTGTCCATTTGCCTGGCCGCCACCCGCGGCAACCAGATCCGCGCCGCCCAGCTTCTGGGCCTCAACCGCAATACCTTGCGCAAGAAAATCCGCGATCTGGGGCTGGAAGTGATTCGCGGGCTTCGGACCGAGACTAGGACAATGGCAGTTCAAGGCGCAGCGCGACAGCGCAGCGTAGTTGTCAGCGCAAGACAGACGCGGGCCATAGTTCTTGCAACATGCTGTCGCCGCATTAGCGTAACACTCGCCGTCTGCGGCCGACTTGTAGACTTGCAACGCTGCATTCTTGCAACAGGCCGTGCTTTCGTACACTGCGCAAACGGACGGCGAGACTGGCTACAACGGAAGACGTGGAAATCGGAAGTCCCCGTTTCCAGGGCGGCGTCGCGATTCGTTCGCGCTGTCTCGCGGCCCTCGCAGCTCGCCTTGGCGGTGGCGCTGCTGGCCATCGCTACATCGGGCTCGTCACCTATGCGCTCGTTGTCAGGCTGACTGCCCATTGATCCCACGCCGCAGTCGGCTCGTCGCCATGCTGCTGGTCGAATGACCTTGGTTCTGTCGCTGGCCGCGCTGATCGCCTGGCGGCTGGTGCGGCTTGTGGAGCGAACGTCGATCCGGCCGGGCCGGCGCCAAGCTGCATGTGCGGCTGGTGACTGGTCTTCGGCACCATCGCCGTGGTGCCGGTGATTTTGGTCGCGATATTCGCGGCCGTGACGCTCAATCTGGGTATGGAGGCCTGGTTCTCAGGCCGCGTGAAGGAAGCGCTCGGCAGCGCGGTCGAACGTCGCGCAGCATTATGTGCCAAGGAGCACGAACGCGGCATCGTCGGAGACGCCGATCGAGATCGCCGACAGTCTGCACACGATCCGACCCTGTTCGACGAGAAAAATCACGATCGCATCCCGGCGCTGATGTGGACCAAGCTCGAGTCTCTGACCAAGGATCGCGGGCTGCAGGCGTCCTATCTTGTCGACAGCCAGGGCAACGTGGCTTGGCAGAGCCAAGCAGCAGTTCCTGACAGGATCCGCCGCCGCCCACGCCCGCCAGCGATTTCGCAGACGCCGCGTCAGGGCATCATCGTGGTCGATGCGACGCCCGACAATCGGCATGGTCACGGCGCTGATCCACCTGCCGGCGCTGAACGACGCCTATCTGCTGGTCGTCGCGTCTGGTCGATCCCCAGGTGTTCGGCTATTACCGGCGCACCAAGGCGACGCGGTCACCGAATATAACCGCGCTCGATCAGAATCGGCTGGAAGTGCAGCTGATATTCGCCGCGCTCTATGCCGTGGTGTCGCTGGTGATTCTGCTGGCGGCGATCTGGTCGGGCCTGTGGGCGGCAAACCGGCTGGTGCGCCCGATCTCCGACCTGATCGGCGCGGCCGAACGGGTTTCCGAAGGCGATCTCACGGCCCAGGTGGAAGTGCGGCGCGAGCGATGACGAGATCGGCACGCTGGGCACGCCTTCAATCGCATGACCTCAGCAACTGTCGGCCCAGCGCGGCGAGCTGATTGCGCCAACCGGCTGAATCGACGAACGCCGCCGCTTTACCGAAACCGTGCTGGCGGGCGTCAGCGCCGGCGTGATCGGCCTCGACCATGACGGCACAATCACCATCGTCAACCGCGCCGCGGCGCGATTGCTGAATGCCGCATCCCGAGGAGATGGAAGGCCAGCCATTATTCCGAGGCCGTGCCGGAACTGGCGCGCGCTGATCCGCCGGGCCATGTCGCGAACCGGTGGGCCGCGCCGGCGGCGAGGTCGCCATCAAGCGGGCCGGCACCCAGCGGGCCCTCAGCGTGCAGGTTGCCAGCGAAAGCGGGGCAGCACCAGCGGGTTCGTCGTCACCTTCGACGACATCACCGATCTGGTCTCGGCGCAGCGCACCGCCGCCTGGGCGGATGTGGCGCGCCGCATCGCCCATGAGATCAAAAATCCGCTGACGCCGATCCAGCTTTCCGCCGAGCGGCTGAAGCGAAAATATATGCGGCGAGATTATCACCGATCCCGAAGTCTTTCCGGCAATGCACCGATACGATCATCCGCCAGGTCGGCGATATCGGCCGCATGGTGGACGAATTCTCCTCCTTCGCCCGCATGCCGACGCCGGTGATGCGGCGCGAGAATGCCGCAGGAACTGCTGCAGCAGGCGGTGTTCCTGCAGCGCGTCGCCAATCCCGCAAATCACGCTTCGACACCAATGCGCCCAAGGAGCCGGTCTATTTCGAAGGCGACGGGCGGCTGATCTCGCCAGGCGCTGACCAATGTGCTGAAGAATGCCGGCGAGGGCATCGCCGCGCGCCATGCCAAAGGCGACGACGCGCCCGGGCCGCATCGCCATCGCGCATCGAGCCCAACGGCCCGACCTTCGCCTTCAGGGTCAGCGACAACGGCATCGGCCTGCCGCCGGAACATCGCCACCGCCTGACCGAGCCCTATGTCACCACGCGCGCCAAGGGCACGGGCTGGGCCTGGCGATCGTGCGCAAGATCATGGAAGACCATGGCGGCGAGATCGTCCTGGCCGACGCCGAAAGCGGGGAGGGCGCGGAGGTCATGCTGACCTTCCCGTTCGCGCAGAAAAACCAGAACGTCGACGGCATGACGGACAGTAAAAAGGACTGGAAGATGAGCAAAAACGGATCGCTGATCGCGTCTGAAATCCTCATCGTGGACGACGAGGAAGACATTCGCGACCTGATCGCGGGCATCCTGCGCGACGAGGGCTATGCAACCCGCGTGGCGGGCGACAGCGATGCCGCCTTGGCCGCCGTGCGCGCCGCGCCGGCCGCAGCTGGTGGTGCTCGACATCTGGCTGCAGGGCTCGCAAGCTCGACGGCATTCAGGTGCTGGATGCGCTCAAGCGCGAACAGCCCGATCTGCCGGTGGTGATGATCTCCGGCCACGGCACCATCGAAACCGCGGTCGCCTCGATCAAGAAGGGCGCCTATGACTTCATCGAAAAGCCGTTCAAGGCCGACCGGCTGCTGCATGTGGTGCGAGCGGGCGCTGGAAGCGGCGCGGCTGAAGCGCGAAGTCCAGGAACTGAAGCTGAAGGCGGGCGACGATGGCGAGCTGGTCGGGCAATCCTCCGCCATCGCCCAGCTGCGTCGCTGATCGACAAGATCGCCCCCACCAACAGCCGGGTGCTGATCACCGGCCCGGCCGGTTCGGGCAAGGAAGTGGCGGCGCGCCTGATCCATGCCCGCTCGCGCCGCGCCGGCAATGCCTTTGTCGCCATCAATTGCGCCACCATGGAGCCGGACCGGCATCGAGGCCGAATTGTTCGGCGTGGAGCATGGCGACGGCCCGCGCAAGACCGGGCTGTTCGAACTCGCCCATAACGGCACGCTGTACCTGGACGAAGTCGCCGACATGCCGCTGGAGACCCAGGGCAAGATCCTGCGCGTGCTGATCGACCAGACCTTCACCCGCGTCGGCGGCACCAGCCCGCGTGCAGGTGGATGCGCGCGTGATCTGCTCCACCACGCGCGATCTGCGGGCCGAGACCGAAGGCGGGCGTTTCCGCGAGGATCTCTATCACCGCCTCAATGTCGTGCCGGTGCGCGTTCCCGTCGCTGGCGGAACGCCGCGACGACATTCCCGCTGCTGGTGACCGCATTTCATGAAGCGGCTGTCGGCCGCCGGCGGCCTGCCCATGCGCGATGATCGGCGACGATGCCATGGCGGTGCTGCAGGCCCATGGCTGGCCCGGAAATGTCCGCCAGTTGCGCAACATCGTCGAACGGCTGCTGATCCTGGCCAGCGACGACGTCACCGAAGCGGTCACCGCCGATCTGCTGCCCACCGATCTGGGCAGCAGCGGCGGCTGGACCGGCAGCAAGGGCGGCGACCTGGTGATCTCGCTGCCGCTTGCGCGAGGCGCGCGAGATTTTCGAGCGCGATTATCTGATGGCGCAGATCAACCGCTTCGGCGGCAATATTTCCCGCACCGCCGCCTTCATCGGCATGGAGCGTTCGGCGCTGCATCGCAAGCTCAAGTCGCTGGGCGTCGGATCGGCGCAAAGCTTAACGCCAGCAATTCGACGGGCCGATGAAGAAATGGAGCGCCAGCCGCGCGCCCGTCGGGCCGCATCGCCTATGTCAATGGCCGCTATCTGCCGCATGCCCAGGCCGGCGTGCATATCGAGGACCGCGCCCTGCAGCTGGGCGACGGCATCTATGAAGTCTGCGGCATGTGCTGGACGGCAGGCTGATCGACGAAGAACCGCATCTGGACCGCATGGAACGCTCGCCTGCGCGAAATGGGCATGGCCATGCCGATGGGCGCGCGCCGCGCTGAAGCTGGTGATGCGCGAAATGGTGCGCGCGCAACCGGATGCGCGACGGCCTGCTCTATCTGCAGGTCACGCGCGGCGCGGTGCGCCGCGATCATCCCATTCCCGATACGGCCCGCGCCCCACCCTGATCATGACCGTCCGCGGCCCAGGACCCGGCGCGCGCTGGCAACGGCGCTGGAGGAGGGCATCGCGGTCATCACCCGGCCGGACCAGCGCTGGGCGCGGCTGCGACATCAAGACGGTGCAGCTGCTTGCCCAATCTTCTGGCCAAGACCGACGCCCGCACAGGCCGGCGCCTATCGAGGCCTGGCTGGTGGACGGCGAGGGATTTGTCACGGAGGGCGCCTCCACCAATGCCTGGATCGTCGATCAGCGACGGCACGTCGTCACCCGCGAGCTCACCCACGCCATCCTGCCGGGCGTGACCCGCCGGGTGATTCTGGAAGCGGCGGCCGCGGCGCAGCTGCCGATGGTCGAGCGCAAATTCACCGTCGCCGAGGCGCTGGCGGCGCGCGGAGGCCTTCCTGTCCTCGGCCACCGGGGCGGCGATCCCGGTGGTGGAAATCGACGGAGCGAAGATCGGCGACGGCACGCCGGGCCCGCTGACCCGGCGGATCCGCGATGCTCTATGCCCAAACGCGGCATCGAAAATCGGCCTGATTCCGGCGTATTTATCTCTTTCGCAATTGCAGCAATACGATTATGCTGATCTGCAAGTGCTCGCATGAGCTGGGCACTGCAAACAATGGGAAAACCCATGAGCGAAAAACAACAAAACCTGCAGGACACGTTTCTCAACGCTGTCCGCAAGGGCAAATCCCCCGTCACCATCTTTCTCGTCAATGGCGTGAAGCTTCAGGGCAACATCACCTGGTTCGACAATTTCTGCGTGCTGCTGCGCCGGGACGGCCAGGCGCAGCTGGTCTACAAGCACGCGATTTCGACGGTGATGCCGATGGGGCCGATCCAGCTCCAGGATGAAGCCGAGCCCGCCTGACATTGTCCGGAGTCTGAAGCGCAGGCGCGCAGACGCCTTCGTCATCCATGTCGAACCCAAGAACCGCGCCGGCGATCGCCCGGCGCTGCGCGATGCGCGACGAACGTCTGGCCGAAGCGGTCGGGCTGACCGCCGCCATCGGGCTGGACGTGGTGGCAGACGCGCATCGCGCCGCTGTCGCGCGCCGGTGCCCGCGACGCTGATCGGGCAGCGGCAAGGTGGAGGAGATCGCGGCCCAGGCACGAGCGCAGCGAACCCGACGTCATCATCGTCAACGCGCAACTGTCGCCGGTGCAGCAGCGCAATCTGGAGAAGGCCTGGAACACCAAGGTGCTGGACCGCACCGCGCTGATCCTGGAAATTTTCGGCGAGCGGGCCGCCACGCGCGAAGGGCGGCTGCAGGTCGAGCTGGCGCATCTGACCTATCAGCGCTCGCGCCTGGTGCGCAGCTGGACCCATCTGGAACGCCAGCGCGGCGGCTTCGGCTTCCTGGGCGGTCCGGGCGAAACCCAGATCGAAAGCCGACCGCCGCCTGATCGGCGAACGCATCGTGCAAGATCAAGCGAGGAGCTGGAAGGGGTCAAGCGCACGCGCGGCGCTGGGCCGCCAGGCGCGCAAGCGCGTGCCGTTCCCGGTGGTCGCGCTGGTCGGCTACACCAATGCCGGCAAGTCCACTTTGTTCAACCGGCTGACCGAATCCGACGTGCTGGCCAAGGACCTGCTGTTCGCCACCCTCGACCCCACCATGCGGGGCATGAAGCTGCCGGGCGGCACGCAGGGTCATTCTCTCCGACACGGTGGGGTTCATCGCCGATCTGCCGACCGAACTGGTGGCGGCGTTCCGCGCCACCCTGGAAGAGGTGCTGGAGGCCGACGTCATCGCCCATGTCCGCGACGCCGCCCATGACGAAAGCGAGGCCCAGAAGGCGGACGTGCTGAAGGTGCTGGCGAGCTGGGCGTGCCGGAAGACCGGCCGATGATCGAAGTCCTCAACAAGATCGACCTGCTGCCGGCGGAGGGCCGCGCGAGGGGCTGCTGGCAGCGCAACGGGCAGCGGCGGCGCCGTCGCGGTTTCGGCCCTGACGGGCGAGGGCTTCGATGCTCTGCTGGCGGCGCTGGAAGCCGCCGTGACGCATGACAATATCAATCTGACCCTCAGCCTGGACGCCGCCGATGGCGGCGGCCTGGCCTGGGCCTATCGCCATGCCCAGGTGCGTGGAACGGCGGATGCGCGGCGCCAGGATCGCGCTGAAACTGCGCGTCCATCCACGACGATCTGGGCCGTTTCGAGATCGGTTTCCCAGGAAAATCACGATCAGAGCAGGGCGTTGCCGCCCATTCCTGATACGGCAGGATGGAGCCGGGGTTATTTCGCGCTCCGCTTGGCCTCCTGCCACAGCGCTTCCATGTCCTCCAGGCTGGCGTTCCGCCGGCTTTGTGCCTTGGGCTGCCAGCGCGGCCTCGATATGGCGGAAGCGCCGGGTGAATTTGGCGTTGGCGCCGCGCAAGCGCGGCTTCCGGATCCACTTTCAGGTGCCGGGCGAGGTTGGCGACCACGAACAGCAGGTCGCCGATCTCTTCTTCGCGCTTGGCCTGGTCGTTTCGGCCTCCAGCGACTTCGCGGGCTTCCTCGGCGATTTTGTCCAGCACCTTGGCGGCATTATTCCAGTCAAATCCGACGCTTGAAGCGCGCCGTTGAAGCTTTTCCGCCCGCAGTCAGGGCGGGAAGGGCGCCGGCGACATCGTCCAGCAGGCTGGTCTGGCCCTTGGCGGCGCGTTCCTCTGCCTTGAGCTTTTCCCAGGCCAATCTTCTGGGCGGCGGCTCGGCCTGGGCATCCGCTTCGTCGCCGAAGACATGGGGATGGCGGCGGATCATCTTGGCGGTGACGGCTCGCGACCACGTCGCCGAAATCGAAAAGGCCGGCTTCCTCGGCCATGCGGGCATGGAACACGACCTGGAACAGCAGATCGCCCAGCTCGCCGGGCAGGGCCTTATAGTCGCTGTCCGCGATGCCGGGCGCGACCTCATAGGCTTCCTCGACGGTGTAGGGCGCGATGGTCTCGAAGGTCTGGACCTTGTCCCAGGGGCAGCCTTCACGCAGGCGTTTCATCACCGCCAGCAGCACGGCGATGTCGCGGCTGGGCTTGGGTTCCTGATCTGTCATGGGCCGATAGGAATGGGTGATGCGCGCCGTGACAAGCGCTATTGGCGGTTGGCCCGTTCGATGGCGGCGCGGCTTTGCGGGCGGATGATGTCCAAGAGGCGGGCGGGCCCATGCGGTCCGGGGCGCCGGCAGGGGCCGGGCTTGCGCCAGGCGTTCCGGGCCCTGCACCATTTTTGGCGATTATATACTTGACGTACCGTTCTTTAGCGCCTATAATTGTTGCGTTAGGTCGGGATTGGAAGCTATGACGTTGAATTTGAAAGCTAAAATATACACGGACGAGAACGCCGCCCGCGACCATCTGGAGCGCATCCAGTGGCCCGAAGGCCCGGTCTGCCCGCATTGTGGCGCAATAAACGAAGCCACCCTGTTGGCGGGCAAATCCACCCGTCCGGGCCTTTGGAAATGCCGTCCCTGCCAGAAGCCTTTCAGCGTGACCGTGGGCACTGTCTTTGAGCGCAGTAAAATCCCCCTGACCAAGTGGCTGCTGGCCACCGAACTGCTGACAAGCTCCAAAAAGGGCATTTCCGCCCACCAACTGCACCGCATGTTAGGCGTGACCTACAAGACGGCGTGGTTCCTGGCGCATCGCATCCGTGAGGCTTTTGCGCCGGTGGAAGGTTCTGAGCCGCCGCTGGGCGGCGACGGGCAGGTGGTCGAGGCCGACGAAACCGAACTTGGTAAGTCGTCACAAATCCCGATCCAAGGGCCGCAAGCACAATCTCAAATTCGTGTCGCTGGTCGAGCGCGGCGGCAAGGTCCGTTCACGCAAGATCACGGGTGCGGGCACGCCCATCAGCATGGACATCAACGAGGCGCTGTATGCCAACGTTGACCCGCCAGCATCCTGCACACCGATGGCGCGAAGCACTACAAGTACACGAAGTTCAATCTCACTCACGAAAGCGTTGACCATAACAAGCAGTTCGCGCGCCCCGGCAAGCTGGCTGAAGTCAGTCCATTGCAACAGCGCGGAAGGCTATTTCAGCATCTTCAAGCGCGGTCTGGTCGGCACCTATCAGCACATGAGCGAGCAGCATTTGTCGCGTTATCTGGCGGAATTTGATTTCCGCATGAACAACCGCGCCAAGCTGGGCATCACCGATGATATGCGCGCCGTGAAGGCCCTAGAGGGCATCCGTGGCAAGCGTCTAACCTATCGGCGGACTAACGCAGCCTAAGACAATCCGGCAGCAGGCAATGGCCTTTATCCGCTGGCGCAAGGCTAGGGGATACAAAATCACGCCTTTCCGCCGCGCGCCTTGGAAGAAGGGGCCTTGGTGGAAGAGGCCCGACTCGCCTTAGGCTTTGCCTTGGGCGTGAAGGGTTTGGGCGGCGTTTTCAGCATCCGCGCAAGGACCGCATCGCGGGAATTATCGGGGGGCTTTGGCATGGCAGACGATATTCCCGATCTAATCAGCGCAGAGCATACCAGAGCCATGGGGCTTCTGGTACTCGCCCTTTCAGTTATTGAGACGCGTGCCACGGACCTTCTTTGCTCTGTTTTGAAACTGAGCGTCATTGAGGGATTGGCGGCCTTCCATCACCAGCAGCTTTCAGGAAGGCTAGACACCATTATTGCACTGCTCGACCTGAACCTCAGGAAGCCTGTTGAGGCTAAAGAGGGGGAGTTCGAATTCCATCTTTGCGACCTTGGCAAAGGCTAAAGAACTGGCTGAATACCGAAATACTCTAGTTCATGCCGCATGGATCATCGGGGACGATGGTCAGCCTATGTCTGTCCGGTTTTCGGCTCGGGGGGAGTTTCGGCGCAGCCGGAAGACCCAGGGCATCGAAGATATTCTCGGGCGCGTTCGCGAAGCCAATGGGATCGCGGAGAAGTCTTGAAGCTCTCGCAACATCCTTTCGTAGGTAGGGTCGGGAAGCAGCGGTTCCGAATAACGGCCTAGATTTTGACTGCCACAAACAACAGGCCCCAGCATCGGGGGCCAAGCGAGGGATAATGCCCATTGATGGACTTCTGGCAGTTCGCCAGTTCGGAATTGAGCCTCTTGTTGCTCCAGACGGAACGCAGGGGATTTTGCTTGTGTGCCACCTATTTGGAGGCCAACCGCCGATCCAGCTTGCGGTGACTTTGGAAAGCGCCAAATGGCTCGCAGAGAAGTTGCCGCACGCCATAGAGCTGCAAAGCCAGCCAGAGCCCAGAGGGCCCAAACCGAACTAGGACGCGCGGCACTCAAAGCGCACCGCCGTAACGGATCATCCCTAGGCAACCGGAAGAACCGGGGATGCCTAGGGGAGAACATGTCGGCCTGTCTGAGTAACGGGTTACCGCAAACTCAACCGGTACGTCAAGTATACTATGGCCCCATTTGTCTAGCCCAGATAGAAATGTCGCACGGCCTGCCAAATAGAGATGTCACTGTTAGGATTTCAGTCCGGCCAGCGGGCGGGCGCGGAGCCCATCACACGCAGCGACCGACCGCTAGGCCGGTACATTCATCCGTGACTGTTAAACCTTTTGCCGAGCGCGTCAAGCGCGAGGCTGGTAGGCCCTAACCTAGGTAATATCCTATTTTGATTTTGACGGCTTCAGTTCGGTGATGTGAACAGCAATCCGCCTGCTCACGAGGAAGCCTTTTGCCGCTTCCCAGCAAGCGCGCTGTACGATCCCGATGGGCTGAGTATAAATACCGCGAATTGGGTTACGGATACGCAAGGCCAATCTCCCATCGGTCTTGCTCCCCTCCAGGTACCGAAACTCAATGTCCTGGATGTCGTTCCAGTCAGGAGCATAATAGCTAGGCGGGAGCCTTATTGTCGGCCCTCTCTCTTGGAAGTCCACGATCCAGTTTTTGGCACCAATCGTTCCCATTTCCGAAATTTTTCTCAAAGAAAATGCGACATAATTATTGTCAAGTTCGCAGGTGAACTGACGCATCTCTTCTGCTGTTGCGGCCCCTGAGGCAGATAGGCTGCCTAGCAGCGCAATCGCCATTATTCTAGATCGCATCGTCAATGCGCGGACTTCCATATCACGTCCCATAGCGCAAATAATGCACCTCCGAAGCAAGGGATACTCAACAGGATTAGGGCAATTGGTAGCCCATCTACCCGCAGGTTAAACCGTCGCTCCAGTTCCTCTTGCCGCCGTTTCGACTTCCACGTGTCGATTGTTGCCCAAACACCGATTGGCAGCAAGAAAACGGCGGGAATTAGTACTATCTCCAGAGGGTCTAATCGCAACTTACTTACTCCAATAATTCCCAGAGGGGGCTAGATTCTGTCAAAAAATCTTCAAGTCACCCCACACCGAATATGTGCCCAGTCTGATCGCGGCGCTTCGGCGCGCTACGGCTGCGCTTCTTTGATGGCTGACTTTCCTGGTGAGCCTTAATCATCTCCAACAACGGCCCCAGCCGCTTGTTCTCAATCACCGCTGCTTGGTTGACCTTCCGGATTTTGTCAAATGTTCGGTATGCCAAATCGACGCCCTTGTAGCGGATGGCGATCTTCCCATCGGGATAATCCACCACCGTCACGCGCTTGCCCACCGCCGCCTGGGCAGCTCCTGAGGGTTCCAGGATGAACAGCACCTTGTCATATTGCAGGGTGAGGGCCTGGGAGAGGGTGCGCTCTTCCTGCCATGTAAACTCTTCCTCAAGCTGATCGAAACCCGACATGGCTCGGTGTAAGTCCTTCGGATTGGCAGGCACCTTACCAAAACGAGCATTGTAGTCGGCCACAAAGCTGGGCAGGAACGCGTTGCCAGCAGCAATGGAATTGATGCCTGCCAGCCGCATCTCCTTAACCAGGCGATCTTGGAGTGTCTTGTTGGCGCGCTCGACCCGGCCTTTAGCCTGGCTCGAATTGGCGCAGATGATCTCTATCTTCAGCCTACTCAACGCCCGACCAAACTGGGTCATGCCATCGCCCTGTAGGCCAGGCTTGGCGACGCGGAAGACGCAATGCTTATCGCTATAAAACGCGATGGGCTTGCCGTGTTGTTCCAGGTAGCTTTTGGTCGCAGCGAAATACGAGAAGGTCGATTCCGTCTCCACGAACTGAAGGTGCATCAACTTGCTGGTGGCGTCGTCGATGAAGACGAGCAGGGTGCACATGGGCCCGCGATCCTCGAACCAGCAATGCTCTGAGCCGTCAATCTGGACCAGTTCACCCACGCAATCGCGGCGATAGCGAGGCTGGTGGACCTTGGCCCGGCGACGGATGCGTGTGACCCAAAGACCTTCGTCAGACATCCAGCGGCGAACCGTCTCGCGGCCAAGATGGATGCCATGAAGCTCCCGCAGCTTCTCAGCAGCGAGGGTAGGCCCAAAGTCGTCATACCGCTCGCGGATGATCGCCAGCGCCTCGGCGCAGATCGCTTCTGGCTTGCGGCGGTTGCCCGGTCTTCCGCGCACCTTGGAGACCAGGCTGCTGGCGCCCTGGGTTCGATACGCTTTGAGAAGCCGTTGGGTTTGGCGCCGGCCAATCCCCAAAATGGCCGCCGCTGCCTGGCCGGTCAGCCGTCGCTGATCTAGGTCCCGCAACACTTGGAGTCGCGCCAGTTCTATCTCGCTCATGACAAGGAACCCCATCCCAAACACCTCCCGCCCAAAGCGGGAATGGTGACATCTCTAGTGAGTTAGGGGGTGACATTATCGTCGGGGGAACTACACCATTTTTTCGTATAAGTAATATTATGAGAAATATAGGGGCGATTATGTACTTGACGTGCCGTGAAAACGCAAACCCCTAGGCCCGACCACGCCGACCTTTTAACTATTGGTGTCAATATCTACCGGGTCTGGAAAGCAGAGAACCTGCTTGACGGGGACATCCCGACCACGACTGTCCCTACGGCCGTGTTCACCCTTGTGACCGCCCTTCTTCGGCTTGGGAGCGGTCAAATCGACCCCTCGATCTGTAAAGAACCGACCCACCGCTAAAACGCCACCAAAGCCCTTCACGCCCAATGCGAAGAAGAAACCGAGTCCCGGCAAGGGCAAAGCGAAAAAGCTCCCGTGAAGGGTCGCTATAAGCGTCGTCTGACGAACCTACTTCAAGGGTTTGCTGGGGCTATATTGGCGGTTGGTGCGGGTATTCTGTTCGTCCTGTTGGCGATGTGGACGTTCTTTTTCACAGACTGGTCCGTGCTTCCCAGGATACTTTCTGGCGTAGCATCCGAAATAGCTCGGAAGGTCGAAAGTTTGTGACGCCAAGCCTTCTTTCCCCGAAACCGGCGGCGAAAAGGCATAACTTCGTAGCCCCTGCCCCGCGCCAGCCGATAAGGGCGCCGTTGATGCTCTCTGGTCCGGCACCGGATAACGCGGTAATACTCCACCATGACCGACAAACTGGGCGACAAGGAAATCGAGCGCCGCCGCGAGGCCGCGCAAGAGAAGAGGCCGGCGACGCCGCCAACTCCACACCCTTCCAAGGCGAATCCGACCAGACCCGCTACCAAGGCGCAGATCGCACGGCTGAAAATGGTGGATAAGACAGTGATAAAGCGGATGCGGAAACGCTAGAAACCAGGCAATTCCGCAATGCCCAAGTCTGCCGACAATTCCCGCGATGCGGTCCTTGCGCGGATGCTTAAGTTGACGCTCTCTGGTCCGGCATCGAATAACGCGGTAATATCCCGCCATGGCCGATAAACTGAGCGACAGGGAAATCGAGCGCCGCAAGCAGGCCGCGAACAAGCCTGCCCCGCCCAAACCCCACGAGAATCTGCTGGCCCGGACCAAGGGCAAGCCGGGGCCCAAGCCGCCCAAGGCCCGCATCCCGCGCCACCAGGGGCGCTGAACCCATGAACGGCCGCCTGCGCACCGTCCTGGCGGCCCTCGCCCTGATGTTCATGGCCGGCTGCGCCGGCGGTATTCATCACCCGGTCCTGTGCGATCCCGGCGCGCCCTATCCGGGCGAAGGCCATCCGGACAATTGGGGCCAGTGCTAGGTTTCCGCCCAAAGGCCGGCTTGCCGTCCGCCATTAGGCAAAGCCGCGCCGCGGGCCTAGTGTGCGCCATGGAAAAAACCCTGGCGCAGCTGCAGGCCGACTGGATCACCCAGGGCCGCATTTCGGCACTGAAATCCAAGCTGTTCGCTGAATCCGACGACGCCCAGCGCAAGATCCTGGAAGAGATGATCGCGGCGGAAACCGCCTCCATCACCCCCGATCCGGGCTAGCCCCCTGCCCGCCTGCCCCTAAATCCGGTGCGGATTGCGCGGATAGCGCGTCGCCAATTCATGGCGGTAATGGCTGCGCATCTTGCCGGCGGTATAAAGCCCCTGGCGCAGCACCGCCACCATCTGGTCATAGGCCCGCCCCATCATGCCGGGAAAGCCGTCATGGTGATCGCGCACCGCAAATCGCATGGTCGCCAGCACCTTTTCCTGGCCGTCCTTGCGCTGCACGAAGCGGAAGGTGACATCGCCGTGCGGGCTGCCCGAGCGCGCCTGGAAATTATCGAATTCCAGGAAGATGTCGCACAGCCCGTCGATGGGAGTCAGATCGTCCGGATCCGCATCGCCGCTCAAGTCCCTCATTTGCTCACTCCTGGTTTTCTTCGGGCTGGGTAATCATGGCGGACCGGACGGCGGCCGGACGGGGCTGGCTGCTGCATGCGACCGGCATCACCTGTCTTTATGCATCAGCGCGCGAATGCGGTCCCACAGGGCCACGCATTTGGTGTCCTCCACCGTGAAGGCGGTGGATTCGGCGCCGCGCATATGCATGGTCGCGGCCGCCCTTTCTATCGCCAGCGCCAGCCGGTCGTAGAGCTGCTTGAGTTCTGCAACCTCCTGCGAGTCGCGGATCGCCTTGCTCATGGCCACACTTATACCACCGCGGACCGGCCTTGCGACCCGCGGCCGGTCCAGGCGCCGGGGCACCAGTTTGCACCCAGAAAACTGACAAAATGTCAGGTACCGCTACCAAAAATGATGGAACTCGGCGCCAAATCATGTAATATGGTTAGCGCCGGATCCCAAAAAAATCCGTTTTAAATTCAAAACCCTCGGGGGGGGAAAATGCGAAATTTCTGTGTTTTTGCAAGCGCTGCCATTCTTCTCGGTTCATCCGTTTCCTGGGCCGAACCGCTTGCGCCGGGCAAGCCCGCCGGCGTGCATCAGGCCCAGATGGGCACCACCGAGGTCTTGGTATTCGGCGGCCTCGCGCTTATGGGCGCCGGCATCCTGATCGCGACCTCGGGAGGCGGCAGTTCGGCGCCGGTCCAGCAGTCGGTGACCGTCAGCGTCCCGGCCACCACCAGCTGACGCCGGTCCGGCGGCCAGCAAAGGCCCGGTCAGCTTGACGGCTTGGCCGGGACCCGGGTGACGGTAAAATCCTTCAGCCGCTCGGCCGCCGGGGCAAATTCGGGCTCCAGCTCCAGCACCTTCTTGTAGTCGTAATAGGCTTCCTTGAAGCGGCCCAGCATCTGCTCGGCGATGGCGCGGTCGTAATAACCGACATAGGCAAAGCCCAGGCCCAGCTCCAGGCCCTTGTTGATCTGGACCAGCGCCTCTTCGTGCCGCCCCTTCTTGATCAGCATCGCGCCCAGATTGACGTAGGGATCGCCAAGCGTGGTGTCCATCGCGATGGCGGTATCGAAATCCTTTTTCGCCTCGTCGGTGCGGCCCAGCCTGTCCAGAATCACGCCCCGGTTGTCATAGGTCCCGGCCCGGTCCTTGATGGACATGACGTCATCGCTGATCGCCTGAGTGCAGACCGCGACCCCCTGCCGCGGGTCGTTGCCGGTCTTGGCATGGATGAAACAGTCATGGGCGCGGCCGTTGCCGACCGATACGACGACCTGGGCCATTGCGCTGGGGGGGATTGTCGCAACGGCGGCGAATGCGAAAGCGGCGTGCGCGAGCAGGACAGGAACCTTCATCCAGAACCTCCCGGAAGAAAAGTTGCCACCCCATACTACACCAGTTTATCGCCAGAGGCGCGGTTGTGTTGGAGCTCATTCTGGGACATTGTTTGCCCAAGAAAAACATAGGTTTGGGGAGTTACCTTGATGAAATCTCGTAGAGTTATCCTTGGGTTGGCAGCGCTTGTTCTGGCCATGGCGCCCGCCGCGGCCCAGCCCAATTCCAAGATCTGGTACAGCTGGTCGCCCAAGCCGGTGCCGCTGACGCCCTGGACGACGCCCAACAAGCCGATCTGGCGGTTGAGCGAGATCATGGCCACCCACAAGGGCAAAGCGGACTGGGTGCAGCCCATCGTCCGCGACCAGGACTATGCCGCCGACTACATCTCCATGGGCCCCGGCGAAAAAACCAAGCCCCAGTTCTGGGCCGACGATCCCATCTTCTGGTACGTCGCCTCGGGTCAGGTGCGCTTCCATATCGAAGGCCAGGCGCCGTTCGTCGCCAGCAAGGGCTTCCTGGTGCAGGTGCCCTACCGCAATATCTACTGGATGGAGACGGTGGGCGACGAGCCCAGCGTGCGCTTCGAGGTGGTCCGCTCCCATCGCACGCCGCTTTATCCGGCGGACCCCAACGCGGCGGGCCCCGCGCCCAAGGCGAAGGGCATGACCTATGTCGTGGCCAGCTACCGCACCCCGCCCAATCCCTATACCGACAAGATCAAGCCGTATCTGGATTTCTGGGGCGATTTCGTCAAGCGTCCGCCGATGCGCGGCAACGGCGCCTTTGTCTCGGACTCCAACAACTTCATGAATGTGATCCGCGGCCATGGCACGCCCACGCCGCCCGACAGCAACAAGGGCCATTTCCACATCGACTATAACGAGTTCTGGGTGATCGCCGAGGGCACCATCGACTACAAGATGGAAGGCATGAAGGTCTTCACCGCCGATGTCGGCGACGTGGTCTATGCTCCCCAGGGCCGCTGGCACCGCGCCAGCTGGGCCGGCACCGGCATGTCCACCCGCATCGCCATCAATCCCAGGCCCGAGGGCATGCACAATTACGATCCGGAGTCCGGGGCGAAGCAGTAGGTCTTGCGTTCCAAAGGGCCGGTCGCAAGACCGGCCCTGCTTTCCTGGGAAACCCCATGAAAAAAATTCTGTTCGCCGCCACCCTGCTGGCGCCCCTGCCCGCCTTGACGCAACCGGCCCTGGCCCAGGCGGCAGCGCCGCCGATGAAACTCTTCACCGCCGGCGCCGACATCCCCGCGCTGATCGCCCAGGCCAAGGCCAACCAGAAATCGCCCACCATCAACTCGGTGGTGCCGATCGCCACCTTCGCGCCCTATCGGGTGCTGCTGGAATACCGCACCGGCCTGACGCCGCCGACGCTCCACCACGGCCAGGCCGAACTGGTCTATGTAATCCGGGGCGACGCCACGCTCGTGACCGGTGGCCGTCTTACCGGCATCCTGCCGCCGCGCCCCGGTTCCACCACCGACAGCGGTACCGGAATCGCCGGCGCGACGCCGCAAAAACTCACCACGGGCGATTACGTGCTGGTGCCCCCCGATACCGCGCACCAATTCCAAAACGTAACCGGCGAATTCATTATCATGAGCGTGCATATGTTCATGCCAGAGAAAAAGTAGCCGCGCTTTTCCGGGAGATGTCATGAAAAGACTGTTGCTGTCCGCCGCCCTGCTGGCGCCCCTGCCCGCCTTGATCCTGCCGGCCCAGGCCCAGTCGCCCGCGCCGCTGCCCACCAAGCTGTTCAGTTCCGCCGCCGATGTGCGGGCGCTGATCGCCAAGGCCAAGGCCGAGCACAAGGGCGACACCGTCAACACCATCGAGCATATCGTCACCCTGCCCGGCTATCCGGTGCAGCTGGAATACCGCACCGGCATGACCCCGCCCACCGTGCATCCCACCGAAGCCGAACTGATCGAGGTGATCGATGGCAGCTGCACCCTGGTGACCGGCGGCACCCTGGCCGGAATCAAGCCGGGCAATCCCGGCGCCAAGACCCTGGCGGGCACCGCCATCGAGGGCGGCCGCCCGCAAAAGATCGCCAAGGGCGATTATGTGCTGGTCCCGGCCAACACCCCGCACTGGTACACCGATGTGCACGGCCTGGTCATCATGAGCCTGCACATGCCGGCGGACGCGAAATAGCCGCGCCGCCTCAGTCGGGCAATCCGAACACATAGAGCACATGGCCGGTGGCGGCCCGGTGCACCTCGTCCAGCAGCATGGTCGGCTTTTGCTGCGGGCTGCCGCCGCCCAGGCCCGATGCCACCGCGATATACTGCTTGCCGTCCAGGCTGAAGGAAACCGGATAGCCCTGCACGGTGTTGCCCAGCCGTGTCTGCCACACGATCTTGCCGGTGCGCGCGTCAATCGCCTTGAAGCTGCGGTCGAAGTCGCCCACGAAGGCCACGCCCCCGGCGGTGGACAACACCGCCGTCAGGAAGGGCGCGCGTTGCTGCCAGGACCACATTTCCTTCATGTCGGAGGTGCGATAGGCGGCCAGCCTGCCCATATTCTGGTGGGTGCCGGGCATGAAGAAGAATTTCTGCGACGCCGCGGTGCCGCCGCCGCCCAGCTTCATGTCCACGTCATGGCCCTGGATCATCACGCAGCTCTGGCTGAGCGGGATGATCAGCAGGTCGTCCGGCTGGAAATAGCTGGTGGCCTGCCAGTCATGGCCGCCTTCCGGACCGGGACAGGAGGAAAGCCATTCGTTGGTCTTCTGGTTCAGGATGTCCTTGCGGTAGGTCACCGCGCCGGTCTTGTGGTCGATATTGGCGAAGACGTTCTGGAACACGGTTTCCTTGGCCGCCAGGAACTTGCCGGTGACCCGGTCCAGCTTCCACAGGATGCCGGGCTTGCCGATGGTCATCAGCGTCTTCTGGTCGCCATGGTCGATCAGCACCCGCTCGAACACCTCGTCCAGGTCGAGGCTCTCGCCCGGAGCGTGCTGGAAATACCATTTCAGCTTGCCGGTGTCGGGATCCAGCGCCAGGGTCGAGGACGAATAGAGCGTGGCGGCATTGCCGCTCTTGCGGCTGGCGCGGAACCACGGCTTGGTCTGGGCGACGCCCCAATAGGTGGTGTTCAGGTCCGGATCGTAAGTGCCGGCGATCCAGGTGTCGCCGCCGCCGCGCAGCAGGTTGGGCAGGCCGTTCCAGGTGTCGCCGCCGGGCTGGCCTTCCAGCGCGGTGGTGTAGAATTTCCAGTCGCGTTTGCCGGTATCGGCGTCGAAGGCGCTGATATAGCAGTTGTTCAGCGAATAGTTATCGCAGCCCGTGAGCCCGGTGAGAACCTTGCCGCGCATCACCATCACCCCGCCGGTGTTGGAATTCCTGGTACTGCCCAGGGTCTGTTCCCAGACGATCTTGCCGGTGCGCGCGTCCAGGGCGTGGATCTTGGCATCGGTCGTCGCGACATAGACCTTGTCGTGATAGACGGCCAGGCTGCGGGTGCCGCCATAGGCGACCTTGGAAACCGGTCCGATGCGGTTTTCCCAGATCAGCTCGCCGGTGCGCGCGTCCAGCGCCTGCACCGTGTTGGAGGTATTCGACAGGAACATCACCCCCGCATGGACGATCGGCGTCACCTGGCTGGCGCCGCCCTCGTTCATGTTCCACGCCCATTTCAGGGTCAGGGTCTTCACATTGTCGGGCGTGATCTCTTTGAGCGGCGAAAAGCTCCAGCCCTGATAGTTGCGGCGGTACATCAGCCACTCGCCGTCCGGCGGATGGGTGAGCATGTCGTCGGTGACGTCGACGTAATTCTTCACCGTGCCCTTGACGGTGAGCCCTTGCGGGGGTGGCGATGCCGCCCGCGCGGCGCGCGCTTCCATGGCCGCCATCTTGCCCAGCGCCGGCGGCGCGATGGCCTCGGCCACCACCTTGCCGTCGGCGATCGCGGACACCTTGACGTCGGTGTTCTTGCTGAAGGGCACCGATCCCGGCTTGGCGCCGTTGGCATAGAGCAGATAGGCGGTGATGTCGGTGTACTGCGCCTCGCTGAGGCTGGCCGGCGCGCCCACCGGCATCGAATTGGCGATGAAGGTGTACAGGTCCTTGGTCGAGCGGTCGCCAAAGGACGACATGAAGCCGTTGCCGCCCAGCGCGGGCGCGTCACCACCGCCCGCCAGATTGTCGCGATGGCAGCCCGCACAGCTCGCGGCGTAGGCGCTGTGGCCGGCGGTGGCCTGCGCGGCGGTGTAGACCCCCGCGCCCTGCGCAAAAGCGTGGGGCGCGTAGGCATAGGCGCCCAAGGCGATCAACGCCGCTGTGCCGCCGAGAATTTTTCCGGTGCGAGACATCTTGAATATTCCTGTCTATTTATTTTCGGTCGCTTCCAGCCAGCCCTGCAGGTTTCCGTCGGGCGCCTTTTCGCTGTCGATGCGGATATAGAGGGACTGCTTGTCGAGCGCGGCGATCTGAGCGCGGGTCAGCCTGACCGAACCGCTCAGCGTGCCTGCGCGGGCATGGGTGGTGGTCAGGGTGCCGATGGCGTCGCCCGGCACGCCCTTGGCCAGCCCGATCCGAAAGGAGCCGCCGGTGGCCGGCGAGGTCAGGTTGGAAAAGCTCCCCTGGACCGTCAGGGTGCCGCCTTTCAGGGTGGCGGTGACGTTGCCGATACTGTCGATCACGTCGGCGCGGGTGGTGGCGTCGAACGGCACCGGATCCAGTTCGGCCGCATAATCGGCGGCCAGGACCGGCGTCGCCAGCATCAGGCCCAGCACGGCACACATAAGAATGTTCGAAGGGCGAGACATGCGCCTGTTTCTCCTGGCTGTTGCAACGCTTATGTGGAATGGGGCGGCAGCTTCACGCCCAGCACGTCGCGCAGATAATTGATGTTGTGGGCCAAATAGTCGTCCACCGCGACATTGATGTTGCCGCCGATGGCGTCGAATCCGTCATCGCCCTTGCGCGGCCCGTCCACGTCGAAGATCACCCAGCCCTTGAAGTGCCTTTTGCGCAGCACGTCGAACACGGCGGGGAAGTCCACGCCGCCGCCGCCCAGATTGTGATAGACCGAGGCCTGCTTGTGCATTTCCGGGGTCGGGGTCTGGGTATTGCCGCGATACTTGGCATAGGTGTCCTTGAGGTGAATCTCGGACACGCGCGGGAAATAGTCGCTGATGATCTGGACCGGATCGCCGCCGCCCAGCACCAGATGGCCGGTATCGGCGCACAGCCAGACATATTTGGGATCGGTCAGGTCCATCACCCGGCGCATTTCTTTTTCCCGCTCGATCGGTCCCCAGATATGGGGATGGGGCGACAGGCGCACGCCCATCGCGATGGTCTGGCGGCCCAGCTCGTTCAAGGTGTTGGCCAGGCGCTTGAGCTGCTCGTCGCTGGGGCCGCCCACCGGGCGCGCGCCCATGTTGATCTTCCAGTGATCGCAGCCCAGGGGCTGCAGGAAGTCGCGGCAGAAGGCGACATGATCGGCAATGGTCTTGGGAATCTTGTCGGGATCGATGAAATCGGTGGACTGGCCCTTCTCGCCGTTGGAGGCGTCAATGAAGGTCATATTGTACTTGTCGAACAGCGCCTTCAGCGCCATCGGCTTGCTGCGGTAGGCCTCGATGCCGTTGGCATAGGATTCGATGCCTTGCAGCCCCAGCTCGGCGCAGCGCTTGACCGCCCATTCGGTGGAGTGGGCGTTGGCGGCGTCCACCCCCGCCCCGCCCCAGATGGAACTGGTGGTCCCGTACAGGATATCCGGATTCACCGGATCGAGCGGCTTGTGGGTGATGGTCTTGGCCCACAGGCTGGTGGTGTGCAGGGCCGGGACGGCCAGGCTCGCCGCGGCGGTCAGCATGAAATGACGGCGCTGGAATTTTGTGACCATGGAAACTTCCCCTGACGTTTGTTTGTTTGCGCTGACGTTTGGGCGCGGGTGACGTTAAGTCAAGTGCGGCGTGATGCGCGCCGCCGCCGCGGCCTGCTGCAACGCAGCAATTGGCGGCAACCGCGAAGATTTGCGACAGATGGTTCGGCCGCTGCAATTTACACCATTGGGCAAAAGTGGGATTTTGTCGGCGGCACGTCACAGGATGCGCAAAAGAACAAAAAGTCGGCCGGCAAACCGGCCTGGGGGAGAGGCTGGATGGACACCACACCCTGGATGTTCGTCGGTACAAGGGGGGCAAGATCATGAATAGGAATTTTCGCGCCATGCTGGCCACGGGTTTGCTGGCACTGCTGGCCGTGCCGGCGCTGGCCCAGCAGACGGGCGATGTCTGGTACGCCTGGTCGCCCAAGCCGGACAAGCTGCCGGCCTACGGCAAGAACAAGCCGGTCACCCGCCTGCCGGCCGTGCTCGCCAGGCACAAGGGCCAGGCGCGCTGGAGCGAGCAGGTCATCCTCACCAAGCGCTACGACACCAAATGGATTCAGGCGGCGCCCGGCGACAAGTCGCCCACCATGTACTGGGGCGACGACCGCATCGTCTGGGTGGTGTGGGGCGGGCAGATCCGCTTCACCATCGAAGGCCAACAGCCTTTCGTGGCGACCAAGGGCTACCTGGTCGAGGTGCCGCAGCGCGTGCGCTACAGCATGGAAACCATCGGCAGCGAGCCCAGCCTGCGTTTCGAGGTCACCCATGCCGGCATCCTCCCGCTTTATTCCGGCGACCAGCCCAAGCCTGCCAACCTTCCCGGCACCCATTACATGAAGATCAGCACCCCGACCCAGCCGGAAGGCTATGACGCGGTGAACCGGCCCTATCGCGACTTCTTCAGGGAGGCCGCCGCCATTCCCAACCAAGGCTTCAAGGACAATTACGTGGTGGCGGACGAAGCCAACATGGTCAATATCATCCGCGGCCAGGGCGTGCCTACGCCGCCGCCCAGCAATCGCGGCCATTTCCACATCGGCGACGACGAGTTCTGGTTCATCCTGGAAGGCAAGTGCGACTATCTGATCGAGGATGTCGGGCTGCTCACCGCCGATGCGGGCGACGTGGTGTTCGTGCCGCCGGGACGATTCCACCGCGCCAGCTGGGCCGACGGCCAGATGGACACGCGGATGGCCTTCAATGTCAGCCCCAACCTGTTCCACAATTTCGCGGCCGACGCCGCCGGCAAGCAGTGAGCGGAGGATCAACCATGAAAAAGAAATTCATCGTCGCGGCCGGCATCGCCCTCCTCACGATTCCGGCTCTGGCCCAGGACCGCAAGATCTATCTCGACTGGGCGCCCAAGCCGGACAAGCTGCAGGAGTATACCGGGGTCAACAAGCTGGTCACCCGCCTGCCCGACGTCCTGGCCAAGCACAAGGGCCAATCCAGCTGGACGGAGGACGTGGTCGAGACCGAGCGCTACAGCGCCAAATGGATCCAGATGGCGCCGGGCGAGAAGACCCGCACCCAGTTCTGGGGCGATGACCGCACCTGCTGGGTGGTGTGGGGCGGCCAGATCCGCTTCAACATCGCGGGCCAGGCGCCCTTCATCGCCAAAAAGGGTTTCCTGGTGCAGGTGCCGCTGCGCGTGCCCTATTCCATGGAAACCGTCGGCGACGAACCGGCCCTGCGTTTCGAAGTGACGCGCGGCGGCGCATTGCCGTCCTATCCCGCCGGCAATGGTGAGCCGATGCCGCCGCCCAGGAACGGCCAGCATTACGTCAAGGTCAGCTATCCCTCGACCCTGGTGGCGGGCGGCATGGACAGCTACACCGAGAAGAACAAGCCGTATCTCGATTTCATGAAGGACTTTGTCGAGAAATATCCCAATGGCGGACCGCGCGGGGGCCTGTTCATGGGCGATCACGACAACCAGGCCGCCATCATCCGCGGCATGGGCGTGCCGATCCCACCCGCCACCAACAAGGGCCACTTCCATATCGCCAATGACGAATTCTGGTTCATCCTGGAAGGCAAGATCGCCTACGAAGTCGAGGGCAAGGGCCTGATCGTCAGCCAGGCGGGCGACGTGGTCCTGGCCCTGCCCGGCCGTTTCCATCGTGCCGGCTGGGCGCCGGGCCAGATGGATACGCGGCTGGCCTTCAACCGCAGTCCGACCATGCAGCACAATTTCGCCGAGGATGCCAACGGCAGACAGTGAGGCCGGTCAGACGGCCAAAGTCATTCCGTCATAAGCCGGTTCCACGCCGGCCGGCAGTTCGCGCCTGAGCGTTTCGTAGTCCATGTCCACATGCATGTTGGTCAGGACGGCGCGCGCGGGCCCGACCCGTGCGATCCATTCCAGGCGTGCGCGCCAGATGGGCATGGCTGGGATGCGGGTGTGCGGCGCAGCGCATCCACGATCCAGCATTCCACGCCTGCCAGCGCCGCGAAGGCGGCCTCGTCCAGCCCGTCCACGTCGCTGCGAATAGGCAAGCGGCCCGAAGCGGAATCCCAGGCTGCGGATCCGGCCATGGCTCTGGCCGAAGGCCCGCACCGGCACCGGCCCGCCCGCGCCCGTGATCTCGAATTCGCCGAACGGTTCGCCGATCTCATGGGCGTTCAGGATGGGCGGATAGTCGCTTCCCTGCGGCTGGCCTTGAAGCAGTAGCCGAACTTTGCCCATCACGCCTGTCCAGCCCGCGGCGGTCGCTCCACACATCCAGCCTGCGCTTCATGTTCATGGTGACGACCCGAAGATCGTCCAAGCCGTGAAGCTGGTCGGCATGATCGTGGGTGATCAGGACCCCATCCAGCTTGCCGACGCGCGCCTCCAGCAACTGCTCGCGCAAGTCGGGCGAGGTATCCACCAGCACGCCGGGTCTCGCCGCCGGCCCGTGTGCGGCGTCACCAGGATGGAACAGCGGCGGCGCCGGTTTTTCGGATTGGCCGGATCGCAGGCGCCCCAATAGCCGGCGCCGTCCGGCCCGCCCAGCCGCGGCACGCCGCCGGACGAACCGCAGCCCAGAATCGGATGCACGTCTGATTGAAGTCGGCGCCATTCATGCCGGGCCGCTGCACCTTGGGGAACAGGCGGAAAAAATTCTCCGTCGTGGCGTGCGGCAAGCTGCTGTCCCGCTGTCACGCCCTTGAGATCGGCCAGCATCCTGGCGGTGTGCACCACAAAGGCCGGCTCGTTGGTCTTGCCGCGATGCGGCACCGGCGCCAGGAACGGCGCATCGGTTTCCACCAGCAGCCGGTCCAGCGGCACGTCCCGGATGACGTCGCGCAGGGCGTGCCGAATTCTTGAAGGTGGCGATGCCGGACACCGAAATATAAAGCCCAGCGCCAGCGCGGCATCGGCCAGCGCCTGGGTGCCGGTGAAGCAATGGATCAGGCCGGTGAAGGCGCCCTTGCCCATTTCCTCGCGCAGCACCGCGATGGTATCGTCGTCGGCATCGCGGGTGTGGACGATGACCGGCAATCCGGTCTGGCGCGCCGCCGCGATATGGGCGCGGAAATTGGCGACTCTGCGGCGCGCGGGGCGAATGCTCGTAATAATAATCGAGCCCGGTCTCGCCGATCCCCACCACTTTGGGATGATCGGTTTCGCGCGAGCAGCGGCGCGGCATCGTCCAGCAATTCCTTTTCCGCTTCATGCGGATGCACGCCGACACTGCACCAGACATTGGGAAATTTCTCCGCCACCGCCCGCACGCCGGCAAAGCGCGCCAGCTCGGTGCCGATGGTGAGGCAGGTGCCGACCCCGGCCGCGCCGGCGCGCGCCACCACGCGCGTCCACGTCGCCGGCAAATCGGGAAAGTCCAGATGGCAATGGCTGTCGACCAGCATCTGTCCGTCACAGCGGTCCGCCGCCCGTCGCGCCGTCGCGGCCATGTCGCGCGCCGCGCTGAGGATGGTCTGCCGCGGCTCCAGATGAGGCCGCTGGCCCGCGCGAAACTGTCTTCCAGGCGCGCGAGCAACGCCACCCAGCGATCCAGATCGGGCGCCGGCTGTGCGGGCCCTGGCGCGAATGCGCATCCGCCAGCGCCTCGGTCGAAGAAATCGCCGAACCGCGCCAGCCCATCCTGCATGCGCCAGAGCCTGTCGCCCAGCGCCAGGAGCGCGAGGATATCCGGGCTCGCGGCATTGTCGATCAGCCGGTCGGCCTCCTGCGGCCAGTGCCGCCGCCCTCGCCGCTCGCCAATGCCAGCGCGCCGCCGATGGCGCCGCCGCGAAAGCCGCGCCAGCGCGGCGCGTCCGCCGGCGTTCGCTTCGGGCAGATAGCTGCGCCAGCGCATCCGCGACCATGGCGTCGTCCAGGGGCCGCAGATCCAGGCGCTGGCAGCGCGAGCGGATGGTCGGCAGCAACTGGCCCGGCGGTTGGCCAGCAGCATCAGCATGGCGCGGGCCGGCGGCTCTTCCAGCAGCTTCAACAGCGCATTGGCGGCATTGCTCGTTCATGTCGTCGGCGGTATCGACAATGGCAACGCGCCAGCCGCCGGCGCCCGAGGTCATGCCGAAGAAATCCGCCAGCCGCCGGACTTCGCTCACCGGCAAGATCGGTCATCAGCTTGCCGGTCTTTTCGTTGATGCCGCGCTTGAGCACCATCAGGCCCGGATGCGAACCGCGCCGCGACCTGCATGGCGTTGCCGGATCGTTGGCCGGCACCGACAGATCTTCCGCGCCCGTGTCGCGTGGCGCCATAGGTCAGCAGATAGCGCGCGATGCGATAGGCCAGGGTCGCCTTGCCGATGCCCGGGCGGGCCGGTGATCAGCCAGCCTGGCGGCGGCTTGCCGCCGCGAATGGCGCGCGCGGCGCGGGCCAGTGCCAGCGTCCTGGCCGACCAGACGCGAAGGTTTCGCGCGGATGGGCAAAACCCTCGATGCGATCGCTTTCGATCCGGTTCGCTGCGGACGGGCGCGCTTGGCCATGCGGCACTATAGACCGAAACGGCGCGCCACCGCCGTCCAGATCGCGGCCGCCACCTGCTTCTTCGGTTCGCGGCCGCATCGATCACGGCGCAGCGGTCGGGATTGCGCCTGGCGATGTCGAGAAAGGCCTGGCGCAACCGCTCGTGGAAATCGCGGTCGAATTTCTCGAAGCGGGTTTCGTACCTGCGCCGCGGCGCGCCGGCCCGCTTCAGCCCGGCTTCCACATCGAGGTCCAGCACCAGGGTCAGGTCGGGCTTGAAATCGTCCAGCACCACCTGATCGATGCGCCGGATGGTTTCGCGCGCCAGGCCGCGCCCGGCGCCCTGATAGGCATAGGTGGAATCGCGTGAAGCGGTCGCAGATCACCCAATTGCTCCGCCAGCAAGCGCCGGACCGATGGTGCGCCCCACATGATCGGCGCGGGCCGCATAGACCAGCAAGCGTTTCGGTCAGCGCGTCCCAGCGGCCCGGCTCGCCATTGACCAGCAGGGCGCGGATTTCCTCGGCGCCCGGCGAGCCGCCGGGCTCGCGCGTGGTCACGCACGCGCGATGCCCTTGGCCTGCAGCGCCGCCGCCAGGCGCTTGGCCTGGGTGGACTTGCCGGTGCCCTCGCCGCCTTCCAGCGTGATGAAGCGCCCGGCCATGTCGGCCTGCCGTCAGTTCGCACTTTGCCGAGCACGTCACTTAGTCCAGTCCGCCAGGCTGCCGCAGCTGAAGATACCGGCGCGCGGCCACCGGCTGGGCGGCATAGACCGGCACGGTCATGCCCGGAAAATCCGGCGCCGTGACCGTCATGGTGCCCGACCCGCTGGCCCGGCGCTGATCGGCGCGGTCAGGCCGGGATCGGTCTTGACCACGGTCTTCATCTTGAATGGGAATCCACCTGCATGGTGGCGGCAACGGCCGTGTCGGCCGTGACCGGCACACTCGGCTGGGTGCCTTCCGCCACCGCGGCCTGCGCCCACGACCTGTTTGGCGGCCAGTGATCGGATAGCGAGCGGAATTCGCGGAACGCCATGTCCATCATCCGGCCGGCTTCCTCGGCGCGCTTGATGTTGGGGAAATAGTCATTGTTGTACTGGGGATAGCGCAATCCGTTGAGAACCAGGATAAAGCGCTGATCGCCCCGCTTGGCCGAGATGGTGATGCCGTATCCCGACGCATCGATATGACCGGTCTTCAGGCCGTCCGCACCGGGCAAGGATGCCCAGCACCAGATCGCGGTTCGGCTGGGTGATATTGTGCCAGGTGAATTCCTTCTCGCTGAAATAATGGTAATAGCTCGGATAGTCGTTGATCAGGTGGCGCGACAGTTTCGCAAGGTCCAGCGCGCTCATCATCTGGCCCGGCGGATCGGGCAGTCCGTCCGGGTTGACGAAATGTGGATTGGGCCAGGCCCAGCTCCTTGGCCCGCTTGTTCATCATGTCCACGAAGCCTTCGACGGTGCCGCCCAGGCCTTCGGCCACCACCACGCAGGCATCATTGCCGGAATCGATGATGATGCCGCGGATCAGGGCTTCGACCGGGATGCTGCGAATGCAGTTCCACGAACATCTTGGAGCCCTGGGTGCGCCAGGCGCGTTCGGAAACCGGGCAGCGTGTCGGTCAGCTTGATCGCGGCCGTCCTTCAGGCGCTGAAACAGAAGCTCCAGGGTCATCAGCTTGGACATCGATGCCGGCGGCATCGGCGTCATGCCCGTCCTTCTGCCACAGCACCTGCCCGGTCTGCCGCGTCCATCAGCAAGGCGTGCTCCGCATTGGTATCGATCGCCGCCTGGCGGGACCGGCACTCGCAGCAGATGGCAGCCAGAATGGCGAAGGCCAGCAGGAACAGCGCGGCGGAAGCATGACGTCTCCGACATGGATCTACTCCGGTAGCGGTTCATTGATCGACGACGATCTGGGCATCGTTGCTGCCCGCGCCGGTGATCCGGGCCAGCGCCGCATCGGCATCCTCGACGGAATTGAGCGGGCCGGTGCGCACTCTATAGAGGGTCTGGCCGTTCCGTTGAAGGGTGGATATCCGCAAATCGCCGCCCAGTTTCGACAAGCAGCGCCCTGGCGTTGTCGAGCTTGGAGAAGGCGCCGAGCCTGAACATAGAGATGGGTCTCCGGCGGACACCGGAACTCGGGTCACCTGCCCCGTCGGCTGGGTATCGGCACAACATGGCCGCGCGGAATCGGCGCGGGCGCCGGCAGGGATGCGATCCGCGACCGGCGGCGCCACCGCGCGCGCCCGGCACGACGCCGAGGGCGGCGGTATCGACCTTGCCGCTGGGCGCGGCGGGCAGTGCGGCGGCGATGGCGGGCGGCGTTTCGGGCGGCGGCGCCCCGCCTTCCAGGTCGGCGCGGCCCAGATAGGTGACCCGCACCCGCGCCGTGCCGGTTTGCACCACATCCAGCAGCTCCGCGGCGCGCTGGACAGATCGATGATGCGGCCGCGGGCGATAGGGGCCGCGGTCATTGACCCGCACGATCAGGGATTTGCCGTTGTCCAGATTGGTGACGCGGACATTGACCGGCAGCGGCAAGCGTGCTGATGCGCGGCGGTCAGAGCTGATTGCCGTCATAGATTTCGCCATTGGCGGTGGCGTTGCCGTAGAAAGTCGGGCCGTACCAGGACGCGATGCCGGTTTCGTCATAGTCCGGCTGTTCGTGCGGATAATACCAGACATTGTCGATCTGATAGGGCTTGCCGACCTTATAGACGCCGGCATTGGGCGGAACTGTGACCGCGTGGCTCTCCGGCGATGGCTTGGGCGCAGGGGCAGTGCTGCAGGACGCCAGCAACAATGCCGTGGCGGCGGCAAAAACAGGTCTGGCGGCAAGCCTCATCGAATCAGGTCCGGGGTGACCGGCCAAAACTAGCGGGAGCGGGCGCCGGGCTCAACGCGGTTGCCGAAATGTCATGCAATATCCATGGGATCGGCGCCGCGGCGGCGGCGGCAAGGGGCTTTTCTCCCGGGGGCCAAACGGCGGCAGGGCCGCCGGCCTAGCGAATGGGGGCGTCCGCGTCGCGCAGCCACACATAGATCGCCGGGATCACCAGCACCGTCAGCAATGTCGAGGAGGCCAGGCCGAAAAGCAGGGATATCGCCAGGCCCTGGAAAATCGGATCGGTGAGAATGGTTGCGGCGCCGATCATGGCCGCCAGGGCCGTCAGCACGATCGGGCGAAAGCGGGTGGCGCCGGCATCCAGCAGAACTTCGCGCAAGGATTTATCCGGCGTGGCGCCATGGCGGATGAAATCCACGAGCAGGATGGAATTGCGCACGATGATGCCGGCCAGGGCAATGAAGCCGATCATCGAAGTCGCCGTGAAGGGGGCGCCGAACAGAAGATGGCCCAGCACGATGCCGATCAGGGTCAGGGGGATCGGCGTCAGGATCATCAGCGGCACCTTGAAGCTTTTGAACTGGGCCACCACCAGCACATAGATGCCCAGAATCGCCACCATGAAGGCGGCGCCCATGTCGCGGAAGGTGACCCAGGTGACTTCCCACTCCCCATCCCACAACACCGACGGCTTGCTTTCGCTGACCGGCTGGCCGTGCATCAGTATCTGCGGCCGCGGCAACGCCCCCCAGTCATGGCGGCGGATCAGCGTGTCCACCGCCATCATGCCGTAAAGCGGCGCCTCGAACTGGCCGGCGAGTTCCGCCGTCACCATGTCGGCATAGTGGCCGTCACGGCGGAAGATCACCGGCGTGCCCATTTCCTCGGTCACGCTCACCACGTCGCCCAGTTCCACCACCGCCTTGTTGCCGGGCTGGGCATTGGCGGGAACCGGCGTGGAGGCCAGCTTGCGCGACCAGGACAGATCGCTCTTGGGCTCGCGGACCATGATCGCGATCGGGTCGCGGTCGGTACCGCGATGGGAATAGCCCACCGCCTTGCCGCCGATCAGCGCCGCCAGCGTGTCATAGACGTCGTTCTGCTCGACGCCCAAATATTCCAGCTTGTCCTGGTCGATGGAAATGCGCAGCCGCGGCCGCGGCTTGCCCCAGCTGTCGTCCACATCGACGATATAGGGGACCTGGCGGAACAGTTTCTTGGTTTCCTCGGCGACGGCGCGGCGGGTCTTCAGGTCCGGGCCATAAATCTCGGCCAGAAGCGTGGACAGGACCGGCGGGCCGGGAGGCACCTCCACCACCTTCACGACCGTGCCTTCAGGAAACGCCAATCCGGCCAGTTGCCGGCGCAGGTCCAGCGCGATGTCATGGCTTTCGCGCGAACGCGCCGCCTTGTCGGCCAGATTGATCTGCAGCTCGCCCATTTCCGGCTGCTGGCGCAGATAATAATGGCGCACCAGCCCGTTGAAGTTGAACGGCGCGGGCGTTCCGGCATAGGCCTGGATCGAGGTCACCTCCGGCAGCTTGCGCGCCACGGCGCGGCCCGGAACAGCGCCCGGCCGGTATCCTCGACGCTTGCGCCTTCCGGCAGATCGACCATCACCGCCAGCTCCGACTTGTTGTCGAAGGGCAGCAGCTTGACCGTCACGCTCTTGGTGACGAACAGGAGGCAGACCAGCACGGTGGCGCCGGCGACATAGAGAAGGAAGCGGCTGGCGCTTTTGCGCGAACGCACCACCGGCGCCGCCAGCCTGCGATAGAGCGCGCCGAGCTTGCCTTCGCCATGATGGGCCTGGGCGTGGCGGCGGCGCGGCTTGCCGGAAATCTTCAGCAGCGCCCAGGGCGCGATCACCATCGCCACGAAGAAGGAGAACAGCATCGCCGCCGAGGCGTTGGCGGGTATCGGCGCCATATAGGGGCCCATCATGCCCGAGACGAACAGCATGGGCAGCAGCGCCGCCACCACCGTCAGGGTGGCGACGATGGTGGGATTGCCCACTTCCGCCACCGCGTCGATCGCCGCGGCCTGCCGGTCGCGGCCGTCATTCATCGCCCAGTGCCGGGCGATGTTCTCCACCACCACGATGGCGTCGTCGACCAGGATGCCGATGGAGAAGATCAGCGCGAACAGGCTGACGCGGTTGATGGTGTAGCCCATCAGGTTGGCGGCAAACAGGGTCAGCAGGATGGTGGTGGGAATGACAATCAGGGTCACCGCCGCCTCGCGCCAGCCGATGACAAAACCGATCAGCAGCACGATGGAAACGGTGGCCAGGCCAGATGGAACAGCAGCTCATTGGCCTTGTCGTTGGCGGTCTTGCCGTAATCGCGCGTCACTTCGACATGGATGTCGCCGGGGATCAGCGTGCCCTTGAGCGCGTCGGCGCGCGACACCAGGGCATCGGCCACCACGACGGCATTGGCGCCGGCGCGCTTGGCGAAGGCGACGGTGACGGCGGGCACGGCCGCGCCCTGCGCCCCGGCCATGGACCAGACATGATGCTCGGCCGGGCTGGGCCCGATCACGATCTTGGCCAGATCGCGCACATAGACCGGGCCGCCCGTCGCGGGTGGTCACCAGCAACAGCCCGATATCGGGCACGCCCGACAGCGTGTGGCCCGCCACGGCCTCCACCATGTGCCCGTCCTCGCGCAGCTGGCCGGCCAGGAAGGAGCGGTTGGCGCCCTGAATCTTGGCCTCCAGCTGCTGCAGCGTGACGCCGAACAAGCGCCAGCTTTTCCGGATCGGGCTCGACGCTGATTTCCTCGGCCGTGCCGCCGGCGATATAGGTCAGGCCGACATTGTCGACCTTGACCAGTTCGGCCTGCAGCTTTTCGGCCAGCGGTATAGAGGTCCTTTTCGTTCCAGCGCGCCGCCGCCTGGCGCGTCGGCGACAGGGTGAGCGTGACGATGGCGACATCATTGATGCCGCGCCCCACGATCAGCGGCTCGGGAATGCCCAGCGGCATGCGGTCGTAATTGGCGCGCAATTTGGCCTGCATGCGCAGGATGGCGTCGTCCTCGTTGGTGCCGGTGAGAAAGCGCGCCGTCACCATAACGCGGTCGTCCTGGGTCTGGCTGTAGACATGCTCGACGCCGTTGATGCCCTTGACGATCTCTTCCAGCGGCTTGGTGACCAGTTCGGCGGCATCGGGCGCTTTCAGGCCGTTGGCCTGGACAAAGATGTCGACCATCGGCACGCTGATCTGCGGCTCTTCCTCGCGCGGGATCACCGCCAGCGCGATCAGCCCGAACACGATGCGCCGCCAGCAGGAACAGCGGCGTCAGCGGCGAGGTGATGGTGGCGCGCGTCAGCCGGCCGGAAATGCCCAGATTCATGGATGCAGCAGCCGGTCGCCCGGGCCTGAGGCCGGACAGGATTTCCAGCCCCGGCTCGCTTGCCCGGCGCCTGCGATGCGACGCCGCGCTGCACCGGCACATCCAGCGCGCCGCCCTTTGGCGTCCACAGCCGCACATAATCGATGCCGGAGCGGGTGACGATCAGGTTTTCCGGAATGACGATGGCCTGGCGGGTACCGGCGGAAACCCACACCCGCACGCGCTCGCCGACGAAATAGTCGCTCAGCCCCTGACCTGGGCATCGGCCACGACATGGCCGTTCTCGATCTGGGGATAGATCAGCTTGATGGTGCCGAAGCGCGGCCCCGCAAGTCCGAGATCGGCGCCATCGAGGCGCACCGGATCGCCGATCTTCAGGATGCGGGCATGGCGTTCGGGAACTTCCAGGCGCAGCACGAAATTCTGTTCGGCCACGGTCGCGACCGCGTCGCCCGCCATCACCACGGTCCCGGCGGTGACCGGCACGGTGATGACGCGGCCGGTGGTGGGCGCGCGCACCTCGCCCTTCACCTGCTGCTCGCGCACCACGGCGCGCTGGGCGGTGATCGATTTGAGATTGCTCTGCGCCACATTATAGGCGGTGCGCGCCTGGTCGAACATGTTGCGGGAGATGGCGCCGGATGCGATCAGCCGTTGGGCGCGGTCGTAGTCGAGCCTTGGCCTGGTCGACCTGCGCCTGGGCGGCCTGACCTGCGCGGCATAGGAACTGACCTGCAGCGCCAGCTTCGGATCGCCGACCGTGGCGATGACCTGTCCCTGCTCGACATGATCGCCCTGGCGGACCTTGAGTTCCACGATGGTGCCGCCGGTGCGCGCCCGCGCCGGCACGGTGTAGGCGGATTCGACGGTCGCAAACACCGCCTTCTCGTCCGAGACCGGCGCCATGCGCACCATATAGGTCGGCGGCGGTGGCGGCGGCGGTGGCTGGCCGGCGCGGGCGCGAAACCGAAAAAGGCGAGAATGCCTGCCAGGAGCTGCATCGCTAGCCGGGCTCGCGCAGCTTGCCGGTGGCCGGATCGGTGGAAATCACCGGCAAGCCGGCTTCCTTCCAGGCCTTGATGCCGCCCGCGACATGACCCAGCACGGCTTTGCCGGCGGCGGCGCAGGCGGCCATGGCCTTGGCCGAGCGCATGCCCGATCCGCATTGCAGGACGATATCCTTGCCGCCGGGGTCCGGCAGGGCCGCCGGATCGAAGGTCGAGAGGGGATAGAGCAGCGCGCCATGGATGCGCTCGGCGGCATATTCGTCCGGCTCGCGCACGTCGATCAACAGGATGGCGTGGTCCGCCAGCAGGCGCGCGACGTCAGCGGGGGTGAGATTCTTGTTCATGGGCGATTGCTTTTTCCTTTCGCGGCCGGCGCGGCCCATAGGCCGGTGCCGGCTTGAGGTCAAAATAGATTTCATCGAGTGTTTCGATCAGCCGCCGTACCGGCTCGCCGACCGGCTGTAGCAGACTTGCGGCCGTCCCGCCTGGAGGAAACCAGCCCGTCCCTGCGCAGCCGCGCCAGATGCTGGGACACCGTGGAATAACGCAACTGCAGGACGGTCACGAACGCGCCGACCCCCTGCTCTCCTTCCAGCAACTGACGCAGAATCATCAGGCGATGACGATTGGCCAGCGCCTTCAGAAGGTCCCGGACGACCGGGGCGTGAGCACCTATTCCGTCCATGAGCGACTTCTATGCGCAGGCACTGATATTGGCATTCCGGATCAGAAACATAGCTGCATTTTGCCCCAATCCGGACCCACGGCATTGATCGGGCGCAAACGCGTGGCGGGCCCGCAGGTGTAAAAAGGGCAAACATTGGAGGAAGATATGGCGAAAATCGTGGTTCTTGGTGCAGGCCTGGGCGGCACCTTGATGGCCTATGAGATGAAGGCGGAACTCGGCGCGAACGACAGTCTGATCGTGATCGGCCAGGGCCCGCGCTATCACTTCGTGCCCTCCAATCCCTGGGTGGCCGCCGGCTGGCGCGAACGCGACGAAGTGGAGATCGACATCGCCGCGGTGATGGCGCGCAAGGCCATTACCTATGTCGGCCAGGGCGCAAAGCGCGTGCACCCGGAGAAAAATGCCATCGAACTGACCGACGGCACCAGTGTGGACTATGACTATCTGGTGCTGGCGACGGGCCCCGAACTTGCCTTTGACGAGATCCAGGGCCTGGGGCCGGGCGGCTTCACCCAGTCCATCTGCCATATCGATCATGCCGAAAAGGCGTATGAAGCGCTTGAAAAGCTGATCGCCAATCCCGGCCCGATCATGGTGGGCGCGGTCCAGGGCGCTTCGTGCTTCGGCCCGGCCTACGAATTCGCCTTTATCCTGGATACCGAACTGCGCAAGCGCCGCATTCGCGACAAGGTACCAATGACTTTCGTCACCTCCGAACCCTATATCGGCCATCTCGGCCTGGACGGCGTGGGCGACACCAAGGGCCTGCTGGAAAGCGAGATGCGCGAGCCGGCACATCAAATGGATCACCAACGCCCGGGTCCATCAAGTCGAGGACGGCAAGATGACGGTCGAGGAAGTCGGCGAGGACGGGGCGGTGAAGAAGACCGCCGAGCTGCCTTTCGCCTATGCCATGATGCTGCCGGCCTTTCGCGGCGTCGGCGCGGTGCACGGCGCTGGAAGGGCTGACCAATCCGCGCGGTTTCGTCATCGTCGACAAGCATCAGCGCAATCCCAAATATCCCAATGTCTTCGCCATCGGCGTCGGCATCGCCATCGCCCCGGTCGGCCCCACGCCGGTTCCGGTGGGTGTGCCCAAGACCGGCTTCATGATCGAATCCATGGTCACCGCCACCGCCAAGAATATCGCCGCGCTGCTGCACGGACGCGAGCCTGCCGCCCAGGCCAGCTGGAACGCCGTCTGCCTGGCCGATTTCGGCGATGGCGGCGTCGCCTTTGTCGCCGAACCGCAAATCCCGCCCCGCAACGTCAATTGGTCCGCCCAGGGGCAAATGGGTGCATTATCGCCAAGATCGCCTTCGAGAAATATTTCATCCGCAAGATCCGCAAGGGCGAAAGCGAGCCCTTCTATGAACGCTGGGTGATGGAAGGTCTGGGCATCCGCCGCCTGACCAAGCCCGCTGAAAAGGAGACATGCGATGAATATTGACCATGCCGTTCTTGCCTTTGCCGGGTGTGTGGTGCTGGCCGGCCTGGCGCTGGCGGAGATTCTTCAGCCCCTGGTGGCTGCTGCTGACCGCCTTTGCCGGGCTGAACATGATCCAGGCGGCCTTCACCGGCTTCTGCCCGGCGGCGATGCTTTTTCGCCGCCTGGGCGTCCGGCCGGGCGAGGCGTTCCGCTGAGCTAACCGGCCGCACGCCTCGAACCGTCCCCCCTTTGCCACGCCCAACGGACGCGGCCGGTTGCCGAAATGCCCGGCAAAAGCTAAGGGATCGGTCGTGGATGGGTGGCCCGGCCCTTCGCTGGCGCTGCGGGCGTTCGTCGCTCAAAACGGTCCGTCCGGACCGTTTTGTTCGCCATCGCGAACCGCTCCTCACGGTTTAAGGCTCCACCAGTCTTGACCGGATCGCCGCCAGGCGATCCGGGGCGCGAGGGTCGGTCGCGCCAGCGTACCGACGCCGAGCGATCCGAGCAGCGCGAGGACGAAAAACACGCCCCAAGCGTGTTTTTCGCAAAACTGGCGTGGCGTTGCGCCGGTTCGCGCTATTGGCTATTTCCCTGTCATGGATGGGTGGCCGAGTGGTTTAAGGCTCCAGTCTTGAAAACTGGCGTGGCGGCAACGCCACCGTGAGTTCGAATCTCACCCCATCCGCCACGCGACGCCCGAAAATGCCCCGTCCCTGCCCTCAAAACACCCGGTGGAACCAGACCAGCGAAAGCCCGGCCGCCAGCGCCATCAGCAGGGCCGCGACCAGCGCACGCCGCTGAACGCTTCATTGCCTATTGACGCTTCCACACGGCGTAATAGGGCTGGTTCGACAAGGTCGCGTTGAAGGCCGGATAAAGCCAGGCCGCATCGGCGCGCGACAGTTCGAAGTAATACTGCAGGGGAAAAGGCGAGTCCGTATAGTCGGCCGGCACCGCAGCCGTAAAATCCGCACCTGCCCGCTCCATCGCCATGCTGCGCCAGCGCTCGGCATGATTGACATGGCGGTAGAATAGCCGGACCGAAACGTCCGCGCCCGCCGTCAGCGCCAGCGGCAGGCGCGCCCCCGGATGAAAAGTTTCCGGCGCGACATGGCGGCAGGCAATGGACGGGCGCCTGGTGACCGCCGTTGCCCTGGCGATCGCCGGCGATGCGTCGCCCGTTCGCGGGCCCCCCGCGGCGACAGCCGCGCGCATGGCATCAATGTCCTTATCGATGCCGGGAATCTTGTCGGCCCAATCACCACGCCGCTTTGGAAGCCTGCCATAGGAAATGTCCGAGACATAGACCCTGCTGGCACGTGCGGCCGCCGCGGCCCAGGCCGCCCGCCCCTTTTCATACTGCGCCAGAGCCAGTGCGCCGGCCTGCGGATCACGTGTCTTCTGCCAGATCTCATAAAGCAAAGCGGCGCGCAGCTTGGCGGCGTAGAAGCGGCCCATGGCGGTGACGATTCTGGTATCCTCATCCAGACGGCGGAATTCCACATTCGCGCCGGCCTGGGCCCGCGCCCGGACCAACGCCTTTTGCGAAGCGGTGACGAAGCCGTCCAGCCAGTCCGTCACTTCCACCGGCGAATATTTGGCGTTGGCGCGGCCGGCCAGCAGGTCATTGGCATGATCGGCGATGGTGGAGAAAAGCTGCGGGTCCAGGGGGCTGGCATGGCCATATACTTTCGGCTCCGGCGTGTCGTTATAGGGCACCTCCCCGCCCGCCACGATGGGCATGTTCATCGCCATCTCATATTCCAAATCATGATTGGAGGCCGACGGCAGATGCGCGGAGGTCAGCAGTGGCATGATGCGGCTGGCATAAGACAAGGCTTCTTCCGCCGCCTGGGCCGCCGGGCCATAGCGCCGCGACAGATCGCGCCGCCAGGCATCGGGCGTGGCATCCGGATTGTAAAGCAGCCGTCCCCACAGCCGATAGCTGGGCGCGAACTTCATCCAGTCTGCGATGCCGGGATCAAGCGTCTTGTCGGCATAGGCACAGCGCCCGCCGGCATGGCCGGAGCCCTCGCGGCCCTTGAAGGTCAGGGGCTCCATCAATTCAAAGCCGGCGGCGTCGCAGAAATGCGCCGAGCGCCCGAATGCCGCCGCCTGGGCGGGATCGCCCCACAGAAGATGATGCTGGGTTCCCGGCCACAAGCGGTACAGAAGTTCGTATTTCTGTCCGTCCCGGTACAGGTCGGCATAGCCATAACGGGTGAAATCGCCGATCGCCTTCACTGACGGCGAACACCGCATTGGCGGCGGGACCGGCGCGGGGAATTTCCACCGGACGGATATCGGCCTGATGATAGCCCAGGCTCTGATGCTCGGCGGAATATTTGGCGCCCGCCTTCACCGGCATGCCGGTCTTTGCCGCCATGTCGATCATGATCTGATTCAGGCCCTTGGCATGCATGTCGATCTCGATCCTGCGGCCCGCCGCCGGGATGGCGTCGAACAGGGTCTGCCAGAAGGAATAGCTGCCTTCCGGCACCCCGCTTTCGCCGTGAATGCGGATGGTGAGGCCGGAAATCTCCGGACAGGATTTTAAGATCTCGGCCAAGGCATCCCGGCAATAAGGACCATGTGTTTGCGGCGTCAGGCCGGTGATTTGGTGCGTGGAATTGGGGCTGTCGGTCCATTGATAGGCATGCGTCCAAAGACCGAGTTGAAAATCAAGTCCCCGCGCTACCGTCTCCCGCGCGATGAATTGCAGCATCGCCAGGTTGCGCTCGCGCTCGCCGTCGGCCAGCGGCACCGCCTGTACGTCATAGCCCGGGACGGTGACAAGATAGGGATAGGGGAAATGGAAATAGTCGTCGGTCACACCGCGTGGGAAGTCATAGCCGATGCCGAACGAGAAATTAAAGCGATTGAAGCGGCAGGCCACCAGCATGTCGAGATAGCCTTGCCAGAATTCCCGGCTGTAGAACCACGGCTTGTCCTCGATCTCGCTGCAGAAGGCGCGCGCGACGCTGCGCACGCGATTGGCAGGCGCTTCCTCGACATCCTCCTTGAGATGCAAGGCCGCCGAACCGCCGAACCGCACCCGCTCCGCAAGCTCCAGCAGGCCGTAAACAAAGCCGCGCACATCCTGTGCCGAAACCAGCATCGCCGGGACGCCCGACACGCTGCCGGAGGCGAGGCGGAACTGCTCCGGGACGCCGCCGGGCGTGGCGGGGCGCGCAAAGCCGGAAGCGAGCATCGAGCCGGGCGCGGCGACGAGCACGACCAATGCCGCCCCCTGTACCGCGTCGGCGGCGACGGACTCCAAGGTTGAGCCGCGCGCGACGAGCGCTTGGCGCAATTGGTCCAGGGCCCAGGCAACCGGCGCTGCGGCCGCGACCGCGTTGCCGGGCTGGACCACCGCAACCATGGGTAGCGGCGCGGCCTGGGCCTGCGACAGCCCCAGGACCGGAAGCGATCCGGCGAGCTTGACCAGGCTTCTACGATGCAAAACCGGCATTTGCCTCTCCCATGTCTCCGCCGGCCCCGTGTTGTATTTTACCAGAATCCGACTATCGCAAATGCAACATGATCTAGCCATCCTGTAAAGAATAAGGTGGGAGATAGTATTCACAGAGGGCGAAGCAATCTGTTGAAGCTATATACGCAGGATTACGACAGCGCGTTCAAAAGGGTTCCTCATCCGCGACTGGGTTGAGTCGCCTCCGAATTTGCTGCAGGCTGCTCCGCACCGCCGCGCAATAGGCCCGTCTCTTCACTTAGAACACCCAGTGGAAACAAATCAGCGAATGTTCGGCCGCCAACGCCGACATTGCCGGGTCCAGCACGCGGTCCGCGAAATCGTCCAGGCTCAAAGTCAGCTCGTTGGACGAGAAATTCACGTCCACGCCTTTCTGCGTGCCGACCTGCAGGTTCACCGTGCTCTCGGTGGTGTCCTGCGCGCTCAGGGTGGCGCCGCCGCGAACGGCATACTGATTGGGCAGCCGGATTTTCAGCGTATCGCCGATCTTGGCGCCGTCCTTGGCGAAGCTGTCGTCATAGCCGCGATTGATCGTGCCGACGAAATTCAACTTCTGGTGCAAAATCATCAGGGCCTTGCGGGTCACCTGGGTGGGAGACAAAAGCGTATTGGTCATTGGGATTCCTTAAGGGGTTGGGGGTGTGCGCCTCAGCGCTTGCGCAGCCTTTCGCGCTCGCGCTTGACCCATTCATCGGCGCTTAGCGCGTCGCCGCTGAAATCGGTGGTGCGGCGCGATGCCGTGCCTCCGCCTCCGCCGACGCGCGTCACCGGACGGGCCGCCTGCGCGGCTTGGAATGTCTGCTGGGTCTGTTTCTTATTCTCGGCTTCGTCGAACTGGTGCGCCTTGTGCAGAAGCTTGACGAAAGTGGGGTTCTGGAGTGTCGCCTCCGCCATCTCCCGGGGGGAAAGGCCATGGGCGGTGCCATACTGCGCCAGCTTCACGTCAAGCTCCGGCGACCAGTCCGCGATAAGCCGCGGCATGTGCGCGATCACCTCGCCCATACGCCTGGCGGTCGCCCGCTGCGCATGGGAGGCGTGTTCCTTTTCCTTCCCGGTCCAGGCGCGGGCCGCGTGGTCCCGCAAATTTCGGATCTGTTCTCGGCTCTGCCACAGCGCCTTGGCGCGCGCCGGGTCCTGTGCCTCCAGGGCGCGCCAGTCGATTCGGTCCATATGGGCCAGCTGATCGTTCAGGGCCACGACCCGCGCCGCGTCGGTGATATGGGCGCGCGCCATCGCGGCGCCGTGATCCTGGGACTGGCGCTCGGCTTCCAGCGCCTTGCGCGCCTGCGCCATTCCTGGGTCTTGCGGGTATAATCGGCTTGGCGCAGCAGCGCGTCCTTCAGCTCGCGCGGCAGGACATAGGTCATGCCTTCGTATTCGACTTCGACCTCGGCCGGCGAAATCCTTCTCCTCCTCGCTCCGGTCATTGGGAAGGCGGTATCGTTCACGGCCTCTTCGGCCCCGTTCTCGATGGTCATTCTGTTTCTTTTCGTTAGAGACGCGCGGATTGCACCGGCCGTGCGGCCTCCTTCACGCCCAGTCTGGTTATATCCAGTCTGCGCCTATATCGATGGGCGCGTGGCACCGCACGCGATCCTTGCAAACAGGTCCGACTTCCACTTCGCGGATGCACGCTCGCGCTAGCGACACGTCTGCGAGACGGGCTCATGGGATTCCTCGATCAGAAACTGCTCGCTGGAAGCATGCGACTTGCCCGCATATCCGCAGGCAAAAGATGGATGCTGAAATCCTTTTCCAGCTGGATCTGAATGCCCCTGTTGAGCTCGTTGTCGGGTTTGTAATCGCTTAGCTCTGGCGGAATGTAATAGAGATATTCACATGCACCGCTTGAAAGAAGCACTTCGCGCTTGCGGTCTCCATTGACGTAGGCGATTTCGGAAAAATAATTCGCCGTGATCACAACTTTCTCGCCTTCCCAATCCACCCTGATATCCCTGCCCGTATTGTTGAACAAGGTTGCCGACAGCAGGTAGGAACAGGCATTGAGAATAAACGGCACGATCAACAGCGCGAAAAAACAGGCCGTACCGCTTCATGGGCGCCTAACTTGGGCCAGGGCGTCGCGGGTCCGATCTCCGCCACACCGCCCGGCGGTCAGAATGAAGCCGTTGTGGCGGAGCCTCAAGGCCTGTTCGCGTCCCGCCGCCAACCGTTGAGTGGGCGGCCATCGCTGAATGTTCCGACTTCCACAATCCGGAATGTCTTCTGCGCAATTGTCATGGTGGGCACATTGGCAAATTCTGCCCCACCAAAATCACCGAACGCATTGCATCTGGTATGGGCGTACAGGACAGACCAATATGGGTCGGCCGAGGTCAAATCGACCGCGAAACCTTCTCTTTGAAGCCGCTCGGTATCGAACCCGTGCGCGACCAGATAGCGCGTATAGATTTGCGCCGCCTTCGCCTCCGCGCTCCCCGGCGGATAGACCCTATTGCAGGTATAAGTTCAGGCTGTTCCCCCCAGGAAAATAGCGATGGCCACCACGGGAATGGCAACGACAATTAGAAAGATTTTCCATTTAAGAGCCAATCGAAAAGCCCGTGATAAGCCACCGGCTTAACCGGTGTGGCAACTCCGTAAAAGTGTAGACCATCCTGCGCCTTGATGATACCGGGCAAACCAATCTTTCGGGATGCATCCACCTCGTCCCGGTCCGGCCCCTGCACCCAGCCGGGACCGTTGGGGTGTGGATGATAAATCGCCACCGGTTTCTGGTTGAGCACGAAATCGCGCAACGACCGCCATCCCGAGTATGGCGCAACCTGGTGTGAATATCTCATCGCGGCCCGTCCCGGCCTTCACAATTTCATAAGGCTCCGCCCAGACCCGGCCAGAATAATTCCTCCATTACATAAAAGCCCGGCTCGCCGCCAATAAGTTGCGCCGCCTTGCCCCAGCCGCGGTCCAGCAGCGCCTGCGCCGCCGACACCCGCGCCGTCGCCGGTCCGTCGGCCTGGTTCATGATCGCCGCAAGCACCTTGATTGCCGCGCGCGTATGCCGCCGCGCCAGCGCCTTGATCTGCGCCGCCGCCTTCACACTGGGCCGCCTGGCCATCGCACTATCCGGATATGAAAAAGCCCCGCTCGGGCGAGGCATCGGTGAAGAGCGCAAAGCGCATCTATTCACCATGACAAAACCATACCGCGCATTTTATAAACGCGTCAATCGCCCCAACCGTCCCGCGCGCAAATTACAAGACGCCTTGAATCAAGATCGCCGCTCTCAATTCGGCATATGACGTACGGAGATGGTAATTCCGAAACAATAGATCGCCTGAAATTCCATCCTGGAGTCACCATAATATGTGACTTCAAGTTGCGAGTTTGTCAGCCAGCGCACTCTGACATTCGAATCTTTCGGATCGTGAATATTCGCGGTAAAAACATTCGTTGGTTCCCCCTCCGGTCCCGGGCGCTTTATGCCGACATCGGTATAAAGACCGGCCATACCCGGGCCGCCATACTGCGTGGTCTTCGCCACAGCCAGCCAATCACCATTCGGTGATTTTGTCTCCACCTTCCATATGACCGAACTGTCGGGACCACATCCTGCCATAAGCAGGCACAGGACAACCAGCGCCGCTAAACGCGCCAGGACATCCTTAAGGCTTGCGGCACAAGGTGCCGTTTTTGTAATCGCTATACCCCTTGCTGATATTCTGGACATTCTCGACCGGAATGAATTCGTATTTTGGGTCCATGTGTCTATCATGGTACACGCTGCGAAGTCTTCCATAGGCATTTGCCAAGTCAAGCGTCTCTCGCAACGGTATCCCGGCGGCGGCATTGTATACGCCGAAACCGTAATTGCCGTACGCCGTCGATCCCTTGTACCGAACCTGTGCATCCAATGGCCCACCGCGCCGAAACTGCGCCAAGTCCTGGGCGAGATAGAGCGGCCCGGCCAATTCGGAGTTGCCGTCCGGGTCGGCTGGATTCCAGAAAATGTGTCCAGCCAACGCGCCGCGGCTTGCATAATCTTGCGGACTTGGTGCCGTTCCGGACGGACTGCACACTTCGGGCGCTCCGGGCAATGACACGGACTTGCCCCAGTCGGCGCCCTCACGCACCGTCTGGGGCAATCCAGCGATGGTCGCGACGTCCACGGGGGCCACCAAGAAGCGAAGGCCACTGCCGGCCTTGATCTGCGGCAAACCATCCAGCAGCCCACCGGGCGCCAGACCTCCGCCGGCCTTGCCCTGGTTGTCATTCCACCAGGGTGGTATCGCAGTTTCCATATTTTCCATGTTCGCACCTGAATGTCGCCGATCGCTATATTGGCCGCTTTGCTATCGCCAACGCGGTTCGTCGCCTGTGAATTTTTTTTGCGCCCGTGCTGGCGCTTCGGCGTCCCGTTACCCGAACACGATCACGCCCAACACCGTCCAGAACAGCAGGCTGGGCACCAGCCACCAGGCGATGCTGATTTTATGCGGGCGGATGTCTTGTATTCTGCCGCGCCCGTCGGGCGGAACCACAAAGGCCCCGTAAAAGAAATGGCGAGCCATGATCGCTCTCCTTTCCTGCTTGCATATATAGGTGGGAACTGTGCGGACGGTCCGGCGGAATCAAGGCAGTCGCGCCACGATTGCCCCGCTTTCGTCAAAATCCGAAAATCCGTCTTGCGGGAATCCGGTGATCCGCGCCTGGCGCAGTTCTTCACCGTGCCAAAATCATTGCGCCGCTTTTAAAAGCCGGTCAACCGCCACACGCCCCGCCGGCGCAAATTTCAAGATGTCTTGATTCCGCTCCGCCGCAAGGCCGCGCATCTCCCGCGCGACGACAGGCGCGGAACATCCGCATTCGACCTAGGTGATACGCATTCTTAGTTGCGATGCGCCAGCGGATAAATGTTTCGTCATGACACGAATCGCGACGCCCAGACGGTATTACATAATCCCAACCTGCCGCATTGATTTGTATTCTCCGTCGTTTTTTGTGTCAAAAGAGCGGACCGGAATCGGCTCGGGAAATTTCGCGGTGACGCGGGCCCCGGCCGATTGAAAAAAAGGATTGTCCGTGACACTAGAAAAGCGCCGGCGCATTGCGCGCATATTTTCGGCGGCGTTGCTCCTCCTTGCGCCCGTCGCTTCGGCCCACGCCGCCGGTCTGGACCTCACGCCCTATCACGGAAAAGTCGTCTATCTGGATTTCTGGGCATCCTGGTGCACGCCCTGTCATCTCTCCTTTCCCTGGATGAATGACATCCAGCAGACCTACGGCCCCCAGGGCCTGGTGGTGATCGCGGTGGACCTGGACCGCGATCCCGGCGCGGCCCGCGACTTCCTGGCGGAAAACAAGGGCGCTCTCAATATCGTCTATGACCCCAAGGGCGACATCGCCCGGCAGTTCAATTTCAAGGACATGCCGACCGCCTACCTGATCGGCCGCGACGGCAAGGTTCACGGTGTCCATAGCGGCTTCGTCGCCAGCCAGGAAAGCGCCTATCTGGCCGACCTCGTGCCGCTGCTGAATCAAAAGGCGCCCTGACATGAAACGGACTCATCGCGCCGCCACCCGCGCGCTCGCGGCTGCCGCTCTCCTCGCCGCCTGCGCCGCCTGCACGTCCATCGGTCCGCGCCCCTGGGAAAAGGATCTGATGGCGCGCCCCGAAATGCAGCTCACCGCCTATCCGCTGCAGACCGCCGCCGACGAGCATGTCTATTTCAGCAAGGAAGCCTCCAGCGGCGGACGCGGCTTTGCCGGCGGAGGCTGCGGGTGCAATTGAAGAAGCGCCGGGCCGGGCGCGTCAGCCGCACGCTTTCGGCCGTCTCCGCCTCGCTTCTGGTGGCAACCGCCGGGGCTTGTGAGAACAGCGCCGCCGCCCAGGACTTCTATGGCCTGGACCGGGCGGGCCAGGACAATTTCGGCCCCGGCATCGCCTATTCGGAATTCGCCAGCGCCCTGCTGATCTATCAGGAAGCGGGCGGACGGGTGCAGGCGATCGAGCCGACCGCCAATCTTGCCGTGCATGGCGCGCGCGGCCAGGAACTGACCCTGGGCGCGGTCGCCGATGCCATTTCCGGGGCAACCCCCAATGGCGCGGTGCCCTCCGACCAGGCGCAGACTTTCGTCACCCCGCTGCGGCCCGTGGGCTCCACCGCCACCGTCACCAGCGCCTCGGGCGGCAGCACGGTGATCCAGTTGCCGCCCACGCCCGGCCAGATCGCCAGCGCCGCGCTCGGCCGCCAATACACCGTCCCCGCCAACAATGTGCCGATGGACAGGGGATTTGAAGATCACCGGGTCGCGGTGTCGGCGGGCTGGTCCCAGCCGCTTGGCGCCATATCCGAAGTCGGCGCCGGCCTGGGCTATTCGCGCGAGCAGGATTATCAGGCCGTCACCGCCGATGCGCGCATGACCCAGAATTTCAACAGCGACAACACCACCGTCAGCCTGGACCTGAACGGCGAGTTCGACTCCTCCTTTCCCTTCGGCGGCATTCCCACCCCGCTGGCGGCGATGGATGCCCGGTTCAAGCCGGTATCGACCCGCCACAAGTCCCAGCTTGGTTTTGTACTCGGCCTCACCCAGGTGGTCAGCCGCCGCTGGCTGATGTCGCTCAACTACTCCTTCGATTCCCAGACGGGCTATGAGACCGACCCCTATCGCGTGATCTCGGTGGTCGATCCCGCCAGCGGCGAACCCACCAGCACCCTCTATGAAAGCCGGCCGGAAAAGCGCCGGACCCAGAGCCTGTTCTGGGAAAACAAGTTGTCCTTCGGCCCCACCGTCACCGACATTTCGATGCGCTATTTCAAGGACAGTTGGGGCATAACCTCGCAGACGGTGGAGGCTTCCGAACGCATCAATCTGGCGCGGCGATGGTATGTCGAACCGGATTTTCGTTATTACCACCAGACGGCGGCGGACTTCTATCAGCCCTACCTGGTCGGCAACGCCGCCCTGCCCGCCTTCGCCTCGTCCGACACAAGGCTCGGCCGTTTCAATGCCGTCACCTACGGCATGAAGATCGGGTATCGCTTGTCGGGACGAACCGAACTCTATCTGCGCGGCGACTATTACACCCAGATGGGCGACGCGCACCCGGCCGACGCCATCGGGCAACTGCGCAACCAGAACCTGTTCGCCGGAGTCAAGGCCGCCATTGTCCAGATGGGTTTCCAATGGAAATTCCACTAGACCCGGGTGGCTTCTCCCGCTCGGGCCGCGACTATCTCGGCAGCTTCCTGGCGATGGCGACGCCCTGCGAGGCGCGCATCGAGACCGATGACGCAGACCTTGCCCGGCGCGTCACCGATGCGGTCGCGGCCGAAGCCCGCCGCATCGAGGCCAAGTTCAGCCGCTACCGCGCCGACAGCGTGATCGGCCAGATCAATGAAGCAGGCGGCCGCGACGTCGCGGTGGACGCGGAAACCGGCCATCTGCTGGACTTCGCCGCCCAATGCCACGCCCTCAGTGGCGGAATGTTCGACATCACCTCGGGCGTGCTGCGGCGCGCCTGGAAATTCGACGGCTCGGACAATCTGCCGGACGCCGCACAGATCAAGCCGCTGCTCGCCCTCGTCGGCTGGAAAAAAACCCTATGGCGTTCGCCCCATTTCACCCTTCCCGCCGGAATGGAGATAGACCTGGGCGGCCTGGCCAAGGAATATGCGGTGGACCGCGCCCTGGCCGCCGCCCGCGCCCTCACCGCCCTGCCGGTGCTGGTCAATTTCGGCGGCGACTTGGCCGTTTCCGGTCCCCGCACGGACGGCACGCGCTGGCATGTCGCCATCGCTTCGGTGGAGTCGGCTACGGCGATGGCCGGCATGCTGGAATTGTCGCACGGCGCGCTGGCGACCAGCGGCGATGCGCGCCGTTTCCTGCTCAAGGACGGCGTGCGCTACGGCCATATCCTGGATCCACGCACCGGCTGGCCGGTCCGCGACACGCCGCGCTCCGTCACCGTCGCCGCGCCCAGCTGCGTCGAAGCGGGCATGACCGCGACCCTGGCCATGCTGCACGGCAAGCGGGCCGAGGCATTCCTCAAGCGCGAAGGCGTGCGCGCCTGGTGCATCCGGTGAGGTACGCATCCGGGCAGCCATTACTGGCGGCTTTGGAAGATTGATCCAGCGCAAGGCGGCCGCGGTCTGCGACACTAGTCTTGCTGCGGTTTGCCGCGGACTGGCACTTTGCCGGGCCGGGTTGGCCAGCGGAGAGAAGCGATGAGACCCAATATTGGAAGCATGGACCGGATTTTGCGCATCGTGGCCGGCGCCGTTCTGCTGGCTTTTGCGTTGAAAATCGGCTTTCCCGACACCGGTTGGAACTGGGTTGGCTGGATCGGCCTGGTCCTGATCGGCACGGCGCTGGTGCGAGTTTGCCCGGCCTACAGCATTCTGGGCATCCGGACCGGCACCTAGAGGATCGCGGCGCCTATAGCCGCCGTTCGCCGCAATGCGCTTCGGCCCTGGCGCATAGATTGCCGTGTTGAGTCTTCTGCTGGTAATGCCAGCCCATTACGCCCAGCCCCAGGAAGATCGCCACCACGCCGCCGACCAGAATCCACCGCTCCATCTGCCAACCCCCGCTTTCCCGCCCCGTCCTTGAGGGACCGCCCAACGGCCCCTGGGTGCGGCCTTCTATTTCTGCATCCGCCAGATCGAAGTGTTGTCCCAGCTCGCCAGTTGCGCGGCGGCCCAGGCCGTATCCTTGTCCTTGTGACAGGCGTTGCAGGCGTTAGGAATGCCCATGGCGTCGGTATCAGCGGGCGTCACGAAGTGAAAAGTGTGGCTGGCGATGAACGGCCCGCCCGGCAGTTCCGGCAGGATCTTGGGCATGTGGCAGGCCACGCACTGGCTGCCCGTGCTGCCCGCCGGATGATGGGTATGCGCCTCCAGCGTCGCGGAATGCGGCCCATTCTGGCCACCCACCGTGTGGCAGGATGAGCATATCTCGCTGGCCGGCTTGCGCAGCATCGCCTCGTTCTTGCTGCCATGCGGATCGTGGCAGGAAAAACAGGTGACTCCGCGATTGTACATCAGGCTCTGCACGAAATCGTTGCCCTGCATGCGGTTCTTGTGCGCCGAGCCGTCGGGGAAGTGGGTAAAGGTTGTCTCGCCCAGCTTGTGCTCTTCCAGCTTCCAATGGTCCGACAGGTTCATGCCGGCGTGATAGCCCACCGGCCAGTCGTAATACTGGCCCTTGATGGGATTGCTCAGCGGCTGGCCCTGGGAATGGCAGCGGATGCAGGTGTCGCTGGCATGGACAAAGTCCTGCCGCGCCGGGTTGAGGATGTTGAAGCGCACCGGATCGGCGATGTGGTTGCTGCCCGCGCCATGGCAGGCCTCGCAGCCCACATTCCATTCGGTGACCTGCTTGGTGTCGATATTGTAGTTGACCGAATGGCAGCCGTCGCACAGCGGCCCGGTCGGGCGGGCCGAATTATCGCCCTTGGGATCGGGATAGTATTTCGCCCACCAGTCCTGGTTGTCGGCGACATGAAAGCGCGACCATGTCTTTGTCGCGACGTTCCACTGCGCCGGCAGCGGCACATAGGTGTCGCCGGACTTGGCGAAATAGCGCTGCTTCCACTGGCTGCCATAGACGAAGGCGATGTCTTTCATGGTGAAGGTGACGATCTTGGGATCGGCCTTGGTGATGTCCGGAATCATCGCGTCGGGATGGACCCTGGGATCGCGCACGATGTTGGCCATGACCGTCTTTTGCCAGCGCGCATAGATTTCCTGGTGGCAGCTCTGGCAGGCCTTGGACCCCACGAAATGCGCCGCCAGCACGGCGGCTTCCTGCCGCGCCGCGATATCGCCTTCCTTGCGCGGCGCCAAGGTCGGCAGGTTGCGGATGTAGGAGACCAGCTGCCACACCTGGGCATCGGGAAAATTCCACGCCGGCATCGCCGTGTTCCGGATGCCGTTGCGGATGTGATAGAAAATCTCGCCGTCGCTCATCGACGCGGCGGCGACGCGCAATACCGGCGCGCGCGGAAAGATGCTCTCGCCGATCTCGGTCCTGCCGCCGCCGTCAAAGCCATGGCAGCTTTCGCACTTGGCGGCGAACAGGTCCTGGCCGGCGCGCAAAGACGCGGGCGCGATCTTGGCTCCCAGGGGATTGACCATGCTGATCGCCGACCGGGGCACGCTGTGGCGCAGCAGATAGCTCGCCACCTCCACTTCGAACCGGGAAGGCTTGGGCCGCGCCGAGGACAGGCCCGGCAACACGAGGAAATAGAATCCCGTCCCCAGGACAACCACCAGGACCAGCAGGATCGCGACCAATCCGCCAAATCCACGTCTCTCCGCAGCCATGATTCCCTCCACCACGAAGTGACGTCAGTCTTCGCCCGCGGTCCTGGACTGTCAACCGTCGGACGGCGTCCGCGCTATCGGGAAATCGATGACAGAAATGCTAGGCCAGGCCCCACATGTGCAGCGCAACACCCGCCAGGCAGCTCCCGGCCAGCACTGGAACAATCCCCGCCTTGAGGCGGAAGATCGCCACCATCGCGGCGGCGGCGATTCCCAGCCCCGCCCAGTTGACCGAAGCAAGGACCGGCAGGTTCAAAAGCCCCAACGGCGCCATCCGCGCGAACAGGGTATGCAGCGCCAGCCACAGCGCCAGGTTCAGAATCACTCCCACCACCGCCGCCGTCACCGCCGACAGCGCCGCGTTCAGCCGCCGGTTGCCGGTCAGCGCCTCGACATAGGGTCCGCCGGCGAAAATCCACAGGAACGACGGCACAAAGGTGGTCCACATGGCGACCAGCCCGCCGATGGTGCCCGCCATCATCGGGTTCAACGCGCCGGGCTGGCGCGCCGCCGCCAGGAATCCGGTAAACTGCACCACGCTGATCAGGGGACCCGGTGTGGTCTCGGCCAGCCCCAGCCCCACCAGCATCTCGTCGGGCTTGAGCCAATGGTAATGCTCCACCGCCTGCTGCGCCATGTAGGACAGGACCGCATAGGCGCCGCCGAAGGTGAACACCGCCATCCTGGCATTGAATGCCGCGACCGCCGCAAAGATATTGCCGGGCCCCAGGACCGCCAGGGAAACCAGCAGCGGCGCGAACCACAGGCCTGCGCCAATGACCGCGATCATCGCCAGCCGCGCCAGTGACGGGGTGACATGATCGGGCAGCGCGCGGGCGAAGGCCGCGTCGATTACCCCATCCTGCGCGCCGCCCGCGACGTCCCGGCCGCCGTCCTGCGGCCGTCCCGCCAGCCAGCCCAAGGCGCCCGCCGCCAGGATGATCAGCGGAAACGGCACGGCAAAAACGAAAATCGCGACAAAGGCCGCCGCCGCCACGCCGATCAAGACGCCGCTCTTCAGCGCCCGCCGGCCGATGCGCACCACCGCGTCCAGCACGATCGCCAGCACCGCCGCCTTCAGCCCGAAGAACAGCGACGCGATCCATCCGATCTGGCCATAGGCCGCATAGATCCAGCTCAGCGCCCCCAGGCTCACCAATCCCGGCAGGATGAACAGTGTGCCCGAAACGATGCCGCCCCTTATGCGGTGCATCAGCCAGCCGATATAGACCGCCAGTTGCTGCGCCTCCGGCCCCGGCAGCAGCATGCAATAGTTCAGCGCATGCAGGAACCGCCGCTCGCTGATCCAGCCTTTTTCCTCCACCAGGATGCGGTGCATCACCGCGATCTGCCCGGCCGGCCCGCCAAAGCTCAGCAAGGCGATGCGCGCCCAGGTGCGCATCGCTTCACGGGCCGGCACGCTTGGCGACGTCATGGCCCGCAAGGCTCCCTTTCCACCCGCCAAACATATAGGTGCCCGTCGGGCCGGACAATTGGCGCGGCGCCGCGATGGCGCGTGACGGAAATCGGGATGGAAGGGCGCAGGGCAACAGGCGCCGCCGCTCAGGCCGCCCGGTCGAACTCCGCCGCCATGCCGCGGGAGAAGTCCTGGAAGATCGCCACCAGTTCGTCGGCATAGGCGGCGCGCGGCGCCCCCGCCGGAAAGCGGTAGTTCCAGAAGCTGGTGATATGGGATATCGCGCCCATCCGCTCGCCGATATCCAGGAACAGCTTGGGCGCGCCCAGCAGGAACTCCCGGAACAGCTTGGGGTCGTGGTGCTCGATCATGCCGGCATAGGCCTCGTCATAAATGCCGATGATCCTGCGGATCTCGATGCTGTTGCCCCTGGCGCCGCGCAGGATGAGGTTCTTGCTGGATTCCAGCAGGGCTCTCTCGTCCGGCGTGGTCTTGCCGATCGGGGTGATCATCTTGATGCCGCGCAACGCCCGGATCAGGGCGGGCCAGGATTCATCCAGGCACCATTTGTAATAGATGAAGCCGCGCCAGCTGAACACGCCCTCGCTGAACTCCTCCGGCCCCAGGTTCAGGGTGGCGCGCAGGGGCTCCAGCTTCTCGTCGACCTCGCTGGAGATCAGTGCCTCGACCATGCGGCTGGTGGCGCCATTGCGCCGCGTGCGGCCGTCCGCCATCGAGATCAGGCGGCTGACCTCCCGGGAGGCATAGTCATGCATGCGGTTCTGGTCGGCCTCGGAAATCGCGAAATAGCAGGAATCGGGCTTGATGTCGTTGACGCGCAGATGCTCGCGCAGCAGGAAAGGGTCCAGCGACGGCACGCTGTCGATCAGCCGCAGCACGTCCAGGTCCCGCCGCAGGTCCTTCTTGTCCTTGTAATTGACCGCTTCCTGGAGCAATTCCTCGAAACCGCGCTGGCCGACGAACAGCGACCGTCCGCCGAACTTCAGGTCGCTGCGTTCGAAGGGAATGATGATCTTGGTCGCCAGCGCCCGGCGGGTGGTGAAGAAGTCCACTTCGTCGGCCCGCAAGCGGTGCTTGAGGATCAGCGCGCTGTTGAGAATGCCGGACATGAAGAGCGGCGCGTCGCGATGGGCCTCATTGTCCGCATTGGCCTCGGCGATGGCGAGAAGATTGAGAACCCGGTTGGACGACGCGCCCCCCAGCCCGCTGAGGCTGCGCACGGTGCGGTCAGTGGACATCGTCCTGCCCCGCCTCGAAGCGCTGCTGGAATTGCACGCCGACACCCTCCGGATGATGACGCACCACCCAGGCGCGCGTCTGGCCCAGATGGACGACTTCGCCGATCGCCGGGCGCACCTGCGTTTTCAGCAGCGCGCCCTGCAGCGAGATGTCCGTCAGCTTGCAGGCGATCTCCTGGCCGTCGGCGGTGGTGAAATATTCGATCTGCACAGGGGTGGCGGTGCGGCGGTGGCGGCGCAGGCGCGTGACGCCGGTCATGCCTTCGGCGATATAGGCGGCCAGATCCTGCTCCAGTCTCTGGCGCTTGGCCTCCTTGCAAACGAATTTCAGGCCCAGTTCGCCATCGACATAGCGCGTGGTGACGCCTTCAATGCGGCCGAAACCGTCCATGTAAAGCACGACAAAAGTGTCCAGCGGCGGCGGGTCGGGACAATGGACGCCGGCGCCGCCAGCGGACAGGTTGAGAATCGTGCAGTCCAGGGTGGTTTCCTCGGCCGGGACAAACAGCTTGCCCTCAAACCGCACCACGACCCGCTCGCTGCCGCGCTGGTCCAGCACCTGCTGCGCATTGCTTTTCATGTTCATCCCCATCTACGCGGCCACTCATCCGCCCAAGTCGCCACGATAGACGGCGAGCCTTAAAATTGGATGTAACACGATCAATTTCGCAACCGTGTTTATGACAGCGTGATCGCGGAGCCCGCGGAAAATCATGGTTAGAAAAGTCTTTCACGTTCACCTTTTCGGGTGACCGATCGGCAACCCTTTTGCCGGCGGCCGCGCATTCCCGGGGCCCGCACAAGGTCTTATCGCGAGGCGATGACGATCTCGGCGCGCGCCAGGCGCCGCAGCAGGTTGCGCCGGCCCGCCACCGGCCACCAGTCATAGAGGAATATCTCGATCGGCCGCCAATTCGCCACCCATCCCAGAATAATGAGCCCCTCATTGAGCAGGGCGCCGAACTGTCCGTTTACCAGGGTGCGCGCCGCCAGCCGCCCGCCGATGACGCACAGGGCCAGAACGACGATGCCGACCAGCAGCGAATAGCGCCCCACGCGGAAAAGCTCGCTCAGGTCCCGGCTCGCGGCCTGGGCGCGGTGGCTGAAATAGCGGCCCATCGCCTGTTTCAGGACCTGCGCCTGCTCGCCGGCGGCTTCGGCGGCCGGCAGGTGGATCAGGATGCGGATCGGAACCTTGCGCGGCAGTTCGCGGGCCCAGCCGACGATATAGCTCTCGGCCTCCCGGTCCAGGTCCTTGTCGCGGAACGGCATGGGATCGAGGGTGTCGAACAGCTGGCCGATCTTTTCGACCTGCAGTTCGATCACGGATGGTTCGGCCCCTGCCATGTTGCCCGTTCCTGCCCCCCAGGGTCACTAAGCCCGGACGCACCGCGCCCCGCCATGATCGGGATCAAGCGGCATCCATGGCGCCGGTCCGGCGTTTGATGCCAATCAATTTGCCTTGTATCGTCACAGGTTAGGGTGGAACGGGTAATTTCGAGGCAGGCATGACGATAAAACAGATATTGCTGTCTCTTCCGACCTATCCCGACGCCCCGCCCGCCGAAACGCTGCAAGGCGCCGCCTTTCTGGCGGGCCTGCTGGGTGCCTCGCTCACCGTCCAGCTTCCCCAGCTGAGCAGCGATCCCAAGACCTGGCCCGCCGTCATCGGGACCTTTCCGCTGGACTACCCCCAGATGATGAACGAAACCGTGGCCCAGAGCGAAGCCAATGCCGCCGCCCTGGCCGAGGCGATCACCCAGGCCTGCGCCCAGATGCGGGTGCCGCTGGACCTGCGCCGCAGCCTGTCGACGCTGTTCGCCTCGGCCGACACCTTGGTCGATCTGGCGCGCCTGCACGACCTGACGATATTGCCTGTCCCCGAGACCGATGCCTTCGGCCGCGCCTATATGGAAGAAGCGCTGTTCGGCACCGGCCACCCGGTGCTGCTGCTGCCCTCGGGAAAATCCGCCCGGCCGTTGCAACGGCTGCAAAAGGTGGTGGTCGCCTGGGATTTCAGCCGCGAGGCGGCGCGCGCCATGGCCGATGCCCTGCCCATCCTGTCGCGGGCCGCACGGGTGCATGTCGTCTCGGTGCTGGGCGAAAAAGGCATCGTGACGACCTCCGCACCCGGCGACCTGGAGAAATATCTCGATCTGCACCAGGTGACATATGTCATCGAGCGGATCTCGTTCGACGGCGGCACGATCGGCGAGCGCATGATGTCCTATGCCGGGGAGATGGACGCCGACATGCTGGTGATGGGTGCCTATGGCCATTCGCGGCTGCGCGAATTCGTGCTGGGCGGCGCGACGCGGGGCATTCTGTCGGATACGCGCTTGCCGGTACTTCTCTCCCATTGACCCAAGGACATTCCGTCATGACCAAGACCATCCTCGCATCGCTCTCCGGTTTTTCCTCGGACCGCACGGTGCTGGAAGCCGCCGTCGCCCTGGCCCGGATCGAGGGCGGCCACATTCAGTGCCTGCACACCCGCATCGATGCCGTCGAGACCGCCGCCATGCTTGGCGCCACCTCCTCGCACCGGGCCGACGACCTGCACGGCCTGCTGCGCAAGATCGCCGGAGAGGAAGAGGCGCGCTCCCATCACGCCTTCGAGGCGTTCGAGGAAATCCGCAAGCGCCGTTCGCTGGCCCAGTGCGATGCACCCGCACCGGGCACCGCGCTGTCGATCCGCTGGAAGCAGACCGAATCCTTCCTCAACGAGACCCTCCACGAAGCGCGCTTCCACGACGTCACCGTCATGGCCCGTGACGAGGAGCTGTCGCCGGAACGCATCGTCAGCGTGCTGATGCAGTCCGGCCGCCCGCTGCTGCTGGCGCCGCCAAAACCGGTCGAGACCCTGGGCCGCACCGTTGCCGTTGCCTGGAAAGCCACCGAGGAATCGGCCCGGGCGCTGACCGCGGCATCCTTCCTCCTCGCCAAGGCGCAAAAGGTGGTGATCCTGTCGGTTTCCGAAGGCGTCAAGGGCGACAACGCCGCCCGCCTCTCCGCCGAGCACCTGGCACGCCAGCTGGCCTGGAACGGCATACAGGCGGACATCCGCATGAACCACGCGCCCAGCGTTTCGCCCTCCCTGGCCCTGCTGGACATGGCCTATGACTGCGACGCCGACATGCTGGTGATGGGCGGCTATGGCCATAGCCGGGTGCGCGAATTTATCTTCGGCGGGGTTACCCGCGACCTGCTTGCCTCCAGCGCCCTGCCCCTCTTCATGGTCCGCTAGGCCCGGTGATCGATCCTGCGCCGCGCGGATTGACCGGTGAGGAGGCCCAGGCGCGGCTGACGGCCGAAGGCGCCAACGAGCTGCCGCAGCAGAAAAGCCGCGGCCTGCCACAGATCGCTGCCGCCACCATCCGCGAGCCGATGTTCGCGCTGCTGCTGGGCTCCGGTGTCATCTACCTGCTGCTGGGAAGCCTGGAAGAGGCGCTGCTCCTTCTCTTCTTTGCCTGCACCTCGGTCGGCATCGCCATCGTCCAGGAAAGCCGGACCGAGCGCGTGCTGGAAGCCCTGCGGGACCTGACCAGCCCGCGCGCCCTGGTGATCCGCGACGGTGCCCACAGGCGCATTCCGGGCCGCGAGGTGGTGCGCGGCGACATCATCCTGCTTTCGGAAGGCGACCGCGTTCCGGCCGACGCGGTGCTGCGCGCCGCCGACGATCTTCAGGCCGACGAGTCGCTGCTGACCGGCGAATCCGTGCCGGTGCGCAAGCGCGCCGCGCAAGCCGGCGAAGCGCCCCATGCCAATGCCGGCGGCGAAGACCAGCCAACCGTCTATTCCAGCACCCTGGTGGTGCGCGGCAGCGGCGTGGCCGAAGTGGTCGCCACCGGCGCCGCGCAGCCGCATCGGCCAGATCGGCCGCGCCCTGGCAGGCATAGAGACCGCCACGCCGCGCCTGACGCTGGAAACGCGCGCGATCGTGCGCACCGTCGCCGTGCTCGGGCTGGTATGCTGCGCCATCACCGTGCTGCTGTTCGGCCTGTCGCGCGGCTCCTGGCTCGAGGCGCTGCTGGCGGGTATGGCGCTGGGCATGTCGATGGTGCCCGAGGAGTTTCCCCTGGTGCTGGCCGTCTTCACCGCGATGGGGGCCTGGCGGCTGTCGCGGCTGCGGGTGCTGACCCGCCGCGCCTCGGCCATCGAGACCCTGGGCGCGGCCACCCTGCTGTGCACCGACAAGACCGGGACATTGACGCAGAACCACATGGCGGTCGCCGAAATCCGCACCGCCCGGCACACGATGCGCTTCGACGGCGACAGTTCCGACATTCCCGCCGACGTGGCCGCGGTGGTGGAAATGGCGTCCTGGCCAGCGCCGCCGATCCGTTCGATCCCATGGAAAAGGCCTTTCACGCGATCAGGTCCCCGGACCGGCAGGCCGCCGATGGCGCACCCGCCAGGATCTATCCGCTGCGCCGCGAACTGCTGGCCGTGACCCATGCCTGGGAAGAACCCGGCGGCGACGGCTTTGTCATCGCCACCAAGGGCGCCCCCGAGGCGATCGTGGAATTGTGCCGCCTCGATGCGGGCCGCGCCATGGACATACGGCGCGACGCCGACGCGATGGCGGCGGCGGGCATGCGCGTGCTGGGCGTGGCCCAGGCGCGTCACGCTGTCCGGGACCTGCCCGACAGCCCGGCGGCTTTCCAGTTTGAATTCCTGGGTCTGGTCGGCCTGGCCGATCCCATCGCGCCCCAGCGTTCCCGCCGCGGTGCGCGAATGCCATCAGCGCGGGCATCCGCGTCATCATGATGACCGGCGACTATCCCCTCACCGCCCGGGCCATCGCCGCCCAGGCGGGGCTGCCGTCCGGCGAAGCCGTCACCGGCACCATGCTGGACGGCATGGATGACGCTGCCCTGCGCCAAACCGTGACGCGCGCCAATGTTTTTGCCCGCATCGCGCCGGAACAGAAGCTGCGCCTGGTCCAGGCGCTCAAGGCCAGCGGCGAGGTCGTCGCCATGACCGGCGACGGGGTGAACGATGCCCCGGCGCTGCGCGCCGCCGATATCGGCATCGCCATGGGCGGGCGCGGAACCGACGTGGCGCGCGAGGCCTCCGACATCGTCCTGCTGGACGACGATTTCACCTCCATCGTCCGCACCGTGCGGGTGGGGCGGCGAATCTACGACAATCTGCGCAAGGCGATGGGCTATATCATCGCGGTTCATATCCCCATCGCGGGCATGGTTCTCATTCCGCTGCTGAGCGGATCGCCGCTGGTCTTCGCGCCGCTGCACATCGTCTTCCTGGAGATGGTGATCGATCCGGTCTGCTCCATCGTGTTCGAAGCCGAGCCGGAGGAAGCCAATGTCATGCAGCGGCCGCCGCGTTCGCCCACCGCCCACCTGCTGTCGGCGGCGCTGATCCAGTGGGGCCTGGTCCAGGGCGTCGCCGCCCTGGCCGTCGTCGCGGCGATCTATTTCGCCGGCTGGCAGGCGGGCATGGCCGAGACCGATCTTCGCACCCTCACGTTCCTGGCGCTGGTCGCGGGCAACCTCACTTTGGTGCTGGTCAACCGCTCCTACTCCGCCGGCTGGCTGGATATCCTGCGCAATGCCTCGAGGCTGTTCTACGGCATCGCGGCCGTGGTCGCCGTCATCCTGGCGGCCGCGATCATCTGGCCGCCGGCCAGGCATGTCTTCCAATTTGGCGCTTTCCATTTCCACGACTTGCTGCTGGTATTGGCCTCGGTGGCGGGGCTGATCCTGGTCCTGGAAGGCGTCAAAGCATTGTGGCCGGAGCGGTTCCGCACCGTGCTGGCGCGCTAGACTTTTTCACGGTCATTTGGGGAACAAGCACATGCGCAGCCTGCATCATCATCGCGAACGCCATCTGGTGCAGCGCATCGGATGGCTGAGGGCCGCGGTGCTGGGGGCCAATGACGGCATCGTCTCCACCGCCAGCCTGATCGTGGGCGTCGCCGCCGCCGCCGCGTCCAAGGGCGACGTGCTGCTGGCGGGAACGGCGGGCCTGGTGGCCGGCGCCATGTCCATGGCCGCCGGGGAATATGTCTCGGTCAGTTCGCAATCGGACACCGAATCCGCCGACCTGACGCGCGAAAAGGCCGAGCTGGCGGCGGACCCCGCCGCCGAGGAAGAGGAACTGGCCGGCATCTATGTCAAGCGCGGCCTCGATCACGCGCTGGCGAAAAGGGTTTCGCGCGAACTGATGGCCAGTGATGCGCTGGCCGCCCATGCCCGCGACGAACTGGGAATCTCGCACATCACCACCGCCCGCCCGATACAGGCCGCCTTCACCTCCGCGGCGACCTTTTCCGTCGGCGCCGCCATGCCGCTGCTGGCGGTGGTGCTGAGTCCCATGCCCTATGTCGTGGCGGTGGTCAGCGCCTCCTCGCTCGCCTATCTGGCGCTGCTGGGCGCGATCGGCGCGCGGGCGGGCGGCGCCGGCATTCTCAGAGCCACCGTCCGCGTCACGTTCTGGGGCGCCTTCGCGATGGCGGTGACGGCGGGCATCGGGCTGTTGATCGGCAAAGCGGTCTGACGCTTCTCACAAATCAAACCGGGCCGCCGGCGCGAAGGCCGGCAATGACAGGGGCTTGGGAATAAGGACCCCGAACCGGTCAACCGACGGGCGCGTATGACCCTCATTATCAAGTGGCGGTCCTGACGAACCGGGAACCCCGCCACCACCCATTGAGTGAAATCAACTTGCCCGGGCCCGCCGCCGCCTTGCTATAGTCGCGCCACGGGGAACCGCCGCACTTATATATGGGGAGCTGACACATGGCCCAGATGGTCACCGGGGCGGATGCCGCGCCGGGCTACGACAATGTCGCCAAGATCCTGCACTGGCTGATTTTTGCCCTCCTGGCGGTGCAATATGCCATCGGCTCGATCATGCCCCATATCGGCCGCAAGACCCTCGATGAAGGCTGGGTTTCCTGGCACTTTTCGGTGGGCGCGGCGATCCTGTTCTTCATCGTCCTGCGCCTTGGCTGGCGGCTGACCCATCCGGTTGCCCATGCCGCCACACTGACGGCCCTGGAAAAGACACTCTCCGTAATCACCCATTGGTCGCTTTATTTGCTGGTGCTGGTGATGACCCTGCTGGGCTGGGCGGCGACCAATTCCCGCGGCTGGGACGTCAACCTGTTCGGAATCGTCACCCTGCCCAAGATCTCGCCCACCGGATCCGACTGGGGCCATGAATGCGGCGACATCCACAATATCCTGGTCTATGTCCTGCTGGGTTTCATCGGCCTGCATGTCGCCGGCGCGCTCTACCATTACTTCATCAAGCGCGACCAAGTCGTTGAGCGCATGTTGTTTTCCAAGACTTTGAAAGGCTGAAACGCGAGAAAGTTTCCACGGTAAACCGGTGCAGGTCTTGTGAAGCGCAGGCCGCCCGCCTAGGCTTTGAACATGGTGAACAAGCCGCCCGCCACCTTCTCCGCCTCGGACCAGCGCAGCCGCATGGTGCTGGACCAGATCGAAAAGGAGCGTGCCGCTTCCGACGCCAAGACCGCCCAACTCAAGGCGTTGCGCCTGGCCAAGGAAGCCGAGGAAAAGGCCCATGCCACCCGCAATCCCGCCCCCGCCAAGCCGCGCCGCAAGCGCGTCACCTGATCTGCCCGCCTGGCGCCGCCACCCGGCCGGCCTTTTGCACCCTCGCGCATGCTGACGTTTGCCGCCAACCTGTCCTGGATGTTCAAGGAGCATGACTTCCTGGACCGTTTTGCCGCCGCGGCGGATGCGGGCTTTGGCTGGGTCGAGTACCTGTTTCCCTACGACCATGACCCGGACGATATCGCGGCGCGCCTGGCGCGCCACGATCTCAAGCTGGCGTTGTTCAACGCCCCGCCCGGCGATCTGGACCGCAACGAGCGCGGCCTGGCCTGCCTTGCCGACCGCAAAACGGCGTTCCACGACAGCCTCGCCATCGCCCTGGTCTATGCCCGCGCCACGGGGGCGCCGCGCATCCACCTGATGGCGGGCTTGGGCAGGGGCGAGCAGGCGCTTGCCGCATACAGGGATTCGCTGGCCTATGCCTGCGACGCGGCGGCCGCGCACGGCATCGACATCCTGATCGAGCCGCTCAACCCCCATGAGGTGCCCGGCTATCTGCTGGACGATTTCGAACTGGCCCGGCGGATCATCGCCGGGCTGGGGCGCCCCAACCTCAAGCTTCAGTTCGACATCCATCACCGCCAGATGATTCACGGCGAGGTGACGCGCGGTCTGGAACAGCTGATGCCCATCACCGGCCATATCCAGATTTCCTCGGTCCCCACCCGCAACGAGCCCACCACCGGCGAAGTGGATGATGTGGCGGTGCTGCAAACCATCGAAAATCTGGGCTATGGCGGCGTCATCGGCTGCGAATACGCCCCGATCGCGGGCACACTTGAAGGCCTTCAGTGGATGAAGCGGCTGAAAAACCGGTGACAGCCCTGGGCACGGCGGATTTTTCGTTCCGCCACCCCAAGCCTGGTATCCAGCACGCTCTGCTTGGTCTCGGCCGCCGCCAGCAAATCGTTACGCGACGCCGCGTCCTTGGCGGCGGCAAGCGCCAGGGGCGTATCGTCGACGGCCGACGGATCGGCATAGGCCTTGCCCAGCCGCGTCAGGGCCTGGTCCTGCAGGTTGCTTGCCACGCTGTAGTTGCGCGACGACAGGGCGCCATGGGCACGGCCGGACAATTGCCGCGCCGCCTGATAGTCGCCCTGTTCCAGGTCCGACAGCCCGGCGCAGGTGCGCCGCAGCTTGCCCAGCTCGAAGAAAGCGACGGTGCCGCCGGCCAGCACCAGCAGCACCGCCACGGCGGCAATGATCTTGTGGCCAGGGCGCATGCGCCGCTCGTCCGTCTGACGCGGTTTCCGCCGTCACTATACAGGATTCGCTGCCGGCGGGCCGTCACGTCGCGCCGGCAAACCTGTTCCAGAAGATGCCGCCCAGCCAGCCCGCGGCCAGCCCCACGGCAAAGACAAAGCCCACCAGGATGGCGGCCCGCGTCAGCGCGAAGGGCTCGATATGGTAGGGCGGCGTGATGAAATGCGCCCAGAAGACGAAATCCATCAGCGGCTGGGCAAAGCCCGCGGCGACCAGGGCGGCCCAGCAGGCATGCAGGAAAGCGAGAAACAGACCGAATGCAACGCCGACACGGCCGGGAGCGCAAGTCATGGCTTTTCTCCTTTTCCGAACCGGCAAAGCCTAGGAGCCGCCCCGCCACCCCGCCTTGCGCCGGATCAATCCCCAGGCTCAGGCCCCAGGGCCAGGCCCCAGGGTCAGGCCCCAGGGTCAGGCCGGCGGCGCGTACTTCATCGCTTCCCACAGCCCGTTCAGGTACACCGCCCCCAGCGCCCGGTCATACAGGCCGTAGCCCGGCTTGCCGGTCTCGCCCCAGATCATGCGGCCATGGTCGGGCCGCGCATAGCCGGTGAAACCCACATCGTGATAGGCCTTGACGATCGCCGCCATGTCGAGCGAGCCGCATTCGCTTTTGTGCGCCGTCTCCTCGAAATCGCCCGCCGCGTTGATCTTGACGTTGCGCAGATGGGCGAAATGGATCCGCCCCCGGCCGCCGAATTCGCGCACCAGCGCCTCGACATTGTTGTGCGGGCCGGCGCCCAGCGACCCCGAGCACAGGGTCAGCCCGTTGGCGGGACTGTCGACCAGCGACAGCAGCCGCGCCAGGTCGTCGCGGTTCTTGACGATGCGCGGCAGCCCGAAGATGGGGCGCGGCGGGTCGTCGGGATGGCAGGCCATCCTGATGCCGCTCTCCTCCGCCACCGGCACGATGGCTTTGAGGAAATAGCCCAGATGCTCCCACAATTTCTCCTCGCCGACCCCGGCATATTCCGCCAGCACGCCCTTCAGTTCGTCGGCGGTGTAGCTGGTGTCCCAGCCGGGCAGCGCGATGCCCTGGCGCATGTCGATCTGATCGACCAGGCTGGTATCGAAGCTGGAGGTGATCGAGCCGTCGGGCAGCACCTTGGCCAGGGAGGTGCGGGTCCAGTCGAACACCGGCATGAAATTGTAGCAGATCACCTTGATGCCCGCCTGGCCCAGGTTGCGGATGGTCTGCTGGAAGTTGGCGATCAGCCCATCGCGGCTTGGCTTGCCCAGCTTGATGTCCTCATGCACCGGCACCGACTCGATGACTTCCAGCACCAGCCCATGCGCCGCGATCTTGTCCTTCAGCGCGCCGATCTTGTCCGCGGGCCACACCGCGCCCACCTTCACGTCGTAGACGGCCGAGACGATGCCGTGCATGCCGGGGATCTGGCGGATATGGGCCAGCGGGACCGGATCGCTGTCGCCATACCAGCGAAAGGACATTTTCACGGGGACGGTTCCTGGTTTGACGCGTTTTCGGGCTGGGTTTGTAGCGGTTTTCGGCCAAAGCCGATAGGCCCGCCCGCCGCCATCCTGTATTCTCTGCGCAACGATAAGATATTCCGTACAGGGAGGATGACATGCGCTTTTACCGTCTCGCGGCCTTGGTTCTTTGCACCGTTCCGGGCGCCGCCCTCGGCCAGCCGGCCGCCAAGCCCGACATTGCGGTGATCCACTACACGAAGGTGCCCGAATGGCCCAAGCCCATGACGGGCGACAAGGGCCTGCCCGCCGGACCGTGGAACTACTGGCAGGTCACCAGCGTGGCGGTAAAGAAGGACGGCAACATCCTGGTGCAGCATCGCGGCGACGATCCCATCCTGGAATACAGGCCCAATGGCGATTTCGTCGGCCCCTTCGGCGACGTCAAGTTCAGCCACGGCAAGGTGATGCCCATGCTCAAGGAGGTGGCGGACAAAGGCCGCAAGCCCGACATGTCGGGCTATCAGGCCGTGTATGGCGCCGCCGGCTGCAGCAATTGCGGCGCGCACGAGATCCGCGTCGATCCGCAAGGCAATGTCTGGGTGGTGGACGCCCCCGGCCAGGTCATCATCAAGATGAACCCGCAGGGAAAAACGATCATGACCCTGGGCACCCGCGACAAGCGCGGCAAGACAAACAGCCTGTTCTATCTGCCGACCGACATCGGCTTTGCCCCCAATGGCGAACTGGTGGTCACCGACGGCTATGGCAATGCGCGGGTGATGCGCTTCACCGCGGACGGCACGTATCTGGGCGAATTCGGCATGCGCGGCAACGGTCCGGGCCAGTTCCAGCTGCCGCACAATGTGGTGATCGACGCCAGGGGCCTGATCTATGTCAGCGACCGCGACAACCAGCGGGTCGAGATCTTCGATGCGTCCGGCAGATATCTGCGCCAGTGGGAGCATGTCGGCGCCCTGTCGTCGCTGATCATGACGCCGGACCAGCATATCTGGGCGGGCGGGGTGCTGCGCGGCCTGGACGGCAAGGCGATCGAAATGCTGCCCGGCGAAGGCGCCAATGCCCGCGCCCATGGCGGCGCGGTGGCGGCGAACGGCGATGTCTATCTGGGGCTGCTGAACGGGGTGGTGGAAAAATTCGTCCGCCAGTGAGACTGCCGTGAGGCAAGGCCGGCGGGCGAATCCTCAGTCCGCCGAGCCGCCGGCCGTGGGATTTTCCGCCGGACGCCGGCGCGGGGTGGCCTCGATCCAGGCCAGAGCCAGCGCCACGCCCAGCACGCAGACGGTGCCGATGACGACGAGAGCCAATTCTGAAAAACCGATGCCCATCTGTGTGTTCCCGTACCTTGGCGGAATTCACGCAAATATCTTGTACTTAGCGTGATTCGCCGCGAAGCTGTCGTAGAATTGACATTCTGTCAACCATGTTTTTTGGGGGTTACCGCCCCCATCAGGCCTCCAACTGTCAGATGTTAGGCTGGTGCCGACCGACACGCCTTGAGGAGGATCCATGAGCCAGCCGCCGCCCCTGCGCCGCGCCGACCGGGTGATGCCCGATGCCGAGACGCTCGTCCTGCTGGAACGCGGCTTCAGCGGCCGCCTCGCCACCATCGGGGCGGACGGCTACCCCTATTGCCTGCCCATGCTCTATGTCTGGATGGACGGCGCGGTGTGGCTGCACAACACCGGGGCGCGCGGGCATCTGCGCGCCAATGTCGAACATGATGCGCGCGCCTGTTTCGAGGTGGACGAACCCGAGCAGGTCTTCGCCTATGGCCGCTTCGAATGCGACACCGGCCTGGCCTATGCCAGCGTCATCCTGTTCGGCGCCATTGGCGTGGTGGAAGACACCGCGGTCAAGCAGCGCTTCTTCACGGCGCTGATGGCAAAATACATGCCGGCCGATACCGGACGTCCCGCCGGATTCTTCCCGCGCCTGGATGCCATCACGCTTTATTGCGTCACGCCCGAACGCATCACCGGCAAGAAGACGCCCCTGCCCGACGTCTCCCAGCGCTGGCCGGCCGCCGACCGCACCAAGTCGCCACAGGTGGAACGCAAGCCGGACTGACGCAGCCCGGGTCAGTGATCGCGCACCGAGCCGTCCACCGCGTCCCACATTTCCGGGAACTGCCATTCGGGAATGCCGCGCTCATTGTCGATCAGGTGCTCGTCCAGTTCGACGCCAAGGCCGGGGCCGTCGATATTGCCCTTCAGGATCACCGCGCCGTCGGTCATCACGAACGGCTTCTTGATGTAGCCCTTGCCCCAGGGGCTGCGATCCACCTTGGGCCCGCCCTTTACCGCCTGCAACGAAGGCACCTCGTGCGCCAGGAAGTTGGGGATCGAGGCCGCCACATGCATCGAGGCGGCGAAGCCCACCACGCCCTCCTTGGAATGGGGCAGCATGTCGGCATAAAAGGCTTCGGCCAGCGCCGCCACCGCCTTCAACTCGGTGATGCCGCCGACATGGGTGATGTCGGGCTGCAGCAGCTGGGCGGCGCCTTCGGTCAGCAGGTCGCGGAACTGCCACTTGGTCACCATGCGCTCGCCGGTGGCGAACGGCACCGTGGTCTTCTTGGCCATCTCCGCCATCAGGTGCAGGTTCTGGAACTGGATCGGCTCCTCGAAGAACCAGGGACGGAACGGCTCCATCGCCTTGATGATCTGCATGGCGGCGGGCGGCTCATGCTCGCCATGCATCTCGATGCCCAGGTCGAAATCCGGCCCGATCAGGTCGCGGATCGCCTTCACCTTCTCGACAAAGCCGTCGATATAGTAGGGGCTCTCCGAGGCGCGCGACAGCCGCCCGCGGGTGGACGACACGCTGGTCTTCATCGACTTGTAGCCCTCGGCCAGCACATGGGTCTTGGTCTCTTCCACGCTCTCGGCCTGGCCATAGCATTTGATGCGGTCGCGCGTCGGCCCGCCCAGAAGCTCATAGACCGGCACCCCCAGCGCCTTGCCCTTGATGTCCCACATGGCGATGTCCACCGCCGACAGCGCGCTGGTGAGGATGATGTCGCCGCGATAGAAGGCGTGGCGGTACATCGCCTGCCAGTGATATGCCGGCATGCGCGGGTCCTTGCCGATCAGATAGGGCTCAAGCTGCTTGATCGCCGCCATCACGGTTTCGATCCGCCCTTCCACCGTGCCTTCGCCGATGCCGATGATGCCCGCATCGGTGTGCATCTTGACGAAGATCGAGCGCAGCGAGTGGACCGGAATGATTTCCAGCCTGGTGATCTTGATCGGCTTGCCCGGTTCGGCCATCGCCAGTGACGGATTGATGGGCTGCGCCGCGCCCTTGCGTTCGCTGGCCAGAAGCCCGGCCATGCCCAGGCTGGCCAGTCCCATCCAGTGGCGGCGCGTGAAATTGCAGGCCATGCCTATCCCCCTTTGTTGCAGTGCCGCGCAAGCGGCCCGGTTTGAAGGAGATGGTAGCGTTATCCGCGCCGCGGGAACAAGTGAGAGACCAAAAATCGTCGGCGCCCCGCAGCGACCGCCTCAATCCCCGGAGCCCGCGTGGATCAATTATAGTCCGCCTTGAACCATGCGCGGCTTTCGCCGGTGAAAACGAAATAGCAGGCCAGCGCCTCCAGCGTGACCATGGCGGCGAAGGCCAGCGACCAGACGGGCGGAAGGAAGTTGCGGAAGACCATCGACTTCACAAGATCGGCGACGAACAGGAAATAGATCGGATGGCGCGCCCATTCCTTGCGCCGCCGCGCCGCCAGCCAGGTCAGCCACACCACAAGGCCCCACCACAACAGGGTGAAAAACAGCCAGGGCAGCACCAGCGGCCGGAAGAAAAAATAGCGGCCGACGGCGATCGCGGCGCTGGCATACATCAGCGCCTCGAACAGGCGCACTCTCTGCGGCCTTGACGACATATCCTGAGCCTCCGGCCCCCGCCGGTCCTCACCCTAGCCGGGTTTGCGGCAAAAGACCCGCCCGGCCCTTGCCGCCGGGCCGCATTGCCTCTGGGTGCGGCTGCGAAGTAGCCTGCCTGCGATGCCTGCCACCCTCCTTTGCGTTCAGACCGGGCGCGCCGCGCCGCTCGGCCCCGAGGCCGTGCCCAGCGGCATCGTCAAGACCGCGCGCAGCGGCGCCGTCGCGGTCGCGCTCCTGGGGCTGGAGGGCGACGAGCAGGCCGATCTCACCGTCCATGGCGGCCCCGAAAAGGCGGTCTATGGCTATTCCGCCGCGCACTATCCGCACTGGGCGGCGCTATTCCCGGCGCTGGCGCAAAGCTTCACCGCCGGGGCGATGGGCGAGAACCTCACCATCGCCGGCATGACCGAGGCCGACATCTGCGTCGGCGATGTCCATGCCATCGGCACCACGCTGCTGCAGGCGTGCCAGCCGCGCCAGCCCTGCTTCAAGTTCGCCCTGCGCCACGCCAACAACCGCCTGCCCAAGGCGATGGTGAAGAGCGGCCATAGCGGCTGGTACTACCGGGTGCTGCAGACCGGCGCGTTGCAGGCGGGCGATGCGGTCATCCTGCACGAACGCCCCAATCCGGATTTTGCTTTCGCCCGGCTGGTGGAAATCGTCAATCACGGCCGCGCGTCGCGCGCCGAACTGATCGCGATGGCCCGCATGCCCGGCCTGGCCAGCCAGTGGCGCGACATCGCCCGCCAGATGCTGGCCTAGGGGCGCAGGGGCGCCGGCGCCCGCGCCGCCATCATCCGCCCCAGCACCAGCAGGATGACGACCGACCCCACCAGTCCCGCCGCCAGCGCCGCCATGCCGCTCGCATAGCCGCCCGACTGCTGGCGCAGCACGCCCACGATATTTGGCCCCAGGAATTCGCCGAGCCCCGTGCACATCAGATTGACCAGCGCGATGGCGCCCGCCGCCGCCGGTCCGCTGAGGAAGGACGAGGACTGGGTGTAATAAGGTCCATAGGTACCCATCAGCCCGGCGACCGTCACGATCAGCCCCGCCATCACCACGAAATCGTTTTTCGCCACCGCCGCGAGCGCAAACCCGCCTGCCGCCGCCAGCAGCGGTATGGCGGTATGCCAGATGCGTTCGCCCCGCCGGTCGCTGGAATGGCCCACCAGGATCATTGCCGGCATCGCCGCCACATAGGGCAAGGCCGAGATGAATCCCGTGGTCAGGTTGGAATAGCCCATCGCCTTGACGATCTGCGGCAGCCACAGCTGGCTGCCGAAGATGCCCGCGCCGATGCCGGTCCCCGCCAGGCCCAGCAGCAGCACGCGCGGATCGCGCAGCCCCGCCAGGATATCGGGCTGCACCGAGGCCTTGTCTGCGGCCAGGCCGGCGGCGATGGTGCGCTTTTCCGCGTCCGACAGCCAGGAGGCGTGATGCGGCCCGTCGGGCAGGAATTTCAGCACCGCGAAGGCCAGCAGGCAGGCGGGCAGGCCCTCGACCAGGAACAGCCATTGCCAGCCGCGAAAGCCCGCGATGCCGTCCATGCCCAGGATCATGCCCGACAGCGGCCCGCCGAAGATGGACGACACCGGAATGGCCAGCATGAAGATCGCGGTGAAGCGGGCCCGATAGTCGCGCGGAAACCAGAAGGTGAGATACAGGATCATGCCGGGGAAAAATCCGGCCTCCGCCACGCCCAGCAGGAAGCGCAGGATATAGAAGCCGACCGGGTTCTGCACAAAGGCGGTGCCGGCGGACAGTGCCCCCCAGGCCGCCATGATGCAGAACACCGCGCGCCTCGCCCCCACCCGCTCCAGCAGCACATTGGCGGGAATCTGGAACAGCGCATAGCTGATGAAGAAGATGCCCGCCGCGAAACCGTAGATCGAAGGCGAAAAATCCAGGTCCCGGTTCATGGTCAGGGCCGCGAAGCCGACATTCACCCGGTCGAGATAGTTGGTGACATAGAGCAGCATCATGAAGGGCACGAGCCGCCACGCGCATTTGGCGAATAGCGGATCCTGCCCGGCCATGCCTGCTCCCCCGTTGTTATTGGCCGGCCAGGCGTATTGGCGCAACCAGACCGACGCGCGAGCTTAGCACGGCACGGCGCGCTGCCTACCGCAAAGCGGCGGGCATGGGAAACATCGCTATTGCGAAGAACGGGTTCTGCGGTGCGCCGTTCAGGCCCGGACGGTCCTGCGGCGGCGCAGCGCGGCCGCCCCGGCGAGACCGGCGGCGAACAGCGACAGGGTGACGGGCTCGGGCACGCGGGTCGGCGGATCGTTCACCGCGATATTGTCGAACTCGAAGGAATTGCCCGTCGAGGCGAACACCACCTGGTCGATCAGGTCGCTGGAATCGAAATCGAAATAATAGCGGCGGTTGGTCGAGGCGGCGATCTGGTTGCCGTTGGCGGGCGAGTTGAGCTGGCTGCCGCTGAAGGTCTGGATGAAGCCGTTCGCGCCCTTGAAGGTGATGGAATTGTAGCTGTCGATCGAGCCCAGATAGACGCTCAAGCTGTTCATCGTGCCGGGCGCGGTCAGGGTGGCGCTGCCGCCGGTGAACACGGCCAGATATTTGGTGGCATCGCCCACGGGCGGCGCGGCGACACCCGCCACCAGCGGTCCCTGGAACAGGCCGGCATTGGACCAGCTCATGGAATAGCCGGCGGCCAGCGGACTGTCGAAGGTCTGCACCATGGCCTCGCCCGCCGCGGGGGCGCCGTCAAAGGGCGACCAAGTGTAGATCACCCCGGCATCGGCGGCACCGGCGCCCGCGATCAGGAAGGCGGCGGCCGTGGCAATTCGGGACAGGATCTTGGTCATTGTGTCTCATTTCGACGGTTGATGTGCCGTCCCGGGCCGTTTTGCGGCGTCCCGGGCGCGATTACCCTGTCCGCTGCAAGCCTCGGGCCGCCTCGACCCCCGCTCCCAATTAACCTAGGCTGCGCCCGCTTGCCTGGACTGACGCCATGAATGGCACTTTCACAGCTCGCCGCGCATGCGCGACATGGCAAAGCCGAACAAGCGGCGCTGCGCTGGCGCTGACGGTGCAGGCCCTGTTCCTGCTGGCGATGATGCCGTCGGCAACCCGCCACGCCGAACAGTTGCGTGAAACCTTCCTGCTGCTGCATCGCCTGCCGCCCGTCCCGCCGCAGACCATCGACGCGCGCGGGGCGCCGTCACGCCGCGCGGCGCCGGCGCAAAGCCCCGCCGCGCCTGCGCCCGCGCGCCCAGCGTGCCATCCTTGCCGGTGCCCCAATCCGTGCTGCGCGAATTCGGCCGCGCGCTGTTCGGCTGCGCGCCGGAAAACCTGCCCAGCCTGACACCGCAGCAGCGCGCCCATTGTCCCGCCATGGCGCGGCCGGACGCATCCGCGGTGATCGAGCCGCCCTCGCACGTCAAGGATCCGGCCCGCCGCGCCGCCGAGATGGCCGCCAAGAACACGCCGGGCCGCATCCCCTGCAGCTTCATCATGAGCGCGCCCGCGCCCTTTGGCGCCACGACACCGGCGCCGGCCGTCGATCCCGTCTGCGTCCTGGGCGGACTTCTGCACGGTTTTAAGCCTCTGAGCGGCCTGGCGCACTGACAGCGCGCACCGATAATCCGCGCCCCCCGGCCGAAAAATCCGGACCATTCGGGCCGGCTGGTGTTAGGCTCGGCGCCGGGGAATGCTTTTGCAACGGGGGAATGCGCATCATGTCCAGGGACAACAAGGATCCCGCAATCGGCCGCCGCGGCTTCCTGAAAGGCGCCGGCGCTGCCGGCGCGGCGCTGGGGGCGCCCTTGCCCGCCTCCGCCCAGCCGGCGGCCCAGCCCGCGGCGCGCGCGGCGGCGATGCCCGATATCGCCGCCGAGACCATGCCGCCGCCCGCCGACCCCAACCAGCAATCCTCCAGCGGCGGCGACTTCATGGTCGATGTGTTCAAGACCATGGATTTCGAATTCATCACCATGATGCCGGCCTCCACCTTCCGCGGCCTGCACGAGGCCCTGCTCAACCACGGCATGAACACGCAGCCGGAGATGATCAGCTGCGTGCATGAGGAAATCGCGGTGGCGATGGCTCATGGCTATGCCAAGATCGCGGGCAAGCCGCTGGCGGTGATGATACAAAGCACCGTCGGCCTGCAGCACGCCTCGATGGCGCTGTACAATGCCTATTGCGACCAGGTTCCGGTCTATATGATCGTCGGCAACCTGACGGACGCCACCAAGCGGGTGCTGTCCTTCGAATGGGCGCATGCGGCCATCGATCCCGCCGTCATCGTGCGCGACTTCATCAAGTGGGACGACCAGCCCGCCTCGCTGCAGCACTTCGCCGAATCCGCGGCGCGCGCCTATGAGATCGCCCTCACCCCGCCGATGGCGCCGGTGCTGCTGTCGCTGGACGGCGAGCTGCAGGAAAATCCGATTGCGGACCGCGCCGCGCTGCAGATCCCCAAACTGTCGCGTATCGTGCCCCCGCAGGGCGACAGCGCCGCGGTGGCGGAAACCGCGCAGCTGCTGGTCAAGGCGCAGAATCCGGTGATCGTCGCCGACCGCCTGGCCCGCACGCCGCAAGGCATGGCGCTGCTGATCGAGCTGGCCGAGACCCTGCAATGCGCGGTGGTCGATACCGGCGCCCGCGCCAATTTCCCCAACCGCCACCCGCTCTGCCAGACCGGGCGCAGCGGCGCGGTGATCGCCCAGGCCGACCTCATCCTGGGGCTGGAACTCAACGACTTCTACGGCACCCTGCACGCCGCCAGCGACCGCATCGTGCGCCGCGACCGCCCGGTGGCAAGACCGGGCGTGCACACCATCAACATCAGCGCGCGCGATCTTTCGCCCAGGGCCAACTACCAGGATTTCATGCGCCAGCAGTCCCTGGACCTGGTCATCGCCGCCGACGGCGAGCAGACCCTTCCCGGCCTGATAGAACAGGTGAAGCCGCTGGTCGACGCGGAGCGCAAGGCGTCCTTCGCGGCGCGCGGCAAGCGGCTGGCGAGCGCCCACGACGCCATGATCGAACAGTGGAAATCGGACGCCACCATCGGCTGGGACGCCAGCCCCATCACCCTGGCGCGGCTTTGCGCCGAACTCTACGACCAGATCAAGGACGACGACTGGTCGATGGTGGGCAACGGCATTCGCGTCACCTGGCCGCGCCGGCTGTGGAACTTCGACAAGCATTACCGCTGGATCGGCTCGTCCGGCGGCGCCGGGGTCGGCTACAATGCCCCGGCCTCGCTGGGCGCGGCGCTGGCCAACAAGAAGCATGGCCGCCTGTCGGTCACCATCCAGGGTGACGGCGACCTGATGTTCTGCCCCGGCACCCTGTGGACCGCGGCGCATCACCAGATTCCCCTGCTCTATGTGATGCACAACAACCGCGCCTGGCACCAGGAGCTGATGTATCTGCAGGCCATGTCCAACCGCCATGGGCGCGGCATGCACAACACCCATATCGGCACCACCATTACCGATCCCAATATCGACTTCGCCATGATGGCCAAGAGCATGGGCGTCTATGCCGAGGGGCCCATCACCAACCCCAAGGACCTGGGCCCGGCGCTGAAACGCGCGCTGGCCATTGTGCGCAAGGGCCAGCCGGCGCTGGTCGATGCCATTGTCGAACCGCGCTAGGAGACCGCAGATGAAAACATCATTGCTTCACTGCATCGCGGCGGCCCTGATCCTGACGGCGGCACCCGCCTGGGCCCAGGAGGCGCCGGCCGGCGACGCCGCCAATGGCCGCAAGGTCTATCTCGCCGACGGCTGCTATCAGTGCCATGGCCGCGTCGGCCAGGGCGGGCTGATGACCGGGCTGGCGCCGGTCCTGGCGCAGACCCGCCTGCCCTATGCCGCCTTCGTCCGCCAGGTGCGCAATCCCGTCAACGACATGCCGCCCTATCCCGAGACCCTGCTGTCGGACAAGGAGATGGCGGACATCTTTGCTTTCCTGCGCGCCTTGCCGGGCCGCAGGCCGGTGAAGGACATCCCGATGCTGAACGACTGAAGCCGCCGCCGCCGGGGAGAATCCGCGTGAACCGCAAGGCCGTCCTTCTTTCCGTTTGCGCCCTGGCGCTCCTGGCGATGGTCCCCTTCCTGCCCGCCCGTGCCCAGCCGCCGGCCGATCCGGTGCGCCAGCTGGTCCAGCGCCTGGACCTGGAACGCTACAAGGCGACGATCAAGAGCCTGACGAAATTCGGCGACCGCCGCCAGGGAACGGCGCGCAACCGCGCCGCCCTCGACTGGATCGAGGCCCAGCTCAAGAGCTATGGCTGCACCAACACCGAGCGGCTGCAGTACCAGTTCGGGGTGGAAGGCCCCCACGGCGTCGCCTTCCCGGCGCCCGGCGGCCGGCAGTTCAATGTCGGCGGCGCGCGGGCGCGCGGCATCCGCGCACGCACCGGCGTCAACACCGATCCGAATACCCAGCCCGATGCCACCTTGCGCGCCCTCGACACCCCGCCGGCGGAGCCGGGGATGCGCGAGGACGTCTGGTGCACCAAGATCGGCACCACCCATCCGGGCGAAATGTACATCGTCAGCGCCCATATGGACGGGATCGGCTTCGGCGAGGCCGCCAACGATAATGGCTCGGGCACCGCGCTGGTGATGGAACTGGCGCGCATCCTTTCCAGCCCAGACGTCGTGACCGACCGTTCCATCCGCTTCATCCTGTGGAACAATGAAGAGACGGGGCTCAATGGCGCCCGCGCCTATGTCGCCCAGCGCGCCGGCCTGCAGGGCAAGGAAGAGCCGCCCGGATCGGGCCGCTATCCTGAGCCGCGCTGGCTGGGCATGATCCAGCACGACATGATGCTGTACGACCACGGCATGCCGCGTCCCGACGGCAGCCTCAGCCCGCACCAGCGCCCCGAAGCCGACATCAATATCGAGTTCCAGGCGCAGTCGAAATTCGCCGCCCAGTCGCAGCAGTTGGCCTGGGCGCTGGAAGACGCCAACGAACAGTATGCCGAGGAGTATCCGGCGGCCGTCGGCGGCCACATGACCAACACCGACTCCCACGAGTTCCAGGATGCGGTGGCCGCCATCAGCGTGCGCGAGAACGAACGCGGCGCCCAGGTCGGCAATGGCTGGGACCCGCAATGGCACCAGCCCACCGATCTGTATGCCACCTATGACGACAAGGATTTCCGCCTTGGCCTCAATGCGGCGCAGACCACGCTGTCGGCGGTGGCGCGGCTGGCCGGCGCCACGGTGAAGGCGCCCCCATGAAGGCGTTAGCGTGAGAAGGGAAGTTACAACCCCGCGTCTGCTAGACTGACAAGGACTCAGCAACCGGAATTTCGATGACCAGACATTATATATATGCCGCCCTGCTTCTCGCCCTGGCTACCGCCGCTTCGCAGGCCCAGCCCGGCGAAACCGCGCAAAGCTGGTGGCGCGATTACATGGCGGGTTCGCGCCTTGTCGCCCTGCCGGACGGACGCAGCCTCAACATCTATTGCGAGGGCAAGGGCACGCCGGTGGTGGTGATGGAGTCCGGGCTGGGCGGTGGCGCCTGGGCGTGGCGCAAGGTGCAGCCGCAAATCGCCCGCACCACCACGGCCTGCAGCTATGACCGCGCCGGCTACTGGAAGAGCCCGCCCACCGGCGGCGCGCGCGATGCGGGCGCCGAGGCCGACGATCTCGCCGCCCTGCTGAAAGCGGCGAATTTGCCCGCGCCCTATGTCCTGGTCGCCCACTCCTATGGCGGCTATATCGCGCAGCTCTATGCCGACCGTCACACCGCCGATCTTGCGGGGCTGGTGCTGGTCGATCCCTCGGTCGCCAACCAGGACAAGATCCTGGCGCAGATCGTTCCCGCCGCGCCCGCGATGCTGGCGGCCGACCTGGTGCGGCGGCAGGGCTGCGCCAGCGATCCGCGCCCGCCCGCCGTGGCGCGGCTTTGCCTGGACTCGGCGCCGCGGCCCGACACCCCGCCCGAAGCCTATGACTGGTTCGTGCAGGCCCAGGGCCCGGCCTATTCCGCCGCCACCTTGCGCGAGTATCAGGCCATGGGCGCCGCCAGCTCCGACGAACTTGCGGCGGAAAGGAAAAATCTCGGCGCGCTGCCGCTGATCCTGCTCAATGCCGGCAACAAGATGCACGTCCTGCCCGGACAGACGGATCAGCAGACCGATGCCCTGACGGCGGTGTGGCTTGAGAAGCACCGCGAGATGCTGTCGCTGTCCAGCGCCGCGCAGCTGGGCATGGTGCCCGATTCCGGCCACGAGATCCCGGAAGAAAAGCCCGGCGCGGTGATCCAGGCCATCAACGACATGCTGACGAAGCTGCGCACAAGGCATTAGGAAAGATTCCGGCACCGACCGGAAAAAACGGGGAGCGAAAAATGAAAATCCTTGCCTGGATCGCCTTGACGGGGGCGGCGCTGGCCGCTGCAGCGGCTGTTTCCGCGCAAGTGCGCAGGGAACCGGCCATGGTGGTGCGCGGCGAAAGCTGCGCCGCGCTAAGCGGCCTTGATCTGCCCCATGTCGCCATCACCGCCGCGGACCTGGTTCCGGCCGCCGACCAGATGCCGGGCGCCCATCCGGCCTATTGCAGGGTGGCGGGCACCGCGCGGCCCACATCCGATTCCGACATCCGCTTTGAAGTGTGGATTCCGGCGGACGGCGCCTGGAACCACCGCTACCTGCAGGTGGGCAATGGCGGCTTCGCGGGCGCCATTCCCCAGGCCGCCCTGGCCGCGGCAATCGCCCAGGGCTATGCCGTGGCGGGCACGGACGACGGCCACCAGTCCCAGATCAACACCGACGCCAGCTGGGCGCTGCACCACCGCGAAAAGCAGATCGACTTCGGCTACCGGGCGCTGAAGGAAACCACCGACGCCGCCAAGGCGATCATCGCCGCCTATGCCGGCAGCGCGCCGCGCCATTCCTATTTCCAGGGCTGCTCCGACGGCGGACGCGAGGCGCTGATGGAGGCCCAGCGCTATCCCGGCGATTTCGACGGCATCGTGGCGGGCGATCCCGCCAATCACTGGACGCACCTGTTGTCGGGGGCGGTGTGGAACTATCAGGCCCTGACCAGGACGCCGGAAAGCTGGCTATCGCCCGGCAAGCTGAAACTGGTCGAGGCCGAGGCGCTGAAACAATGCGGCGACGTGGATGGCGTGATCCAGGACCCGGAGGGCTGCAATTTCCGTCCGGAAAAATTGCGCTGCGCGAACGGCGATGCCCCGGACTGCCTGACCGGCGCCCAGCTTGCCACGCTCGCAAAAATCTATTCCGGCCCGCGCAATCCGCGCACCGGCGAAAAAATCCTCAGCGGCTTTTCGCCCGGCGGCGAGGCCGAGGCCAATGGCTGGGTGCGCTGGATCACCGGAACCGTGCCGGACGACAAGACGGCGCTGATCTACCAGTTCGCCAGCAACTATTTCCGCTACATCGTCCATGCCGATCCGGACTATGACATATCGACGATGAACATGGACGGCGATGTCGCCGCGGCCGACAAGGATTTCGGTCCCGTCTTCAACAGTTATGGCGCGGACCTGTCGGCATTCCAGAAGCGCGGCGGCAAGCTGATCCAGTATCATGGCTGGGCCGATCCCGCGATCCCGGCGCTGGATTCGGTGGACTATTACAAAAGCGTGCAGGCCGCGATGGGCGACACGCACGGTTTCTACCGCCTGTTCCTGGCGCCGGGAATGCTTCACTGCGGCGGCGGGCCGGGCCCCAATGTGCTTTCCACCCTGCCCGCGATCACGCGCTGGGTGGAACAAGGCGAGGCGCCCGACCGGCTGATGGCGACCAAATACCAGGATAACGACATCTCAAAGCCGGTCGTGCGCACCCGCCCGCTTTGTCCTTATCCGGCGCGCGCGGTGTGGGACGGCACGGGCGACCGCAACGGGACGGAGAGCTATCTCTGCAAGGCCGGCAAGCAATGATGAAAATTCGGGAGGCGGGATCATGGACGGCAATTTCGACCGGCGGGTGGTATTGCAGGCCGGAGCCGCGGCGCTGATGGCCGCTTCCACGCCGGCGGCGGCAAAGCCCTCCGACATCGTGATGATGGATGCGCGCGCGCTTTCAAACGCCATCGCGGCGCGCGATCTTTCCTGCGTCGAGGTGATGGGCGCCTATCTCGACCACATCGCGGCGATCAATCCCAAGGTCAACGCCATCGTCGCCCTGCAGGACCGCGATGCCCTGATGGCCCAGGCGCGCGCGCGCGACACCCAGCTGGCGGCAGGCCGCGCCATGGGGCCGCTGCACGGGCTGCCGCACGCGGTGAAGGACCTGCTGCCGGTAAAGGGCATCGTCTCGACCTCGGGCTCGCCGATCTTCAAGGATTTCGTGCCGGCCGAGGATTCGCTGATGGTGGCGCGCCTGCGCGCCGCGGGCGCGATCTTCATCGGCAAGACCAATGCGCCGGAATTCGGCCTGGGCTCGCACACCTTCAATCCGGTCTATGGCGCCACCCGCAACGCCTATCAGCAGGGCAAGTCGGCGGGCGGCAGCAGCGGCGGCGCCGCGGTGGGGCTGGCGCTGCGCATGCTCCCCCTTGCCGACGGCAGCGACTATGGCGGCAGCCTGCGCAATCCCGCCGGCTGGAACAATGTGGTGGGCTTTCGCAACAGTTTCGGCGTGGTGCCGGTGCCGGGCGAGGATGTGTGGATTCCCTCGATGAGCGTGACCGGCGCGATGGGGCGCAGCGTCGCCGATTTGGCGCTGCTGCTGTCGGTGCAGGCCGGACGCGACGACCGCGCGCCGCTGTCGATGGAAGGCGCCGGGGCGCGCTTCCTCGCCCCCCTGGAGGCCGATTTCAAGGGCAAGCGCATCGGCTGGCTGGGCGACCTGGACGGTGCCGCCCCCTATGAGCCCGGCGTGCTGGAGGTCTGCCGCGCCGCGCTGAAGCATTTCGAGGCGCTCGGCTGCACCGTCGAGGCCGCGATGCCCAAGGCCGATCCCGAAGCCGCCTGGCGGGCCTTCGTCACCCTGCGCCAGTGGCAGCAGGGCGCGCATCTCAAGGTCCATTACGACGATCCCGCCCGGCGCGCGCAGCTCAAGCCCGAGGCGATCTACGAGATCGAGGGCGGCATGAAGCTGTCCGCCTATGACATTACCGCCGCCAGCATCGCGCGCACCCACTGGTCGAACGCGGTCCACCGGCTGTTCGAGCAGCATGATTTCCTGCTGATGCCCACCGCGCAGGTCTTTGCCTTCGACATCGCCGAACGCTGGCCGCGCGCGATCGCGGGCAAGACAATGCGGACCTATCACGAATGGATGAAGGCGGTGTGCCTGGTCACCATGTCGGGCTGTCCGGCGCTGGCGGTGCCGGCGGGCTTTTCACCAGCCGGCGCCGCGATGGGGCTGCAGATCATCGCCCCGGTCCATCGCGACGTCGACTGCATGAAGCTTGGCTACGCCTATGAGGGTGCCGCCAACGGGACCGCCAGGCGCCTGCCGGAGCTGCTGCGGACCTAGGGGCGCAAAAGTTCCATACCCCTCCCGCTGCGGCATATTGTGCAGTGCAGCAAAGAATCGCGGCAGAATTTCCGTTTCGTCAAGGTTTCGCGCGTAAACCGCCCGCTGGCACCAAGCCCAGGGATTTATCGTGCGTTTCCAAAAGTTTGCCGTGAATATCTCAGCTGTCGCGCTAACGGCCTTCGCCGCGCCGGCCATGGCGCAGGACACCGAAACGGTGGTGGTCTCGGCCTCGCGCATCTCGCTCCCCGGCTTTCAGGCCCCCACACCCGTCACTCGCATCGAATCCGAAAAGATCGCGCGCGACGCCAAGATCGACATCGGCGACCTGATCCGCGAACTGCCTTCCACCGGCCCCTCGCCGTCGCTCAACAACGGCATCAACAGCACCAATGTCAGCCAGGGCGATGCCGGGCTCGACACCATCAGCCTGCGCAACCTGGGACTTTCACGCACCCTGGTGCTGTTCGACGGCCAGCGCGTGGTGTCGTCCAACCTGCTGGGCGGCGGCGTCGATCTCACCACCCTGCCCGCCACCCTGGTGCGGCGCGTCGAGGTGGTGACCGGCGGCGCCTCGGCCGCCTAGGGCTCCGACGCGGTGGCCGGCGTGGTCAACCTGGTGCTCGACAAGCAGTTCGAAGGCTTCAAGGCCAATCTGGAGATGGGCGACAGCACCCAGGTCAGCCACAGAAAGCTCGCCCTGGAAGGGGCCTGGGGCACCGGCTTCAGCGGCGGCCGCGGCCATCTGCTGCTGAGCGCAAACTACACCACCAGCCCGGACGCGGTGTTCATCGGCCAGACCAAATGGTGGCGCGGCACCAGCCTGGTGCAGAATCCCGCCTATAGCGCCGGCGGCACCCAGCCCCTGTTCGTGCACCAGGATCATGTCGGCAACATCCAGGTCACCCAGGGCGGACTGATCTATGCCAGCAGCGCCGGCGGCACCGGTTCCACGCTGGCCGCCAATGCGCTGCGCGGCCTGCAGTTCGGCGCCGGCGGCACGGTGACGCCGTTCAACTACGGCACCATCTACGGCACCGGCTGCTACAATGGCTGCAGCAGCGACGAACGCTCCGGCGTGCTGCGCTATTCCATGCTGGCGGTGCCCTACAGCCATGCCACGCTGTTCGGCTATGCCGGCTACCAGATCACGCCCGGACATCAAGGCCTCGCTCCAGCTCAATTACGGCCAGTCCTCGGAGCGCAGCGAAGGCGGCGTCCGCCAGGCGCTGGTCACCATTCGTCCCGACAATGCCTATCTGGATCCGGCGCTGGCGGCGCAGTTCGGCACCCTGTCCAACGGCTTCAATGCCGCGACCGGCACGCCCGGCACGGCGGCGGCCCCGGCCCAGGCGCTGCTGGTCGGCACCCAGAATATCAACAACATGCCGGCGGACAGCTATTCCTTCAACGCGCTGTGCCGCACCGTGGGCGCGCCCTGCAACGACAATCATCGCGCCCTGGTGCGCGGCGTCTTCACGCTGGAAGGACAGCTGGGCGGCGACTGGCGCTGGAACGCCTATATCCAGCACAGCGGCGTGCGCGAACGCCAGGTGCTGGCCAACAACAGCCTGGCGCCGCGCTACAATTTCGCGACCGACGCAGTGCGCGTGACGGCGGCCAACCAGGGCGCCTCGGGCCTCGCGGTCGGCAGCATCCAGTGCCGCGCCCTGCTGCAGGGCAATGCGGCGGCGGCGGGCTGCCAGCCGCTGAACGTGCTGGGCACCGATGTGGCGTCGCAGGCCGCGCTTGCCTATGTCAATCCGGGACGCGATCCCAGTTCCGGCATCCTCGACCAGGAAACTATCGCGCTGAACCAGGACGTGGCGGCGCTCAGCATACAGGGCGTGCTGCCCTGGCAGCTGCCGGCGGGCCCGGTGGCGGTGGCGCTGGGCACCGAATACCGCCACGAACAGGGCGGCGTGATCCAGGCCGATCCGCACGGCGCCAGCGGCCAGTGGGCGGCGGGCAACTTCCTGCCCTATCGCGGCCAGTATCATGTCGAGGAAGGCTTTGCCGAAGTGGAGGCGCCGATCCTCAGGGACACTCTGGTCCAGAGCCTCGACGTCAATGCGGCGGGACGGCTGACCAGCTATTCCACCAGCGGGCAGGTCGAGACCTGGAAGCTGGGCGCCACCAGCCAGGTCAATGACGACATCCGCCTGCGCGTCAGCTGGTCGCTGGACATCCGCGCGCCGCAGATTTCCGAACTGTTTTCGCCCGGCATCCTCTCGGCGCAGAATTGCCGCTATCCGTCCAATTCGCCCTACTATCAGTGCTTCGCCCTGGTGGGCGGCAACAGCGCGCTGCAGCCGGAAAAAGCGGTAACGGTTTCGGGCGGCGTGGTGCTGACGCCGCGGCTGCTGCCCGGCCTGACCCTGTCGGCGGACTGGTATTCCATCAACATCCATGGCGCGATCGACACGGTCGACTTCCAGACCCTGATCGACCGCTGCCTGGCGGGCCAGAGCGTCTATTGCCCGCAACTGGTGTTCGGCGGCGCGGCGCAGCCGACCCAGGTCAATGTCTTTCCGCTCAACTCGGCGCAGGATTCGGTCTCCGGCCTGGACGTGACGGCGGACTATTCCCATCCCCTGCTGGACGGCATCGTGAACTGGGACCTGGCGGGCAACTATACCGACCAGCAGACCCGCACCGCCCAGGGCATCACCTATGACCGCGCCGGCGCGCTGGGCGGCAGCCCGGATGTCTATGCCAGCGGCATTCCCAAGCTGCGCGCCACCCTGGCGGCGACCTATCGCGAAGGTCCCTATTCCTTGACCGTGCAGGGCCGCTTCATCGGCTCGGCGGTGCTGAGCAACGGCACCCAGGGCGTGGCCGGCCTCGCCTCGGCTTCGCTGAGCGGCGCCGGCGTCCTGACCCGCGGCGACATACGCGGCCTGGTGGACAACAACGCCATCGGCGCCGTCGCCTACCTGGACCTGCGCGCGTCCTGGCGCTGGAACGAGGCGCTGCAATTCTATGCCGCGATGGACAATGCCGGCAACGTCGCCCCACCCATCATCGCCACCACCGGCGGCGGCAACATGCCCAACACCGGCGTCTATGACGTGCTGGGCCGCACCATCCGCTTCGGCGTGCGGCTGGCGCAGTAGCCGCCGCAAAGCGAAACGGCCCCGGCCTGCGCCGGAGCCGTCCCGTCTCATGGTGTGCGGCTGCGCTCAACGGCCGTAGCGGTAATCGCCGTAGCCGCCGCGACCGCCGCCATAGCCGCGGTCATAGCCGTAACCGTAGCCATCGCCATTGTCATAGCCATAGCCATAGCCGCCGCCGTAACGGTCGTCATAGCCGCGATAGCGGTCTTCATCGCGATGCTGCGAGGCGGCGATGGCCGCCAGCGCGAACAATCCGACGCCCAGCCCGATGGCCAGGCCCGCGCCATTGTCGCCATGGCGATAGCCGCGGTCGTGATAGCCGCCGCCCCAGCCGCGATGACCACGGGGATCGGCGACCGCGGCGGTGGAGCCCAGAAGCGTAAGAGCCAGAGCGGCACTGATGAAACGTTTCATGGCATTGACCTCCAAAATGCACGCCGCCTGGGGCGCGTCTGCGACACATCTGCGTCGTTGATCCGGATAATGAGAGGCGGCGCGTGAACCGGATGTGAACGGCATTTGCAGCAAATGCCGCGGGTTTGCGCCGTGCGCCTGGAAAAAACGGCAACGAGGCGGCGCCTTCGCCCAGATTGGGAATTTGTAGGAAAGACGCGCGCCGGGCCCGGAACCGTCGGCGCGGCGCCGCGCGGCGGCGCGGCAAAACGCAGCCTTTGCGCCACAAGAGGCTTGCGTCCGGCCCTGCGGCCCACTAAAGCCATCCCGCGCGCGGACCGATTCCGACGGCCCATCCGAATAAGCTTGTGCGGAGGGGTCCATGGACCGGCGCTCAAATTGCGAAATCCATCAGGATGGTCATGACCAACGGTAGCGTTAAGTTTTTCAATGCCGCGAAGGGATTCGGCTTCATCACGCCGGACGATGGCGGCAAGGATGTGTTCGTTCCCGCCACCTCCATCACCGCGTCCGGCCTCGCCCGCCTCAAGGCGGGCCAGCGTGTCGCCTTCGATTCGGAGCCCGATACCAAGGGTCCCAAGGCGGTCAAGCTGACACTGCTGGAGGAACAGCCGCCGCCGCGCGAAATGGTGTCGAGTGAGGCGGCATTGCGAGAAGCGGCCTCAAGAGAACTGGCAAGGGCGCCGGTCCGTCCGGCGGTGCGCGAGGCCGCCGCCCCGGCCATCACCCTTTATTACGAGCCCGCCTCCGACGAAGCCGACGCGGTGCTGGATGCGCTGGATGCCGCGGACATCGCCCCCAGGACGGTGGACGTCATCGCCGCCCCGCCCACCCGCGAGGAACTGCGCCAGCTCTCGCTGCTGCTGCGCGATGTCGACCAGAGCCTGGTGCGCCGCTACCATCCCCTTTTCATGGCGCTGCAGCTGGACGACCGCTTCATCAGCGAAGGCGAGTTCTGGACCGCCATTGCCGAGCATCCGGTGCTGATCAACGCGCCGGTATTGGCCGGCGCCGGCAAGGCGCGCATCTGCCGCAGCGCCCAGGACGTCCGCGCCTTCCTGGGACTGGGGGCCGAGGCAAACGCCAAGCCCAAGGGGATTTCGGCGCGCATGGCGGCGATGGTGCGCGGCGAATCGGTTCCCGCGCGCGAAACGGACTTGGAACCGGCGGAAAAGCCGGCACCGGAAGCGCCCAGGAAAGCCGCCGCGCCGCCGGCCGCCAAAGCCGATGCGAAATCCGCCGATGCCAAATCCGCCGATGCGAAATCCGCCGCGCCAAAAGCAAAGGCCGCGCCCGCACCGAAGCCGAAAAAAGCCGCCCCCGCCGCGAAACCGGCAAAGGCGGCCGCCAAGCCGGCCGGAAAATCCGTGCGCAAAAAGTAATCTTGCGGCCGCCGCCGCAATTTCCGATGATCGGCGGCACCGTCCCAATAGCGGAAAAAAACAAGCAGGCATGTTCGACGTCCTGATACGCCTTCTGGAAAAGCCCGCGCCGCTGCGCGCGCCCCACACGCGGCTGTCAGTGGCGGTGCTGCTGCTGGAGGCGGCGCGCCAGGACGACAATTTCGACGCCAAGGAACGGGCGGTGATCGAAAAGCTGCTGATGGACCGCTTCGACCTGACGCCGGCCGAATGCGCCCGGCTGATGGCGGCGGGCGAGACGCATGTGCGCCAGATGGTGCAGCTGCACGGCCATACCAACGACATCGCCCAGGAAATGACGCCCGACCAGCGCATCGAGCTGATCGAGATGCTGTGGGAAGTGGCCTATGCCGACGGCGTGCTGGACCCCGAAGAGGATCTGCTGATACGCCGCATCGCCATGCTGATCTATGTCACCGACCGCGACCGGGTCCTGGCCCGCCAGCGCGTGCTGGCGCGCCGGAACAGGAAGGCATGAGGCTGCCGGGCGCCTGGGCCTCGCCGTGCGTCGTGCCCTTTACAGCGCCATGCGAAAACTCAGCGCCACGATATCGACACTGATGTCATAGCGCCCGTTCAGGGTCACCGAATGGGTGATGGGATCGGTGGCGTTGATGCTGCTGTCCATGTTGGGATGGTTGAAGGCGAAGGAATGGCCCCAGGCGGCCTCCAGGCTCATGGCGTCCGTCAGCTTCACCTGCGCGCCCGCGCCCAGCAAATAGCGGTCGGTATCGGCCAGGGTGACGGCGCGGTAGCGGCTGGTCACCGGCGTCTGGTCGAAGGCGATGCCGCTCCTGAGCGCGAAGTGTTTGCTTATGCGCCATTCCCCGCCCAGCGCCGCCATCCAGCTGTCGCGATAGCCCTCGACATTGGCGAAGGGCATGTTCTGGCTTTCGATCACCACATCCTTGAACACGCTCCACTGGGTGAATTGCAGCTCCGCGCTCAGCGAAAAATCCCTGCTCAGGTCGCTGGTGATGCTCAGCCCGCTGGTGGCGGGCAGCTTCGTTCCGGCATGCGCCGGCCCGTTCACCATGCCCAGCAGCGGACTGGCGCCGGTGAAATCCAGGCTGCCGGCAATGTCATGGTCGATGGCCGAGCGATAGGTGAGCCCGACGCGGGTGGTGCCGAAATCGGCCAGCAGCCCGGCATTGAATCCGATGGCCCAGTCATGCGCCTTGAAGCGGTAGAAGGCGTCGGGCACCGGCGCGCCGAAGATCGCCGCCTGGTCGATGGCGCTGGTGACGTCCAGTTTCAGATACTGCGCCGACACCCCCGCCCCCACCGACCAGGTGTCGTTGATGCGCCAGGCGATGGCCGGATTGATGTCGGCGGAAACCGCCGCGGTCTTGGTGCCCAGATAGCGCCCGACCCACTGGCTGTCATATTCATTGGCATTGCCGAAGGGCGCGGTAACGGCGATGCCGGCGGCCCAACCCCCGCCCAGCCGGATCACGCCATACAGGTTGGGGATCAGCGCGGCGCGGCCGCTGTCGCCGCCGTCATTGCCGGCCAGCGGCGCCCCGCCCTGGGTGGCGCCGCCGCGGAAGGTCATGGAAGGCAGGATGCCCGCCGCCCCGGCCTCGATCCCGCTCGACCCCAGCCGCGCCATGCCGGCGGGATTGGCGAACACCGTGTCGGGGCCGTCGGCGCGGCTGCCATTGCCCGCGTAACTGACGGCGACCCCTTCGGCGCTGTTCTCGCGCACCAGGAATCCCGCCGCCGCCGCCGGCGCGGATGAACCCGCAATGAGCAGCAGGGCGGCAAAAACAGGGTTAACGCGGAAGCGGCGCATATCCATCCATGGTGCCCGAGTGGCGGGAAACCATAACGGATAGTTCTGAACGCCGCGCGCTGCATTCGCTAAAATTCGCCTCAAAACGCCGCAGCGCCATGACATAATCGGGTGCGGAAAATCGCGGGCAGGATTGGACATGACGATACGGGCCCTGATGGGCATGGGTGTAGTGCTGGCGGCGCTGGCGGGAACGGCGCCGGCTGCCCAGGCCGCACCCGCCGCGCCCGCAAGCAAGGACGCCTGTCATTGCGCGCCCAAGGCCAAGGCCGTGCGCCATCCTCGCCGCCGCGCCGCGACGACCGCGCGCGGCCTGCACCGGCCCTCCACGGCGGCCGAACGCGCCGAGACGCGGCGGCTGAACCGCGAATTCCTGGCCAGGGCCCAAAAGCGCGGCGCGGCATCGCAGGCGATGGCGGCGATGGCGCCCGCGCCGCCTGCCCAAATGCGCCAGGACCAGACGCCGTACCGGGACGAACTGCACCGCTATCGCGACGATCTTCGCGCCTATGACCGCCAGATGCGCGCCTATTACGAAAAATATCCGCCGGGTTACGGCGCCGCGCCGCCCCCGCCGCCGCGCACGGACCGTGCCGGGCGCGAACCGCCGCCCGCCTACGCTTTGGAAGACGAGACCGCCCGCCAGGACGCGGCGCGGCTGGCGCCCTGGCACGGCTACAACAACCGGCGCGGCAACGGCTACTGAGCCGGCCGCCTTCGCGCGCAAAAAAACGCGGGCGTTCTCCGGGGGAACAGGGAGAACGCCCGCGGCCCGGACGCCGGAGTTCTGGCTGCTATTCGCCGAGCGACGCGGTAGAGGCCGTCGTGCGGGCAAGCGCTTCGGCCTCATACTTGGCCCCCACCGTCCGGGTGACGCGATCGACGCAGGCGTCGATCATGGCACCATAGTAGGTGATGGGTTTCTTGGCGGCGGCGCCCTCGGTGCAGCCCTTCACGGCGGCGGCGTGGATGCGCTCCTTCAGGGTCGGGACCGCCTGGGCGGAGGCGACGGTCAGGGCGAGGATGGCGGCAGTGGTGACAATGCGAAGCATGATGATCTCCATGGTTGGGGTTGATCGATCCTGGTTCCGCCCTGCGCGTGCCGTGTTTTGAGTACCGCAGGCGCCGGACGTGCCGGCGCCTGATTTGCCGCGGGGGATTCCGCCGGGTGCACATGAAGCCCGGCGGGAGCGGCAAAATCTTTCATTGCAGTTACAGTCTCCATATTCCTTTTCCTTGAACCTGTGTTCGAGTCGGCAAAGGTGGCGGGGAGAATTTGCCGATGCTGCATGTGCGAGACAATAGATAATCTGGTTTTCATGACTTTAAGAGCCGTTATGTCGCACTGCACCAATTTGTTAACGCGCGTTCTTTGAGCAGTGTGATGCTAATTGCGCCGCCGCGCGCGGCGCGCGCGCGGGCCCTGCAACGCGAATGGGCACACTGCCTTTGGCGGAGTCAGGCCGGCGCGGTTTTACCGAAACCGTCTTGACACAAAACCCTCAGCAGATTCCCCGTCATGGCCGGGCTTGACCCGGCCATCCATCTCGCAAGTGGCCATGCGCAGGGGCTATGTCTGCATTCTGGCAAGCGGCAAGAACGGTACGCGCTATGTCGGCGTGACGAACAACCTGTCCTTGCGTGTCCATCGTCACAAACAGGGCAGCGCGTCCGCCTTCGCGCGGCGCTACGGCGTATCCGGACTGGCCTGGTGCGAGGAATATCCAACGGTGCCGCAGGCGATCCAGCGCGAGACAAGCCTCAAGCGGTGGAACCGTGCCTGGAAAATCGCGCTGATCGAACAGGTCAATCCCGGCTGGAGCGACCTTTCCGCCGGCTTGGTTTGAGCAGGTTGAATCATGGATGGCCGGGTCAAGCCCGGCCATGACATATATGGAAGCGGCATCAAACCGCTCCCACCGACCGCTTACGGCGCCCGCGCGCCTTCGCCCGCGCCTGGTTGTGCGCGATGGCGGCGCGCACCAGCGCCTTCAGGGCGCGCGCCGGAACCTTGTCGCCCTCGAAGAAATCGATCGCCCGTCTTTGATTGCCTTCCAGGCCGGCGTTGAACAGCCCCGCGGGATCGGGAAACTTCGCTCCCCGGTCGAAGGTCAGCTTCACCTTGCCCTTGTGGGCGTTGGCGACCGCGATGATGCCGTCGCGCGACCACACCGGGCTGCCCATCCACTTCCATTCCTCGACGATTTCCTTGTCGGCCGCGCGCACGGCCTTGCGGACGGCGGCAAAGGTCGCGCCGCGCCAATCGGCGATCCCCGCGATCAGCCGGTCGATCTTCTGCGATGGCGTCATGGATGGTCCCTGGCTGCCGCGACCGGCCGGTCGTGCTTGCCGCTCGCCCAAGCTCGCGGCGTTCGGCACTCAAATCGGTCCACTGGACCGATTTGACCGGCAAGCCGGTCGTGCTTGCCGCTCGCCCAAGCTCGCGGCGTTCGGCACTCAAATCGGTCCACTGGACCGATTTGACCGGCAAGCCGGTCGTGCTTGCCGCTCGCCCAAGCTCGCGGCGTTCGGCACTCAAATCGGTCCACTGGACCGATTTGACCGGCAAGCCGGTCGTGCCTCACTCCTTGAACGTGAACTTCTCCACGTTCCACAACGAGCAGGCGCCCTTGTAAAGCACCGTATCGCTGACCGCCTGCAACGAATGGATCAGGCAGCCGGTCTGGCCCTGCCCCAGGCTGGTCTGGGCCCAGCCCAGCAGCTTGCCGTCATGGTCCATGCGATAGATCTTGCCGTCGCCGGCGCCGCTATAGAGATATTTCGGCGTCACCTGCACCGACCAGGGCTGTCCGATGCCGGTGATGTATTTCTGGAAGTTGAGGTCCAGGTCGAACACCTGGATGCGGCTGTTGTTGCGGTCGGCGACATAGACATGGCCATAGCCCACCGCGATGCCGTGGGGAATCTTCATCTGCCCGTCGTCCGAGCCATAGCTGCCAAAGGTCTTCTGCCACACCCCGTCCTTGGAGATCTTCACCACCCGCGAATTGACATAGCCGTCGCTGACATAGATGGCGCCGTCGGGGCCCCAGGCGACGTCGGTGGGACGGCCGAAGGTGCCCATCCGGCCCTTGGGATGGATGTCCTCGTCCTTGCCGCCGCGTTCGACGAACTCCTCCCACCAGTCGATGGATTCGGGCTTGCGGCCCAGCACCATCTTGACCATGCCGGTGGGATCGACCTTGACCACGGTGTTGGAGCCCTCGTCCACCACCCACACATTCTGCTCGGGGTCGACCCGCACGCCATGGGCGAAGGAGGCGCCGTAGGAATCGGGCAGCCACTCCTTGACGAATTTCAGGTTCTGGTCGAACTCGAACAGCCGCGCCGCGGTGCCGCCGCGCGAGGAGCCCGCCCAGCCGGTGCGCGAATAGACGAACAGGTGGCCGGCCTTGTTGAGGGTGACGCCTTCGGTCTCGCCCAGCGTATGGCCGGGTATGCGCAGCGGCAGGATTTCCTCGGTCAGCGCCAGCTTGGGCGTCCTGGCCTCGATGGCAAGCTGGGCGTCGCGCTGCGCGGCGGCGGCGCGCTGGGCCTCGGCCTGGCTGCCGCCCTGGGCGAGCGCCTGGGTCGATGCCCCGGCCAGCAGGCAGAGGCCGAGAACGGCGAGTGCGTTTTTCATGGTGTTTCCCCTCATTGTTGTTGTTGGACTTATGTATGTCGCTGGCGCGTCGATGGTCCCGGCGCGAATGCTAGTCCAGCACCCCCGCATGATCCACGGCTTTTTGGCCGATGCTGCGCTGCGGCGCGGGTGCTGCCCTTTCGGCGCGGCGCAATTGGCAATAGCCTTGCGCCTGTCACAAGGAGGACGCATGCGACGCACCCTGCCGGCCCTGAAACTGTCCTGTCTGGCCCTGTTTTGCCTGGCGCTGCCCGCGGCGGCGCAGCAATTCCCCGCCAATCACCTGCTTTCGCGCGACGATCTTTCGCGCGTTTCCGACCATGCCTGGGTGATCAAGGGCTTTCCCAATGTCGGCATCGTGGTGGGCAGCCGCGCCACCCTGGTGATCGACACCGGCATGGGCCCGAAAAACGGCAAGATCGTTTCGGACATCGCCCTTTCGCTGTCGCCCAAGACCAACAAGCTCTATCTCACCACCACCCATTATCATGCCGAGCATGCTTCCGGCGATGTGGGCTTTCCCGCCGGCACCGTCGTGATCCGCCCCAGGGTGCAGCAGGCCGAACTGGAAGCCGAGGGCCAGAAGCTGATCGACTTATTCAGCCAGCGTTCCGCCCAGGACAAGGAATTGCTGGAAGGCAACCACATCCGCCCCGCCGACATCCTGTTCGACGACAGTTACCGGCTGGAGCTGGGCGGGGCTTCGGTGCGTCTTTTGTGGTACGGCCCCGCCCACACCAAAGGCGACGAGCTGGTCTTTGTCGAGCAGGACCATCTGCTGTTCTCCGGCGACGTGGTGCAGAACAAGACCGGGCCCTATTTCTATTGCGACGAATGCACGCCCAAAAGCTGGCTGGCGGTGCTGCAGCATGTGGTGGCGCTCAATCCCTGGACGGTGGTGCCCGACCATAGCGAGGTGGGCGACGGCGCGCTGGCCGAGGGGGAGCGCGACTTCATGACCGCGCTGCAGGCGCGCTCCATGGCGCTGAAGGCGGAAGGCAAATCCGCCGCGGAAGCCGGCAAGATCGTGGCCGACGAATTCGCCATGAAATATACGGGCTGGAACGGCATGACCCGCATCGCCGATGCGGTGCAAAAGGCCTATGCGGAATCGCCCTGACGGCCGCTGCGACGGAGGTTGCCATGTACATTGCCGGCCTGGTGATCCCCGTGCCCGGGGACCGGATGGAAGCCTATCGCCGCTGGGCCGAGAACGGGGCGAAGATCTTCAAGGACTATGGCTGCCTGGAGATCGTCGAGAGCTGGGAGGATTTCGTTCCCGACGGCAAGCAGACCGATTTCCGCCGCGCCGTCGCCGCCAGGCCGGGCGAGAAGATCGTCTTCACCTGGCAGGTATGGCCCGACAAGGAAAGCTTTTACGCCGCCGAAGCGAAAATGCACCAGGACCCGCGCATGGATTTGGCGGGCGAGCCCCCCTTCGACGCCAGCCGCCTGATCCTGGGCTGTTTCGCGCCGGTCTTCACCATGGGCCGGACGTGAGCGGCGCGCCGCGCACCGGTCACATCCGCGACAGGATCTCGCCGGCCAGGACCTTTTCGCCCGCTTCCTTGCCGGCCACCGGGCCATGCTTGTAGACGGCGACCTTGAAGGCGGCGCCGCCCTTCTTGACGATCAGCCCGACCTGGTCGCCGACCGCCAGGTAATAGGCCCCGTCGCCCAGGCCGCTGACCGACGTGACGACGATGCTGCCGACGGTTCCCAACTGCCTGCCGGAGTTGGCGGCCTGCGGGGTCTGCAGCATCAAGGTGACCCAGGACGCGCCGTCCGCGGCGCGCCAGGTGCAGACCTTGTGGTCGGTGGGCATGATCGGCGTTCCGGCCTGCGCCGTGCCGCCCAGCACCGCGCCGACCTGGGCGGCGGTGAGCAGCGCGCAGGCATCGGCGGGCGCGGCGCGCGCCGCCGGGGCGGCAAGGGTGATGACAATGGCGATGGCGGCGGGGAAAAGGCGCGTGTTGCAGCCCATGGCGTTGGCCTCCCAACTCGGACGGCGGATTCTATCGCGCCGGGGATTGGGCGAGTTAAGCGGCGGGGTATTCGGGGACGGGGTGAAAACAATTCCACTCCGACCTCAATTCCCTGTCTGCGTTCGCCTGGTTCTTCAATACCAGGTCCAACCCAGCGAGCAATTCTGATCGGCCGAATTATTGTGACGCCATTTAAGCATGGCGTCCCCGGAATTCACGCGGGATTCCTCAAGCCTTCGGCCCGCGCAGAAAGCGCCGCGGGTCCGGGGACGGCATCAGCGCAAATCGCCCGTCGCCCATCACGGCCTGAAGACCCAGCAGCGCCAGCCACACCAAGGGCAGCTCCGCACCGGCCCGGGTGAAATAAAATCCCTTCCGCGCAAGCCAGAACTGGGCCGCCCCGGCCATCATCGGCATGGCATAGAGCGCGACATATCGGGGCCACACGCCCAGGGTCAGCAAAATGGCGCCGGCAAACTCGGCCGAGATGACATAGGGCGGCACGAACGCCGGATAGCCGTTCCTTTCCAGGCCCACCCACCATCCCTCCAGGCCGGCCGGCAGGAGCGCGAATTTCCAATAAAGATGGGCGATAAACAGCGCCCCCAGCAGCAGCCGCAGCAGAAACGGCGCATAGTCTCCCACAGACCGGTCTTGGTTTTGCATGGCTCACCCCCTGACGTGTCCAGCTGTTTTCCGCCAGCCTATATCAGCCGGCGCGGCTCCGCCAAGGGTGCGCGCAATTTCCGGTGAAGACGGCCATTTCAAGTCATGCATTGCGGTGCCGGCCGGGTCAGATGCCCCTGCCCCATGCGCCCCGTGCCGATTAAGTAAAGCGTCCCCGATTTCTCAAAGCATCGGCACGCCCAGAACAAACAAATCAAAAAGGACGCCCAGTCCAAAAGAAATGAACGGCGAAGAAACAGCCAGGAACACGACATACCAATTCCAGATGCGCATCGCATATGCGATTGCGGCGGTCGCGATCATGGGCAGCAGTATAAGCCCTGCCATATCCATCCCGATTGCATGCATGGCGTCAGCCAGGGCGCGCGGCAGCAAGTCGAATCCCCACTGAATTCCCATCCCCGCAACGATTGCCAGAAACGTGAATAGCAGCAGGCGCATTTCAGGGCTTTTCCTTACCGGTTGCGGAACCGTTCGCGTGGGACGGGATTTTCAATAAAGATGCGCGATAAACAGCGCCCCAAGCAGCAGCCGCAGCAGAACCGGCGCATAGTCTCCCACAAACCGATCCTGGCCCTGCATGGCTCACCCCCTGTCGTGTCCAGCTGTATTCCGCCAGCCTATATCAGCTGGCGCGGCTCCGCCAAGCGCCGGAGGTGGAGATATCGGCGCAACGCCTGCCGTCCGGCGGCGCGCCGGCCAAACCCGGCGACCCGCCGATGGCCGGTTGCGCGAACCTGCGCCGCGAGAAATGCGGTATTTTCAAATCTGCTGCCCCGCAATTGGCCGGGGCCATTGCCTCATTCATCCCGTGCGATTTAAGTATAGTGTCCCCAGAATTCTAACCGACAATTTTTTGGCTTTTCCACGAGGTGCAGGACCTTCGACGGCGACGACGCCAAGGCGGTCCTGGCGGCCGTGCGCCAGGCCACCCAGATCACCCGCTGGACCGTCGAGGGCACCGACGCCCGCTTCTCGCTCGGTGTTCCGCCCGCTGCTGCCCGACGAGACCGATCTCTGCGCCGACCTCTAGGAGCCGCTCAGGCGAGGACGCCGTGCAGGATCATGTCGCAGACGTCGGCCACGAGCTCGTCCGGTCGGGCCACGGCAGGCTCGGCTTGGCGACGAGCAGCGACGTGAGCCCGTGCACGGCCGACCAGAGCAGGAGCCCAGGTGGAGAGTCGTCCATGGGCCGCCAGCTCGGGGCGGAGCACGTCCTGACGCGATGAGCGCTCGGCGGCGCCGAGGAGGATGCCGAACGACGACGACTCGCTCAGCATCTCCTCGGCGTACTGCTCGGCGGTCGAGCTCGAAGCGGCCCATGAACATGATGCGGTAGTGCTCGGGGTGGTCGACGCCGTAGCGCACGTAGGCCCGGGCCAGCGCGCACGCATGGCCGACCGGGTCGTCGATGGGGTCGACGCCTCGGCAGCGACCTCGGCGAAGCGGTCGAAGCTGCGGTGGCAGACCTCGAAGAGCAGCGTGGTTCTTGTCGGGGAAGTGGCGGTAGATCGACGGCGGGGTGACGCCGACGGCGTCGGCCACGGCGCGGATGGAGACGGCGTCCTCGGACGCCGGTCTCGACCAGCAGCTCGCTCCGCCGCCGCGAGGATCTCGTCGCGAGCCGATCGCCCTCGCCCCGGCGGGACCGGGCGCGGCCCGGCGGGCTCACCGGTGCGTCACCGACCTCGGCCGCGCGACCGGCCATCGGCGGGCGCGGCGCGCGACCGGTCCGGCGGCGGCTCGGTCCGACGTCGGGTCGGCGTCGTCGGTCGAGGTCGACGTGCTCGCTGATGCCGATGCGGTCGTGGAGCCGGCGCATCCAGCGCCGGCGCCCACCAGTTGGCCTCGCCGGCCAGGCGCATGAAGGCGGGCACGAGCGTGCCGCGGATCACGAACGCGTCCATCAGCACGGCCAGCGTGAGCCCGACGCCGAAGAGCTTGATGAAGCTGACCTGCGATGGTGGCGAAGGCGATGAACACCACCGCGATCAGCAGGGCGGCGGCGGTGACGATCCGGCCGGTGCGCTCGAGGCCCACGGCCACCGACGACGATGTTGTCGCGCGCCGCGGTCGTGCTCCTCCTTGATGCGGGAGAGCAGGAACACCTCGTAGTCCATCGAGAGGCCGAAGGCGATGCAGAACATGAGGATCGGGGTGGTGGCGTCGATGGTGCCCGTGGCCGTGAAGTCCAGCGGGCCGGACAGGTGCCCCTCCTGGAACACCCAGACCATCGCGCCGAAGGTGGCGGTGAGGCTGAGCAGGTTCAACACCAGCGCCTTGAGCGGCACGACCACGCTCCCGAACATCAGGAACAGGAGCAGG
>CAWIGN010000009.1:0-184939 GCA_963835715.1 uncultured Alphaproteobacteria bacterium
TGCACGATCGCTATCCCATTTTTTCCAATGGACGCCAGCATCATCCTGAAAGGGAGCGTCCAGTAGTGAGTTCCGGCTTTGATGCCCTGCGAATGTATTGGTTAGTTCGATGTACCCGGCGAACTGTTTTCTCCCGCTATTTTCTAAATAGGCTACGAGAACAGCTCTTCGGCCGAAACTTGCATCGGATCGATAATGGTATCTGGAAAGATTTGTGAAGCCAGCGAGGTCAAGCTCTGTCTTGATTTCTTGAATGACAAGCCGACCGAGATCAGGAATTGACCGCGAAAATCGAAACGTAGGAAGAATTTGAGCTCGGCCGTTGTGACATTTTGCCGTTATTGAAAGTTTTCCTGAACTTCTCGTGACTCAAGTCGATCATCCTCTCCCACGCAACAGAAGCGATGTAGAGTAAGTATTCCCCATTGCTGAGACTTACCTCTCGGTGGAATCCCGATATTCTTATTCGTTTTACGGCTGCATTAAAGTGGATGTCGCGCCCATCCTCGGCGATGCCAGAAAGTGATTGTTGTTGCATGATGATCTTAATCTAGGCCGCAGACGAATGTTACAGTCCGAAATAAATCCCGTAGGTCGCTTGAAGCTTGGCTTTATGCGATGATTTTGACCCGTATCAGACTAGCTGGGGTCGGGAATAGCCAATTACCAGCTTCCTCGTAAAACTTAAGCGAAATCTCCGATGTTACCCATTGTCGAGGATTTCGCGGACTTTCTATCCGCCCAAATGTACTGAAAACCCTATGTAAATCAATCGTTTAGGGAGATCGAGGGCGCTTTTCCCCCATGTTTTCCCCTATTTGGGCATGAGTAGGGTCCTAACCCCCGAGGGGGCATCCAGGGGGAGCTGCCGCTAGATCCCTGCCAGGACGCGGCTGAGAGCGGCTGATCGGCATTTGAAAGCTGGGGCTATCCCTCGTTTGGCCATGCAATGGCGCAATGCCTTGCCAATTCCTTGGGTGTTGGAAGAATTGCTGCGTCTTCTGGCAATACATCCCCCAGGACATATCGTGCGGGGCGCCCTTTACGGTCCTCCAGATTTTTGAGGTACCCCAAATCCGCAGCCCGACGAGCGCGACGCGAGGCAGACGACCTATCGAGGTTCAGTTCCGAAGCGAGACGTGGCAACGCAATACCCTCCTCGCCTGAACAAAGGCGCGAAACGAGCTCAACAATTTCCCTCACCTGAGGTGGCACAGTTGCCTCCACACCTTCTTGAATATGTCGCGCAATCAGCCGATGGATGGCCGCATAGTCCTGAAGGCTAGCTACGATTGATCCTTCAGCATTTAATTCGCGGTTCGCTTGATAAATCATTGCGTGCGCCCGACAAACCCAAGGAGTGTGGAAAAATCCCGCCGTAACCGAATTGCCGCAGCATTTGTGTTCTCTGCGAGTGCCCGCGCGAAGGGAATTTGAACCGTTCGTGTCCCGGCAGCTAACCATTCCTGAAGCGCATGCCATTTTTCAAGATTAGGCAAGCGGGCGCTTTGCACCTCAGCTTGAGCAACCATTATCGCTCTCGTTTGCTTCGGAGTGTCCGTTACGGTGATGGACATAAGGCGCGTCTCGTTCTCCGGGTGGAGCGCGACAGCTGTTGTAGTTATGATGAGGCCAGTCGGGCCTTCCTTTTGAATGGTCGTTGCTCCAACGCACCTTCAGGGGAGCGCTGAACAGTCTCATATCTAATTTTTCCTTCGCTCAAGAGTGAGCGAATAAGATAGCTGGCTATATCGCCCGACATCCCCGCCGCTTCATAAATTACAAGCATCCGGTGCTTAAGAGGCTCGGTCGTATAGGCGACAGCGCGTTCGCTCATTGCGGTTAGCGCGTAATATGCGGCCGGTGGAAAGAACTTCAATACCAATTCAACAAGGAAAGACTTTCCACCTGAGCTTGGCCCCTTTACCGCTATGGATATGGGTCGATTAAATAGGCGGCTCACTGTTGCAAGAAATATTAGCTTCGCGTGCTTTGTAACTCCTACAGCGCCGAGTGAACGAAAGTCCGCCGCGAACTCTGCCAGTATGTCTTCGCATTTGGAGAGATCTCGGCACTTTTCTCGGATTACTTCTCGCTCGGCATTCTTAGATGCCTTGACGTCACTTTCTATCGGCAGCGCCTTCGATAATTTTCGTTCCACCTTCCTGAAACGATCTGGGTCATGTTGGAAGTATTCGTTTGCATCTTTGAAGTTTCCAAGTCGCACTACCCGCACCCGGGCGCTTAATGAGGAGGCCGCAAGTTTTTCTCTCAATCTTAGCCCGCCGGCGTCCGGCTCGAACACAAAGTAAATGATTTTAAATTCCTTAAGGTGAGGAAAGTCGCGTTGATCATCCCAGTTGCTCGCACCGGGAACGCCAATGGCAGGGATGCCTGCTGACCACAGCGTTTGGGAGTCAAACTCACCCTCAACGACACAAACGTAGTTATTTTCGCGGCGCATTGCTGCAATTCGGTCAAGTCCGTAAAGGCAAGGCTTGTCTCCCTTAAGCCATCTGAATTTGTCGTTGCCTTTCACTCCTATTCGGTATCGAGTCGCAATAACTTCTCCGTCGCTATCCATGTAAGGGATTTTGACAGCAGGTTGGCCGCGATAAACCGTCTCCCTCAAACCGCATTCGCGCCTCAGAAATTTTGTCGATAGTAATTTTGCCTCTGCGTAGTCGGCAAGCGTGCAACCCGGTATTGCGCCATCCGGTATTGCGCCATTGCGTGGAGACTGGTGATGGGTTGGCGTATGCTTGCTCGATTTCCAAAGGTTGCGTCGCTTCAAAGCATCGATCACTGCATTTTGGGTGCAGCCTGCGAAACAACGAAAGAGCAGCTTTCCGTCCATCGATTTGATAGAAAGAGACGGGTTGTGATCCTCATGGGCAGGGCACAATGCAATCCACCCGGATTTCTTTTCGAGGGCGCCCCCGAGCTCCAGCGCGAGCCGTTTGCACGATAAATTGGTCATGCGACTTCGCGATGTCCGGCAATCCAAGCGTCGGCGTCCGCAACGAGAATGTAAACGCGCACGCCTATCCGCGTCCGTCTGGGGCCTACCGCCTCGGCCCAAAGGAGATAAAGTTTGGCACGGCTCACGCCATAAGCCTGGCAAAATTCAATGATTGTAAAGGCGCGTTTTTCAATTTGCATTGGCGACCGGTCTCCTAAATATGACCGAATAGTTGCCAATCGCGCCCGCAAGTCACCCTAATCAAATCATTTGCCAAGCCCCAACCCGGTTGAAAACATCCGGAACGAGACAACAAATTTGATTTATCATCCTAATTTGAAAAACATTGCCATTTATCAGTTGTACTTTCTTCGCAACTGATGCCCTAGGAATCGGCTTTTTGCGAACGCGCGCTCCGAAATTGTTGATTTTTTGATTTATTTCGCGCTGCGCGCGCGTGATGAGGTCTGGGGCTTCAATCCACAAATCATCTTTCGATGGTCTCATGGGCTTGAATATTTGCTCCCAGCGTTTAACACCGACAAAATCACCCGCCACCCTGAAAGTTTTAGAAATGCTCCGCATGGCTTCCAGGTACGCATTTGGGTGGTCAGCTCTTCTCAGTTGTCTGATCTGTTTCTCATACGCATTTTTTGCTTCCGAGATTTCTCGATAGTCGCTAAGCGTCCACCGCTTCTGCTTGCGGCCTTTACCCTGTTTAGTTTGGAGAGTGCCCGCTCGATGTGAGCGGGGACTCGACATTTCAGCTTGATGAGTTGTTCTTTAATGCTTTTTGCCTCATCCCGGTCCAACAGAAAATTGTCGTCGGCCAGGTAACTTGCTAAGCGGACAAGTATTGAGACAGCGGGCCTGGGTTCGTATTGAAATTTCGTCTTTTTCATCAGTAGATTGCCTCGGCTCAGCCTATCTTCGGTCTAGAAAACTAAACACCTCAATGAGCATTTATCCAAATTGATGTTGTGCTGGCACCGCGCCGGGAATGAAACGTCGATCTTAATTATACTGTTGCTACGGCAAGAAGTTTAATCACATCACTTTTTTGCTTGGTCGTATAGCAATGAGCGCCCCACGCCGCCATAAGACGGGTGCGCTTTACGAATAAGGACCCCCGACGATAAGCAGCTTCCACCTTATTTTGGATCGCATGGGCAAGCGCCATCTCGGCCACTTCTCGCGGAAAATTCGTCTGCTCGGCCGCCCAATCTCTGAAGGTTGAACGAAATCCGTGCGCAGTAATATCGGATCGGTGCATCCGGCGCAGTACTTTCGATAAAGCGAGGTGGCACACCGGTTTGTTGCGGCGGCCTGGGAACACATAATCGTTGATTTGGTTGTCTTTCAGGGGTTCTAATAGAGATATTGCCGGCGGTGATAGCGGAACGCGGTGCTCTTTTCCGGTTTTTGATTCGGGATGGGGAAATCGTCCAAACGGCCTGCTCAAGATCAAACTCTTCCCATCGCGCACCCAAAATCTCCCCGCTCCGCGCCGCCGTCAGGATAAGCAATTCCATCGCGCGCGCTCCGAAGCCTGACTGTGCTTTCAATGCGGCCATGAACGACGCCACCTCCGTGTAAGGGAGCGCGGGGTGATGCTTGACTTGCGCAATTCGGGTGGGCGATGCCCGAATAGATTGTCGAGATGCCCCCGCCAAGCAGCTGGGTTTTCACCCGCGCGCAATCCTTTGGCTTTTGCAGCATTCAATACGGCTTCGATGCGCTCGCGCACTCTACCCGCGGTTGGCGTTTTTACCGCCCAGATTCGTTCAAGGACTTTCAACACAAGACTCGTGTCAATCCCCCCGACGGGAAGTTTACCGAGAATTGGAAAGGCGTAAGTTTCGAGTGACCGAACCCATTGTTCTCGATGTTTTGCGTTGCGCCATGCTGATTGCTTGGATTGAATTAGGCTACGAGCGCATTGTTCGAAAGTTACAGCGTTGGCTTCTTCGAGAGCCAGGGCCTGCTTCTTGCGAGCACGTTCCTCAATCGGGTCGATACCTCGGGCTATGAGCGCTCGGCACTGCCCAGCGAAATCGCGAGCGTCAGATAGACCAATGGTCTCGGCAGAACCTCCGTCCATGTCCCTTTTGCGGCCATCTAGCTGATATCGAAATATCCAGGATCGCGCGCCTCCCTGGCCGATCTGCAAGTAAAGCCCGCCTCCATCGCAGTGGCGGCCAACTTCTCTAACTTTGGCGAACTTCAGAGCCGAGAGGCGGCCGATGCTTCGTGTACCCATATTTGTTCCCCCATATTGCATCTTGATTCTAGGGGAGGCGCCTGGACAGGGATAGACCGAATTGCAAAAAATACCAGTAATAACAGTTACTTATCATACAGCCCTGTACGCAGGTAAACTCCCATGGAAACTAACTCGGGGGACTCTCTCTCCGACCACTTCCTGCAAGGCTTTGCGGGCCCCCTGCCGCACCGCCGGCACGGGCTGCGGACGTCGAGACACGGGTGCCCTCAATCCAGCCGCGCGTCCTGCGCCGGATCTACCGGCGGCGCCTCATTTGCGGTTCTTGGGCGGGACCATCTCGGTGATCCGGCCGCGGGCGGTGTCGCCGGTCCAGATATTGCCGTGCGAATCGGTGACCAGGTAGGAGGCTTCGAGAAACTGGCCGGCCCCGGTTCCGTTGCCGTTGCCGATCGCGCCCAGCACCTGGCCGGTCTGCTTGTTGACCTTGAGGAACTGGCCGTCCCAGCCGGAGGCGACCCAAAGATTGCCCTGCCTGTCGAAATTCAGCGCGCAGACAAGGTTCCTCAGCTGCATGGTCCTCAGAAACTTGCCGTCCCCGGTATAGACGACGATGCGATATTCCTCGCGGTCGCCGATATAGACATCGCCGGTCGCCGGATCGACGGCGAAGCCGTGGGCCATGGTGAACTTGCCCTGTCCGACGGCGTTGCCGAACCACTGGTTGATGAACTTGCCGTTCTTGTCGAGGTGCAGGATGCGCGCGGCGCCGTCATTGTTGGTCGGGTCGTTTGAATCGGTGTCGTTGGGGCTCTCATGCCCATGGCCCTGGGCGATATAGATGTCGCCCCGGGCATTGAAGCCGACCATCAGCGGCTCCCACAGATACCGCTGCCCCTTGGCCTCGTCCCAATCGCCCCGATGCCCCCGCACCCCGATGGTCATCAGGACCTTGCCTTGGGGACTGATCTTCCGGGCGGTGGCGCCGGCCGCGTCGGTGATCCACAGATTGTCCTGGGCATCGACGGCGATGCCATGCGCCTTGGCATGATGGGTGATCACGTCGTCGCCGATCGAAAGCAGAAGCTTGTGGTCGGCGTCCCACTTGAACAGCTGCGGCCGTCCGGCGGGATTGCGCTGCAGGCCCCAGAGATTGTCCTTCGAATCGACGGCGACGGCGACCATGCCGTAGCGTTCGCCCTCGGGCGAGGCGATCGGATAGGCGAAGCTGTAGCCCATGGTCTGTTTCCATTCCACGGCCTTCACGCCCAGCCGGTTGCCGCCCCGGTCCGGCGACGGATCGCAGACCGGCGATTTGTAGCAATAGGGCGTGCCCAATGTGGCCTTCAGGCCGGCGGCCTCGGCCGCGGTTGCCGAGGCCTTGCACTGCCCCGAAATCCGGACCGAATTCTGCAACAGGCAATAGCGCGCGCCCGAACCGCTGTGGCGGCTGCAGTATTTTGCGATGTCGTCCGCGCAACCGGCCATGCCTCCGTCGGGCGCGGGGCGTGCCCTGGTCTGGATCATGCCCTGCATGTCCTGCAGGAACCAGGCGGGCGAGCCGTTCGCGGCCGGCCCCGAGGATGCGGCGTCGTTGGTTTGCGCAAATGCGATCGTCGCCGTGAAGGCGATGGCGAATGCGCCGGCGGCGCCGATGCGATAATGATTTTTCATTTCAAGCTCCCCGTGTTTTTGTTTTTTTCGACGATGTCACGACGGGCGCGAAAAAAATGCTGCTTTTTTGTATTGCACGCCGTGCCCGTCTTATCGGCATTCCCCCGATGCCGCCGGTTTGAAGCCGATGATTGCCTTTTTCGCAGGCCGGTGGAAGCCCGGGATGCCGCAAACCAAGGGCGCGCGGCGGGGCGCCAAATGCCAGCTTTGCGCCAAAAACGGTTATTGCCCGCACCGATCCGCGCCGCCTCCAGGCCGCGCGCCGGGCGCCTGACCAGGCCGGGCCGCCGTTATCGCGGAATCGATGCGCCGGCATTCATCGCCAGATTTCCGCCGTCCATGGGGATCAGGGCGCCCGTCATCCAGCTGGACGCATCCGAGGCCAGCAATATGGCAAGTCCCTTGATGTCGCTTGGCGCGCCCATGCGCCCGCGCGGAAGGGCGCTGAGAAACCTGTCGCGCAACGCGGGATCGGCCGTCATGCGCTGTTCCAGGCTGGCATTGATGACCTGGGCCGGAAGAATCGCATTCACGCGCACGCCCCGGCCCGACCATTCGGTGCTGAGTTCGCGCGTCATCTGGGCGACGGCGCCCATCGCCATGCTGTAGGCGATATGTCCGCGCCCCATTGCCGTGACGCTGGCGATGGAGCCGATATTGACGATACTCCCGCGCCCCGCCGCCAGCATTCTGCGGCCCGCTTCCTGGCAGCAGCAGAAGCGGCCAAAGACGATATTCCGCCACGTCTGCTCCACGGCTTCCAGGGCGATGTCCTCGGGCCGCCCCAGGACGGCGTCGCCGGCGACATTCCCCAGAAAGTCGATCCGCCCGAAATCGCGGTCGAGCTGCGCGAACATGCGGCGGATCTGCTGCGGCTCGGAGACATCGCAGGTCACGGCGACGGCCCGGCGTCCGAGCTTTTGAATTTCGGCCGCCGTATTTTCAATGCCGGCGCTGTTGCGGCCCGCCAGCATCAGGTCCGCCCCGGCCTCGGCGAGCGCGATGGACATGGCCCGGCCCATGCCGCTGGCGGCGCCGGATACCAGGGCCACGCGTCCGGTGAGATCAAACAGTGCGGATGGAGTCATGGGTGATTGCCGGGGGCGATTGTTGGTGGCGATTGTCGGGTGAGGGCGCGTGAATAAGGGATGAAATTACTCCGGCCGGCGCCGTCCGTCTAACCCTAAACCTTCTTCCCGTCGGGGCCATGGTGCCCCGCAAGCCGGAACCATCGCGCCGCCTCCGGCATTGACTGGGCAGGGGCGCGAACAAAGGAGTAAGCCATGAAGAACAGGATTATATTCGCCTCTGCGGGCGCATTGGGCATGGCGCTGCTGTGCGGCGCGGCCATGGCCCAGGATTACAGCGGCTACACCCCCTATTATGACCGCCACGTCCATGCGGACGACGCCTATGACCGCGCGACGGCGCAGGAGTCGGTGACCGTGCGTCCCTATGACCGGGTGCAGAAGCGCCAGCTGATCGGCCGGTTCAACGGCGAGATCAATCCGGTGCAGGTTTCGATCTCGCGCCCCGTGCGCTATGCCGATCTCGACCTTTCGCGCCGGGCCGATTTCCGGGCGCTTCATGCGCGTGTCCGCGATACGGCACGCGCGCTGTGCGGCGAACTGGATGCGCGCTATCCCAGCCTGCGCGACCGCGATGCCGACCGCCAATGTGTGCGCACCGCCACCCGCAACGCCATGCGCGCGGTGAGCGACCACGAAGGATAGTCCGGGACCTGCAACGCAGGGCCAGCCGTAAAACAGCAGGGGGGGACGGATCGTTCCGGCCCTTCCTGCCCGGCGGGGCGGATCTGCGCGATCCGGTTCATGATTTGGCGTTCCCGCCGCGGCGCCGAAAGGCCGCAGCCGGCCTTTTCGGCCATTTTCGCGGTCGCCGCCCCGCCGGCGGCGCGGTTTTAGCCAAATTGCGCGTAAAATTTCCGGTACTCCGCACACCGACGGCCTAGCTTTTGGCCTTGTTCCTTTTATCGTCCGGGGCATGGTTGAAACCAATCCCGGCGACGGCCGTTTGAATCCGGGAGGCGCAGGCCCGGGGACCTTGCTGGCAGTCAACCGCCTGGTGCTGCTGGCGGCGGTGCCGCTTTTCCTGGTTCTGGCGCTGGTCGCCTATCTCACCACCCAGTTCGCCCTGAACGAGCGCGCCGCCCAGGGCCTGGTGCGCCACACCTATCAGGTCATGACCCAGCTCGAGCGAATCCTGAGCGATGCCCAGGACGCCGAAACCAGCCAGCGCGGCTATCTGCTTACCCGCCAGCCCTCCTTCCTGGAGCCCTACCGGCGCGGGCGCGAACGGGTTCGCGCCGACCTGCAGGCCTTCAAGGCGATGACCAGCGACAATCCCAGCCAGCAGGCGCGGGCGGGCATACTGGCGGAGCTGCTCGGTGCGAGCCTGTCGGCCTTCGACGCCAGCCTGTCGGCATCGGGCGGCTCGGCGGACAGCCTGCCGGCGCTTCTGGAGGCGCTGCAGAAAGGCAAGACGAACATGGACGCGCTGCGCGCCGAAGTGATGCGCGGCACCACCGAGGAGCGGCTGCTGCTGGAGCGGCGCGACCATGAGCGCCGCAGGGTCGAGAATCTGGAAATCAGTTTCGCCATCGGCGCGGGGGTCATCACCCTGGGTCTTCTGCTGCTGGCGGCGGCGCTGCTGGTGCGCAACAATGTCAGCCTGACGGCGGCCGAACAGGCCCGCGCCAACGAGGCCGCCATCCTGCAGGCAACCCTGGAGACGGCGCGCGAGGGCATCGCCTATTTCACCGCCGACGGATCGCTTTGCGCCTTCAACGCCCGCTTCTTCACCCTGCTGGACCTGCCGGCCGTGCTGGCGAGGCCGCTCACCGGGTCGGGCGCCTTCCGCAAGATCGAGGCGCTGCGATCCTGGCCGGTGCGTGTCTTCGCGCCGCCGGCGCCGGGCCAGGAGGGGGCCGGTATCGGCCACATGGCCTGGGCCGGCCGCGAACTGGACATCTACAAGGCGCCCGTCACCACCGGCGGCTTCATCATCGGGGTGGCCGACCAGACCGAGCGGTTGCGCGCCGAGGCCATGGTGCGCCAGTCGCAGAAGATGGAGGCGATCGGCCACCTGACCGGGGGGGTGGCGCATGACTTCAACAACCTGCTGCAGATCATCAGCGCCAATCTCGACTTGGCGGCGGCGGGATCGGCGGCGCAGGCCGATCCGCGCCTGGGCGCGCGGCTGCGCGATGCCATCGGCGCGGTGACGCGCGGTTCGCGCCTGACCAGCCAGTTGCTGGCCTTTGCCCGCCGCCAGGCGCTGGCGCCTCGGTCGGTGGACCTGGGGCGGGTGATCCGCGAGATGGACGACATGCTGCGCCGGACCCTGGGCGAGACCGTCCAGGTCGAAACCGTGATCGCGGGCGGGCTGTGGAACACGCTGGTGGATCCCGGCCAGGTCGAGAACACCGTGCTGAACCTGGCCATCAATGCGCGCGACGCCATGCCGGGCGGCGGCAGGCTGACGTTGGAAGTGGCCAATAGCTTTCTCGACGACGCCTATGCCGCCACCCATGACGACGTCACACCCGGCCAGTATGTCCTGCTGGCGGTCAGCGATACCGGCAGCGGCATGACACCCGAAGTGCTGGGGCGGGTGTTCGAGCCCTTCTTCACCACCAAGCCGGAAGGCCAGGGCACCGGCCTGGGCCTGGCCCAGGCCTATGGCTTCACCAAGCAGAGTGGCGGGCACATCAAGATCTATACCGAGCTGGGCCACGGCACGACCATCAAGATCTACCTGCCGCGCACCCGGCGCGAGGCGGACGCGCCGGACCCGGCCGCGGACGCCCCGGCGCAGGGCGGCAGCGAACGCATCCTGGTGGTGGAAGACGATGAAGGCGTGCGCACGGCGGTGGTGGACATGCTGACCGAGCTTGGCTACCGCGTCTCGCGCGCCGCCGACGCGCAAAGCGCGCTGGCGCTGCTGAAAAGCGAGGCGCCGGACCTGATCTTCACCGATGTGGTGATGCCGGGCCCCCTTTCCACCCGCGATTTCACCCGCCGGGCGCAGGAGATGCATCCGGGCGTGCGCATCCTCTACACTTCGGGCTACACCCAGAACGCCATCGTCCACAACGGCAAGCTGGACGAGGATGCGCTGCTGCTGTCCAAGCCCTATCGCAAGGACGAGCTGGCGCGAAAACTGCGCAGCGTCTTTGCCGCCGCCGCGCGCGGGCCCGTTTGTCCGCCCCAGCCGGCCGCCGGCGATGGCGGGTGCGGCACGGTATTGGTGGTGGAAGACGTGGCGCTGATCCGCATGACCACCATGGACATGGTCGAGCAGCTTGGCTTTGCCGCCCGGGAGGCCGCCGACGCCGCCCAGGCGCTGGATATCCTGAAAAGCGACGATGCGATCACGATCCTGCTCACCGACCTGGGCCTGCCGGGGATGGACGGCCGCCAGCTGGTGGAGGAAGCGCTGAAGCACAAGCCCGCGCTGAAGGTGATCATCGCCTCGGGTTATTCCACGCTCCCGGAAGGCAGCGCCACGCAGGCCGGGACTGTCGCCTATCTCGCCAAGCCGTTCGACATGGAGAAATTGCGGCGGGTGCTGGAATCCTGACAGGCCGCGCCCCGGGCGGGGCAAGGCGGCGTCATCGGATGCGGCGGGCCGGCGCAAAAGAAAAACCCGCGGGGGTTCGCTCCGCGGGTTTTGTACTTTGGTCTGGAACCGGCTGTTACGGCAGCAGGTTGATGCTGTAGCTGAGCGTGGCGATCACGTCGCCGGCGCAAGCATGGGTGGTGCCCATGTAGAAGCCGCAGGTTGACGTATTCAGATCGGTGCCCGAATAGCGAAGGTCAAGCGAGAAATCCATGTAGGTGGCGGTCAGGCCGATATCTGCATGGGTATAGTCGCTGGACCCGCCATACTTCGCGGCCTGGACCCACTGATGGCCCACGGTGCCGCTGATGCTCAGCCAGTCGTTGATGGGATAGGACGCCGCGCCGGACAGATAGTTGCCGGTGCCGCCGCCCAGGCTGAAGGTGGGCGACCAGGCCCAGGTGGCCGTGAGGGAGATCGGCCCGACCGGCGCCGACAGCTGGTTGATCAGCTCGAAATAATCGGCGGTGGCGGTGCCCAGCGTATTGGTGCCCGGATAGGAATAGTAATAGGGCTCGATATTCCAGTCGATGCCCCACAGGTCGGTGTGCTTGCCGCCATAGATGTCGACTTCGACGGACGGGTTGTTGTTGATGCCGAACGCCTGCCAGTCCACGGTCGACGCCCAGACGCTGGCATAGAAGCCTTCCGGGCCGGTCACGTTCACGGTGCCCTGCGGAGAAGGATCGCGCTTGTTCTGGCTGATGCCGCGGAATTTATAGTCGGTCTGAACGTCAACGGCGGCGCTCAGGCCCCACGGGGAAGCGTCATCCTGGGCGAAGGCGGGAACAGCGGTCGCTGCCACGCCTGCGAGGCTGACCGCGCCCAAAAACAGTTTCGTCGAATTTTTCATCTGCAAGTCCTCTTTATTGCCAGGCGCGAAGCGCGCATGCATCAGGGGGCTCCCCGGATCGTGACCACAGTTCTGTTTCAGCCGCGCAATCTCAATATGGCGACTTGTCCATTTGCCTGGGTTTTTCGGGGTAAAAGGCATGATTTGGGCAGGCGTTGTTGCAATGCAACAGGTCTGTGCCTAATTATTGGGCGTGCGGCCTTAACGCTAGGCAGAGGGTGTAGGCATTAAGGAGTTCTTGATCCCGCCGGGGGGCGGTTAATCTCTGCCGGATTTCCCGCAAAGGACTCAGTTTGCCCACCCCGTTTATTCGTTCCTAGCCATGCGCATCCTGCTCATCCGGCACGGCCAGCCGCATATCGCGCTTCGCCCGCGCACCGACCGTGCGGGTTTCGCCGACTATGTCGCCGCCTATGAAGAGGCGGGCCTGGCGCCGGCCGACCTTCCGCCCGAGGAACTTCGCGAACTGGCGCGGGAACTTGATCATGTATTCACCAGCGGGCGTCCGCGCAGCCATCAAAGCGCCGCCGCGCTGGCGCCACATGCCCAACTGATCGCCGATCCGCTGTTTGCCGAAGCGCCGCTGGCCAGTCCGCCGATCCCGCTGCTGGCCATGCGGGTCACGAAATGGGCGGTGGTATCGCGCATTCTGTGGCATGCCGGGTTTCATCCGGGGATCGAGAAGCCGGGCGCAGCCGCAAGGCGCGCCAAAGAGGCCGCCGACATCCTGATCGCCAGGGCGCGCAAAACCGGCGTCACCGCGCTGGTCGCGCACGGCTATTTCAACTGGATGATCGGTCGCCAGCTGGTGCGGCGCGGCTTCACGCGCACCGGCAGCCATCAGGCACGTTATTGGAACACCGTAACCTATGAGCGCAAAGATGATCGAGACCAGGCTTGAAATTCCCGTCATCGCCACCGAGGCCTATTTCTTCCGGCCCGACGACATCGCCGAATTTCCGGGCGTGGTATTCCTCACCGATATCTGGGGCATCCGTCCCGCCAATATCGCCATGGCCCGGCGGCTGTCGGACAAGGGTTTTGCCGTCCTGCTGCCCAATGTGATGCACCGCTATTCAAAGGTCACGCCGGCCGGCCTTGAGCCGGAGGCCGCGCCGGATGCGGCCAGGCTCCTGCCCAAGCTGTTCGCGGCGCTGACCCCGGCCCAGATGGAGAGCGATGGGCTCGGCTATATCGATTTCCTGCTGGCGCAGAAGGGCGTGAAACCCGGCCCGATCGGCGTGGTCGGCCATTGCTTCACCGGACAGATGGCGCTGCGCATGGCGGCGGCGGCACCCGACAGGATCGCGGCCGCGGTTTCCCTCCATGGCGGTTTTCTGGTCACCGACGGGCCCGACAGTCCCCACCGGCAACTGCCGCGGATAAAGGCACGGCTGTATTTTGGGCACGCGGTGGAGGATGCCTCCATGACGGCGGCGCAGATCCACACCCTGGAAGCGGCTTTGCGCGACTGGCATGGCGCCTTCCAGAGCGAGACCTATGAAGGGGCGCTGCATGGCTGGACGGTGCCGGGGCGGCCGATTTACAACGAATTGCAGGCGGAGCGGGCGTTCGAAAAGCAAGTGGAACTTTTCGACGCGACCCTCAAATAGGGCGCTAGAGCATCGCCGGGATGACGCGGTCCGGCGGCTTGTGCCCGTCCACGAACGACTTGATGTTGACGATCACTTTCTCGCCCATGTCGATGCGGCCTTCGATGGTGGCCGAGCCCATATGCGGCAGCAGCACGACATTCTTGGCCTGGAGCAGCTTGGGGTTGACCGCCGGCTCATTCTCGAACACGTCCAGGCCGGCGCCCGACAACTGGCCTTTTTCCAGCATCAGCGCCAGGGTGTTCTCGTCGATCACCTCGCCGCGCGCGGTATTGACGATATAGGCGCTGGGTTTCATCAGCTTCAGCCGCCGCGCCGACAAAAGATGGAAGGTCGCCGGGGTGTGCGGGCAGTTCACCGACACGATGTCCATGCGCGCCAGCATCTGGTCCAGGCTGTCCCAATAGGTCGCCTCCAGTTCCTGCTCGATCTCGGGCGCGACCTGCTTGCGGTTGTGATAGTGGATCTGCAGGCCGAAAGCCCTGGCGCGGCGCGCCACCGCCTGGCCGATGCGGCCCATGCCGACGATGCCCAGCCGCTTGCCCAGAAGCCGGTTGCCCAGCATCCAGTTGGGCGCCCAGCCGGTGAATTTCTCCTCCTGCAGCGCCATCGCGCCTTCCACCAGGCGGCGCGGCACCGCCAGGATCAGCGCCATGGTCATGTCGGCGGTGTCTTCGGTCAGCACGCCGGGCGTGTTGGTGACGGCGATGCCCTTTTCGGTGGCGGCCGTGACGTCGATATTGTCCACCCCGGCGCCGAAATTGGCGATCAGCTTGAGGCCGGGTCCGGCCTTGGCGATCAGCGCGGCGTCGATGCGGTCGGTAATGGTGGGCACCAGCACCTCGGCGGTGGCCATCGCCTCGGCCATGGCGGCCGCGGTCATCGGCTTGTCCTCCAGGTTCAGCCGCGCGTCGAACAGTTCGCGCATGCGCGTCTCCACCGCTTCCGGCAGCTTGCGGGTGACGATGACGAGCGGCTTTTTGGCGGGCATTCCGTGACTCCTGTACGGATCATTAAAGCGTATGGAACGAGGTGACGGAAGCGGGCGGCTGGGCTAAATGTGACCCGATATCGGTACAACGACTCTATGACACGATTTGCCGCAATTTTATGGATTTTGACCGTCGCGTGCGCGCAGGCGGCGGCCCCGGGCGCGGATGCGCCCCATAAGACAATTGGCGCGGTGGCCCATGCTGGCGCCCCATAAGACAATCGGCGCGGACGCGCCCCATAACGCAAAGAGCGCGGACGCAGGCGGCGCGCCGGCGCCCAAAATCCTGCGCTATGTCAGCCAGCGCCCCGCCAAGGCCTATCTGCGCGAAGGCCCCACCTATGCCCATAAGGTGCTGTGGGTCTACCGTCATCGCGGCTATCCCTTCGCCGTGATCGGCCAGTTCGATACCTGGCGGCGGGTTCGCGCCGCCGACGGCACCGTGGGCTGGATGATGGCCTCCATGCTGAGCGACAAGCGCACCGTCCTGGTCACCGGCAAGGGCCGCGCCAGCATCACAGCCGAGGCAGGCGGCGGCAAGGCCGTGGCGCTGGCCGAGCCCGGCGCCATCGCAGCCCTGCGGGCCTGCACCCGCAACGCCTGCCGCATCCGCGGCGAGGACGTGGATGGCTGGATTTCCAAGTCCCGCATCTGGGGCGTGGGCGCGCGCGAGGTGTTCGACCGGCTGCCGCGTTAATGCCGGAAGTGCCGCATGCCGGTGAACACCATGGCCAGGCCTTTTTCGTCCGCCGCGTCGATCACCTTCTGGTCGTTGACCGAGCCGCCGGGCTGGATCACCGCCGTGGCCCCGGCCTCGGCGACCGCCATCAAGCCGTCGGGGAAGGGGAAAAAGGCTTCGGAAGCCGCGGCCGAACCCACGGTGCGCGGCTCCTCCCAGCCCGCCAGCCGGGCGGCGTCCTGGGCCTTGATGGCGGCGATGCGCGCCGAATCCACCCGGGACATCTGGCCGGCGCCAATGCCGGCGGTGGACCCGTCCTTCACATAGATGATGGCATTGGACTTCACGTGCTTGCCGATGGTGAAGGCCAGCAGCATGTCGGTGACTTCCCGTTCGCTGGGCTGTCGCCTGGTCACCACCTTCAGTCCGGCGCGGGTGACGCGGCCATTGTCGCGGGTCTGGACCAGAAAGCCGCCCGCCACCGAACGATAGGTGAGGGCGGGGCTCAGCGGGTCCGGCAATCCGCCCGCCGCCAGCAGGCGCAAATTCTTTTTCGCCGCCAGGATCCTGCGCGCGTCTTCATCGGCATCCGGGGCGATGATCACTTCGGTGAAGATCTTGGAGATTTCCTCCGCCGTGGCGCCGTCCAGGGTCCGGTTGAAGGCCAGCACGCCGCCGAAGGCGCTGACGCTGTCGCAGGCCAGCGCCGCGAGATAGGCATCCTTCAGCGTCTTGCCCAGGGCCACGCCGCAGGGATTGGCGTGCTTTATGATGGCGCAGGCGGGCGCCGCCGCGGGATCGAATTCCGCCACCAGCTCATAGGCGGCATCGGTGTCGTTGATGTTGTTGTAGCTGAGCTCCTTGCCCTGCAACTGGGTGGCGGTGGCGACGCCGGGGCGCGCGCTGCCGTCGCCATAAAAAGCCGCCTGCTGGTGCGGGTTCTCGCCATAGCGCAGGCTCTGGCGCAGCAATCCGGCAAAGGCGCGGCGGCGCGGCGGCGCCGTGTCGCCGTCTTTCGCCAGTTCGCCCGCGAACCAGTTCGATACCGCCGCGTCATAGGCCGCGGTGCGGGCGAAGGCGCGCTGGGCCAGGCGCCGGCGCAGCGCCGATGTGGTGCCGCCGTCATGGGCCGCCATTTCGTCCAGCACCGCCTTATAGTCCTCGACATCCACCACCACCGTCACCCAGTCATGGTTCTTGGCGGCGGACCGCGTCATGGCCGGACCGCCGATGTCGATATTCTCTATCGTTGTCTCGAAATCGGCGCCGCGCGCCACCGTGGCCTCGAAGGGATAGAGGTTGCACACCAGAAGGTCGATGCCGGCGATGGCATGTTCCTTCATGGCGGCGGCATGGTCGGGCTTGTCGCGCAGGGCCAGCAATCCGCCATGCACATTGGGATGCAGGGTCTTGACCCGCCCATCCATCATTTCGGGAAAGCCGGTGATTTCCGAAACGTCGCTGACCGCCAGGCCGGCGTCGCGCAGCGCCTTGGCGGTGCCGCCGGTGGAAATCAGCATCACGCCCTGGCCGGCCAACCCCCTGGCGAAATCGATCAGGCCGGTCTTGTCGGAAACCGACAGCAAGGCGCGGGCGATCTTGCGGACATTCTTGTCGGGTTCTGGCATGGCAAACTCAGGCTGGAATGCCTGCCGCTCTTAGCGCCTGTAAAAAGAATATAAAAGACCGAGCGCCCCACTTGCGCACAGCGACCAGATCACCGGGATGGCAAAGTGCTGCTTGCCCACGGTCATGACGAAATCGCCGGGCATCGGGTCCGGCTCGAAGGCCATTACGATGGGGACCAGGAACACCGCCCCGCCCACCACGATCAGCAGCAGCAAAACGCCTTTTTCTATGTGTCTCAAGACAGCGCCATCGGTTTGAGCCCCAGTTTTTCGAACAACAGCCGGTCGGAATCGGCCACCGGATTGGATGTGGTGAGCAGTTTGGGGCCGTAGAAGATGGAATTGGCCCCGGCCAGGAAACACAGGGCCTGGGTTTCGTCGGACATATCCTCCCGTCCCGCGGACAGGCGCACCATGGACCGCGGCATGGTGATGCGCGCCACCGCGATGGTGCGCACAAAGTCCAGCCGGTCCAGCGGCGCCGCCAGCGCCTGGGGCGTGCCCGCGACCTGCACCAGGGCGTTGATCGGCACGCTTTCGGGATGGACGGGCAGGCTGGCCAGGGCATGGATCAGCCCGACCCGGTCCTGGGCGCTTTCGCCCATGCCGACAATGCCGCCGCAGCACACATTCAGGCCTGCTTCGCGCACATGCTCCAGCGTGTCCAGCCGGTCCTGATAGGTGCGGGTGGTGATGACGTGCCGGTAATATTCCGGCGAGGTGTCGAGGTTGTGGTTGTAATAGTCCAGCCCGGCCTGTTTCAGGCGCACCGCCTGCGGCGCGGTCAGCATCCCCAGCGTGACGCAGGTTTCCATGCCCAGCGCCTTGACGCCCTCGACCATCGCGCAAACGGCATCCAGGTCCTTGTCCTTGGGACCGCGCCAGGCCGCCCCCATGCAGAAGCGCGAGGCGCCGGCGTCTTTTGCGGCGCGCGCCTCGGCCAGCACCGCATCCACGTCCATAAGCTTGGTGGCCTTCAGGCCGGTATCGTTCTGCACCGACTGGTTACAATAGCCGCAGTCTTCCGGGCAGCCGCCGGTCTTGATCGACAGCAATTGGGATATCTGCACCTGGGCGGGATCGAAATGGGCCCGGTGCACGCTTTGCGCGCGGAACATCAGTTCGGGAAAAGGCAGGGCAAACAGGGCGGCGATTTCCGCACGTGTCCAGTCCGAACGGGGGGCATCGTGAAGGGCGCGGGCAGAAGCGTTCATGCTGCCATTCTAGGGGGAGTTGGGGCCCTGTAAAAGAGTGGACGGGCGGCCCCCGAAACGCTAACAAAAGCGCCCTCCCAAGCTCGTGCGGGCGTGGTGGAACTGGTAGACGCGCCAGACTCAAAATCTGGTACCGCAAGGTGTGTCGGTTCGATTCCGACCGCCCGCACCATCCAAATTGGGGACCCGGAGGGTCGCCAATTTGAATGCCAAGGGCCGTCATCGGCCCGCGGCAGCGATGTGAGGCCCGCGCGGCCAAAGCTGCCCGCGCGATTTTATGTAATTGCCGCTTTCGCCGCGCCCACGCGGCCAGGCCATCTGGCGCGCCGCGAAGGGATGGCCTAGCCTTCCCGCAACAAAATCCGGGGAGAAACATCATGCGCTTTGCCGCCGTCACCATCGCCGCCTCGCTCATCGCCGCGCCCGCGCTGGCGCAGCCCTTGCCCGCGCCGGCGAGCTATCCGCCGGTGGCCGGCGAGAAGGGCGTGGTCACCACCCATGAGATCTCGCTGGACATGGCCGAGAAGATCGCCCGCGCCGGGATCGAGGCCTGCCGCAAGATGGGATTCCACACCACCATGGTGGTGATCGATTCCGGCGGCACCATGAAGGCGTTCCTGCGCGACGAGAAGACCGGCCCCCACACCGTGACCCTGGCACAGGACAAGGCCTTCACCGCCCTGACCCTGGCTTCGCGGTTCGCGACCTCGGCCACGTTCGCCACCGCGCGCAATTCCACCCTGGGTTCGGCAATGTCCAATGTCCGCGGCGTGGTGGGCGTGGGCGGCGGCGTGCCGATCCGGTATCACGGCGAGATCATCGGCGCGGTGGCATCGTCGGGCGCGGTGGGCGGCGACAAGGACGAGCTGTGCTCGAAAGCGGGCATCGATGCTGTGGCCGACCAGCTCCGATAGCGGCTTTGCCATCCTGCCGGCGCGTTCGGTGACGGAGCTGACCTCCACGGCGGCGCTGTTTCGCGCCTATGCCGCGACGCTGCCGGTGGATCTGTCGCCGCAGGGATTTTCCCAGGAACTGCAATCGCTGCCCGGTGTCTATGGCCCGCCCGGCGGCGAGCTGCTTCTGGCCAAGCGCGGCGACCATCTACTGGGCTGCATCGCGCTCAAACCCCTGGAGCCGCCGCGCGTCGCCGAAATCAAGCGCCTGTTCGTGCGGCCGCAGGCCCGCGGGGCGGGCGTGGGCAAAGCGCTGGTCGCCGCCGCGATCGCCGCAGCCGTCCGCCTGGGCTATCGCGAGATCAAGCTGGACACGCTGCCCCAGATGCAAGGCGCCATCGCACTTTATAAAGCCAGCGGCTTCGCGCCCATCCCGCCCTATGGCAGCCATCCCTATCCCGGGCTGGTGACATTGGGAAAAACCCTGGCCGGCTGACCGCAAGGAAAAAGCGGCGCCCGGTCAGGGGCGCCGCTTCCTCGTTTCAATCGACTATTGACCGGTCAATCACTTAGTGATTGGCGAGTACCAGGCCCATGATCAGGCCGGTGGCGACGGCGGCCAACACGTAGTTGTCGTCCACCCGGCGCCACTCATAGCCGCGCGGCGGGCGCGACAGGTGATAGCGGTGCCAGTCGCTGACCCGGCGGCCGCGATTCCAGTCGCCGCGGTCGATATGGCCGCCCTTGTACCAGCCGCGGTGGCGGCCGTTGTCGTGGCGATTTTCGCCGCGGCGATCATTGTCACGGTGCATCATCGCGGCATTTGCGCGGCCATTGTCGTGGCGATTATTGTCGCGGCCCTGGGCAAACGCCTCGCTGAGCGGCGCGACCAGAAGCGTCAAGGCGGTGGTGGCGATAACAAGGCGTTTCATGGAAGATTCCTTTTCTCGTGTGTCTGTACGCACAGGAGACTAGGAAGTTCCACATGAACCTCCACTGAACGCTTTGTGGCGGAATTAATATGATTGTCGCGGAGTGTAACGGTCCGTTTACGCTGCGGTCCACCCGCCATCGATGGATATGATCGCGCCGGTGATGGAGCGCGCCATGTCGCCCGCCAGATAGATCGCCAGCGCCGCGACCTCCTCGACCGTGACGAACTCTTTGGTGGGCTGGGCGTGCAGCAGCACGTCGTTGATCACCTGCTCGCGGGTCAGTCCGCGCGCCGCCATGGTGTCGGGAATCTGTTTTTCCACCAGCGGCGTCCAGACATAGCCGGGACAGATGGCATTGGAGGTGATGCCGAAGGTCGCGGTCTCCAGCGCGATGGTCTTGGTGAAGCCGGCGATGCCGTGCTTGGCCGCGACATAGGCCGACTTGAAGGGCGAGGCGACCAGCGCATGGGCGGATGCGGTATTGATGATGCGGCCCCATTTCTTCGCCTTCATGCCCGGCACGGCGGCGCGGGTGGTGTGAAAGGCCGATGACAGGTTGATGGCGATGATCTGGTTCCATTTCTCGGGCGGGAATTCCTCCACCGGCGCCACGAACTGGATGCCGGCATTGTTGACCAGAATGTCCACCGACCCCAGCTGCTTGATGGCGTCCGCGACCATGGCTTCGGTCTCATCGCCCTTGCTCATGTCGGCGCCGCTATAGATGGCCTTGACCCCGAAATCCTTCTCGATGCCGCTGCGCTCCTTTTCGATGGCGGCCGCGTCGCCGAACCCGTTGATGCAGATGTCGGCGCCCTGGCCGGCAAAGCCCCGGGCGATGGCCAGGCCGATCCCGGAGGTTGAGCCGGTGACGAGGGCGACTTTGCCTTTGAGGGACATGGCATTTCTCCGAAATAGCAGCCCCCAAAGCATGGCACAGACATGTCTATTCTGAAGGGGTGATAAGGCCGCAGTGGGTCGGATTATTTAACAAATTCGGCTATGATTCGCCCATGGACACCAAGCCGATGCATCCGCCCCACCCGTCGGGCCACCGCTACGCGCCGATCCCCCGGCCGCAGAATTGCGGCCGTATCGCGCTGGTGCTGCAGGGCGGCGGCGCGCTGGGCGCTTATCAGGGCGGCGTCTACCAGGCGCTCAACGAGGCGGGGCTGGAACCGGAATGGGTTTCCGGTGTCAGCATCGGCGCCATCAATGCCGCGCTGATCGCCGGCAATGCGCCGGAGCGGCGGCTGGCGGCGCTGTGCGAATTCTGGGACCGCGTCACCGACCGCACCATCTGGCCCTATACCCCTGACGGCGACATCTACCGCCAGACCCGCAACTCGGTGTCGGCGCTCACCACCGCGCTGTTCGGCCAGCCCGGCCTGTTCAACCCGCATAAGGTCAATCCCTGGTTCCTGCCGCCCGGCGCCAAGGACGCCACCAGCTTCTACGACAACACGCCGCTGAAGCAGACGCTGGAAGAGCTGGTGGATTTCAAGCGCCTGAATGAGGGCGATATTCATTTCTCGGTCGGCTCGGTTCATGTGCTGACCGGCAATTTCGTCTTCTTCGACAATCGCAAGGAGGAGATCCGCCTCGAGCATGTTCTGGCCAGCGGCGCGCTGCCGCCGGCCTTTCCCATGGTGCAGATCGGCACCGACTATTTCTGGGACGGCGGCATCGTCTCCAACACGCCGCTGCAGCATCTGCTGGCGCAGGACGACGACATCAATTCGCTGGTGTTCCAGGTGGACCTGTTCAGCGCCCGGGGCGATCTGCCCCGCACCATGTCGGACGTGCTGGGCCGCCACAAGGACATCATGTATTCCTCGCGCACCCGCCAGGTGACCGACAGTTTCGCGCGGCTGCAGCGCTGGAAGACCCGCGCCTATGAGGCGCTGATCAAGGTGCCCGAGGCCGATCTGAGCGACGAGCAACGGGCGATGCGCGACAAGCTCTCCAGCCTGCCCCAGGCCACCATCCTGCAGCTGATCTATCAGCAGAAATCCTATGAGGGCAACGCGCGCGACTATGAATTCAGCGCCGATTCCATGCACGAGCATTGGAAGAACGGCCATGAGGACACGGTCAGCACCATGAAGCGCAAGGACTGGCTGAAGATGCCGCCCAAGAATATCGGCGTCGTCACCCATGACGTGCACCGCGAAAATGAAGGCCGCTGATCTTGGCTGAGACCAGTGCGTCCATCGCGGGACGCCTGGAACGCCTGCCCGCCACGCGCGGCTTCTGGCGGCGGGTGACGCTGCTGTCGCTGGGCGGTTTTTTCGAATTCTACGACCTGTTCCTGGCCGCCTATGTCGCGCCGGGCCTGGTCAAATCGGGCATCCTGACCGCCGCCACGCCGGGCCTGTTCGGCACCACCGGGGTGGCCGGCTTCGTGGCGGCGTTCTTCCTCGGCCTGTTCGTGGGCACCGCCGTGTTCGGCTTTGTCGCCGACCGGCTGGGGCGGCGGACCATCTTCACCGTCTCGCTCCTATGGTATGCCGCCGCCGCGCTGGTGATGGCGTTCCAGCAGGATGCTTTCCATCTCAATCTGTGGCGCTTCATCTGCGGCATCGGCATCGGCGTGGAGCTGGTGACCATCGACACCTATATCGCCGAGCTGGCGCCGCCGGCGGTGCGCGGCCGCGCCTTTGCCTATTCCAACATCATCCAGTTCACCGCCGTTCCGGTGGTGGCGTTCCTGGGCTGGCTATTGGTGCCGCGCACCTTGTTCGGTCTGGACGGCTGGCGCTTTGTGGTGATGGCGGGATCGGCGGGGGCGGTGCTGGCCTGGTTCGTGCGCTCCCGATTGCCCGAAAGCCCGCGCTGGCTGGCCCAGCATGGCCGCGGCCAGGAGGCCGATGCCATTGTCGAAGCCTGGGAGGTGGAGGCGCGGCTGGAAGGGGCGCAATTGCCCGCGCCGAAACCCCAAAGGGACGACCGGGGCAGGGGCCGCTTCCGGGAAATCTGGAAGCCGCCCTATCTGGGCCGCACCCTGATGCTGATCGTCTTCAACCTGTTCCAGGCGGCGGGCTATTACGGTTTCGCCTCCTGGGTGCCGACCCTGTTGATCGCCAGCGGCATCGCAGTCACCAAAAGCCTGGGCTACACTTTCATCATCGCCATCGCCGCGCCGTTCGGGCCGGCGCTGGGGCTGCTGTTCACCGACCGGATCGAACGCAAATGGGTGGTCAGCGGCGCGGCGCTGGCCATCGCCGCCAGCGGCCTGGCCTTCACCCGGGCCCATGGCATGTCCGGCATCATCGCCTGCGGCGTGGCCCTGACCCTGGCCAACAATATTCTGTCATTTTCCTATCATGGCTATCAGCCGGAACTGTTTCCCACCCGGGTGCGGGCGCAAGCGGTGGGTTTTGTCTATTCCTTTTCGCGCCTTGCCACCGTGTTCAGCTCCTTTGTCATCGCCGCCATTCTCAAGAGTTTCGGCGCCCCCGGCGTGTTCGTATTCATCGCCGGCTGCATGGGAATCGTGGCGGCCGTGATCGGGATATTCGGGCCGCGGACGAAGGATTTGCCGTTGGAAAGAATTTCACGCTAACGCTTTCTGGGGAAACTCACATGGCCCGCATCTGCTTCATTGAACTGCCCGCCAAGGATCTCGTAGCCGCGAGAGGCTTTTATTCCAAGATTTTCGGCTGGTCCTTGACCGACTTCGGACCGACCTATTCCTGCACCATGACGGGCGATGTCGATCTCGGCCTCCAGGGCGACAGCGCCGGCGCGACGGCGCATCCATTGCCCGTCATTGCGGTTGAAAATCTGGAAGAAGCGCTGGACAGTGTTGTGAAGGCGGGGGGCAAAATCACCAGGCCCATTTTCGGGTTTCCCGGTGGTCGCCGGTTCCAGTTCCTCGATCCGAACGGCAACGAACTGGCCGTATTCAAGGCGGACTGAGGATTGGTCGATAAAACCGGCTGACCGGCCGGCGGCGGCTTGCTAGCCTGTCCCGGCTATTCGGGGAAGATGGCCGCCATGCCCAAGATCGATATTTCGGCCGTGCCGGAACGCAAAGGCTCGGGTTATCCGTCACCGTTCGACGCGCCCTGCGCCGCGCGTGTGCGGCAACGGCTGGGCGACGCCGGCGGGCTTACGGATTTCGGAGTCAATCTCATGCGCCTGCCGCCGGGCAACTGGTCGAGCCAGCGCCACTGGCATTCGCACGAAGACGAATTCGTCTATGTGCTGGAAGGCGAACTGTGTCTGGTCGAAGATGGGGGCGAGACGGTGCTGCGCGCCGGCGATTGCGCCGCCTTCGCCAAAGGCTCCGGCAACGGCCACCACCTGGTCAACAGATCGGGCGCGATGGCGGTCTATCTCGAGGTGGGTTCGCGCGTGCACGCCGATCTCACCGTCTGCTCGGACATCGACATGAAAAGCGCCAACGCCGACGGCCGGTTTGTGCACAAGGATGGCGCGCCCTATCTCTAGCTTCCCTTACAGGCCCCGATGGGCCAAACATCCATGGATTTTGCCACGGGAGACACTATCCGGATGAGCACCAGGAAAATGATCGGGATCTCGCTGATGGTGGCGCTGGGGGGCGCCTTCATCGCCTGGAATATCCAAGTGGCGGCGTCCAGCCAGCAGATGATCGTCAGCGCCTTGCTGGCGGGCGCGATCTTCGCGGCCTGGCGTTTCCTGGTCTGGCAGCCGCCGCGCAAAAGATGAACTATCGCCACGGCTATCACGCCGGAAATTTCGCCGATGTGGTCAAGCATGTGGCGCTGGTCGCCATTCTGCTGCATCTGAGGAAGAAGGACGCTGCCTTCGCGGTGGTGGACAGTCATGCCGGGCGCGGGCTGTACGACCTGTCCGGCACCGAGGCCGGCAAGACCGGGGAGGCGCAAGGCGGCATCGCGCGGCTGGCGGGGCTTCGCGGCGACCTGCCCGAAGCGCTTTGCACCTATCTGATGCAGGTAAAAGCATGCGGCGCCAATTTCTATCCCGGCTCGCCGCTGATCGCCGCGCGGCTGCTGCGCCCGCAGGACCGGCTGATCGCGATCGAAAAGCATCCGGAGGAATTTTCCGCCTTGAAAGAAGTTCTGGCGCCCTGGCGCAATGCCTCGGCGGAATTGGCCGACGGCTATGGCCGCACGGTCAAGCTTTTGCCGCCGCCGTCGCGGCGCGGATTGGTGTTGATCGACCCGCCGTTCGAATCGCCCGAGGAGTTTTCCACCCTGGCCCGGTGCGTGCGCGAGGCTTGCCGCAAATTCGCCACCGGCATTTTCCTGGTCTGGTATCCCGTCAAGTCGCAGGCCGATGCCGACGCCTTTACCGGCGAAGTGCTGGCGGGGGGTATCGTCAAGGCCCTGACCATCGACACCCAGGTGCCCGCGCCGGACGGCAAGCTGGCGCGTGCCGGCCTGCTGGTGATCAATCCGCCATACGGCTTCGATGCGGCGATGGCGGCGGCGGCGCAGATTCTCGCGCCGCGTCTGCAGGGCGATATCGCCGTCGAATGGCTGGCGGGCGAATCATAGGCGCGACATCGGTTGGCGGCGCTTTGTGCAATTTCGTCCTGGTTCGCCGGGAAAATGGGCAGACATTTTTGACGGGCGCCCTCGCGTCGCGTTTGCCGTGGGAAAAATCGCCGCAAGCGGCGCTGCCGCCCTGCGGCGCCGTTGTGGCACGTCCGGCACCCGCTTAGGCTTATGCGGCGCATCCAGCGGGACGGCAGTCAGATGAAAACGGGCGGCACGACGCGCCGGCAATTGTTGACCGCGATCGGCATGGTGGGCGGCAGCGCCGCGCTGTACCAGGCGATGACCACCATGGGGCACGCCAGCGAAACCCAGTTCGCGGGCCCGCCGAACCTGTCCGGCGCCCGTGCCGGCGCGTCCGTGGTGGTGCTGGGGGCGGGGCTTGCCGGCATGCTGGCGGCCTATGAGCTGAGCAAGGCGGGCTACAAGGTCCGCATCCTGGAATATCAGGCTCGGGCGGGCGGGCGGAACTGGTCGCTGTATGGCGGCGACACCTATACCGAGCTCGGCGGGGCGACCCAGAAGGTCAGTTTCGATAAGGGCCATTACCTCAATCCCGGTCCCTGGCGCATTCCCTATCACCACCGCACCCTGCTGCATTACTGCAAGGCATTCGGCGTGGCGCTGGAGCCCTTCATCCAGTTCAACCACAATGCCTTCGTGCATTCCGCCGACGCCTTTGGCGGCAAGCCGGTGCGCTATCGCGAGGCTGCGGCCGACTTCGAAGGCAATATCGCCGAACTGCTGGGCAAGGCGATCGACCAGAAGGCGCTGGACTCCGAACTGACCCGGCGAAGACCGCGAGAAGCTGATGGAAGCCTTGCGCGGCTGGGGCATGCTGGATGCGGACATGCGCTACAAAAGCGGCCTTCTCGCCTCGGAACATCGCGGCTTCGAGCGGCCGCCGGGCGGCGGGGTCAATGCCGCGCCGATCGCCTCCCGGACTTTCGCCTTTCACGACGTGCTCCATTCGAAGGTCTGGCGCAACATGGCGTATTTCATGAACCATGAGATGCAGACCACCATGTTCCAGCCGGTGGGCGGCATGGGCATGATCGGCCAGGCCTTTGCCCGCCAGGTCCAGCCGATGATCACCCACAATGCCAAGGTCACAAGGATCAACCAGGACAAGTCCGGCGTCACCGTGACCTATTCCGATACCGGCACCGGCGCGGTCAGCCGAGGCCAAGGCCGATTTCTGCGTCTGCACCATCCCGCTGGGCGGTGCTGAACCAGATCGAAAACAACCTGTCGCCGGCCAAGAAGTCGGCCGTGGCGGCGGTGCCCTACAGCAATTCGGTGAAGATCGGCCTGCAGATGGCGCCGCCGCTTCTGGGAAGAGGAGGATTACATCTATGGCGGCCACAGCTTCACCAGCCAGGACATCGGGCTGGTCTCCTATCCCAACTACAAGCTGTTCCAGGATGGCCCGGGCGTGCTGCTGGGCGCCTATGCCAACGGCGCGGGCGGCTACCGCCTGGCCGGCATGACGCCCGGAGCAGCGCATCGAGGCGGCGCTGGACCAGGGGTCGGTGTTCCATCCCGGCACCTATCGCAGGGAATTCCAGAACGGCGCCTCCGTCGCCTGGAGCCGCGTGCCCTGGACGCTGGGCTGCTGCGCGCGCTGGAACGAGGAAACCCGCAAGGCGCATTACCAGACCCTGGTGGCGGTGGACGACCGCATCGTGCTGGCCGGCGAACATGCTTCCTATGTGGGGTGCTGGATGGAGGGCGCGCTGCTGTCCTCGCTCGACGCCATCACCCGCCTGCACAAGCGCGCGCTGGAGGGCTGAACGATGCCAGTGATCGCGCGCGCGAGTTTGACGGTATTTCTGGTGCTGGCCGCGGCGCCGGCGCTGGCCCAGGCGCCGATGGCCGGCGAGCAGGTCTATGTCCAGGTCTGCCAGGCCTGCCACATGGCCGATGCCAGGGGCGGCAGCGGCGCCGCCACCATACCGGCGCTGGCGAAGGACCCGCGCCTGGCCGAGCCGGGCTATCCCGTCTTCATGATCCTGCAGGGACGCGGGGCGATGCCGCCGCTGGGCGATATGCTCAGCCCGGCCCAGATCGCCGGGGTGGTCACTTATATCCGCACCCATTTCGGTAACCGCTACGGCAAGCCGGTCACCGAGGCCGAGGTCAAGGCGATGGCGGGGATCCCTTAACGAATTTCCGGTCCGGGCGCCGCCTTTTCGGCCCTCGGGCGGCCCGCCATCCAAGGCTTGCCTTGGCGTGGCCGCTCCCTTATCACCGCCGGCGGACGGGTGGTCGAGTGGTCGATGGCACCGCACTCGAAATGCGGCATACCTGCAAGGGTATCGTGGGTTCGAATCCCACCCCGTCCGCCACCCCATCCAAATCCAAGCCATGGCTTGCGTGCCAGATTGCCAACCCGCAGGGGCCCGGCGCGGCCGCGGCGGGCAGCCGCGGAGATTTTCACATCCCCGGTTTGCCGGATGATTTTTGCGGGTAGGGCATGGCCTTGCGCCGCGTCACGTCGCGCGCCAGCAATTCCTTCAGTTGCTGGCGCTGAAAGGCATCAAGGGGGGAATTCAGAAATTCACGAAACCGGGAAATATTCGCCGTCGCCTGCCAACGCACCTGGTCAATTCTCAGCACTCTCGCCTCCGTTCAATGGACGGAAGCGCAGGGCCATATCGAAAGGTCGTTTGTCTCTCAGCCGGCCCGGTGGCAGATACTCCCGTCAGGGTGGTCAAGTATGCCTATTGCCGGTTCTCTATCTGTGCAAAATCGCACACTTTTGCCACCGCCGCGGCCGCCATGGGCAGGGCCTTATTCGCCGCTCGTTTCCGGCGCCGACGGCTGGGTTGGAAAAAACACCAGGTTCGGAAAAAGGTCCTGCATGTCGTGCAGATCCGGCAAGTTGCTGAATTCATCATAGATAAGATAGGCGCGCCGGGTTTTCAGATTGATCAGGACCGAACCGTTCGCGGCCACCTTGAGCTGGAAATCCCCAACCTTGGTGTCTTTGTCCCAGGCTTTTGCCGCGCGGACCCGGGCAAGGATTTCGTCGTTGAGTGACACGGCGCCTGATCCTGTAGAGTCCATGAAGAACGCGCATAAGGAGCCCAAAGTTTCGAGGTTCCCGAAGAAACCTTCTCGGTTTCAAAGCGTTAATCATGGCTGCTGTTATCGGCGGTGCCGGTTCGGCCGTCCCGCAGCGCAAGGCACGCACACAGTCCCGCCGAAAATGTTGCGCCTGGGCAAGATCGCGTGCCGCGATTTCGCACTGTTCATGCTGGAAGGCACGGTGGCTGGGCCTGGTTTGCCGAATCGTATCAGGAAATCGCCCTGACGCATTTGCCGCGGATCGCTTCAGGTCCCGTTTGGCATGAACAGGCTGATGACGAAGCCGCCCGACAATAATAGCGCGCCCAGTGCGACCATTTTCATGCCCTTCCAGGGTCCCGCGCCCAGCCAGGACGACCTGGGAACGGCGCCATTTTTGGACCGCGCGTTTCCCGCGATGAAATAGGTGCCGAATATCCCGACGCCGGCGAAGACGACAATGACGCCCGCAACGCGCAGGATGGTCATCGCCATCCAGGCGATGTGAAGCATCAGGAAAATCCTTCAGGCGTCATGCGACAGGCTTTTGTGTTGGGATTCTCGGTGATTCCACGTCCCATTGCCCGGCAAGGGGCGCCAAGCGTCCGGCAAATCGATGGCGCATTTTCGGCCGGGCGCGGATGGTGTCCGATATGGCTCGCGGGGTTGCTGTCGTCATCTTGCCGTTCTTTTCGGTTCTTGTTTGTCATGATCGCCTCCGGCATCCCGGGCGCGCGCGGCGGGCATTGAAGGTCAGGGATGCCCACTTCCAGGCGCGCAAACCGCTTCCAACTGCCAGCCGCGGCCCGCGTGACGATAGCAACAAGGTCTGGTGCGAAGCCAAAAACCAACCCGGCAAGGGGATAGTTTACCGGGTTGGCTCTTGAGGCGGGGCTACCAATTGACGTGGCTGGGGGCGCAGCCCGCGCGAAGACAATGTTAGGCCCAAATCGCGGTTCGAAACTGAGCAAATTTGAACAATCCTCGCGATATTTGCCCTGGCCTCGCCGCGTCCGGCGTTTGCCGGCGGGGCCGAAAGCGCCTGGTCGTCGCAGCGAGACCAGGCAATGTTTCCTGTGGGACGACTAATGATCGCGGTGCCGGCCGCTTCCGCGGACCTTTGACCAGCGGCGGTCGCCGTCGCCAGAATCACGACGGAAATGGTGGCCATCGTCGCGATGCCAGTTGTGTTGGCCGTCGCTGTAGTAGAATGCGCCGTCGTTGCCCCAATAGCCGTCATTGAAGGTGCCGTAAGAGCCGTCGTAATAGCCATTATAATAGCCGTCACCGCCGACGGAGACGCCGACCCGGTCATGGCCGCGATAGGCGCAGCCGCCGAGCAACAAAGCCGCCAGCCCGGCTACGGGCACCAGCCTGATAAGTGTTTTCATGGCTAACCTCTTTTGTTCTATGCCCAATCGTAACGGTAACGCACAGAACCCCAATTAGCCCCATTTCCAGGGCACGGTCGGGCCGGACGAAATGTGCAAAATTGCACAGCGCGCAAATTCGCCCGCGTTACACTGGTCAAGGGGGTATCCATGGACTTTCGAAGAACCGTAGCCAGAAATCGCGAAATATTCGCCGGGTTCGAGACGGGAAAAACCGTCGAGAGCCTTGCCGCGCAGTATGGGCTTACGGTCGGACGTATTCGCGTCTTGCTGATCGACGAAAAGAACCGGCACATCGTCAGCCCCGAGCCCTTTTATCGGGCCATGCGATCGCCTAGCCGCCGAAATGATACAATGCGGCCATCGCGATGAGGAACACCGCGAACAGCCAGTGATCGCGGAGCATGGCCCGCGATACTATGCCGAGCGACGCCGTGGATTGCGTCTTGCGGGTGCCGGCAGGCTGAAAATCCCTCACGCGAAATGCACCACAAACCGCGCGCCCTGATTGTCGGCGCCCCGGGCGAAGCTGAACGTGCCGCCGATCTGCTTTACCAGGGAGCGGACGATCTTCATTCCCAGTCCCTTGCTCGCGGCGGGATCAAAGTCGTCCGGCAGCGCCGGACCCCCATTGCATATCGACAGTGCGTAGCCGCCGTCGGGACCGGCATCCAGGCTGACTGTGATTTCCCCAATCCCATATTTGACGGCATTGGTGATCAGCTCGTTGGCGATAAAGCCCAACGAAATGGCGGTCGCACTGGGAATCGTGATTTCGCTGCCGCTGACCCGGATGTCCAGTTGCGATGCGTCGCCGGAACCGGCCATGCCGGAGGCATCCTGGCAAAGCTCCTCCAGGGACTTTTTCAGTTCGACGGTCGTGGTACCGTCATTGAAGTGAAGCCGCCGGTGCACGCGCTCGATGGTGGCAACGCGGCTGGCCGCGACCGACAGCTGCATGGCCACCTCGGGCGTGGTGGCTGTCCGGCTTTGCAGGGACAGCAGGCTGACGACCATCTGAAGGCCGTTGAGCAGGCGATGGTCGGATTCCGCGCGCAGGATTTCCTGCTCCTTGAGCAGTATCTCCTTCTGCTGCAGCAGGCTTGATTCGCGCGCCAGCGCCGCGCGCAGTGTGTCCGCCGGGCAGCCTTCCGGATGCTGTTCGCACACGCCCTGGGCGGGGCGCCACAGGCGCCCGAACGCGGCGCGGGGTAATCCCAACGAATTGAGGGATAAATGTTCGACAAACATGGGTCTGGCCATTCCGGATTCACGCGCCTGAGTGCACCGCAGCATCCTACGCGGCCGCCGGGCCGCATGCTGTGCTGAATTGCACACCGCGCCGGATGCCCGCAATGGCAGATGCGGTTCAGGTCCTGATCTGCGGCTGCTCGTGAAGGACCAAGTTCAACAAGGACTTATGAACCTCGATATGGCCGTTATAGCTGATAAAGCCCAGCTTGCGGAACCGGTTCATGAAGAAGCTGACTCGCGAGCGGGTGGTTCCTATCATCTCGGCCAGGGTTTCCTGGCTGATCTTGGCAATGATCGGTTCCGGCTTTCCTTCGCTGCCATAATTCGCCAGCAGCAACAGCAGGCGCGCCAGCCGCCGTTCGCTGGAATTGAACAACTGGTCGATCAGATCGGCCTCGACCCGTATTGTCCGGTTCAAGATATGCGTCATAAACATCTGCGAAAACGCCGGTTGTTCCTGGACAAGGCGCATCATTGCCGGTTTTTCGATCCGCACCGCGACCGCTTCGGTCATGGCCGACACGGTCACCAGGCGATGCAATTGGCCCGCCATGCAGGCCTCGCCGAAAAATTCATCCGGTCCCAGGATGGCTGCAACGGCTTCCTTGCCCCGGTCCGACACGACCGTGACCTTCAGCCTGCCCTTCTGGATAAAAAACACAGCGTCGGCCGGGTCGCCCTGGGTAGAAGACGACCTGGTTCTTGCGATATTTGATTGAGGTTCGCCCCGTGCCGGGCTCGGCGAGGAACGACGCGGCGCGAAGGGGCCTCTCTCGTTTGGTTGCCATTGCGCTTCTCCCACGGGTTTCGACAGCACCGCCGCATTGGGCCACACCGAGGTTGATCGTTCAGATCTTTTACAAGACATTGCGTCAAAAATCCATCCAATCCCGGCATCGGCCGTCGCGCAGGAATGCCTGCAGCAATTCTTTTCGGCTTGGAATTGTTCAATATGCGGTCCACAGGCTCCCCAGAAAGCCCATGGATTGCAGTGTGGCGATGACCGCGCCAGCGGTGACCAGAAGCGAAAAGATGGCGGCCGCAAGGGATACGCAAAGCAGGATGCCGTCCCCTTCGAGATAGGCGAACGAGATCAACATAATCACGAGCGTCGGAATGATGTTGAAGGGAAAAGGCGCAATGAGCGTCAACGCCAAAAGCAGAATGGTCAATCCCACCAGTCGTTTTGTGGCCTGGAACGGCGTGTGCCAGCGCGGACGAATGAAAACCTCCACGCGCCTCAAAAACGGAATCGCCCGGACCGCCAATCGCGACAGATGTTGCGTCGGAATGGACCGGGTCGCGAGAATTCGTGGCAGGCTGGGGCGATCGTGTCCCAGGATCATCTGGATCGCGGGAATCGGCAGCAGGAGCATGGCGAGCATTGCAACCGCGGGCGCCAAGCCGAAAAATGCCACGATGAGCATGAAAAGACCAAAGGAGCGTTTTCCGAGCCGGTTGACAAGCCACGCCAGGGTCAGCCGGCCCGGTGGCGCCTCGTCAAGCAGCAATGTCAGTACCACCGACGTCGGGACATGCGGCGAAAGAGGGGCCTCTTCCATCGGGCGCTTGCTCGCAATGCTTTCTGATGAACTCAAAGCCTATCGTCCGCCTGGCACTTGATCGGGCTCACTTTCAAACGCTCTCGCCCTTATGGATTGCGCCCGCCGCGGGGGCGCGATCCCGTGACCGGGCGGGATGGCACACCGCAATATGAGCAATTCTGCACAGTCGCGTGCCCGCCAATCCTCTAGGATCATGCTTTCCTCGGGCCTGAAAGGGCAATCCCCATGTCGCTTGTTTCCCTGATCGTCGCTCTGGTCGTGGTTGGCGTGCTGTTGTGGCTGGTCAACACCTACATCCCGATGGACCCGAAGATTAAGCAGATTCTCAATATCGTCATTGTAATCGCGGTCGTGCTGTGGCTGCTTCAGGTGTTCGGCCTGTTGGGCAATTTCGCGAATATCCGCGTCGGGCGATGAGCAAGAGCTTTGTCGTCTGAAGCAGGCTGGGGCTCAAGGGACCCATTGTCGCTGTCATCGGCTGGGCTGTGATTGGGGTGGGGACGCAGGATGCGGAACGCAAACGGGCTTTTGATTATCGGTGTATTATTGGTGGTGGCCGGGCTGTTGGGCTTCGCCGTCCCCCTGTTCACGACTCAGAGTACGGACACCGTCGCCAGGATTGGCGATTTGAAAATCCAGGCGACGGAGGATACCTCACACCGCATTCCACAACCCGTCAGCGGCGGCGTGCTGGTTCTTGGCTTGATCCTTGTTGCGAGCAGCCTCTATCGCAGGCGCTAGGCGAAAGCCGTCTGCGCTAGGGGCGCAACCGATATCAGTTCGGGCCCGGCACGTTGGGCTTCGCTTGTCCCGACACGCGTGCTTGGCCGGCAACCCGGGCGGCCGCTTTTTCGAACTCCTCGGCCGTGCCGCGCATGATGTCACTGCGCCATGGGTCGTTCGCCCGGGCGGCGCAATTGCGCCAATATTCCGCCAGGGCCAAGAGCATTTCCGAGCGGGTGTCGCCGCCGGGCAGCAGTGTTTTGCTCATTAGGTGCAATCCCTTCAGCAGCCGTTGAACCTCTGCGCGGAAAGCCACTAAAGCGGGCGGGGAGGCGACCCCGCCCGCTTTGCCGACCGATAAATCAATGGGACAAACAACGGTCAAGCGTAGGCCAGTATGCCCATCGCCGGTCTTGATGCTGTACAGAACTGCACACTTTGCCCTTGCGGCGCTGTCGGTCAAAGACACGGGCCGCCGGCGGCTCCCGGTCATCTCGATTCGGAGCGCGTCAGGACGGCAAATCCTGAGGGGCGCTTTGAACCGTTGCCGTTGCGGTTCGCGCGGTCGCATCGCCGCCGGCTGACGAATTCTCCTGCGGATCGGCTTTTGCGGCCATCTGATCGGCTTCGAGGTCTTTGCGATCCGGGATTTCCGGACTGTCCCGCCTGAGTTCCTCCAGCAGTTCGATAATCTTGCGCGTCTTCTGTTCGGTAAGCAGGGTCGACTCAAGCGTCATTTGTTCCCGAAGGTTTGCAAACCTGTCCGCGCGCATCTGGCTCGCGAGAATCATCACGGCGATCGCGAAAGCGGAGACGCTAAGGACAAGTTCGAGCCAATTGAATGGCGGAGGATCCAGCGGTGCGCCGCCGCCAAGTCGGATCGATATGTTGGCCGCCATCCAAAGGCCGGCTGCCATGATGAATGCCAGGAGGAATCTTGGGCGGCCGATATATGCCGTGGCCTTGTCGACGATGCGCTCGGCCAGCGTCGAGCTTCTATGATGCTCGGCGTGCAATAGGGCAATTGCCTGGATGGTTTCGGCTATGTGTGGCGGCACGGCAATCTGGTGCGCCGGCACGGGAATTCGCAATTCAGGCACGGAACACCTTCGGGGACGGAATGTATGGGGACGGCCCGCGCCGCCAGCTTCGACCGCGCGCCCGGCGATTGGCAGGGCCTGCTGTGCCGGGCCAGGCAGACAAATCAGAAATAGGGCTGGAGCCGTTTTTCGAGTTCATGCTCGGAATAGGCGGAAAAATCCTTGGGGACTTCGCGCCAACTCAAGGATTGCAAATTGTCGGATGCGAGCGCGCGAAACTCTCCCAAACTGCGCTTCGGCGCAACGATCGTTAACGAGCTGAAATTGTGCTTGTCGTAAGCGGCATTGAGCGCCGCCGCGATTTCATGGACGAAATTGTGCTTTTCCAGTTTGTGCTTGTCATGCTTGGGCTCAAAGGCGTGATGGGCGCCGTTCCCGGCGGTGACGCCGCGCCCCTGCCTGTCCGTCACGAGCTCGCGGCTGGAGCGGTGCAAGCCGGAGTCCAGCTCGTCTTTCAGTGTGAGTTTTCCGGCATTGTTTCGTTCGAAATAGCGAACGCGCGTGCTGTCGAAAACAACCACCAGGGATTCGGCCAAAAGTTCCATGGATCGGTATCCTGTGTTTCGCGCGTGGCGATTATACCCCACATTGGGGAAAAGCGTGCTAGGATGCAGTCAGTCTCCGGCCGCAAAGTTCACGCGAGTTCCGGAGCGTGGCGTTCCCAAATGGCTTTGTGGCCTCTCGGGAATGCGCCAATGGCCGCTCTGATCCGCACTATCAATATTTATTTTCCGCCTGGCCGGGAATGGGACGCGGCTCCGTTATTCGGTCGCGGCGGCCATTATCGAAACAGGAGAGGATTGAAATGCAAATACAAGTGAATACCGATAGCAACATTGAGGGAAGCGAAGGCCTGTCCGCACATATCTCCGGTGAGGTATCCCATGTCCTCGGCCGGTATAGCGACCACCTCACGCGCGTCGAGGTTCATCTCAGCGAAGAAGGCGCGCAGAACTCCGGACGAACGGATAAGCGCTGCGTGATGGAGGCGCGCCCCGCCGGTCATCAGCCGGTTGCCGTCAGCCATGAGGGTGCCACGCTGGAGGAATCCTACTTGGGGGCCGCGCACAAGCTTCAAAAGCTGCTTGCTTCCACTTTTGGGCGGCTGGATGCGCGAAAGAATGATGCATCGGAAAATGGGGCAGCCGAAAAATAGCGCTCGTGCGCATGGCACATCAGGGATGAGCCCGTATGTGCGTACCCGCCGTCCAGCCTCGGCCCGCCACGCCAGACGGCTTGCCATTTTCAGCGCACGGAAACGTCGAGCGATTGCTTGACAGGGCTTCACTGGCCCGGCGCGGTTTGCCCCGGACCCGGAATATCCACAGTCGCGCCTTTTGCCGGCGCACATTGGGGCATCCAGCCCTGATGGGCTATGTTCGCTGCCGCGCGGGTGAAGCCGGTGCTTGCCCCCTAATGCGGCGGCCCGGTCTCTGAGCGCAGTTGCGACGGCGGCGCACCCACGGGCCATACCTCCGGTCCGTAATGCGGCGGCGTACTGCCGAATTCGTAAGCCCCCAGGTCCGGGGCCCTGCCGTTAAAGCCGTCGGTGATGGTGGGAAGCGCGATGCCCTTATCGATGGCCGGCGAGCCTGGACGCAGACGGAAATCCAGACTTTCCGGCGTGTAGAGCGTGCGCGGATTGGCTTCATCGGTGGGCTTGACGTTGACGAAGGCATCGAGCCCCACCGTGATGCTGTGGGCGTCCTGGCCGCTGCCCTTTTGATAGCCGGCGAGCGTGTCATACACATTGCGAACCTTGCCGCCATTGGCGCTGTCGAAGGGCGGTTCGTCCCATGCGAAATTTCCCGCCACGGGATTGGGACCAAAGCCGTTGTAATCCGAGGTGGAATAGGGCGTGAAGGTCTTCACCTGGAAGATCGGTTTCTTCCAGCCGTCGCCCACGATCAGGTTGTTGCGGAAATGGAAATTGGATGCCGGTCCCAGCGCGCCGGCGGCGCCGATGAAGGTGTTGTTGTAGATCAGGATGCCCGCCGGATTGTCCAGCAGCTTCAGCCCGCCGGCCGTGGTGTTGTTGTAGGAGATGTTGCGGTAGATATAGGCCGGCCCGCCGAAGATGGGCTGGGTGCTGTAAGCCAGCTGGGCGGTGTTGGCGCAGCGATTGTCGAAGGCCCGCATATTGTGGACGCCGCCGTCCAGTTCGATGCAATTGTCGGTGATGTTGAACATGTCGTTGCCGTAGAAATCCACCGAAGCGCCATATTCCTGGGGCTTGTCGCTGGGATTTCCGAAGGTGGCGTTGTCGATGGCGTCGTGGAAGTTGGCGACATAATTGTGCGCCACGACATGGCCCTGGCCATAGACCTTCACGGCATATTCGCTGGTGATGAGCGCCGGGTAGCCGGGATATTTGGCCCACACGCCCGCACCGATCCAGCTGGTGATGTGCTGGGGATCGTGGCGGCCCAGAAAGACATTGTTGGCGATATAGAAATCCTTGGACTTGGCCCAGTCGTCGCGCACCACACGGCCGATATTGTCGGCGCGGCTGTTGATCAGGGTGAAGCCATCGGCGCCGAGGATGTCCTTGATCCCCAGCAGGAAGCCGACATTGGTGTTGCGGACCGTGATCCCGTCGAAATAATTGTAGTTGGCGGCCAGCAGGTTGAAGAGCGTGTCATTGCCATCGCCGTCGAACACCACCTCGCCGTCGCCCGCGGCCTTAATGACGATCGGCTTGTCGGGCGTGCCGCTGGCGGTCAGGTAATAGGTGCCGTCAAAGGACGTGCCATAGGTTTCGACGTTCTTGTCGAAGCCGCCATAGACGAAGCGGTTGTCCTTGTAGACACCGGCATGGACCAGGATCACGTCGCCCGGCTTGACCCGCGGCGGAAAGACGTTGTTGTGGTCGCTTTCATCCGCGCCCATGTAATAGGCGGCCAGCAGGCCGATGAATTCGTCGGGGCCCAGCGGGCCTTTATGGCTGAACGGATAAACCTGGTACACGTGCCCGCCCGCGGCCGGCGCGGGGACCTTGCGGGTGCGCACGGTCGCGGTCGTTTCCGCCTCGCCATGGACGCCGTCGGGATCGCGCATCGCGAAATGGACTTCATATTCTGTGTCGGGCTGAAGATTGAGCACGCTGCCGGCGAAAGCCGGCGGCACGGTGTAGTTGTAGTAGTTGAGCCCGCCATATTGCGGTTTTGGCCCGGCGATGAATTCCCCGCCCATGCGGAACAGAGGCAGAGCCTGGCGCCACTTGCTCTCACCCGCCTTGCGGTAGGTCACCGTCACGGTGGCATTGCGGTTGTCGTCGCCGCTGATCTTCCATTCAAAGCCGAGCGACAGAAGGGTCGGCCGTTCGACGACGAAGGCGCCCGGCGTCACCCCATTCTCCGCCGCCCGTGCCCCACCCGCCAGCGCACAGATCGCCGCCACCGCAAGAAGAATTCGCCGCATCCCGCCTCCAACCGTCTTTTCAATTCCTTCGACGCTAGGACGCTTTGGCAACAGACTCAACGGCCGGGCGCAACAAAACAGGCGGCTCACAGATGGCCAGGACATCGGCCGCGCGGCGACCCACACGCTTTTCTTGGTGGTGCTTGCGATTTTCCATGTGCGCTTGCTCGGATCGCGCCCGGTCCGGCCACGCAGGAACCAAAGCCGCGCCGGGCCGTTCTTGGATACGGACGGCAGGCTCTTGCGGTACGGATGATGCATGGCCCCGCTGGGCAGACAAACGCTGTCCCAAGGTGGAACAGATGCAACGCATTCCCGATGTATTCGAGATACCGGAAGCCGCGCGCGGCAGGCAGCTTCCCTGGCTTACGGCGCTGGCCATGACCGCGATCATTGTCGTCGCGACCCTGGCGCTGGTCGTGGCCAATGAGGCACCCAGCGAGAACCCCCAGGTCACTTTCAGTCGCTGAAACATCCGGCAGTCGCTGAATTATCCGGCAACCGCTGAGGCATCCGGCCGGGGGGCGCTCGCGGCGCCTCAGGCAAATGTATCGAGCAGCGCGCCGATGCCGGGTCCGGCCTTGCCGACCCTCGACAGCGCCGTCTTTTCCAGTTCGGCCGCCGTGCGCTGGATTTTCTCCGCCGTCTCGGTGGTGGGCGCCTGCTTTGCCGCGCGGCGCAGCTCGCCGGCATAGCCGACCATGTCCACGACCGAGGAGATGGTTTGTCCCATGGCCGTTGCTTAGCAGCAAAACCGCCCGCCTCAAAAAAGAATGGAGGGTAGGGCTAAGGCATGGTTAAACATCTGCCGACTGCGCAACAGGGGCGTACGCATGGCTACCGATCTATCCGCGATGTCCGTGCATGCCTTGTCCGCCGGACTGGCGGCAGGGAACTTCTCGCCCGTCGATCTGGTCGAGGCCTGCCTGGCGCGTATCGCCAAGCTGGAGCCCAAGCTGCAGGCCTTCGTCCATGTCCATGCGGCCGAGGCCCGCCGGGCGGCGGAAGCCGCCGACAAGGCTATCCGCGCCGGCGAGGGACTGGGCCCGCTGCATGGCATACCCATCGCGCTCAAGGACCTGGTGGAGTTCAAGGATCACGCCACCGCCGCCGGCTGTGCGGTATGGCGGGATCGGATATCCACCTACAATGCGACCCTGGCCCAGACGCTGCTGGACGCCGGCATGATCGTGCTGGGCAAGACCCATACGGTGGAATTCGCCTATGGCGCCTGGGGCACCAACCAGCATATGGGCACGCCCTGGAACCCCTGGGACATGGACGTCCATCGCACGCCGGGCGGCTCGTCTTCCGGGTCCGCGGTGGCGGTGGCGGCGCGCATGGCGCCCTGCGCCATCGGAACCGACACCGGCGGCTCGGTGCGCATTCCCGCGGCCTGGTGCGGCATCACCGGATTGAAGACCACCATCGGGCGCATCAGCACCCATGGCGTGCTGCCGCTCAGCCCGACCCTGGACACGCCGGGCCCCATCACCCGCAGCGTGGAGGATTGCGCCATCCTGCTGCAGCTGTTGCAGGGCAACGACCCGCAGGATCCCCTGACGGCGACCCTGCCGCCCAGCGCGCCGCTGACCGACCTGCGCGCCGGGGTGAAGGATCTTCGCCTGGCGCGCTTGCCCGACAGCGAACGCGCGGAGTTCGAGACGGAAATCCTGGCGGCTTATGACCGCTCGCTCAAGGACCTGGCGGCGCTGGGGGCCCAGATCGTCGATCTGCCGCCGGGCGGCGAGAGCCTGCGGGAAAGCGGCGACCTGGTGGGCCGCATCATTTCCGCCGAATGCTATCCCAGGCTGGCGGAGCTGGTGGACAATGACTCGCTGCCGCTGGACCAGGCGGTGCGGGTGCGGGTGCGGGCCGGCGCCTCGATCTCTCCACGCGAATATGCCGACATGCTGGCGGAACGCGAACGCGCCAAGCGCGAATTCGCCGTCCGGATCAAAGGCATCGATGCCGTGCTGACACCCTCCACCATGACGCCGCCGATTCCGGTCGCCGAGGTGGACCAGAGCACCACGCCGGCTTTGTCCACCCGCTGGGTGAATTTCCTGGACCTGTGCGCGCTGGCCTTGCCGAACGGCATGACCACCCACGCCCTGCCGACCTCGCTGCAGATCGTCTGCCGGGGCGGCGACGAGGCGATGGCGCTGCGCATCGGCTGGGCGCTGGAAAACGCCACCGACTGGCAAAAGATGGCGCCGCTGGTCTGACGCCGGTCAGAAGGCGACCTTATCGCCGCCCTTCAGTTCCAGGATGGCGCGCGCTTCGTCCGGCGTCGCCACCGCGCGGCCAAGGCCTTCGATGATCTGGCGCACCAGGCGCACCTGCTGCGGCGTTGGACTGGGCCAGCCGTCCGGGGCCCGACCACAGCGAATCCTCGAGCCCCACCCGCACATTGCCGCCCATCGCGGCGGCCTGCGCGGCGATGGCGAGCTGGTTGCGGCCCGCGCCCAGCACCGACCATTTGTAGTGATCGCCGAACAGCCGGTCGGCGGTGCGCTTCATGTGCAGCACGTCTTCGGGATGCGGCCCGATACCGCCCAGGATGCCGAACACCGTCTGGATGAACAGCGGCGCGCTGCACCAGCCCGCGCTCCAGGAAATGGGCGAGGTTGTAGAGGTGCGAAGTGTCGTAGCACTCGAACTCGAAGCGCGTGCCGCTGTCGCCCAGGGTCCGCAGCACGAACTCGATGTCCTTGAAGGTGTTGCGGAACACCAGGTCGCGCGAATTTTCCAGCGCCGGCGCCTCCCAGTCATGCTTGAAGTCCTTGAACCGGTTCAGCATGGGGAACAGGCCGAAATTCATCGAGCCCATGTTGAGGGAGGCGACTTCCGGCTTGAAGACCTCGGCCGGCTTGATGCGCTCCTCCACCGTCATATAGGGCGCGCCGCCGGTGGTCAGATTCACCACCGCGTTGGTCGCCTGCTTGATGCGCGGCAGGAAGCGGCGCGAATGCTTCGGGAGTTTGGTCGGGCTTGCCGGTTTCGGGATCGCGGGCATGCAGATGGACGATCGCCGCGCCCGCTTCGGCGGCGCCGACCGCGGCCTCGGCGATTTCCTCCGGCGTCACCGGCAGATGGGGCGACATGGACGGGGTATGAATGGCGCCGGTCACGGCGCAGGTGATGATGACCTTGTCGCTCAGGCTCATTGCGCAATCTCCCGCGCGGCGCGGCGCTTGTGCGCCGCCAGGGCCATCAGCCGGCGGTCGCGCCAGGCCTGGCGCTTCGCCAGCCCGGCAGAGGGAAGGCGCTTGCGGCGTTCGGCCTCGATCGTGTCCAGCACCGGCCCGTTCCAGTCGGCGCGGCCCTGCATGGTGGAATAAAGATGCTGGTAGAGTCCGCCGTAGCGCTCGACATAGTCGCGCACCCCGCCGGGGGCGTTGAGGTCGATGGTCTCGAACGGGCCCATGAAGGACCAGCGCAACGCCAGGCCTTCGCGCAGCCCGATGTCGATGTCCTCGACACTGGCATAGCCGGCCGCGACCAGCCGGAAGGCTTCCTCCAGAAGCGCCCCCTGCAGCCGGTTCATCACGAAGCCGTCCAGCTCGCGCCGCATGACGATGGGGGCGTGGCCGGCGGCGCGCAGGATATCGGCGGTCCGCGCGACCACGGCGGGTTCGGTCCAGGGCGCCGGCACCACTTCGGCCGCCGGGATCAGGTAGGGCGGATTGAGGGGATGCACCACGATGCAGCGCGCACGCCCCGCCAGGCTTTCGGTGAAGGCCGAGGGCAGGATGGCCGAGGTCGAACTCGCCAGGATGGCGCCGGCCGGCGCGCCGGCGTCCAGCCGCGCAAAGATGGCGCGTTTGACCACGAGATCCTCGGGCGTGTTTTCCTGCACATAGTCGGCGTCGGCCAGGGCTTCTTCCAGGCTGGCGACGCCGCGCATGCGCCCGCGCACGTCGGCGGCGGAATTTTCGTTCAGCAGGTCCAGGGCAGCCAACTCGGGCAGCAGGGCGTCGATATAGGCCAGCGCCTTGCCGGGCGCGGTCTCATCCTGGTCCCACAGCGCCACCATGTGTCCGGCGCGGGCAAAACTGATCGCCCAGGCGCGGCCGATAAATCCGGCACCCACAACGGCAAACTTGCTCATGAATTCTCCCTGATGCGGCAGTGCAATAAGGCGCGCCCTGCAAATTCCGCCTCGTTATGGTCTTATGGCCGGCGGCACCTACTATGCTGCGGGCCCGCGCCGGACTGTCAAGCCAAGGCGCGGGCGCCCGGATAAAAACACCGGCCTGGGGAGTTGCGGGATGAGGCTGTTCTGTCTGGCGGTTGCGCTGCTGCTGTGCGGACCCGCGCGGGCCGCGACCGCTGACGGCTGGATCACCCATCCCGGCGCCGCGGCCCTGGGCCAGCCCGTGGTGCTGCATTTCCGCCGCGCCTTCGACCTGCGCGACGTCCCGGCGGCGATGCCGGTCACGGTGACGGCCGATAACCGTTTCATCCTGTTCGTCAATGGCAGGCGGATCGCCACGGGTCCCTCCACCGGCACCATCGCGCGCTGGCGCACCGAAAGCGTCGATCTCGCGCCCTATCTGAGGCGCGGCCCCAATGTGGTGGCGGCGGTGGTATGGGATTTCGTGCGCAGGCCGCCGCAGGCCCCGGTGGACGGGCCGCTGCCGGCCGCCCACACGCTGCCGCCCCAGATCGCGCCCATCGCCCAGCAAAGCGCCGGACTGGGATTTCGCCTGACCGGCACATTGCTTGCGACAGAGGCGCCGGGCTGGCGGGTCAAGATCGATGCGGGGCACTCGGCCGTCAATGGCCGCGCCCAGGTGCCCAACCGGCGCTATTATGTCGCCAGCGCGCCCGAAGTGATCGAGGCCGCCAGGGCGGACTGGAACTGGATGGGTCCGGATGAGGCCGGCGGCGGCTGGGTCGACGCGGTGCCCGCGCCGCAGGCCGCAAACCGCAGCCTGATCGCCGATGCCCTGCCGCAACAAGGCTTTGCGCCCGTCCAGCCCGGAACGGTGGTGCGCAGCGACCTGGCCGGTGGCGACCAATTCCCCGCCCATCCGATGCGTATTCCCGCGAACAGCCACGTCCGAATTCTTTTGCGCCGCGCGGCGATGATTTCCGCCTATCCCCAGCTGACCGTGTCGGGCGGCGCCGGCGCCACCATAAAGCTCACCTATACCGAAGCACTTTACGATGCCGACGGAAAAAAAGGCGACCGCGACCTGGTCGGCGACCGCCGCGCGCTGGGCATTTTCGACACCTTCATCGCCGACGGGGCGCGGCGCAGCTTCATGCCGCTGTGGTGGCGGACCTGGCGCTATGCCGAGCTGGACATCCAGACCGGCGCCGCGCCGCTGACCCTGGAATCGCTGCGGGTCTACGAGACCGGCTATCCCTTCGCGCAGGTCGCCCATTTCACCAGCAGTGACGCGCAGCTCAATCGCATCTGGCAGGTCGGCTGGCGCACCGCCCAGGTCGACGCCCACGAAACCTACATGGACAGCGCCTATTGGGAGCAGCTGCAATATACCGGCGACACGCGGCTGCAGATGCTGATCTCCTATGCGGTGTCGGGCGATCCGCGGCTGGCCGCGCAGGCGATCGACGCCTTTGCCGAATCCGAGGCCGATGGCGGGCTGGAGCAGGGCGCCTATCCCAGCCGCAGCGACAATGTCATCGCCACCTTCTCGCTGGCCTGGATCGGGATGCTGAGCGACTGGCGGATGTACCAGCCCGACAGTTCGCGCATCGTGCGCCACCTGCCGCGCCTGCGCACCATCCTCAAATGGTTCGAGCCGTGGCGGCGGCCGAACGGCTTGCTGGGGCGCAATCCGCAATGGAATTTCATCGACTGGTCCGGGCCGCCGGGCAACAACCGCGAGACCTTTCCCTCCTACGGCGCGGACGGCGGCAGCTGCCTGATGACGGTGACGTGGCTGGGGGCGCTGCGCCAGGGCGCGGTGCTGGAAAACGCCTATGGCGACAAGGCGCAGGCCGCCGCCGATACCGCGAATGCCGACGCGGCGCGCGACGCCATCCGCGCCCATTGCTGGGACGCGGGCCGGGGCCTGTTCGCCGACACTGCGGACCGGACGCCCTTCAGCCAGCACATGAACGCGCTGGCGGTGCTGTATGACGTGGCCACGCCCGATGAGGCGCGCGCCATCCTGGAGCGCATCACCGTGCCCGGCCATGGCATCGACGCGCCCGCGGGGCTTTACGCCACGACCTATTATTTCGCCTGGTACCTGGTGCGGGCGTTCGAACATGCCGGGATGGCGGATCGCTATCCCGCGCTTTTGCAGACCTGGCGCGACCTGCTGGCGCTGCATTACACCACCTGGCCGGAATCGCGCGGCAACACACGCTCCGACACCCATGCCTGGAGCGCCCATCCCACCGCCGATCTGCTGGGAGTGGTCGCGGGCATCGGCCCGGCGGCGCCCTTCTATGCGCGCCTGCGCGTCGCGCCGGTGCTGGGCGATCTCACCAGCCTGGATGCGGCGGCGGCGACGCCCAGCGGCGTTGTGGCGGTGCGTTATTCGGTGGAAGGCGGCAAGCTGACGGCGGAGATCGACCGCCCCGCCGCCTTGCCGGGTGATTTCGTCTGGAAGGGCAAGAGCTATCCGCTGACCGGCACGCACACCCGGCTGGTGCTGGAACGCTGACGGCCCAAGCTGACGTCCCGGGCCGATCGTGTCATGGCCCTGTCGCGCGCCGGCCGCTAGACTGGGGGCCGGCCCGATCCGGAGACGCCATGACCACCGCCACCGATACCGAAACCGTCATCGTCACCGCGACCGAAAAGGGCAAATACCAGGTCGAGGCGCAGATGGGCGGTCTGCGCCTGTTGATCGACGAGCCGGCCAGTGTCGGCGGCCTGGGCTCCGGCCCCAATCCCTACGACCTGTTGAGCGCGGCGCTGGGCGCCTGCACCACCATGACCATCCGCCTCTATGCCGAGCGCAAGGGCTGGCCGCTGACCGGTGCGCGCACATCGGTCCGCCACAGCCGCGCCGGCCTCAAGGCGCCGGATCGTTTCGAACTCGACATCGCGCTGGACGGCGATTTTGACGAGGCGCAGCGTGCCCGGCTGATGGAGATTGCCGAGCGCTGCCCGGTGCATCTGACATTGACGCGCGGTTCGCAGGTGCGCGCCAGGCTGCTGCCGCCGCAGACGGCCCCGGCCCCCGGCCCGGCGGACAGCCAAACGCATGTGGCGTGTATGGAGGAAGCCTGCGCCGACTGCGCCTAGAGGGCGGCGATGATGGCTTGCGCGGCGGCGGGGTTGCGTTCCTTGGCACCGCTGATCACGAACAGGAAGACGTCGCGCTTTTGCCTGGGCGCCAGCGGCGCTAGCAACGGCAATTTATCGGGGATTTCACCCTTCTCCCAATCCTTGGCCCGCTGTGCCCATGTCTTCAGCATCACGGGCGGATAGCCCAGCTTTTCCCCGGCCCGCGTTCCCATGATGCGGGCATAGACGAAATCCGCCGTCACGTCGGCGATCAGCGGAAAGTCGCTGTCCGCGCTGAAGATGATGGCGGCGCCGTATTTGCGGCAGAGGGCGACAAACGCCTTGTCCTTGAAACTGTCGTGGCGCACTTCCACCGCATGGCGTATGGGGGTGCCGCCCACCTGGCGGGGCAGCAGCTTGAGGAAAGCCTCAAAATCCACCGGATCGAATTTCTTGGTCGCCATGAATTGCCAGTTCACCGGGCCCAGTTTTTCCTTCAATTCGGTGACGCCGCTGGAGAAGAACTTTTCGATCGAGTCGCCGGAATCCGCCAGCACCCGCCGGTTGGTGGCGAAACGCGGGCCCTTGACGGTAAAGATGAAGCCCTTGGGCGTCTCGTCATGCCACCTGCGGAAGCTTTCCGGTTTCTGCGAGCCGTAATAGGTGCCGTTGATCTCGATGGCGGTCAGCCGCGAACTGGCATATTCCAGCTCGCGTTTCTGCGGCAGGCCGGCGGGATAGAAATTGCCCCGCCATTGTGGATAGACCCAACCGCCGACGCCGACATGGATGCTCATGCGCGCATCTGCGCATGAGCATCTTCCGCCATCAAGATTTTTTGGGCCCGACGAATGCCCAGAGAATCCCGAACGGGTCCTTGGCCTGGGCATAACGGTCGCCCCAGAACATGTCTTCCGGTTTCATGGTGGGGGCGCAGCCGGCATCCACCGCGCGTTGCCACCAGGCGTCCACATCCTTGACCGGCAGCATCAGGCTGAAGCCGGCGGCGGGAACATAGGGGTGACCATGTTCGGGAAAGGGATCGCTCAGCATCACCGAATTGCCGTTGACCAGCAGATGCAGGTGCATGGTGCGGCCCTTGCCGTCGGCGGGGTGCAGGTGCACCTGTTCGGCGGCAAAGGCCTTTTTATAGAAGTCGCCCGCCTTGATCGCGCCGTCCAGGGACAGGTAGGCGACGACGCCGCCCTTGACGGCGTTGGGCGGGGTACCTTGTGGGTCTGCCATGACAATCTCCTTGAATTCCTTGATGGAACCCTAGGACGGGGGAACCAGCCGCCGCCCGACAGGGGTTCAGACTTTTTCTTCGCTGCTTTCGGCCTCTTTCATCAGCCGGTCCAGATGGCGGCGGATATGGGCGGCCTCGGCCGCGCTGCCCGCCAGGGCGATGGCGCGGTCGAACGCGCCCCGGGCCTCCTGGATACGCCCCAGTTGCAACAGAAAGGCGCCGCGCGCCCCGAAATAGGGAAAATAGCCGGACAGGGATTTCTCCAGCGGCTCGATCATCGCCAGTCCGGCGGCCGGCCCATGCAGCTTGGCCACCGCCACGGCGCGGTTGAGCGTGATCACCGGGGAGGGCTGCATCCGCTCCAGCGCCAGGTACAGCCCGTCGATCCCCGCCCAGTCGGTTGCGGCCGCCGTGGCGGCCCGCGCATGGGTGGCGGCGATAGCGGCCTGCACTTGATACGGGCCGGGACGGTTGTGGCGCATCGCCTTGTCCACCAGCGCCAGGCCTTCGCCGATCAGCTTGGCATCCCACAGGCGGCGATCCTGGTCCTCCAGCAGCACGGCTTCGCCGTCGGCATCGAAGCGCGCCGCAAGCCGCGACTGCTGCAGCAGCATCAGGGCGGTGAGGGCCATGATCTCCGGCTCGGTCTGGAACAGGCGCAGCAACAGCCGCGCCAGCCGGATGGCCTCGTCGCACAGGGGCGCGCGCGCCGGATCCTGGCCGGCGCTATAGCCTTCGTTGAACAGCAGATAGAGCATCGCCGCCACCGCCGCGACGCGGTCGGCGCGCTCGGCCGCGCCCGGCGCCTCGAACGGCACCTCGGCCCTGGCGATGCGCGCCTTGGCGCGGGTGATGCGCTGCTCCATCGCCGCCTCGCCGACCAGGAAGGCGCGGGCGATCTGCGCCACCGTCAGGCCGGAGACGATGCGCAGCGCCAGCGCGATCTGCTGGGTGGCGGGCAACTCGGGATGGCAGCAGATGAACAACAGCCTGAGGACATCGTCGCGATACTGCGAGCCGTCCAGCCGCTCGGCCAGTTCGCTTTCCGTGTCGCCCAGCTCGGAAATCGCTTCGTCCGGTGGGAGCGGGGTCATGCGGCTCTGCTTGCGCACCCCGTCCAGCGCCGCGTTGCGCCCCACCAGGATCAGCCAGGCGGTCGGATCGCGCGGCGGGCCGTTCTGGGGCCAGCTTTTCAGGGCGCGCAGGCAGGCATCCTGGAAGGCCTCCTCGGCCCGGTCCATGTCGCGGAAATAGCGCAGCAGGGCGCCGACCGCCTGGGGCCGGGCGGCGGTCAGCGCGCCGTTGATCCAGCCCAAATCGGTCATGAGTGAAGATCGGTCATCAGTAGGCTTTGATCATCTGGGTGGGCGCGTTGGGCCGCGCCTCGGGCACATAGAGCGCGATGGGGCGGATCTCATAGACGCTGGTGGGATTGGCGGCGGACAGCTGTTTGGCCACCGCCAGCGCGGCATCCAGATTCTCCACGTCGATCACATAGAAGCCCAGCAGCTGTTCCTTGGTCTCGGCGAAGGGACCGTCGATCACGATGTCGCCGCCGCGCAGGGTGGTGGCGGCGGTGGTGGGCAGCAGGCGCAGGGAAGGCCCCAGCTTGCCTTCCTTGACCAGCTTTTCGTGGACCACGGACAGCCGGTTCATCACGGCATCGTCTTCCTCCTTGCTCCAGGACCAGACGACGTCTTCCTTGTTGTAGCAGAGCAGGGTGTAGAGCATGGCGGTTCCTTGATTTCCCCGGAGGACGGGCGAGTATGCCCTCGGGCCGACAGGCCCAGCAAAATAAATAAGGCGCCGACAGGCCCGGTAAAATAAATATCCGGCAGCGGCACAAAAATAATTTATCGGCGTCCTGTTGTTTTTTTGGGGGGGCTGTCGGCTGGGCCACCCTTTTGCCGTCCTTGGGCCAGAAGCTGACGAAATGGCCTGACGCTATGGCCTCGAGGCGAAGACCGCCCGAAGAAACTGGAGGAAATCATGAGCAAATACGAGCTGACCCTGACCCGCCTGCTGGATGCCCCGGCCGACAAGCTGTTCCGCTGCTGGACCGAACCCGCCCTGATAAAACAGTGGTTCGCCCCCAGGCCCTACACCACCCCCTTCGCCGCGGTGGACCTGCGCCCGGGCGGCGCCAGCAATGTGACGATGCAGAGCCCGGATGGGCAGGAAATTCCCTGTCCCGGCCAGTATCTGGAGGTGGTGGCGAACCGCAAGCTGGTGTTCAGCGATGCCTTCACCGGCGACTGGGCGCCCAGGGACGGCGCGCCCTTCATGGTGGCGACCGTCACCTTCGAACCGGAAGGAACCAAGACGCGGTATACCGCCGTCGCGCGCCACTGGAGCGAGGCGGACAGGAAGAAGCACGAAGAAATGGGCTTTCATCAGGGCTGGGGCCAATGCGCCGACCAGCTCGAAGCCCTGGCCAGGACGATCTAGGAGGACAATATGACGATCAAGAGCATCACCCCGTTCCTGTGGTTCGACAGCTGCGCCGAAGACGCCGCCAACTATTACGTCGCGCTGTTTCCCAATTCGAAAATCACCCATGTCTCGCGCTATGGCGATGCCGGCCCCGGCCCCAAGGGCAGCGTGATGGTGGTGGGCTTCGAATTGAACGGCCAGAGCTTCACCGCCCTGAACGGCGGGCCCACCTTCAAGCTGGACGAGGCCTTTTCGCTGCTGGTCAACTGCACCGAACAGGCCGACATCGACCGTCTGTGGGAGGCGCTGTCGGCCACGCCCAATGTCTGCGGCTGGACCAAGGACAAGTTCGGCCTTTCCTGGCAGATCAACTATGCCGGGCTGGCGGAGCTGATGACCGGCGGCAGGGGCGACAAGGTGATGGCCGCGATGATGGGCATGAAGAAGGTCGACATCCAGGCGCTGAAGGACGCCGCCGCCTGATGGCCAAAGTGAGCATGTTCAACAGCGTCTCGCTGGACGGCTATTTCACCGATGCCAGCAATGACATGAGCTGGGCCCATGCCGGATCGGACGATGCCGAGTTGCGGGAGTTCACCGCCGCCAATGCCGGCGGCGGCAGCGCGCTGGTGTTCGGCCGCGTCACCTACGAACTGATGGCCGGTTTCTGGCCCACGCCGATGGCGGCGCAGGCGATGCCGCGGGTGGCCGCCGGCATGAACGGAGCGCGGAAATACGTGTTCTCGCGCAGCCTCGCCGAAGCCGGCTGGGCCAACACCACCATCCTTTCCGGCGAGCCGGCGGCGGAAATCGCCCGGTTGAAGCGCGCCGAGGGGCCGCCGCTCACGGTTCTAGGCAGCGGCAGCATCGTCAAGCAGCTGACGGCGGCGGGACTGATCGACGACTACCAGCTGATGATCTGCCCGGTGATCCTGGGCAGCGGGCGCACCCTGTTCGACGGCATCCCTGGCCGGCCGAAATTGAAACTGGTCAACAGCCGCAGCTTTGGCAATGGCCGGGTGTTCCTGCACTACACCGTCTAGGCGAACAGCTTTTTATAGTCTTCCGGCTTGAAGCCGACCGTGAGCTGGCCCTTCGCCTCCAGCACCGGGCGCTTGATCATCGCGGGCTGGGCCAGCATCAGGGCGATGGCCTTCTTTTGCGTCAGCCCTTGCTTGTCGGCATCGGGCAGTTTGCGGAAGGTGGTGCCGGCGCGGTTGAGCAGCACCTCCCAGCCCACCTTTTTCGCCCAGCCCTCCAGGGTGGCCTTGTCGATACCCGCCACTTTGTAGTCATGGAACTGGTGCGCGACCTTGTGCGCCTCCAGCCAGGCGCGGGCCTTCTTCATCGTGTCGCAGTTCTTGATTCCGAACATCGTCGCCATGACTTGCCGCGCTTCCGCAAAATTCAAACGCAGATTATGGGAGGCATCGGCGCCGCGAAAGCGCCTATGCTTGCCGCATGGGCGGGCTCAAGCAGGACTGGCGCCGCGTCGGTGCCGAACTGGACGACCAGGGCTGGGCGGTGCTGCCCGGCCTGCTGGGCGGGGCGGACTGCGCGCGCCTTGCGGGGCTGTATGACCGGGAGGAGGGCTTCCGCAGCCGGGTGGTCATGGCGCGGCACGGCTTTGGCCGCGGCGAGTATCGCTATTTCGCCTATCCGCTGCCGCCGGTCGTGGCGCGGCTGCGCACGGCGCTCTATCCCCATCTGGCGCCCATCGCCAACAGCTGGCAGGAGCGGCTGGGCCGCGAAGCACGCTTCCCCGCCGCGCACGCCGCCTATCTGGCCCGCTGTCACAAGGCGGGGCAGGCGCGGCCCACCCCGCTGCTGCTGCGTTACGGCCCCGGCGACTACAACTGCCTGCATCAGGATATTTACGGCGCCGAGGTCTTTCCCCTGCAGGTGGCGGTGCTGCTGTCCGGGCCGGGGGCCGATTTCACCGGCGGCGAATTCGTCCTCACCGAACAACGTCCCCGGATGCAGTCGCGCGTCCTGGTGGTGCCGCTGGCCAAGGGCGACGGCGTGGTCTTTGCCGTGAACAGCCGTCCGGTGCGCGGCACGCGCGGCGCGTATCAGGTAAAGATGCGCCATGGCGTCAGCCGGGTGGACAGCGGCCGGCGCCACACCCTGGGCATCATTTTCCATGACGCGGCCTGATCGGCGGCGCACGGTTTTCGGCATTATTTTGGCGTGATTTTTTTCAACTTTACACTATGTAAAGGCGAAGAAAAATGGTACTTTACACTATGTCAAGTCACGCGCCTGATTCAGGCGATACGGCCAGCCGGATCCTTCAGGCCGCGCTGGCCTGCCTGCGCGCCAACCGGGGCTCAGGCCTGACCATGGCGGAAGTGGCCGCCCAGGCGGGGGTCTCGCGCCAGGCGGTCTATCTGCATTTCACGGACCGCACCGCCCTGCTGGTGGCCCTGGTCCGGCACATGGAGGAGGCATCCGGCCGGGCCGCCGGGCTCGCGGCCATCGCGGCGGCGCCCAGCGCCCGGTCGGCGGTAACGGCGATGGTGGCGCAGCAGGCCGCTGACAATCCCGGCCACTGGCCATTGGCGCGTGTCTTCGACAGCCTGCGCCACGACGATGCGGTGGCGGCCACCGCCTGGCAGGACCGGCAGGCCGGCCGGCTCGGAGCCTGCCGGGCCATCGCCGAACGCTTTCACGAAGAAGATGGCTTGGCGCCGCACCTGTCGCTGGAAACCGCCGCCGACCTGCTGTGGAGTCTGACCTCGCTGGCGGTGTGGGAAGAACTGGTGGTCGGACGCGGCTGGACCGCCGAACGCTATCGCAGCCACGTTACCTTTCTGGCAGTGGGGGCGCTGACCAAGTGACAGGGTGGCGGGATTCCATGCACCGATCCATTGCTCAGGCGCCCACCGCGCAGGCAATGCGATCACGTCTTGTGCAGCAGGCGCGGCACGCAACGACAACATAGTTTTCGCGGGCCACATTAATAATCGGCCAGATCGTATCGCCGCATGTCCGAAATTAGTCGGCATGAAAAATCGCGACAATTCCGCGAAGAGGCCGCGGCGAAGGCCGGGCACATTCTGACTATTGTCAGAAATAATAGATTGCCCGGGTGTCTTTTTGACCGTTGCAATGGCTTGCTCCCGCCATCTGTTTTGCGATCCCAAGCGCATCAACCGTGCTTTGTTCGGTGCCTGGTATGAAGAGGATATCTACGACAGGTTCTGCGCCGCCGCCCCGGCGGTGATGCGCGCGCTGCGCTGGCGCATTCCCCCCGTGATGCGCGCCCGCAACCTGATCTTCGTGCATGTGCCGCGGGCGGCGGGCACCTCCATTGTGCGCGCGCTCTATGGTCCTGGCTGCATCCATCACTACAGCATGCGCTATTACCGGGGCATCGATCCGGACTTTGCCCGAAATGCGGGCTCTTTCGCCCTGCTGCGCGACCCTTTTGAACGGTTCGCCAGTGCCTATGCCTTTGTGCTGGCGGGCGGCACGGCGGACTGCCGGCTCAGCGCGGCGTTCGTACGCCAGACCGCGAACATCGCCTCGGTGGACGATTATCTGGGATTCCTGGAAGGGCGCCCTCCGCTGGATCTGGATTTCGTGATGCGCCCGCAAAGCTGGTTTGTCTGCGACCTGGCAAGCGGCGCGCCCCTGGTCAAGGACCTGTTCCTGCTGGGTGAGGATTGCGCCGCCCTGGCCGGCTATCTCGCCGCCCAGAAGATCGGCCCGCTGCCCTGGCTCAACGCCGCCCCGCGCGCAGCCCTTCCGCTGGATGCGCGCCAGCGCCGCCGCGTCGAGCGGCTCTATGCCGACGACTTCGCGCTGATCGACTCAGTGCGCGCGGCGCGCGCGGAACAGGCGCACGGCGGGTTGCCCGGTGCGGCAATCGCCGCGGAATAGTTGGATTTTTGCCGCCCGCTACTAGAACTTGATTCCCCGCGCTAAGCTTCCACAGTGATCGATCACGCGCCTGTGGGTGGGTTGGCCGATAGCCTTGCCCCTGCGCGCGCCAATCGGTTGATTGCTCGCCCCGCGGGTTGTCGGCGCGAGCCGGAGCGACCAGGAGAATGGCACCGGCACAAGCCGGAGCGTTTCTTGGAAGGCGAGAGTTGCTGAAGACGAGATGGAACAGGAAGCCTATCGCCACGTCCCTTATGATATCGAAGTCGAGCAGGCACTGCTCGGCGCGATCCTGGTGGACAACCGGGCGATGGAGCGCGTCTCGCGCCCTGCTCAAGCCCGAGCATTTCTACGATCCGCTGCATGCGCGCATCTTCGAGACCATGAGCAGCACGATGGAGCGCGGCGGCATGGTGCTGACGCCGCTGACCCTGCATGCGGCGATGAAGGCCGATCCCGGGCTGATCGAAGTCGGCGGCACACGCCTATCTCGACGCGGTCTGGCGCAGGCCGCCCCGGCCATGCCCAATGTGCGCGATTATGCCCGCATCCTGCACGACCTGGCGGTGCGCCGCAGCCTGATCCGCATCGGCGAGGATATCGTCAATACCGCCTATGAGGCGCCGCACCGAAAAGCCGCCACAGGCCCAGATCGAGGAGGCCGAAAAGGCGCTCTATGCCGTCGGCCGAGACCATCGAAATATGGCGAAGGCGCCGCTGGACTTTCACGAGGCGCTGCGCCGGGCCGTGGAAATGCGCCGAAAAGGCCCAGGCCCGCGGCGGCCGGATTTCCGGCGTCACCTCGGGCTTCACCGATATCGACTGGCTGCTGGGCGGCTTGCAGCCCTCCGATCTTCTGATCCTTGCCGGGCGTCCCGGCATGGGCAAAACCGCGCTGGGCACCAACATGGCCTTCCATGCCGCGCGCGCCTATGTCCAGGACATGGAGGCAGGCGCCGAATATCCGCAGCGGCGCGCCGGTGCTGTTCTTCTCGCTGGAAATGGCGGCGCAGCAACTCTCCGCGCGTATTCTGTCCGAGCAGACCGAGATCGAAATGTGGAAGATCCGCAACGGCAGGTTCTCCGAAAGCGAGTGGGAGAAATTCGTCCTCACCATGCAGGACCTTTCCACTCTGCCGCTCTATCATCGACGATACCGGCGGCATTTCCATCGCCCAGATCGCCGCCCGCGCCCGCCGCCTGAAGCGCGAAAAGAATATCGGCCTCATCATCATCGATTATCTGCAGCTGGTCGAACCGTCGCGCCGCGCCGAAAACCGGGTGCAGGAAATCACCGAGGTCACCAAGGGCCTCAAGGCCCTGGCCAAGGAACTGAACGTGCCGGTGCTGGCGCTGTCGCAGCTGTCGCGCGGCGTCGATGCGCGCGACGACAAGCGCCCGGTGCTGTCGGACTTGCGCGAATCCGGCTCGATCGAGCAGGACGCCGACGTGGTGATGTTCGTCTATCGCGAGGAATATTATCTGAAGTCGCGCGAGCCCGAGCCGGGCTCGCGCCGAACACGCCAAATGGATGGAAAAGTGCGAGCGCGGCCACCAACCGCGCCGAAGTGCTGGTGGAAAAGCATCGCCACGGCGCCACGCGCGGCGATCGAACTGTTCTTCGAGGGCAATGTTCACCCGCTTCAGCAACATGGCGCAGGACGTCTACAAGCCGCCGGGCTGATCAGTCCTGCGGTCTTCATCGCCACCAGGAACGCGCCGCGCCGCATCGCCCAGAACTGGCCGGCAGCAGCCTCAAGTCATAGCCGAACCGCACCAGTTCGCGCCTGGCATAGGCCAGATCGAATCGGCGCAGGCCGGCGCGCCAGCCTTCGATGTCGGATTTTTCGCCGACGAAATCCTGTTGCCGCGCCATGGCCGGCAGCAACTGCCAGGGCGGAAGCTGCGCGAAAAGCGTCCGAATTGTTGGGATTGAACAGCAGATGATCCACCGGCAGGTTGAAACGGGTACTGGCCAGCAGCAGTTCGCCGCGCGGCGCGCGAGAGGATATAGGCCGCGGCGCCGGTATGGCGCGACAGCATCCGGCCCATCCGGAAATCGTCCGCCACGGCGCGAAATCCGTCAGCAGCACGCGCTGGCCCGCCGGGCCGTAATGTTCCAGCTTGACCACCGGGACGTCGGCCGGTATCCAGCCGTCAGGACAGAAGGGCCGCCGCCGTGCGCTCAGCCCACATCGTCTTCCAGGAACGCCGCATGATCGTCGTCGCTGGCGAGCAACATCTTCCAGGCGTGGCGATGGGACAGAAGGCAGCATTTGTCGCCGCGCGGGATTTCGCCCAGAGGTCCGCCCCCGCTCGCTGCTGGCGCGAACCAGCGGTCCAGCTCGGCGCCTTCCGTCGCGGGCGCGTCCACCGCCTCCAGCCGCGTCAGGGCCAGGCCCAGGGGGCGGCCTGCGGATCCATGGCCGCCAGCCGGTCGGGCCGCCGCGCCAGGTTGATCAGGTAAGTCCGCATGCCAGCCGCGTTAGCATTTTTGCCGGTTTTCCGCCAACGCGGGCCGGGGCGGCCCTGTTTTGTACGCCCCATCGGCTTCTATATGGTGGGGACGGTGGGGAAGCGTATGTGACGGATTACTAGGTTTGGCCGAGCGAAATTGTCCTGACGCACCCTTTTCTGCGCCCCGGAACCCGCCCTCTCGGCGCCGGAGGAGCAGCGCCGCAGGCGCATGTCGCGCACCACCGCCACGGTGCTGATGGTGCTGGTCCATGTGGTGTTCTTCTTCAGCTTCGTGCTGGGTATGCGGCCGTTCGACATGGGCGACCGCACGATGGTCGAAACCATCCTCACCCTGCCCGTGGCGGGCAACAACCAGCCGAAGGAACCGCGAATCAGTCCGCAGCCGCTGATAGCCGCGCCGCCGCGCATTCACTGTCGGCGCCGATCGTGATTCCCAAGCCGCCGCCCGATAAATCCCGATGAAGAAGCAGCCCAGGGAGGCACAGCCCGGCGATATACTGGGCGCGGTCGGGACGCGAACTGGCCTGCGGCGCCGGCAGCTGGGAGCATCTCACCTCGGCCGAACGCCAGCGCTGCGGCGTTATCCCTGGCGCGCCGCAAGCTGCCCAACGGCACGCATGGTGATGATACCCGCGGCCATGCTGCCGCGCCCTAAGCGCAACGCCGGAGACCAGTTCAGCGTCAATACCGGTCCGGACCGGATTCACGCCGACGTGCGAACGGCATTATCCCCGGACAGGGCGGCTGTCCGATCCTGCAGCAACACGCCATGCCTGCATGCGACGCCCGACATGCGCGCCGCGACCGGGCAGCAACTAGACTGGGGCGCGCGCCGCTGCGGCATTGGCTATAAGAGAGTCCATGGGCGAGGGGACATCCCGCGATTTCGAGGCCGCCACCTGACCGTGCGGCTTGGGGCGATCGCGGCGAATTATCGGAGCTATCTGCGGCTGGCCGGTCCCGGCCGCGGTGGCGCGCGTGGTCAAGGCCGATGCCTATGGCCTGGGCGTGGACTTCGTGGCGCCGGCGCTTGGCGGGGGCCGGCTGCGACACATTTTTCGTGGCGCGGCTGGAAGAAGGCACTGCCCTGCGCCGCAGATTGCGCGACGGCCCGCATTTTCGTACTGGACGGTGCGCCGCCCGATGCGCGTACCGGCCCTGATCGCCCATCGCCTGACGCCCGTGCTGAATTCGCTGGCCGAGATCGCGGCCTGGAATGCCGCGGCGGCCACGGCGCGCCGCGCACGCTGGACGCGGCCGTCCATATCGATACCGGCATGAACCGGCTGGGTCTGCCCGGCGAGGAATTGTCGATCCTGCCGGCGGAATGGCAGGCGCGGCTTGAAGGATATCCATCTGGTGCTGGTGATGAGCCATCTGGCCTGCGGCGACGAACCCGACAGACAAGATGAACGACCAGCAGCTGTCGCGCTTTCGCACCGCGCTGGCCATGCTGCCGCCGGCGCCTGCCAGCCTGGCCGCCTCGGGCGGCGTGTTGCTGGGCAAGGACTATCGGTTCGACCTGGTGCGGCCGGGCATCGGGCTTTATCGGCGGCGATCCGCACGCCAGGAAGGGCCGGAACAATCCCATCTGATCAAACCGCGGCGGTCCTCACCGGGCGGGTGCTGCAGCTGCGCCGAATTGACTCGGGCGAAAGCGTTGGCTACGCAGCCACCTTCCGCGCCAAAAGGCCCACGATGCTTGCCACCGTGGCGCTGGGATATGCCGACGGTATCCCGCGCGCCTTATCCAACAAGGGCCGTCGTGATCGCGGCGGGCGGCAGGCGCCCATCGCGGGCCGCGTTTCGATGGACACTGACCACCGTGGATGTCAGCGACCTGGCGGCGATCAAGGCGGGACGGCGCCGAAGTCGAATTCATCGGCGATACCATGTGCGCTGGAAGAAGTGGCCGGCGCTGGCGGGCACCAACGCCTATGAAATCCTCACCGGCCTGCAACGCGTGCCGCGCCATTATACGGATGCGGTGTGTCATGAATTTCCTTCGCCGTCATCGGCCGCGCCGTCCTCGACTTGCTGGCCGCAGATCGGCGCGGCTGACCCGGTTCACCGGTCCGACGCCTGGCCGCCATGTTCAGCGCGCCGATCTATGGCCGGCTGATCCTGGGCAGCAGATGATGCGCATCGGCTATTACTCGCTGCCGGTGGTGGGCCTGACGGCCTTTTCACCGGCGGCGTGCTGGCGCTGCAGATCTATCTGGGCGGCAACCGCTACGGCGCCGAAGCCATCGTGCCGCAGATCGTGGTGCTGGGCATCACCCGCGAGCTGGGGCCGGTGATCGCGGGCCTGATGGTGGCGGGCCGCGTCGCCGCCGCCATCGCCGCCGAAATCGGCACCATGAAAGTGACCGAGCAGATCGACGCGCTGACCACGCTCGCCACCAATCCGATCAAATATCTGGTGGTGCCGCGCCTGGTCGCCGCCGTGATCTCGCTGCCGATCCTGACGGCGGTGGGCGATTCCATCGGCGTGTTGGGCGGCTATACTGGTCTCGACCTACAATCTGGGATTTCACCGGCTCGATCTATCTCAAGAACACGGTCGATTTCGCCAAGAATGACGACATCACCTCGGGCCTGATCAAGGCGGCGGTGTTCGGCTTCATCATCGCGCTGATGGGCTGCTACAACGGCTTCAATTCCAAGGGCGGCGCGCAGGGCGTGGGCGCCGCCACCACCAATGCGGTGGTCGCGTCCTCGCATTCTGATCCTGGCCGCCGATTATCGTTCTCACCGCCTTCCTGTTCCACACATGACCGCCCAATCTCCCCCAAGATCGAACTTATCGGCGTCAAGAAGCGCTTCGGCTCCAAGGTGGTGCTGGACGGCATCGATCTGACCATCGACAAGCAGTCCTCCACTGGTGGTCATCGGCGGCTCGGGCACCGGCAAGTCGGTCGCCATCAAATGCATCCTGGGCATCATCACGCCCGGACGAGGGCACTATCCTGGTCGATGGCGAGGACGTGACCCGGCTGCAGCGGCGCGGCGCGCGACGCGGTGATGAAGAAATTCGGCATGCTGTTCCAGGGCGGCGCGCTGTTCGACAGCCTGCCGGTCTGGGAGAATGTCGCTTTCGGCCTGATCCAGGGCCACGGCATGGCCCGCGCAAAGGCCGCGATATCGCCATCGAGAAGCTGGCCAAGGTCGGCCTCGGCAGCGACGTCGCCTATCTGTCGCCCGTCGGAACTGTCGGGCGGCATGCAGAAGCGCGTGGGCCTGGCCCGCGCCATCGCCGCCGATCCCGGAGATCATCTTCTTCGACGAGCCCACCACCGGGCCTCGACCCGATCATGGCCGACATCATCAACGATCTGATCATCTCCACGGTGAAGGATGTGGGCGCCACGGCGCTGTCCATCACCCACGACATGACCAGCGCGCGCAAAATCTCCGACCGCATCGCCATGCTCTATCAGGGCAAGATCATCTGGCAGGGCCCGACCAGGCGAGATCGACCGCAGCGGCAATCCCTATGTCGACCAGTTCATCCACGGCCGGGCCGAAGGCCCGATCAAGATGGCGGTCAAAGCGTAGCGTTGGCTGCGTAAAAAGACCGATCAAGATGGGTGAGGCGCAGCCGGGCAAATCGGTCCAGTGGACCGATTTGAGCGCCGAACGCCGCGAGCTTGAGCGAGCGGCAATCCGGAAATCACGGTTTTTCCAGCTGTCGCAAACCGCGGCTGGAAATCGGCTCCACCTGGTATCGCAAATCGGTGCAGCGCACGGCGCTCAACACCGAATGCAAATTGATGCTGCTGACCCACGCCTTCGAGGATCTGGACTGTATCGCGGTGGAGTTGCGCACCCATGCCCGGAATGAGCGAGAGCCGGCGCGCCATCGAGCGGCTGGGGGCCCGGCTTGACGGCCTGCTGCGCAACCACGCCATCCTGCCCAACGGCAGCATCCGCGACACGGCGGTCTACAGCATCACGGCCGCCGAATGGCCGGCCGTGCAAATCCGCTTGGCGCCCTGCTGGCGGGCCGCGTTGACGGCTTGACGGCTGTGCTAGACTAGAATCATGGCCAAATCCTCCGCCACCTTTGTCTGCCAGTCCTGCGGCGCCACCACGCCCAAATGGTCGGGCAAGTGCGAAGCCTGCGGCGGCTGGAACACCATCACCGAGGAAGGCGCCGCCCCGCCCATCGGCGGCAGGCGCCACGCGCCGGGTCAAGGGCCGCCGCTTCGCCCTGGAGGATTTGAAGACCGAGGATGCGCCGCCGCCGCGCCGGATTACCGGCATCGCCGAATTCGACCGGGTCTGCGGCGGCGGGCTGGTGCCGGGATCGGCACTGCTGGTGGGCGGCGATCCGGGCATCGGCAAATCCACGCTCATCCTGCAGGCGCTGGGCGAATACGCCCGCAAGGGCGGCCATGCGGTCTATATTTCCGGCGAAGAGGCGATGGCGCAGGTGCGCATGCGCGCCGCCCGCATGGGGCTGTCGCGAGGCGCCGCTGATGCTCGGCGCCGGCCACCAATGTCGAAGACATTCTCGCCACGCTGGAAAGCCGGCAAGCCGCCGGGCATCGTCGCCATCGATTCCATCCAGACCTTGTGGACCGGCGCGCTGGATGCCGCGCCCGGCACCATCGCCCAGGTGCGCACCGCCAGCTTCGATCTGGTGCGCTATGCCAAATCCTCCGGCGCGGCGCTGCTGCTGGTCGGCCATGTGACCAAGGACGGCCAGATCGCCGGACCCAAGGCGGTCGAGCATCTGGTCGATGCGGTGCTCTATTTCGAGGGCGAGCGCGGCCATCATTTCCGTGTGCTGCGCGCGGTGAAGAACCGCTTCGGCGCCACCGACGAGATCGGCGTGTTCGAGATGACCGGCAAGGGTCTGGCGGAAGTCGCCAATCCGTCCGCGCTGTTTCTGGGCGACCGCAATTCCAGCCGCGCCGGGCACGGCGGTGTTCGCGGGGCTGGAAGGCACGCGGCCGCTGCTGTGCGAAATCCAGGCGCTGGTGGCGCCGACCGGCTACGGCACGCCGCGCCGCGCGGTGGTGGGCTGGGATACGGGCCGGCTGGCGATGATCCTGGCGGTGCTGGACGCGCGCGCCGGGGTTGGAATCGGCGGCTCCGACGTCTATCTCAACGTCGCGGGCGGCCTGAAAATCGCCGAGCCGGCCTGCCGACCTGGCGGCGGCGGCGGCGCTGGTTTCATCCTTCGGCGGCGCAGCCCTTGCCGCGAGACAGCGGTCTTTTTTGGCGAAATTTCGCTGTCGGGCGATATCCGCCCGGTGCCGCAGGCGGAATTGCGGCTGAAGGAGGCCGCCAAGCTGGGCTTCAAGACAGGCCTTCGTTCCTACGGGCACCAAAGTCGACGGCGCGGGCCTGAAGTTGACCGAGATGACCAGCGTGGCCGACTCTGCTTGCAGCTTTCGCGGCCGGGCGGACAAACCCCTCGCCGGGCTAGGGCTTGCTAGACTGCATCACAATCCATGAACCCGATTGGCTCTAGTCGAACATGGTCCTGCCGATTACTTCGTGGATGTCCTGGTCGTGGTGGTGCGTGGTGTCGGCCGCCTATGCGACCTGGCGCGGCTTCATGTCCGAAGTGCTGGGCATTTTCGCCTGGGCGGCGGCGGCCTTCGCCACGCTCTATTTCGGGCCCTGGCTGATCCCGCTGATGCGCGGCGCTGATCAGCCACGCCCTGGCTGGCCGTCCTGGCTGGCCTATGCGTCATGTTCCTGGCGGTGGTCATTCCCCTGTCCTTCATCGAGCCATCGTTTTTCCGAAACCGTGAAACATTCGCCCATCGGGCCGCTGGACCGGGCGGCTGGGCATCGGCTTTCGGCGTGGTGCGCGGGCCTGGTGATGGTGGGCGCTGGCCTATATCGCGTTTACCCATTTCGTCCCCATCAAGAACCATCCGCGCCTGGCTGAAAGAGGCGCGCGCGCTGCCGCTGGTGCAGAATCCTCCGCCGAGGTGCTGCTGTCCCTGGTTCCCGGACCGCACCTACAGGATTTCGCCTATGGTCCCCGACATGCGGCGACCGCAGGCCCCGCGACAGCACTGGGAGCGACCCGATCCGCCGGACATTCCGAGCCGCCATGATCCCATGGCACGAAACCGATCCGCGAATGAGGCGGCAGCCCAGGACGCAGCATAAACGGCACAGACAGCCAGCCCGGCAGCCGAAAGCCTATGGCGCCAGGGACCGCCGCGCGCTAGACAAGCTCATAGGGGCACGGGGAACGGCGGAAGCGGCAAGCCATGACCGGCCAAAACGACCATGATTTGTGGATCGGCGATACGCTTGCATGAAGAATGCGGCGTGTTCGGCATCTTTGGCCATGCCGACGCGGGCGCGCTGACGGTGCTGGGCCTGCACGCCCTGCAGCATCGCGGCCAGGAAGCGGCGGGCATCGTCACCTATGACAATGGCCAGTTCATCGCCGAACGCCATCTCGGTCTGGTGGGCGACGCCTTCGGCCGCAAATCCGACGCCGCCAAGAATCTGAAGGGCCGATATGCCGTCGGCCATGTGCGCTATTCCACCGCCGGCGGTATCCGACGCCCGCAACATCCAGCCGATCTTCGCCGATCTCGCCGGCGGCGGCATCGCGGTGGCCCATAACGGCAACCTCACCAATGCGCATACCTTGCGCACCGAACTGGTCGGCGCAGGGCGCGATCTTCCAGTCCACCTCCGACACCGAAACCATCGTGCATCTGACGGCGCGCAGCGCCATGCGTGCGCATCGTCGACAAGCTGATCGACGCGCTGCGCCAGGTCGAAGGCGCCTATTCGCTGGTGGCGCTGACCAGCAAGAAACTGATCGGCGTGCGCGATCCCCTTCGGCGTGCGGCCCGCTGGTGCTGGGCAAGCTGGACGGCGCGCCGATCTTGGCCTCGGAAACCTGCGCCCTGGACATTATCGGCGCGGAATTCGTCCGCGACATCGAGCCGGGCGAGATGGTGGTGATCACCAGCGACGGCGATCGAAAGCCATTTCCCCTTCAAGCCGCAGCAGCACCGCTTCTGCGTCTTCGAATACATCTATTTCGCGCGGCCCGATTCCACCATGGAAGGCCGCAACGTCTATGACGCGCGCAAGCATATCGGCGAGGTGCTGGCCGAGGAAGCGCCGGTCGACGGCCGACATGGTCATTCCGGTGCCCGATTCGCGGCGTGCCCGCGGCGCTGGGCTATCGCCAATGCCGCGAATATTCCGTTCGAACTGGGCATCATCCGCAACCATTATGTCGGCCGCACCTTCATCGAGCCGTCCGACCGCATCCGCCATCTGGGCGTGCGCCTGAAGCACAATCCCAATCGCGCCATGCTCAAGGGCAAGAAGGTCGTGCTGGTGGACGATTCCATCGTGCGCGGCACCACCTCCAAGAAGATCGTGGAGATGGTGCGCGATGCCGGCGCCACCGAAGTGCATTTCCGGGTCGCCAGCCCGCCCACCACCCATTCCTGCTTCTATGGCGTGGACACGCCCAACACCGACGACCTTCTGGCCCACCGGATGGATGTGGAAGAGCATGCGCCGCTTCATCGGTGCCGACAGCCTGGCCTTCATTTCCATGAACGGGCTTTACCGCGCCATGGGCAACGGCCTGCCCGCGACCCGCGCGCGCCCGGCTTCTGCGACGCCTGCTTCTCCGGCGAATATCCGATCGCGCTGACCGATATTTCCGGCGGCGGCACGCGACCGCCAGCTGTCGCTGCTCGCCGACGTCGCCTAGCGTGTTCGAAGTTCGCGCCATCGCGATAACCGCCGCGAAGCGTTGACCGAAACGATACAGGACCCCATGAACCTGGCGAAAATACCTTTCCTGAGGGACGCATCGCGCTTGTGACCGGCGCTTCGCGCGGCATCGGCCGGGCCAGCGCGATCGCGCTGGGCCGAGAAGGCGCGCATGTCATCTGCGTCGCGCGTACCGTGGGCGGGCTGGAAGAGACCGACGACGCGATCCAGAAGGCCGGCGGCACGGCCACCCTGGTGCCGCTGAACCTGAAGGATTTCGACGGCCATCGACCGGCTGGGCGCTTCCATTTTCGAGCGCTGGGGCAGGCTGGACGCCTTTTTCGGCAATGCCGGCGCGCTTGGGCGTAGTTGACGCTCGCTGACCCATCTGGACCCCAAGATCTTCCAGGAAGCTGCTCGACATCAACGTCACCGCCAATTGGCGGCTGATCCGCTCGCTTCGATCCCTTGCTGCGCCAGTCCGATGCCGGGCGGGTGCTGTTCGTCACGTTCGGCGGCGGCCGCCGCAAGCACCGCCTTCTGGGGCGGCTATGCCATGACCAAGGCGGCGCTGGAGATCGCTGGCACTGACCTATGCCGCCGAATGCGAGACGGCACCAACGTCAAGGTCAACGCTGCTCAATCCGGGGCCGATGCGCACCATCGATGCGCGCCAAGGCGATGCCGGGCGAGGACCCCGCCACCCTGCCGCGCCCGGAAGAAATGACGCCGTTGAGTCGTGGAGATGCTGTCGCCGGCGAACGACAAGCATGGACGAGACTGATCAAGTTCCGCAAATGACTTCCGAGGCTTGTCATCTCGCGGCCGAGGTCGCGGCGCAGCGCTGCGCGCTATTTCTTCGGAGCGTAGGGATTTTTGGTATTGCGCACGACAAAGCGCAGCGGCGTGCCCTTGAGCTCGAAAGTCTCCCGCAGCCCGTTGATCAGATAGCGCAGATAGGCCTCGGGCAGGGCGTCGAGCTGGTTGCCGAACAGGGTGAAGGTGGGCGGCCGCGCCTTGCGTCTGGGTCATGTAGCGAATGCGCACCCGCCGCCCGCTGATCGCGGGCGGGGCATGGCGCTGCAGCGCGCTCTTCCAGGAAGCGGTTGAGCGTGGACGCGTGGAAACGCGGCTGTTCCAGGCGCGGTCGGCCGCGGTCATGGCGGCTTCGGCAGCCGGTCCAGGCCTTCGCCGGTGCGCGCCGAGATCGCCACCAGCGGCGCGCCCGCCACCTGCGGCAGCAGCCGGTCCAGCTTTTCGCGCAGTTCCGAAATCGGCGCCCGTTCTTGTTCTCCACCAGATCCCATTTGTTGACGGCGAAGACGATGGCGCGGCCCTCGCGCGCGATCAGGTCGGCGATGGTCAGATCCTGTTTTTCGAAGGGCGCGGTGGCATCGATCATCACGATCACGCAATCGGCAAAGCGGATGGCGTCCAGCGTCGAGCCGACCGACATTTCCTCCAGCGTTTCGCCCGCGACCCGCGCTTTCTTGCGCAGGCCCGCGGTGTCGTGCAGCAGGACTTCGCGCTCGCCCGTCCTTCCAGGGCGCGGCGATGGCATCGCGCGTCAGGCCCGCTTCCGGCCCGGTGAGGGAGCGTTCTTCGCCCAGCAAGCGGTTGAACAGGCTCGATTTGCCGACATTGGGCCGTCCCACCAGGGCCAGGCGCAGCGGCTTCGAGCGATAGTCGACCACGATGTCTTCCTCCGGTTCGTCGTCTTCGCTGAATTCCTCTTCCGTCTCGAACGGCTCTTCCGTGTCCTCATCTTCGCGACGATCACCTGCGGCGCCAAGGGGCTCCAGCGCGGCTGACAAGGTTTTCCATGCCCAGCCCATGTTCGGCGGAGATCGGCAAGCGGTTCGCCAAAGCCCAGGCGAAGGCATCGGCCAGCGCCGCAGGCTCGATCCGGCCTTCGCATTTGTTGGCGGCCAGGATCACCTGGCTTGCCCGACTTGGCGCAGCGCGGCGGCGATGATCTCGTCGCCGGTGGTCACGCCGGCGCGGGCATCGATCACGAACAGCAGCGCATCGGCTTCCGCGATGGCGGCCAGGGTCTGGTCGGTCATGCGCGCGCTGATGCTGCCGGGTGCGGCGTCTTCGAAGCCGGCGGTGTCGATCAGCCGCAGCGCCATGCCCGGCGATACTCCGCATCCGCGACCCGGCGGTCGCGGGTCACGCCCGGCGTGTCATGCACGATGGCGATCCGCCGCCCGGCCAGCCGGTTGAACAGGCTGGACTTGCCCACATTGGGCGTCCGACGATGGCGAGACAATCGGCATGACACAAGAGCCTGAAGGAGCGAAGTGGCGCGCCTTAAACAATCCTATCTCAGCGCCACCAGTTCGGCGTCGTTGGTCAGATATAGAGGATGCCATTGTCGCCACCACCGGCGCGATGGTGGTGCCGCCGGAATTTCCACCCGGCCCATCAGCTGGCCGGTATAGGGCGAGATCGCCTCGGCATAGCCGTTCGAAGACACCATGATCAACTTGTTGGAAACCAGCACCGGCCCGGCCCAGATCGATGGGATCGGCGCTTGTCGTCCGGATCTTTCAAGTGCGGGAAGCTGGTGGATCCAGCGGACCTTGCCTTCCTTGCGGGTCAGGCACATCGACGCGGTTCGTCGCGGTCCAGGACATAGACATAGTCGCCCGCCGCCCAGGGCGTCTGGATGCCGCCGATATCGCGCGTCCAGGGCGGTCGCCGGTATTGAGCGCTGAAGGCCGCCATGACGCCGGAATGGCTGATGGCAAGACCATGTCGCGGTCGATCACCGGGCGGCCGGCGATGTCGTCCAGTTCGGAAAGCGCGGTGACATGGCCGGAGCGCGACAGCACGTCGCTCCAGGCCTGACTGGCCGTTCTGCACGCGCAGGGCGAAGATCTCGCCCGAGGTGTAGGGCGCGATCACGGACTCGCCCGACACCGCCGCGCTGGTGGAGACCAGGATGCCGGCGGATTCCGCGATGCCCTGGTGATCCCACAGGGTGCGGCCGTCGCTTTCGGCGAGCGCGTAGAAATGATTGTCATGGGTGGAAACGAATAGCCGTCCGCCATTGACCACCGGGGCATTGACGATCGGCATGCCCAGATCCTTGCGCCAGATTTCGCGCCCGGTCGTTGGCGTCCATGGCAGATCACCACGCCGAAGCCGGAGGTGACGAAGATCTTGCCGTCGTCATAGGCGACGCCGCCGCCCATGCCCTGGGGCGGGTCGACTGGTGTTGGCCTTGCCCAACAGGCCCCAGAAGGTGGGCAGTCGGTGCCGTTCTTGGGCGCCAGGCGGCGGTCCCAGACCGGATGGCCGTTGCCGGCGCGGAAGGCATAGACATGGGCCTCCGAATCCAGAACATAGATCAGTCCGCCGCCCACCACCGGCGCGGCGGTGAGATGGGAATTGATGTCGTGCCCTTGCCGGCGTCCTCGCTCCACAATTCGCGCAACCGCCCCGGCGCCGCCAGATGGTACATCGCGTTGGAGGCATAGCCGCCGGGCTGGGGCCATTCGGGATTGCGGTAGGGCGGCGGCAGCAGGAGCGGGCGTGCCGGCCAGGCTGGGGTCCGCCTTGAGTTCGGAATCCAGCGACATCACCGGAATGCGCACGCCGCGCAGGTTGGATTTCTTGCCGCTGCTGTCGAACCAGCTGCCGACCTCTCGCATCACCGAGCAGCCGCCAAGCAGCAGCGAGGCGGCGACCAGCACCAGGCAAAAACGGACGGCGCGCGATCTCATCTATTTCGCCGGCGCAGTCTTGGCATCGGCGCCCGGCACGGTTTCGGCGGGCACCGCGCCGAAGGTGACGGCGCCGCCATTCTTCAGGAAAGCGGCCATGGCCTTGGCGCGGGCGCGCAGGCCTTCGGGACTTTCGGGGTCCGCCGCCAGTTCGGAATATTTCGCCAATGCCGCCTTGGTATCCATGGCGCGATAATCGGCATAGGCGAGAACCTCGCGGGCTTCCTGCCGCCAGGCATTGCCCGGCCGGTCCAGCGGCCCCAGCAGTTCGTTCAGGTCGGTGCGCGAGGCGGTATCGGCCAGCGCCCAGGCGCCGCGAATCCGCGCCACCGATCCGATCGGGCCGCTGTCATCCTTGGCGATCTGTTTGTAGAGGTCGATCGCTCCGTCGCGCTGTCCCGATGCGTACATCGCGCCGGCCTGGGCCAGGCGCGCCACGGCGCTGTAGCCTTTGGGCGCGGTGCGGGCCAGGTCGACAAAGGCGCTTGCCGCCGCCTGCGGATTGGAAATGCGCTGGGCGGCGATAAAGGCGTCGGAAACCTTCTGGCGTTCGGCCAGATCGTGGCGCTGCCAGTATTGCCAGGCGCCGATGCCGGCGAACAGCAGCACCAGCGCGGCGATGGCGTAACTGCCATAGGCCTTCCACAGCTTCTCGAACCGCTCGCGCCGAATGTCTTCCTCGACTTCGCGGAAAATATCACTCACAGAGCCACGTTCCTTTTTTTGGCTTGGCCTTGCAGGGCCCGGCTTTGGAAGCCTTTGACAGCCCCGCTTCGGCGGCGCGCCGAAGCCATTGACAAGGCGTGTTAATTAGCCCGCGCGCGGTTCGCGCGCAATGCGGGCGGAGGTAACAATTGCCCCTAAAAGGCGGCTTTCTACTGGGCCTTCTTCATGGGATAGACATTTTCCGCCCCCGGGAAGCGCCGTTCGCGCACGTCCCTGGCATAGGCCTGCGACCGCCGCCTCGATCGCCGGACCCAGCTGGGCATATTGGCGCACGAATTTGGGCGGGTTGGGGTTGAGGCCCAGCATGTCCTCCATCACCAGCACCTGGCCGTCGCAGGCGGCGACTGGCGCCGATGCCGATGGTGGGGATCGCGATGTCGCGGGTGATCTTGGCGGCCAGCGGCTCGGCCATGCCTTCCAGCACCACGGCGAAGGCGCCGCCATCCGATACCGCCTTGGCGTCGGCCAGCAGGTCCGGCCATTCCGCCTCGGTGCGGCCCGGTGGTGCGGAAGCCGCCCCTCACATTGACCATCTGCGGCGTCAGCCCGATATGGCCGATCACCGGAATGCCGCGCTCGGTGAGATAGTGGATGGTCTGCGGCCATGCGGGTGCCGCCTTCCAGTTTTACCGCCGTGGCGCCGGTTTCCTGGATCACGCGGGCGGCATTGCGAAAGGCGGTGGCGGGACTTTCCTCGTAGCTGCCGAACGGCATGTCCACCGCCACCAGCGCGCGGCTTGAGCCGCGCATCACCGCCTTGGCGTGGGTGATCATCATCTCCAGGGTCACGCCCAAGGTGTTTTCCAGTCCGTGCATCACCATGCCCAGGCTGTCGCCCACCAGCATGATGTCGACATGGGGGTCGAGCAGCCGCGCGGTATGGGCGTGATAGCAGGTGAGGCAGACGATGGGCTTGCCCCCCTTGTGGGCCCGGATCTGCGGAACCGTAATGCGCTTGAGCTGGGTCTGAACCGACATGCGGACCTCCGGGGCCAATTGCGTGGGCGCAACATACCCCAGCTGGGCCGGCAAAAATAATCCGGGCTGCCCCGCTTGACGGGCAGGGCTGAATGTTGAAACTTAAGCACATGCTTAACTATCAGCTGGACAAGACCTTTGCCGCCCTGGCCGACCCGGCCCGCCGCGCCATCGTGGAACGCCTGGTCCAGGGCCCCGCCACGGTCAGCGAGCTGGCCAGGCCCCTGCCGATGTCGCTGCCGGCGGCCATGCTGCACCTGAAGGTGCTCGAGGATTCGGGCCTGGTGACCAGCCGCAAAGTGGGGCGGGTGCGGACCTGCCGCATCGACCCCCAGATGCTGAGCCAGGTCGAAAAGTGGGTCGCCGCGCGCCGGGCGATGTGGGAGCGCAGCCTCGACCGGCTGGGGGCCTATCTGGACGAGACAAAACCGGAGGACGAAAAATGAGGAAGCTGATTTCCCTGATGCATGTGTCGCTGGATGGTTTCTGCGCCGGGCCCCAGGGCGAGATGGACTGGATCGCTCTCAATGACGAGATCTTCGCGGACGTCACCGGCCTGATCGATACGGCCGGCGCCGCGGTCTATGGCCGGACCACCCACGACATGATGCGCGCCCATTGGCCGGCCTTGCTGGACAAGCCGGATTCACGCGAAGTCCGCCACGCCCATTGGGTGGAACAGATACCCAAGCTCACCTTCTCGCGCACGCTGTCGGCATGCGACTGGAACAATGTGCAATTGCGCCGCGATGCGGGGGATATTCTCGCCGACAAACAGCAATCGGGTGCGGATCTGCTGATCTTCGGCAGTCCCGGCCTGGTGCATGCCTTCCTGGCGCTGGATGCGATCGACGAGTTCTGGATTTTGCAGAACCCGGTGCTGCTGGGCGCGGGCATCCCCTACTACCAGGGCGCGGTCAGGACGAAATTGAACCTTGCCGCCAGCAAGCTGTTCGAGAACGGCGTTATCCGCCTGCACTATGTGAAAGGAAAACACTGATGTCCGGCGCAAATGTGAAGCGATCCGTCACCCATGCCAGCTTCACCATCACCCGCCATTGGAAGCATGCGCCCGCCCGCGTCTTCGAGGCCTTCGCCAGCCTGGAGGCCAAGGCCAAATGGTTCGCCGCATCGCCGGGCTGGGAGCGGCTTGAGCAGAGCTTCGACTTTCGCGAGGGCGGGCGCGAGACCCTGAGCGGCCGCCATCCCAACGGCATGGTGAGCGCGTTCGACTGCATCTATCGCGACATCGTGCCCCCGACCGCGCAGGAAGGCGGGCGCATCATCTACAGCTATGTCATGCATCTCGACGGCACCAAGATTTCCGTCTCCCAGGCGGCGATCGAAATGGCGCCCGACCAGGGCGGCACCAGATTGGTGTTGACCGAATATGGCGATTATCTCGACGGCTATGACGATGCCGGCAGCCGCGAACACGGCACCAACGCACTGATGGATCAGCTGGAGAAGTCGCTGGCGGACTGACCCGCCGGCAAAAGACGCGGACGGCACAAAAAAAGGCCGGTCGCGAGACCGGCCTTTTTCATTCGGTGCGGGAAATTACGCCTCGGCTTCGGCTTCCTCGGCCTTCTTCCTCGGTCTTGGGGCCGGCGCCTTCCTCGAACAATTCCTCGGCGGCCACGACGGCTTCCTCTGCGTCGGTCTTCTCCGCCAGCACATTTTCGCCGCGGGCCTGGCGCTCGGCTTCGTCCTCGCTGCGCGCGACATTGACGGTGACGTTCACCCGCACTTCCGGATGCAGCACCACCGGGATGGCGAACAGGCCGATGGACTTGATCGCCTGGCTGATCGGCACCTGGTGTGCGGTCGACCTTGAAGCCGGCCTTTTCGATGGCGTCGGCGATGTCGCGGGGCGAGACCGAGCCGTAGAGCTGGCCGCGGTCGCCGGCCTGGCGGATCAGGATGAAGGACTTGCCGTCCAGCTTCTTGGCGACGGCTTCGGCGTCCTTCTTGCGCTCCAGATTGTGGGCTTCGAGCTGCGCCTTCTGGGTCTGGAAATATTCGCGGTTCGCCTTGGTGGCGCGCAGCGCCTTCTTCTTGGGCAGCAGGAAGTTGCGGGCAAAGCCGTCCTTGACGCGGACTTCGTCGCCCATCTGGCCCAGCTTCTCGACGCGTTCGAGCAGGATCACTTGCATGGTCCGTCTCCCTCACTTCACGACGTAAGGCAGCAGCGCCATGAAGCGGGCGCGCTTGATCGCGTTGGCCAGGAGGCGCTGCTTCTTGTTGCGAACCGCGGTGATGCGCGACGGCACGATCTTGCCGCGCTCGGAAATGTAGCGCTGCAGCAGCTTGACGTCCTTGTAGTCGATCTTGGGCGCGTTGGCGCCCGAGAAGGGGCAGGTCTTCTTGCGGCGGAAGAAGGGACGGCGCGGCGCCGTCCTCGCGCCGCCGCGTCCGCCTTCGCGGTCGCGGCCGCCTCCGTCGCCGCTCGCCGCCGCCTTCACGATTTCCACCAAAACTCATTGTGCGGTCTCCTCGGCGGCTTCGCCTTCCGGCCTTCGCGGCGTGTCGGCTTGTCGTCGCGGCGGTTCTTGCTCGACGAGACGTCGAACTGGTCCACCTTGACGGTGATGTAGCGCAGCACGTCTTCGTTGATCTTGAGCTGGCGTTCCAGCTCGACCACCGCCTCGGACGGCGCGTTGATGTTGAGCAGCACATAATGGCCCTTGCGGTTCTTCTTGATGCGATAGGCAAGGCCGCGCAGGCCCCAATATTCCTGCTTCTCGACCTTGCCGCCTTCGCCTTCGACGATGGTCTTGAGGTGGGTGGCCAGAGCGTCCACCGCCTGCGCGCTGATATCCTGGCGCGCGATCAGGAGATGCTCGTAAAGAGCCATGTCTGCGTCCTTTCCTTTGGCCGCGGAACGAAAGCGGGAGGGTTCCCGATTTCGCCTTGGCTCGTCCGGGACGCGCACCATGCGCGCACCCTCCCACAGGAGGGCCCCGGCCGACCGCGGCCATTGAGGGGCGGGTATATAGGGAAAAGCCCCGCAAAGGGCAAGTTTGCGGAAAAACCGCTTTGCAATAACCGGTTAACGCCTGCGGCCGCCGCCTGTTGCGGCTGCGGCAACCGCCGCCGGTGCCAAAAGACACGCGGCGGGGAGGCGCGCAAGGGACCGCCGAAATTGGTCCGGGACTATAGAGGGGATCGGAACTTGTAATCCGCCCGCGCCTGTTCAAGGCTCGCGGCGGCAAAAAGCGGGGAATCATGGAAGCGACTGGAGTGAGGCGGACGCGATCCTGCGCCGCGCCGCCTGGCGGCTGGTGCCGTTGATCCTGGTGCTTTACATCGCCGGCTTCCTCGACCGCGTCAATGTCGGCTTTGCCGCCCTGACCATGAACCAGGACCTGGGCTTTTCGCCCGAGGTCTATGGCGTCGGCGCGGGCATTTTCTTCTTGGGCTATTTCCTGTTCGAGGTGCCCTCCAACCTGATCATGGAAAAGGTGGGGGCGCGGCTGTGGATCTGCCGCATCATGCTGACCTGGGGGCTGGTGTCGATGGCCACCGCCTTCGTCAACGGGCCCTACAGCTTTTATGCCATGCGTTTCGTGCTGGGGCTGGCGGAGGCCGGCCTTTATCCCGGCATCCTGCTCTATTTCACCTACTGGTTTCCCGCCGCGACCCGGGCGCGCATCATCGCGCTGTTCTGCATGGGCGTGCCGGTCGCCAATATCGTGGGTTCGCCATTGTCCGGCTGGCTGCTGGGCATCGAGGGCGGCGGACTGCATGGCTGGCAATGGATGTATCTGCTGGAAGGCGCGCCGACGGTGATGCTGGGGCTGGTGGTGCTTTTATGGCTGCCCGACAATCCGGCCACCGCCAGATGGCTGAGCGATTCCGAACGGGCCACCGTGCTGGCGCGGCTGGCCCAGGAGCCCCGGGCCGAGGTGCATGGCTTGGGCGAGATGATGGCGGACTGGCGGGTGTGGGCCCTGATCATTCCCGATTTCTGCATCGTGTTCGGCATCTATGCGCTGGGCCTGTGGATGCCCACCATGGTCAAGGCGATGGGCTATACCAACCTGCAGACCAGCTTCGTGGTGATGATCCCCTATGTCGTGTCGCTGTCGATCCTGTGGGCGTTCGGGGTGTCGTCCGACCGCACCGGGCGGCGCGTGCTGCATTTCTGCCTGTCGGCGCTGCTGGCGGCGTTCGGCTTTGCCGTCGCGGCGCTGGGCGACAATGTCGTGGTCATCGTCATCGGCTTCTGCCTGGCCTCGGGGGGGTGTTTGCGGGCCTGGCGACCTTCTGGACCGTGCCGCCGCTGTTCCTGGGCGGCACCGCGGCGGCGGGCGCCTTCGCGCTTATCAACAGTTTCGGCAATCTCAGCGGCTTCTTCGGCCCCGCCATGATGGGCTGGATGCGCGAGCTGACCGGCGACTACAAGGCCGGGCTGTGGTTCTGCGTCGCGGTGCCGATCGTGGCGGCGATTTCCATGGCGGCGATGTCGCGCAGCTTCCAAGCCAAGTCCTGATGCCCGATCCTTCCGACCGCATCCTGGCGCGGGCGGCCTGGCGGCTGATCCCCTTCATGGCGCTGATGTATGTCGCCAGCTTCCTGGACCGGGTGAACATCTCCTTCGCGGCCCTGACCATGAACCGCGACCTGGGCTTTTCGCCCGAGGCTTACGGCTTCGGCGCCGGCATCTTCTTCTGGGGCTATTTCCTGTTCGAGGTGCCCTCCAACCTGATGCTGCAAAAGGTCGGCGCGCGGCTGTGGATGTGCCGCATCTGCGTCACCTGGGGCCTGCTGTCGATGCTGACGGCATTCGTCAAAGACCCGGTCAGTTTTTCGCTTGCCCGCTTTCTTTTGGGTGCGGCCGAGGCCGGGCTTTATCCCGGCATGGTGCTGTACATGACCTACTGGTTTCCGGCCGCGACGCGGGCGCGGTTCATCGCCTTGTTCCTGGCGGGCGTGCCGCTGTCCAATGTGATCGGGGCGCCGCTGTCGGGCTGGCTGCTGGGGATTTCCGGCCACGGCCTGCAGGGCTGGCAATGGATGCTGCTGCTGGAAGGCATCCCCTCGCTGCTGTTCGGCATTGCCGCCTTGTGGCTGCTGCCCGACGGTCCGGCAAAGGCGGCTTGGCTGAGCGAGGACGACAAGCACATCATCGCCGCGCGGCTGGCCGCCGACCGGCTTGATGATTCCAAGATCGGCGCGCTGCACGGCCTGAAGGAGATGCTGCTCGACCGGCGCATCTGGATCCTGATGATCCCGGACTTCTCCATCGTCATCGCGCTCTATGGCCTCAATTTGTGGCAGCCGCAGATGATCAAGGCGATGGGCTATTCCAACATCCAGACCGGTTTCCTGGTGGCGCTGCCCTATCTGCTGGCGATGGGGGCGATGGTGGCGCTGGGCTATTCCAGCGACCGGCGCGGCGAGCGGGCGGGCCATGTGGCGTTCGCGGCCTTCGCGGGCGCCGTCGGCATGGCGGGGGCGGTGCTGCTGAACAACCCTGTCGCGGTGTTCGCGTCCTTTTGCCTGGCCTGCTGCGGCATCTATGCGGCGCTGGCGGTGTTCTGGACCCTGCCGACCGCGCTGCTGCGCGGCACCGCGGCGGCGGCGGGGCTGGCGCTGCTCAACAGTTTTTCGAATCTGGGCGGCTTCTTCGGGCCTTACCTGATGGGCTGGGCGCGGCAGGCCACCGGCAACTACACGTTGGGCATGATGCTGCTGGCGGGGATGCTGGTGCTGGCGGGCGTGTCGGTGATCGTGATCGGACGGGCGTTTTTCTCGAATACAGCGCAAAGTAATTGAGAGTCTCATGCCATGGCGGCGGGCATTTCTGATAGGATGTGGTCGCTTGAGGAATTGGTGGAGCAAACATCGGCATAAATGATTATGGAGTCCTCAGCGACACGATGGGAAGACTGGGCCAAGGGATTGAGTTGTCCCTTTTGTCAGTCTCGGACTGTTTCCAATGAGCATTGGGATTTGGTCACGAGGCTAAATGTTTCTTCATTGTATCTATCGTCTAACCAAACCTATCGAGGCCATTGCCTTCTTGTTCTAGACATTCGGCACGCCGTGAGGCCCGACCAACTTTCCCTGGAAGAGTGGTCGGCATTCTGTGCCGACCTGTATGCTGCCGAGAGAGCAATGGTGCAAACCTTGCGACCTGACCACATCAACGTCGAAATAATGGGCAACGTTGTTCCCCACCTTCATTGGCAGATAGTGCCACGTTATCGTGAGGACCCCAGGTGGGGAGGGCCGATTTGGACGACAACCACAGCGGAGATGTTAAAAACCAATCTCCAGCCGACTGAGCGAACCGAACTGTTGCAGAAATTGGGTGCAGCGGTTAATTCGGCTATCAAGCCGTCAAATTAGGACACACCCCGATTTTCGCATCGCTTGACTCTGTGAGGTCCTCTTGATTTGTCTCGCCCCGCAATGACTCGCGCATTTCTTTTCCCCGGACAGGGCAGCCAGGCGGTCGGCATGGGCAAGGCCTTGCCGAGGCTTTCGCGCCCGCCCGCGAGGTCTTCCAGGAAGTGGACGACGCGCTGTCGCAGAAGCTGTCCAGACTGATGTGGGAGGGACCGGAAGCCGATCTGACCCTGACCGAAAACGCCCAGCCCGCCATCATGGCCGCCTCCATCGCGGTGGTGCGCGTGCTGGAACGGGAAGTGGGCCTGGATGTCGCCAAGCACGCGCGTCTGGTCGCCGGTCACAGCGCTGGGCGAATATTCCGCGCTGTGCGCCGCCGGCGCCTTCACGCCTGGCCGACACGGCGCGGCTTCTGAAAACGCGCGGCCAGGCGATGCAGTCGGCGGTGCCGGTGGGCGAGGGCGCGATGACCGCTCTGATCGGCGCGGAAATCGAACAGGCCGAGGCGGTGGCGAAGGACGCGGCCGCCGCCCGGCGGGGTCTGCGTCGTCGCCAATGACAATGCGCCGGGCCAGGTGGTGATTTCCGGCACCATGGACGCGCTGGCGCGCGCCGGCGAGATCGCCAAGGCCAAGGGCATCAAGCGCGCCATGCCGCTGGCGGTCAGTCCGCGCCCTTTCATTGCCCGCTGATGCAGCCCGCCGCCGACCGCATGGCCGAGGCGCTGGCCGGCGTCACCATCCGTCCGCTGGCCGTGCCGGTGCTGGCCAATGTCACGGCCGCGCGAGGCCAGCGAGCCCGAACCATGTCCGCCGCTTGCTGGTGGAACAGGTGACCGGCCGCGTGCGCTGGCGCGAAAGCGTTCTGGCCTTCGCAGGGCCTGGGCGTCGACACGACGGTGGAATTCGGCGGCAACAAGGTGCTGACCGGCATGGTCAAGCGCATCGACAAGGAGCTTGCGACCGTTACGCTGGACACTGCCCGCCGACATCGAAGCTTTCGCGAAAGGCGCTCTGATGTTCGATCTCACCGGGAAAGACGGCACTGGTCACCGGCGCCTCCGGCGGCATCGGCGGCGCCATCGCCAAGGCGCTGCATGGCCAGGGCGCGACGGTGGTGCTGTCGGGCACGCGCGCCGAAGCGCTGGACGCGGTGAAGGCCGAGCTGGGCGGCAAGCGCCTTCATCGCCCCGGCCAATCTGTCCGACCCCGCCTCGGTCGAGGCCCTGCCCAAGGCGGCAGAGGAAGCGGCGGGCGCGCCCATCGACATCCTGGTCAACAATGCCGGCATCACCCGCGACAATCTCTTCATGCGCATGAAGGACGAGGAATGGGACCAGGTGATCGCGGTCAATCTCACCGCCGCCTTCCGCCTGTCGCGCGCCGTGCTGCGCGGCATGATGAAAAAGCGCTGGGGCCGCATCATCCCGATCACCTCGCGTGGTCGGCACCACCGGCAATCCGGGCCAGGGCAATTATGCCGCCGCCAAGGCGGGCCTGGTCGGCATGACCAAATCGCTGGCCGCCGAGGTCGCCTCGCCGCAACATCACCGTCAATTGCGTGGCGCCCGGGCTTCATCGCAGACGCCGATGACCGAGGCGCTGACGCGACGCCGCAGAAAGAGACGATCCGCGCAGCGAATTCCGGCCGGGCGGATGGGCACGCCGGCAGGAAATCGCCGCCGCCGTCGTCTATCTGGCCAGCGAGGAAGCGGCCTATGTCACCGGCCAGACCCTCCACGTCAATGGCGGCATGGCGATGATCTGATAGTAATATCAATAGGCTTAAGCGCTAATGTTGGCGAGACCGTGAAGGTTTATGTTACCAAACCGGCCACCTCACGAAGCACCGCAGATTGTGTGCGCCGCGGCCGTTCTCACAATGCGCGGCGTTGACAATCTAGGAGAGGCTTACAAGTCCATGAGCGATACTGCCGAGCGCGTGAAGAAGATCGTCGTCGAACATCTCAATGTCGATGCCGACAAGGTCACCGACACCGCGTCCTTCATCGAAGACCTGGGCGCGGACAGCCTCGACACCGTCGAGCTGGTGATGGCGTTCGAAGAGGAATTCGGCATCGAAATTCCCGACGACGCGGCCGAGTCCATCGTGACCGTCGGCGACGCCGTCAAGTACATCGACAAGGCGAACGCCGCCTGATCCGGCAGCAAGGGTCCTAAGCCGATGCGCAGGGTCGTCGTCACGGGCCTGGGTCTGGTCACGCCGCTGGCTTGCGGCGTGGAGGAGACCTGGTCGCGCCTGCTCGCCGGCAATCCGGCGCCAGCGCCATCACCAAATTCAAGATCGACGATCTGGCGACCAAGATCGCCTGCCAGGTGCCGCGCGGCGACGGCACCGACGGCACCTTCAATCCCGACCAGTGGGTCGATCCCAAGGAACAGCGGCGCATGGACGATTTCATCATCTATGGCCTGGCCGCCGCCAAGCAGGCGGTCGCCGATTCGGGCTGGGAGCCGCAAGACCGAGGAGGAGCGCTACCGCACCGGCGTGCTGATCGGCTCGGGCATCGGCGGCCTGCACCGGCATCGAGGAAGCCTCGATCCTGGTGCACGAGAAGGGCCCGCGCCGGCTGTCGCCCTTCTTCATTCCGGGCCGGCTGATCAATCTGGTGTCCGGCTATGTCTCGATCGAGCATGGCTACAAGGGCCCCAACCATTCGGTGGTGACGGCCTGCGCCACCGGCGCGCACGCCATCGGCGATGCGGCGCGCCTGATCGCGCTGGACGATGCCGATGTGATGCTGGCGGGCGGCGCGGAAGCGCGCCATCTGCCGCATCGGCATCGCCGGCTTCAATGCCTGCCGCGCGCTTGTCCACCGCCTTCAACGACACGCCCGAAAAGGCCTCGCGCCCCTATGACAAGGACCGCGACGGTTTCGTGATGGGCGAGGGCGCCGGCGTCGTGATGCTGGAGGAATATGAGCACGCCAAGGCGCGCGGCGCGAAGATCTATGGCGAAGTGAAGGGCTATGGCCTGTCGGGCGACGCCTATCACATCACCGCGCCGTCCGAAGACGGCGATGGCGGCTTCCGCGCCATGCAGATGGCGCTGAAGCGCGCCGGCATCGCGCCGTCCGACATCGACTACGTCAATGCCCACGGCACCTCGACCATGGCCGACGGCATCGAGCTGGGCGCGGTCGAGCGGCTGCTCGGCAATGCCGCGGCCAAGACGGCCATGTCCTCGACCAAATCCTCGATCGGCCATCTGCTGGGCGCGGCCGGCGCGGTGGAAGCGATCTTCTGCCTGCTGGCGATGCGCGACGGGATCGTGCCGCCCACCATCAATCTCGACAATCCCGACGTCGAACACCGAGCATCGATCTGGTGCCGCACAAGGCGCAGAAGCGCGAGGTCGATGTCGCCATGTCCAACTCCTTCGGCTTCGGCGGCACCAATGCCGCGCTGATCCTCAGCAAGCTGTGACGAAAAATTCTATCTTCATCATGCGTAATCCTTGCGGTCATTGCCGCCGGGGTGGTCGGAGTGGGGCGTCGCCGCCTGGGAGGCGCCGGGATTCGCCCGGGCTGCCGGCGGCAAGCAGACCATCGTGCTGATCACGCCGGGGCCGCATGCCCATGCGGTGGCGCAGATGCTCCAGCGCGAGCGGGCGTGATCGAAGTTCGGCCTGCTGTTCGAGCTGGACCTGCGGCTGCGCGGACTGGCCGACAAGCTCAAGGCCGGCGAATATGCCATTCCCTCGCAAGCGCATGGCGGCCGTCGCCGCGATCCTGGTGGCGGGCAAATCCATCCAGCACAAGCTCACCGCCGCCGAAGGCCTGACCAGCGAGATGATCTGGAAGCTGGTCACGCCGACCCGGTGCTGACCGGCGATGCCGGCCCGGTGCCGGCCGAAGGCAGCCTGCTGCCGGAAACCTATCTCTTCACCCGCGGCGAAACCCGCGCCCGGACTGCTGGCCCAGATGGAGAAGGCGCAGACAGCGACTTCCTGGCCCAGCAATGGGCCAAGCGCGCGGACGGCCTGCCCTTGAAGACGATGGAGGAGGCGGTGATCCTGGCCTCCATCGTCGAAAAGGAAACCGCACTGCCGCAGGAGCGGCCGCCATATCGCCTCGGTCTTCGTCAACCGGCTGCAAGATCGGCATGAGGCTGCAGATCCGATCCGACCATCATCTACGGCCTGACCAAGGGCTATCCGCTGGGCCGCGGCATCCGCCAGAGCGAGCTGGAACGGCGCCACGCCCTACAACACCTATGTGATCGCCGGCCTGCCGCCGGCGCCGATCTGCAATCCGGGCAAGGACGCCATCGCCGCCGTGCTGAATCCGCAGACCAGCGACGATCTGTTTTTCGTCGCCAACGGCAATGGCGGCCATGTCTTCGCCTCCAGCATCGCCGAGCAGGCCCGCAACGTCGCGGCCTACCGCGCCATCGAACGCCAGAATCAGGCGCCACAGGGCCGGCGGGTCGAGCCCAGTGCGGGCCCGGACAACACCACCGTCACGGTCGTGGATCCCAGTCTGCCGAAATTGCCCCCGGCGGCACGGCACAAGAAAAGCACCACCCGTCACAGGTGACAGGCGCTTGTCCCGCGCGTTAGGTTGCACCGCCTTCGGAGCAGCAACATGACCTTTGCCAGCATGACCGGATTTGCCGAAAGCGCAGGCAGCCATGAAGGGCTGCGCTGGCGCTGGGAGGCCAAGAGCGTCAACGGCCGCAGCCTGGATATGCGCCTGCGCACGCCGCCCGGCTTTGACGGGATCGAGGCGCCGGCCCGGCGACTTGCCGGCGAACGCTTCCAGCGCGGCGCATTCCAGATTTCGCTGACCATGGAGACCGCAGGAAAACGCGCGCGGGCCTTGCGGTGGATGCCGCGGCACTGGCCAGCGCGGTCAGGATCGCGCGCGAGGTCGCCGCCGAGACCGGCCTGGCGCCGGCGCGGGTCGACGGCCTGCTGGCGCTCAAGGGCGTGATCGTGGCAGGACGAGGCCGCGTGCTGGACCCGATGGCGCGGGCGCACCGCGATGCCGCCATCCTGGAAAGCCTGGCGGCGGCGTTCGACACGCTGGCGCAGGAGCGCTGCGGCGAAGGCGCCAAGCTCGCCGCGCTTCTGGCGCCCAGATCGACGAAATCGAGGGCCTGGTGGCGCAGGCGCGACGTCTGGCGGCGGCCCAGCCGGCTGCCTTGCGCGACGCGGCTGACGGCGCAGGTCAAGGAATTGCTGGATGCGGCGCCGGTTTCCGAGGAGCGGCTGGCGCAGGAAGTGGCGCTGCTGGCGGTCAGGGCCGATGTGCGCGAGGAACTGGACCGGCTGACGGCCCATGTCCAGGAGCGCGCGCCCTGATCGCGCCAGGGCAAGGGCGTGGGCCGCAAGCTGGATTTCCTGGCCCAGGAATTCAACCGCGAGGCCAACACGCTGTGCTCGAAATCCGCCGACATCGCACTGACCCGCATCGGGCTGGCGCTGAAGGCGGTGATCGACCAGTTCCGCGAGCAGGCCCAGAATGTCGAATGAAGATATCGACCGCCGCGGCCTGATGCTGGTGCTGTCCTCGCCGTCGGGCGCGGGCAAGACCACCCTGTCGCGCCGCCTGCTGCAAAGCGACCGCGACATCGTCATGTCCGTGTCCGCCACCACCCGCCCCCCGCGGCCCAATGAAATCGACGGCAAGGATTATTTCTTCGTCACGCCCGGAAATTCGACGCCATGGTTGACGCCGGCGAATTCCTGGAACACGCCCAGGTGTTCGGCCATCACTATGGCACGCCCCGCGCGCCGGTGATGGAGGCGCTGGCGGCGGGCAAGGACGTGCTGTTCGACATCGACTGGCAGGGCACCCAGCAACTGAAGGAGAAGGCGCGCGACGATCTGGTCAGCGTCTTCGTGCTGCCGCCCTCCCACGCCGAGCTGGAGCGGCGCCTGCGGAACCGCGCGCAGGATTCCGAGGAGGTCGTGCGCCAGCGCATGGCCAAGGCCAGCGACGAGATCAGCCATTGGGCCGAATACGACTATCTGCTGATGAACGACGATATCCAGCATGCCATGGGATCGCTCGAGGAGATCCTGCGCGTCGAGCGCAGCCGCCGCGCCCGCCAGCCGGGCCTTGCCAAATTCGTGCAAAAGCTGATGCGCGAGGACTAGGCGCGCAGCGCCCGCGCCAGCGCGGCGAATTCCTCGATCCTCAGGTCTTCCGGGCGCGCCGTCGGGTCGATCCCCGCTCTGTCCAGCAGGCCTCGTCTCCGCCGAGCGGTTTGAGGCTCTGACGCAGCATCTTGCGGCGCTGGCCGAAGGCTGCGGCGGTGACTTTCTCCAGATCCGCCAGATTGGCGGGCGCCAGTGGCGTGGGGCGCGGTTCCAGCCGCACAATGGCCGAGGTGACGGACGGCGGCGGCACGAAGGCGCCCCGATTGACGTCGAACAGGATCTTCGCGGTGCAGCGCCATTGGGCCAGCACCGACAGCCGTCCATAATGCTCGCCGCCGGGCCTGGCGGTGATGCGCTGGGCCACTTCCTTCTGGAACATCAAGGTCAGGCTGGCCCAGAATGGCGGCCAGTGCGGCACCGTCAGCCATTTGATCAGCAGCGCCGTGCCGACATTGTAGGGCAGGTTGGCGGCGATGCGCGCGCCGGGGGGCAGAACGCGGCCTCCTCCAGCGCCAGCGCGTCATCCGCGATCACCTGCAATTTCCCCGGCCAGGCCCGCGCGATTTCCTCCAGTGCCGGCAGGCAGCGCCCGTCGCGTTCCACCGCGATCACCCTGTCCGCGCCCTCGCTGAGCAGCGCGCGGGTCAGGCCGCCGGGACCGGGGCCGACTTCGTAGAAGACGCCGCCATCTTCCGCGCCCGCCGCCCGGGCGATCTTGCGGGTGAGATTGAGATCGAACAGGAAATTCTGGCCCAGCGATTTTTTTGCCGCCAGACCGTATGCGGCGATCACGTCGCGCAGGGGCGGCAACGCATCGGCCCGGTTTTTATCGGCTTCTGGCATCGGCCATATCCGCCGCCATCTTCACCGCGGCGATCATGCTGCGGGCATCGGCCTTGCCGGTGCCCGCGATATCCAGCGCCGTGCCATGGTCGGGCGAGGTGCGCACGATCGGCAGTCCCAAGGTCACATTCACGCCGTCCCAGAAGCTCAGGCTCTTGATCGGGATCAGCGCCTGGTCGTGATACATGCACAAGGCCGCGTCGTAGCGCTTGCGCGCCTCCTCATGGAACAGCGTGTCGGCCGACAGGGGACCGCGGACATGGAAGCCCCGCGCCGCCAGCGCGGCGATGGCGGGGGCGATCACCGCGCGCTCCTCGTGCCCCAGCATGCCGTCCTCGCCGGCATGGGGGTTCAGCCCCGCCACCGCCAGCCGTGGATTGAGGATTCCGAAATCGCGGCGCAGGGCGGTCAGGACGATTTCGCCGGTATCGAACACCGCCTGCTTGCTGATCGCCCCCGGCACGTCGGCGATCGGCAGATGGATGGTCAGCGGCACCACCCGCAACTTGTCGCTTGCCAACATCATCACCGCGCGGCGCGCGCCGGTCAGATGGGCAAGAAATTCGGTATGGCCGGGAAAGCCGAAGCCCGCCGCGTTCAGGACCGCCTTGTGAATGGGGGCGGTGACGAGCGCGGCGGCCTCGCCCGCCAGGCAGGACGCAACCGCGATTTCGACGGCCTGGGTGACCGCCGCGGCGTTGGCGCTGTCGGGGCGCCCGGGCGTGGCGGTGACGGGCGCGGCGGTGGCGATCAGCGCATCGGCGCGGGAGGAAAAGACCCCGGCATCGCCCACCAGTTTCAGCGGCCGCCGTCCGATCCTGCCGCCGAAATGGGCGAAGGCGGCCAGCACGACTTCCGGCCCTATCCCCGACGGCTCGCCCATCGTCATCAGGATCGGGGCGTCAGGCGCCGTCTTGGCGGGGTATCCTCGAAATTCGCCGGCAGCCTGCTCGTCTGCCGCTTCGCCCTCAGCGAATAAGGGCATCGGGTCTGCTGTTGTCGCGCACCTGGATATTGGCGTCGCGCTTCAGGTCGCGCAGATAGCGCCGCGCCAGGGCGGCGATCTGGTTCTGGAACAGCTGATCTTCCACCTCCTGGCGGGTGGGCATGACATAGGCGGTCTTGATCTCGATCTTCTTGTCGCAGCGCCCGATCAGTTCGACGCCCGCTTCCGACAGGAAAGGCGGTGCGGCCTCGCCGGGATGGGTGTTCTTCATCGCCTCCTGAATCTGCGGGCTGAGATCGGCGAGCTTGGCATCGCCCAGCTCCATGAAGACCGTACCGTTCATCTTCTTGTGCAACTCTTCCAGCTGACCGCAGCCGCCATAATGCTGCTCGATCTGCGTCGCCACCTTGACGATTTCTTCCAGCCGATCCTTGGGGCTGCGCGGATCGACGGGGAACAGAAGGCGGGCCAGCGGCAAGGTTCCCGCCGGTCCCACGGACCCGGTGGGGACGTCGGCAATCTTGGTGCCCAGCGGCTCCTGCCGTTCGCGCAGGCCCAGGATGTAGTAGCCGCCGGTGGACCGGATCGGGTCGGTGATGGCGCCGACCTGCAGCTTTTCCAGGGCGGTATTGAGTTCCGGCGCCAGCTGGCCGTCATTGATCCAGCCCATGTCGCCGCCGGTCGCCGCCGACGGATGCTGGCTGAACTGGCGCGCAACGGCGGGGAAGGGGGCGCCCTGGCGCAACTGGGTTTCCACTTCCTCGGCGTCTTTTTTCACCTTGGCGTCTTGTTCGGGATTGTCGACGGGGAGAAAAATCTCCACCACGCGAAAATGGGGCTTGTTGGCGCTCTCGGCATAGCGCGCCATCTCCTCGTCCACCATCTGCGGGGTTATGTTCACCTGTTCGGCATACTCGTCCTGCACCGCTTTCTGCCAGGCGATGGAGGCCGTGAGCTGGGCGCGCAGCGCGTCTTCGCTGGCACCGGCTTTGGCCAGGTTCTCGCGCAGCTGCTGGATGGTGAAATGATAATCCTCGATCATGGCGTTGATGCGCTTGTCGACCTCGACCGGACTGACGGTGATCTTCTTTTTCACCGCTTCCTGAAGCTGGAGCTTTTCGCTTTCCAGCACTTCCAGGATCTGGCCGCGAATGTGGTCGCGCTGTTCCGCCGTCAGCTGCTGGATGCCGTTGAGGGCGAGATACAGCGCAACCCGCTGGCGCAGCTCGAAATCGGAGATCGTCTCGTCATTCACCGTGGCCACGATGGAATCGGAATCGTTGGGATTGTGGTCCGAAGTGGCGTCGATCAGTCCGGCGCTGTTGTTCTTGGCTTCCTGCACCGGGCCTTCCGCAGCATCGGTGGCGCAGCATCGGTGGCGGAGGCTTGGGGCGGCTGGGTGGCGGCGTCCTGGCTGGCGGCGGTATCCTGGGCGGTGGGCGGCGCCGCCGCCACGGGCGCCGGACTGGCGGACGATGGCTTGGAAGGAATGACCGCGGCCTGGCGAAGACCGGATTTCAACGGCGGCACCGCCGGCAGCAGCCCGACGCTGGCGCCTTGCGCGATGCTCGCGGCACTCGCGCCAGCCAGTACGGCAGCGCCCAGCAACAGGGTGGAGGCAATTCGCATCATCGATCTTGATCTTCGGCCATAGCAAGGGTGCATCGATGGCGCTCCGCCAGACCCCCTAACCCTCTGCCAAAATACGGAAATTCTCGGCCTTATCAAGCCTTGTAGCTCCGCCGGGGAAGGGGCCGTAAAGCAAGGGCTTACGGGCGGTCCGCCCTGCTTGCGGGGGGAGCGGACCGGGGCCGCGCCGGAACTTTGGGTTTTGCGCCTCACGGATGGGCCAGCGCAAACACGTCGCGGGGGAACAGGCTGAAAGGCTGAATGGGGCTGTCCCCCGTCTTCAGGTTGAATCGCAGGATCACCGAGGTGGAAGGCGGCAGGCCCTGGATCACGTCCGAAATATACTTGCGGCGGTAAGCCAATGAAATGGCGAGACATTCATCCTCATACCCCAGGCCATATTCGGTGTTGAGGAACTGGCTGTTGCTGAGGTCGCGCTGGGCGGCGGCGAAGACCTGCCAGTTGCGCCAGACATTGACGTCGGCCTGGACGTTGACTTCCTCGCGGCTGGGCAGCCCCAAATTCACCACCGACTGCGGCAACTGGACGTAACTCACCTGCAGCGAGGACCGGTTGTAGCTGCCCGTGATATAGACTTCATGGCGCCGCACGGTGCCGTTGCCGCGGTCCATGTCGATGCGGTCGGTCAGGTCCAGATGGGGGAACTTGACCGAAAAGCTGCCGACCACGTCCGACGACGCCCCCCGGTTGCCGGAAAAACTGGCGAACAGCGGATCGGGCTTGAGGCGATAGGTCTGGCCGACCTGGGCTTCCACCCGGCCGCCGGGAAACAGCGCCTCGGCCATGGCGCCGATATTGGCGCGCGGACCGCTTTCGATCAGGTCGTATCCCGGTACCTGGTTGAAGCTGAAAATATTGTTGTCGTCGAACTCGAAGGACTGGGAATCCTCGATCCGAAGACCGCGCGGATTGCCGCCATAGGGCTGGGCGACCAACTGCGCGATGGGCTGGAGCACATAGGAATGGCCGGGACTGCCATTGGCGACAAAGGGCCAGCGCCAGTCCAGCGCCCAGATAGGCGGTGCCGCGTTCCAATGTGGCATCGGTGGTGGGCGGCGGACCCGAGCTCGGCGTGTCGAAATGATAGGCGTCGCCGCGCGCGTCGATCACCACGGTCCACAGCTGGCCGTTGCCGAACACGAATGGTTTCTTCCAGTTGAACTCGCCGGTTATGCGCTGGTCGTTGCGCTGATTGTCGCGCCCGATGGCCGCGCCATTAAGGTCGAAGCGCAAGGAGCCGCCCGCCACCTTGCGAACCGGAATGTAGGAGAATTCCAGCCTGGGCAGGATGTAGGGGATTTGCGCGGCAATGTCGGTGGAGCGCAAGCCCTGGAAATAATAACTCGAAAGCGCGAAGCGCGAACGCCCGGGCGTGCCTTCCACGAAGATGTCGTTGACCAGGCGGTCGAGGAACGAGACGTCGTAGAAGCGCATATAGGCGCTGTTGCTGGTGGTCTGGACGTCGAATCCGGCACGCCAGTACTTGTTGAGAGCGCTGGCGGCCCGAACCGAAGAGATGGCCGTAGGTCTGCGCGCCGGGGCTTCCCGACAATCCGCCATCGGAATTGTAGGCGCCGCTGCCCTGCAGCCACAAGCCGCCGCTGTTCCAGCGATTGCGATATTCCCCCTCCAGCACGTCGCCGCCCAGCGTGGACAGCATCGGCGCGACCGTGATGTCCTGGCTCTGCGAGAGGCGAGATATAGACCGGCAGGCGGGTGAAATAGCCGATCTTGGTGGAGTTGCCGAATTCCGGCGTCAACAGGCCGCTGGCATAGCGCACCGTGGGATCAGGCATCGACAGATGGGCGGCAACAATGCCACCGGTACGCCCTCGACCTCGATGATGGCGTTCCGGAAGCGCACCTTGTGCTTGGTCTGGTCATAGACCACGCGCTCCGCCTTGACCTGCCACAGCGGGCGTGCGCTGGCCCGGCTGGTTGCAGATCTTGCAGGGGTGAATAGATGGTGCGGCGGGCGATCACGAGTGTTGCCGTTGACGCGCTGGGCGCTGCTGGCGGCCAGCCGCCCGTTCTTGCCGATCAGGGCGCCGAACCCCTCAAGCGCGCCGTCGCGCATATGGTCGCTCAGCACGACATGATCGGCGAAGGCGACATTGCCGTTGGTGTCGGTGAGGCTGACATGGCCGCTGCGCCGTCACCTTGTCGCTCGCCTGGTCGTAGTCGACGCGGTCGGCCAGCAGGATGCGGCCGTCGTCGGCGATCTCGACATGGCCGACGGCCGAGACCGTCTTGGCCTCGCTGTCATAGACGATCTCGTCGGCCTGCAGCAGGATCGGCGCCTCCTTGCCGGCGGCGCGGCATCCGCGGCGCCGGGCTGCGGCGGCCTGCGCCAGCTGGGGAATCAGGGCGCAGGCGATCAGCAGCCGTGAGACGGAGGACGGCAGGCGCGCATCAGCCGTCCTCCTGGTGGAAGACCAGAGTCATGCCGATCAGGATGGCGGCCATGGCCGGCGCCGTCGCCGCCAGCGCGACGGCAGGACGCCCGAACGGCCCAGCGCGTTGGTCACGTCGCTGAAAGAAATAGACGCCGAAGCCGCGGCGGCGCTGAACAGGATCACTTGCGCCATGCCGCCCTCGCGCGCCAGCCGCAGCGAAAAGCTCGCCGCCATGAACACCATCGCCGCGAACAGGGCCGGCAGGGCAAGAGCGTGTAGAAATAGAGCTGGTAGCGCGATGCCGAAAAGCCGGCGGCCTGGGCGGCGCGGATGAAGCCGGGCAGGTCCCAGAACGAGAGCGTGTCGGGCGAGGCGAAGCTTTCCTGGATCTGCGCCGGCGTCAGGGTGGTGGGAAGGCGTAGGTCGTGATGGACCGGCGATGCCGCGCGTCGTCCGACACACAGGCGTCGTTCAGCAGCCAGATAATGATCCTGCAGACTGCGCCGATTTGGCGTCGATGCGGCCGAGGAAACGGTCGCTGGCGCCGTAGAGGAAGCACGATCGACGTTTTCCAGATGCGCGCCCTGGTCGGCGACGCGCAGGGCATGGATGACCGATTGCTGGCGGCGTCGCCCTGGCGCAGCCACAGTCCGTTGATGCGAGACCGCGAGCTGGCGAGGCCTGGCCCTTGATATAGTGCGCCTCCAGGCCGGCGAATTCGGAGAACATCCGCGCCGAAATCGGCGTGAACACCGTCACGGCGAAGACGCCGAGCAACACCGCCACGGTCAGCGGCGGCGCCAGGAAATCCCAGGCCGACACGCCCGCGGCGCGGGTCGCCACCAGTTCGCTGGCGTGCGCGACAGGCGCACGAAGGTGAAGACGCCGCCCAGCAGGACGGCGAAGGGCAGCATTTTCTGGCCCAGATCGGGCAGCTGCAGCACCGCCATGCCCACGGCGGTGACGCCGGGCAACATTCTGCCGGCGGTGCGGTTGAGCAGGTCGACGATGTCGATGGAAAAGGCCAGCACCAGGAAGACGGCATAGACCACGACCGACGCCGATCAAGAATTGCACCGCCAGATAGCGATAGAGCGTCCAGGACCAGCTCATGCGCGCGTGCCGCTCAGGGCATGGCCGCGCCAGCGCGCCAGCATGCACCGAAGGCGCATAGCCCGCCAGCACGGCGATGGCAGCCCGCGGCCCCCAAGGCGGCAGCAGGTAGAACAGCAGCAACCAGCGGAGGATTGCGCTGCGCCAGCCCTTCACGCCGTAGCCGCGATGCGCAGGCCCGCCGCCACGAGGCCGGCGACGGTCATCCGCAGGGCGATGCTGCCGCGTTGCCGCCGGCCGCGCATCACCGCCGCCAGCGCGATCAGCGCAAAAGCGATGCAGTAGAGCGGCTGGGCCAGCCGGTTATGCGCTTCGGCGAAGAATGGCGTTGCGGACGCGCTGCGGTCATGCCCCGGGTTTCCGGCGGCCACAGCAATTCGCCCAGATAGCGCTCGTTGGTCTTGCGCAGCGCGTAGCGCGCCGGGCCGGCGAACTGGTCGAGGTCGAAGGTATAGCTCTCGAAACGCAGCACCTGCAACTGCCCGCCGGCCTGGGCCGCTGGCCTCGATCGTGCCGTCCTGCATGATCAGGCGGGCGCCGGCCGGGGTCTGGGCCAGGATGCCCGCTCTCGGCGAGATAGGTGATGGGCGGGCGCGGTCGCGATTGTCGTGCACCAGGATGCCGCGGATCTCGCCATTGCGGGCGAGCTCGCGGATGAAGACGGTGAGGCCCGGCGCGGCGGTGTTGAATTCGCCTTCGTTGAGCAGGCGCCGGCCGATGTCGGCGCGGATGTCGAACACCTTGTCGCTCAAGCGTGCGCTGGCCCGCCGGCATCAGATACAGGCCGCAGACATAGGTAGCGCCATCACGATGGCCGGCGCAGGCCAGCACCGGCACGGCGAGCTGGCGCAGCGAATAGCCGGCCGACGCCATCACCACCAGTTCGCTGTCGCCTTGAGCCGTTGCAGGGTGATACAGCGTGCCGGCAAAGAAGGCGATCGGCAGGATGATGACCAGCGGCTCGGCAGCAAAAGCAGAGTCAGATAGAGGAAGGTCGGCGCCGACTGGCCGCGGTTGATGACGAGATCGAGCAGGCGGAGCGACTGGGTGACAGCCAGATCACGCTGGTCAGCAGCAGGGTGAACAGCGCCACCGGTCCCAGCAGCTGGCGCAGGATATAGCGCGACAGTCGCGGCAGCCGCCGGTCCTGGGGCGTAGGCTTGCTGCTGTCCGGCGCGCCTGGGGTGCAATCCGTTCCATGGGACCCTTGTTGGAGGTCGGCTGGATTCGACCTAAACTAGCATCAGAACTAGGATATTCCCCACAAATACCCTGTCCTTTCCGGAGATATAGCATGCAGATTTCCTTTGTCGCGCCTTCCGATGTCACATCCCCGAGGGGGCCTGGGTGGTGGGGGCGCTGGAGGGCGGTTCGCTGCTGCCGCGGCGCGGCGGGGCGGACAAGGCCAGCGGCGGCGCCCTGACGCGGGCGCTGAAATTCTCCCGCTTCACCGGCAAGCCGGGCCAGATGCTGGAGGTGCTGGCGCCGGCGGGCCTGAAGGCCTCGCGCATGCTGCTGGTGGGCCTGGGCAAGCCGGCGGCCCTTGACGAGAAGGGGCTGGAGACATGGGGGCCCAGATCGTGGGCCGGCTTAATATGCGTCGGGCGAGACCGCGGCCAGCATCGAGATCGATGCTCCCAAGGGCAGCAAGGTCAAGAAGGCGGAGCTCGCCGCGCATCTGGCTTTCGGGGCGCGGCTCAAAAGCTATGCCTTCAACAAGTACCGCACCGCAACCTGGACGAGTATGAGAAGACGCTGAAGACGGTGCGATCGTCACGCACCGATCCGGCGGCGGCGAAGAAAGCCCATGCGCGGCCTGGCGGCGGTCGCCGACGGCATTTTCCTGGCGCGCGATCTGGTCAACGAGCCGCCGAATATGCTGTATCCGGCCGAATTCGCGCGCCGCGCCAAGGCCCGCTTTCCAAGCTGGGCGTCAAGGTCGAAATCCTGGGCGAAGCCGAGATGAAGAAGCGCGGCTTGGGCGCGCTGCTGGGCGTGGGCCAGGGCAGCGCGCGCGAGAGCCAGCTTGTGGTCATGCAGTGGAACGGCGCGCCGAAAGGCAAAAAGAAGAATGCCCCGCCCGTCGCCTTGGTCGGCAAGGGCGTGTGTTTCGATTCCGGCGGGCTTTCGCTCAAGGCCGGCGCCGGCATGCAGGGCATGAAGGGCGACATGGGGGGCGCCGCCGCCGTCACCGGCACGCTGCTGGCGCTGGCGACGCGCAAGGCGAAAGTCAACGCGGTGGGCGTGATCGGCCTGGTGGAAAACATGCCGGACGGCGGCGCATTCCGTCCCGACGATGTGCTGAACTCGCTGTCGGGCCAGACCATCGAGGTGCTCAACACCGATGCCGAAGGCCGGCTGGTGCTGGCCGATGCGCTCACCTACACCCAGCGCCGCTTCAAGCCCAAACTGGTGATCGACCTGGCCACCCTGACGGGCGCCATCGTGCAGACGCTGGGCACCGAACATGCCGGCATGTTTTCCAACGACGACGCAGCTGGTGCGGCGCATCCAGGCGGCGGGCCGCAACACCGGCGAGCGGGTGTGGCGCCTGCCGCTGGGCCCCTTCTATGACAAGATGATCCGGTCCAAGATCGCCGACATGAAGAATATCGGCGGCGGCAATTCCGGCGCCATCACCGCGGCCCAGTTCCTGCTGCGCTTCATCGAGAAAGGCACGGTGTGGGCGCATCTGGATATCGCCGGCGTCGCCTGGCAGGACGGTGAACAGAAGCCGGCGATCCCCAGCTGGGGCACGGGCTGGGGCGTCAGGCTGCTCAACCGCCTGGTGAAGGAGAATTACGAAGCATGACCGAGACGCTTTTCTATCATCTTGAGCGCCGCTCGCTGGAGGACGTGCTGCCCGGCCTGGTCGAGAAGTCCCTGCAGCGCGGCTGGCGGGCGGCGATCAAGACCGATTTGTCCGAACGCTCCGACGCGCTGGATACCCTGCTATGGACCTATGACGACCAGTGCTTCCTGCCGCATGCGCAGCTGGGCGACGGCGAAGCGGCGGACCAGCCGGTGCTGATCACGGTGGAGGACGGCAATCCCAATTTGGCCCAGATCTTCTTTTATGTCGGCGGTGCCCTGCCGGCCGACTGGTCGGGGCTTTCGGGTCTTGCCCGCGTGGTGCTGCTGTTCGATGGCCGCGATGCGCAGGCCCTTGCGGGCGCCCGCGCGGCATGGAAAGACGCCAGGGCCGCCGGACATGACGTGACATACTGGAAAGAAACGCCGAACGGAAAGTTCGAGAAGCAGAATTAGGGGATCGGATTACGCGTGGGTTACTTCAATCCTTTGATGATCGGTATCTTATTCGTAAGCCTGGCGCTGGCCTATCACGCCATCCGCAACGGCAAGTCGCCCATGTGGCTTATGGGCTTGGCGGTGGCATCCTTCGTCGAGCTTCTATGCGACGATCGCGGTGTGGATTGCCTATCTGGTCCTTCGCCGTGATCCCGGACATGCTGCGTTCGCTTCCGGCGCGGCGGCTGGCCGACAATGTGGTCAATGCCGCCGATCCCGGCCGCGGCTATCGCGAGAAGCTGCGCGAGGTGGAACTGGTCGGCTCGGTCGATTCCAAGCGGGCCCTGGCCGAGGAGTGCATCCGCACCGGCCGTTTCGCCGACGCCATCGAATTGTATGAAAGCGCCATGCAGGGGCCGCTGGGTGGCGCCGATCCCGCCCTGCTCAAGGGGCTTGGGACGCGCCCGCATGTTGTCGGAGCAGGGCGCCGAGGCCGAAGCGCTGTTCCTGAAGCTGAAGGAGGTCGATCCCGCCGCCTTCGATGCCGATGCCGAGCTGGACTATGCCCGCGCCCTGGCGCTGCAGGGCAAGAATGACGCGGCGGTGGCGCAGTATGAAAAGGTGGTGGCGCGCTATCCCGGCGAGGAAGCGCGCGCCCGCTTCGGCCTGCTTCTGGAAAGCCTGGGGCAGCAGGCCCGCGCCCAGGCGCTGTTCAGCGAGATTCTCAAGTCGGTAAAGGGCGCGCCCTGCTATTACCGCAGCCGCCAGCGCGAATGGACTACCATCGCCAAGGCGCACCTCAAATAGCGCGTCAGGCGCGCGGCGCCACCGCAAAACAGCCCGCGCCGACCAGGCACACCGCCGCCAGCCCCAGCAGTCCGGCGGTGTTGTTGGCAAAGGCGGCGTCCAGCAAGGCCCGCAGATTGGGCGCGACGAAGCCGCCCAGATTGCCGATGGAATTGATCAGGCCGATGCCGCCCGCCGCCGCCGCGCCGGCCAGCAGGCCGGTGGGCAAGGTCCAGAACAAGGCCGGGGCCACGATCAGGCCGCAGGCCGCGACGCACAGCGCCATCAGCGCCACCAGCGGCGAAGCGGCGAGGGCCGAGACCGCCAGCCCGCAGCCCGCGATCGCCGTCATCGCGGCGCCGACGCCGCGCGCATTGCCCCGCGCGTCGCACCAGCGCGGGATCAAGGTCACGCCCAGAATGGCGCAGGCCCAGGGGATGGCGGTGACGATCCCCACTTCCAGCCCGATACTCTTGCCCAGCAGGCGCGAAACCTGGGCGGGCAGGAAGAAGGTGAGGCCGTAGAATCCCATTTCGATCAGGAAATAGACCAGGGCGAGGAATAGTATGCGCGGCTGGCGCAAGGCGCGCCCGGCCTCCTGGGTGCGCGGACTTTTGCGTTCGTCCTCGGCAAGGGCGGCCTGCAGCACCGCCTTTTCGCCGGCGTCCAGCCAGGGCGCATCGGCCGGGCGGTCCTTGAGCAGGAACAGCACCGCGATGCCGCCCAGCGAGGCGAGCAGGCCTTCGACGATGAACATCACCTGCCAGCCATGCAGTCCCAGCGCGTCCTGCGCCACCAGCGCCCCCGACACCGGCCCGCCCAGGGTGAGCGCCAGCGGCGCGCCGTAATAGAACAGCCCGACCGAGCGAGCCCGCGCCGCCGCCGGATACCAGTAGGTCAGATAATAGATCACGCCGGGAAAGAAACCGGCCTCCATCACGCCCAGCAGAAAGCGCACGACGTAGAAACTGGTCGGGACCCTGCACCAGCGCCGTCGCCGCCGACACCAGGCCCCAGCTGATCATGATGCGCGCCAGCCAGCGCCGCGCCCCCACCCTGTGCAGGATCAGGTTGGAGGGAACCTCCAGCAGGGCATAGCCGACAAAGAAGATGGAGGCGCCGAAGGCATAGGCGGCGTTGCCGATGCCGGCATCGGCCTGGAACGCGGCCTTGGCATAGCCGATATTGGCGCGGTCCAGAAAGGCCAGCACATACATCATCAGCAGGGTCGGCATCAGCCGCAGATGCAGCTTGGGCACAAGGCGGGAAAGCGCATCGGACGTCATGCCTGCGGACCTTATTTTTGTTATTCGGAATCGTCGTCCGTCTTTTTCGGCCGCGCCATCTTGGCCAGCAGCGCGGTCTCGCGGTGCCAGCGCTTGAGGGGGCGCGCCGGATAGCCGCCCACCCGCTCGCCCGCGCCGATGTCGCGGGTCACGCCGGAGCGCGCCGCCAGCCGCGCGCCCGCGCCGATGGTGAGATGGTCGCTGATGCCGACCTGGCCGCCGATCAGCACCATCGGTCCCACGGTGGTGGAGCCGCCGATGCCGACTTGCGCCACCAGCAGGCTGTGATGGCCGATCTGCACATTGTGGCCGACATGGATCAGGCTGTCGAAGCGCACGCCGCGCTCGATATGGGTATCGCCGATGGCGCCGCGGTCCACGGTGCAGTTGGAGCCGAACTCCACATCGTCCTCGATCACCACCCGGCCCAGCTGCGGTACCCGCAGCAGGCCTTCCAGGCTGGGCACGAAGGAAAATCCCTGGTTGCCGATGGAATTGTTCGGCCCCATCACCACACGGCTGCCGATCACCGCATGGGTGATGACGCAATTGGGGCCGATGGCGCAGTTGTCGCCGATCTCGACGCCGCGGCCGATCACCACATTGTTGCCGATGAAGACATTGGCGCCGATCCTGGCATGGGCGCCGATCTCGGCGCCCGCGCCGATCTCGGTGCCTTCGCCGACCATGGCGGTGGGATGCACCGGTTGGGGCGCGCGCACGCCCGCCTGCAATTTGGCGGGCGGATAGAAGATATGTCCCACCTGGGCGAAGGCGAGGCGCGGATTGGGCACCACCAGCAGGGTCACGCCATGGGGCAGGGCCGCCAGCTTGTCGGAGGTAATCACCACGGCGGCCTTGGTCACGGCAAAGGCATTGGCATATTTGGCGTCGCTGAACAGCGAGACGTCGCCGGCCTCGGCGCTTTCCAGCGCGGCCACGTCACGCAGCATCAGATCGGGGGCGCCCTTTTCGGGCTCGGCGCCGATACGGCCGGCTATGTCCGCCAGGGTAAAGGGCCCGGCCCGTTGGTAAAATCTGTCGTCGGTCATGGGGGCGGGAGCCTAATCGATGGGGAGGGACCTGCAAACCCGGCTAGGCATTGGCGCTTTCATAGGCCTCGCTGGCCGCCAGCCAGGCCTTTTCCGCCGCCGCCAGCTTGCGCACCGCGTCGGCGCGTTTCTTGGACACCGAGGCCGCCTTGCCCGGATCCTTTGAGAAGAGAAGCGGGTCGGACAGGCTTTTGTCCAGCTTGGCGATCTCGGCGGTCAGCGCCGCGATCTGGTGTTCGGCGGCCGCCACCTTGTCCTTGAGCGGTTTCAGGGTCTGGCGCTTTTCCGCGGCGCTGCGCCGGGTATCGTCCTTGGTGGCCTTTGCCTCGGGTTCGGCGCGCCGCGTCGGCGCATTGTCGCCGGTCAGGAGGAATTTGCGGTAGTCGTCCAGGTCGCCCTCGAACGGGGTGACATGGCCGTCCGCCACCAGCAGCAGGCGGTCGGCGGTGGCTTCGATCAGGCGGCGGTCATGGCTGACCAGGATCACCGCGCCGTCGAAATCGTTCAGCGCCGTCAACAGTTCGTTGCGCGCGTCGATGTCGAGATGGTTGGTGGGCTCGTCCAGGATCAGCAGGTTGGGCTTGTCCAGAGTCGCCAGCGCCAGCATCAGCCGCGCCCGCTCGCCGCCCGAAAGTTTGCCGACCAGGGTCTGCTGCTTGTCCTGGGCAAATCCGAATCCGCCCAGCTGGGTGCGCACCTGTTCCAGGGTCAGCTTGGGGCGCAGGCGCTGCAGGGTCAGGATGGGGGTGACGCTGGTGTCCAGCTCTTCGGCCTGGTGCTGGGCGAAATAGCCCACCACCAGCTTGCGCGCCGGGGTGAATTCGCCCGCCATCGCGGTCAGCTTGCCCGCCAGCAATTTCGCCATGGTGGATTTGCCGTTGCCGTTCTTGCCCAGCAGCGCGACCCGGTCCTCGGGATCGAAGCGAAACGAAAGGCCGGTCAGGATCGGCTTGCCCGGCTCATAGCCGACACTGGCGCGGTCCATGGTGACCAGCGGCGGCGAGGCGCGGCATGGCCACGGGAATGCGGATCGGCGCGACATGCTCGTCGGGCGGGACCTCCACCATCGCCATCTTGGCCAGCATCTTCATGCGGCTTTGCGCCTGGCGCGCCTTGGAGGCCTTGGCCTTGAAGCGGTCGACGAAGGCCTGCATGTGGGCGCGCGCTGCGTCCTGCTTCTTGGCGAAGGCCAGGTCGTTGGCGCGGCTGGCGGCGCGCGTTTCCATGAAGGTGTCGTAGCCGCCGGTGTAGAGCTTCAGCTTGCCGTGCTCCAGATGCAGGATGAATTCGCAGGCGGTGTTCAGCAGGTCGCGGTCATGGCTGACGATCAGGATGGTGCCGCGATATTTCTGGATGAAATTTTCCAGCCACAGCACGCCTTCCAGGTCGAGATAGTTGGTGGGCTCGTCCAGCAGCAGCAGGTCGGGCGCCGAGAACAGGATCGCGGCCAGCGCCACGCGCATGCGCCAGCCGCCGGAAAATTCGCGACAGGGGCGCAGCTGGTCTTCCGCCGAAAAGCCCAGGCCCGCCAGGATCTCGGCGGCGCGCGCCGGCGCGGTATAGGCGTCGATCGCGTCCAGCCGGTGATAGATGTCGCCCAGCCGGTGGCCGTCGGTCTCGTGCTCGGCCTCGGCCAGCAGCGCCAGGCGCTCGGGATCGGCCTCCAGCACCGTGTCCAGCAGGCTGGTATCGGTCCCCGGCGCTTCCTGCGCCACCGCGCCCACCCGCCAGGCCGAAGGGACGCTGATCTCGCCGTCATCCTGGTGCAGCTGGCCCAGGATCACCTTGAACAGGGTGGATTTGCCCGCGCCATTGCGCCCCACCAGGCCGATGCGGCGCCCCGCGGGCAGGTTGGCGGTGGCGCCGTCGAGGATTTCCCGCCCCGCGATCCGCACCGTGATGTTGTCGATCGCCAGCATTTGTGGGGCCTTATAACGGTCCTTGCCCTTTCCTCAAGCCCGTTGCATAAGGCGGCGCTTTTAATCTCTCGGAGTTTGCATGGCCGTCGAGCGCACCCTTTCGATCATCAAGCCGGACGCGACGCGCCGGAACCTCACCGGCAAGATCATCGCCAAGTTCGAGGATGCGGGCCTCAGGGTGATCGCCAGCCGCCGCATCAAGCTGTCCCAGGCCGATGCCGAGGCCTTTTACGGCGTGCACCGCGAACGCCCCTTCTTCGCCAGCCTGGTCGCCTTCATGACCAGCGGGCCGGTGGTGGTGCAGGTGCTGGAAGGCGAGAACGCCATCGCCAGGAACCGCGAAGTGATGGGCGCCACCAATCCCGCCAATGCCGCGCCCGGCACCATCCGCAAGGAATTCGCCGAGTCGATCGAGGCCAATTCGGTCCACGGCTCCGACGCGCCGGAAACCGCCGCCAACGAGATCAAGTTCTTCTTCCGCGACATGGACATTATTCCATAGCGGTCGAGTTCCACGCCGCACTGTGATACAAGGCTCCCGCTTCGCCGGGAGCCTTTTTCATTATGCAGGGCAAGACTGTCGTTATCACGGGCGCCACGTCGGGCATCGGCGAAGTCGCCGCCGTCCGGCTGGCGCAGCAGGGCGCGCGCATCGTCTTCACCGCCCGCGATCCGGCGCGCGCGCAAGACACGATGGCGAAATTGCGCAAGGCCAATCCCGGGGCGGAGCACACCGTTCACATGGCCGATCTTTCCCTTTTGGCGGAAATGAAGCGGGTGGGCACCGCGCTGGCGCGCGAACCGCAGATCGACGTCCTGGTCAACAATGCCGGCGCCCTGTTCAACGCGCGGCAGGAAACCGCCGACGGGCTGGAGATGACCTTCGCCCTCAACCATATGGCCTATTTCGTCATCACCAACATGTTGCTTTGGCGGCTGAAGCCAGGCGGGCGCATCGTCACCGTGGCGTCCAATGCCCATCGCGGTGCCAAGCTGGATTTCGACGACCTGCAGGCACGGCGCAATTATTCGGGCTTTGCCGTCTATTCCAGGAGCAAGCTGTGCAACATCCTGTTCAACCGCGAACTGGCGCGGCGGATTCAGGGCGGCGGCGTCACCGCCAATGCCCTGCATCCCGGCTTCGTCGCCACCCGCTTTGGCGACAATAGCGGCGGGCTCCTGCGCACCGTGATGAAGGTGGCCAAACCGATCGGCGCCATCTCGCCGGAAGAGGGCGCCAAGACAATCATCCACCTGGCCTCCGCGCCGCAAGTGGCCAATGTAAGCGGTGAATATTTCTATCAATGCAGGACTGCCCGTCCCACCGCCGAGGCCCAGAATGATTCCGATGCCAAGCGGCTATGGGGGATTTCGGCGCAGATCGCAGGGCTGGGTTGATGGCCATGACGATCCGCGTCGTCGCGATCCTGATCTGGACGGTGTGCATCTTTGGCTTTCTGGGCGGCGCCTTTGTCTGGCGCGAAACCCTGCCCAGCGGGCTGTACAACCAATACACGCTGACCATGTACAAGACCCTGCCGCCGCCGCCCAAGGGGCCGGCCTATTGCAATTTCCTGGGTGTGGGTGCTTACGCGCTGGCGCTGCCGTGCAATCTCAAGCCGCCCTTTATCGGCTGGCTGCAGGGCGGGCGCTACTGACCGAACACGGCCTGGCCGTTCTGCAGTTTCACTTTGTCCGCCGCCAGAAGTTTGAGCGCCTCCGGATAAAGCTTGTGCTCCACCGCCAGCACCCGGTCGGCCAGGGTCTGCGGCGTGTCGCCGGGATGCACCGGCACCTTGGCCTGGGCGATCACCGGCCCGGCATCCAGTTCCGGCACCACGAAATGCACCGATGGCGCCGGTTTCGCTTTCGCCGGCCGCGATCACCCGTTCATGCACCTTGGTGCCCTTGATAGGCGGGCAGCAGGGAGGGATGGATGTTGATCAGCCGGCCTTCCCAGCCGCGCACGAAACCGTCCGACAGGATGCGCATGAAGCCGGCCAGCACCACCAGTTCGGCGCCCGCCGCGCGCAGGGCCGCGATCCATTTCGCCGTCGAAGGCTTCGCGCGTCTTGCCGCCGTGGGCGAGAGACGGCGGTGGCGATGCCGGCGGCGCGCGCCTTGTCCAGCCCGCCCGCGCCCTCGACATTGGAAATGACCAGGATGATCCGGTAGCTGTCGCCCTGCCGCGTCGATCAGCGCTTTGCAGGTTGCTGCCGCGCCCGGAAATCAGGACGGCAACTTTCTTCCCAGAAGGTGTGGGCTTCAAAGCTTCAGCGCCCCGCGATAGACGACCTTGGCCTCGCCGGACCGCCTTGACGAGCGTGCCGATGCGCGTGGCGCGATCGCCGGCCTCCTGGAAGGCATCGATCACATGGCCGGCATGCTTCGTCGTCCGCCACCGCCACCAGGCCGATGCCGCAATTGAAGGTGCGCAGCATTTCGCCTTGCGCGATGGCGGCCTGCCCGGCCAGCCACTGGAACACCGGCAGTACGGCGATCGCGCCCAGATCCACCTCGGCGTCCAGCCCGTCCGGCAGGCAGCGCGGCAGATTGTCGGTGATGCCGCCGCCGGTGATGTGCGCCAGGCCCTTGACGCCGCCGGTATGCATGGCCGCCAGCGCCGCCCGCACATAGAGCCGGGTCGGGGTCAGCAGCGCCTCGCCCAGGGACTTGCCGGGCGCGAACGGCGCCGGGGCGTCCAGCGCCAGGCCGCTTTTCTCCACCACCTTGCGCACCAGCGAATAGCCGTTGGAATGCACGCCGACGGAGGCGACGCCGATCAGCACATCGCCGGCGCGCATCGCGCCCGTCTTGGGCAGGATGGCATCGCGCTCCACCGCGCCCACCGCAAAGCCGGCCAGGTCGAAATCGCCCTTGGCATAAAGGCCCGGCATCTCGGCGGTCTCGCCGCCGATCAGGGCGCAGCCCGATCTCCTTGCAGGCGCGCGCGATGCCTTCCACCACTGTGGCGGCGGACGTCCACCTCCAGCTTGCCGGTGGCGTAATAGTCCAGAAAGAACAGCGGCTCGGCGCCCTGCACCACGATGTCGTTGACGCACATCGCCACCAGGTCCTGGCCGAGCCCCTCGAAGCGCCGCGTATCGATCGCGAGCTTGAGCTTGGTGCCGACGCCGTCGGTGCCCGCCACCAGGATGGGATCCTTGAAGCCGGCCGCCTTGAGGTCGAACAGTCCGCCAAAGCCGCCCAGGTCGGCGTCGGCGCCGCGCCGCCGCGTCGCCTTGGCGGCGGGCGCGATGCGCTCCACCAGCGCCTCGCCGGCGTCGATGTCCACGCCCGCGTCTTTATAGGTCAGGCCATTTTTGGGTATCATGGCATGGCTTCCGTTTAAATATCCGGCGGGGTGGGCGCAAGACAGCTTGCCCGGCCCACGCACAGGGCCGCGATTTCACCTGTTTGGGCATGATGTTAGATGCCTTTCGCCGCCAGCTTGCGGCCGGTATAGTCGCGCCCCATTCCTCACAGGCTCCTCATGACTTTGCGCACCATCGTTTCCTTTGCCGCCGTCCTGCTGCTGACTCTGCGCCGCCTTGCTGCCGGCACCCAGCCGGCGCGGGCCCAGGAGTCGCTCTATACCGTGTCGGGCGTTCATGTGGACGCGGTCGGCGCCTCCACGCACCGAGGCGCTGAATGCCGCCATCGCCCAGGGCCGCGCCAAGGCATTCCAGACCCTTTACCGCCGTCTCACCCGCCAGGCCGATTGGCCGCGGCAGCCGGCGCTGGACCTGGCGGGGCTTGCTGCGCATCAGCCGTGGCTATGACCATCGCCAATGAACGCCGCTCGACCACCCGCTATGTCGCCGACGTCACCTATATGTTCAATCCCGAGGCGGTGGCGCGCACGCTGCGCGCGGCCCAGATCGCGTTCGCGCAAACCCCCGCCAAACCCATTCTGGTGATCCCCATGTCGCCGGGCGTCGGCCATGGTCCCTGGGCGCAAGCCCTGATGGCGCCCGGCTTGCGCGACAGTGCGGTGCCTTTCACCCTGCCGGGCGCGGACGACGAGGCGGCCCTGGCGGGCCTCAATTTCGATGCCGCAGGCTGGAACGACGTATCGGCTGTCGCGCTGAAGAATCGCGTGACCGAGGTCGGGCTGGTCCAGGCCGTGCTATGCCGACGGCAAGGTGACGGTGAATATCCGCCGCCTGGGGGTGGGCGAGCAGCCGGCCAGGGCCAGCGTGGAGGTGCCGATGCTGCAGACCGTGGGCACGACCTATCCGGCGGCGGCCCAGGCCGCGGTGCGCGCCATCGAGGATTTGTGGAAGACGCGCAGCGTGATCGATTTCAGCCAGCGCGGACGGCTGACCGCCGATGTGCGGATCGCCAGCCTGGCGCAATGGGGTGAAATTCAGGCCGCGCTGGGCCGGTCGGCAATGTCACGGGCGTCACGGTGACGGCGATGGACATGGATTATGCCCGCGTCATCCTGGCCTATCTGGGCGACATCGACCAGTTGCGCGAGGCTTTGGCGGGGGCGGGGCTCACCCTGACCAATCGCGGCGGGCAATGGACGCTCGCCCGCGCGGGCCAGTAGAAATGGGCAGGCGGCGATGATCCGGCCGGGGATTGGCGATGTGCCGAATCTGCTTTCGGCGCTGCGGCTGCTGGCGGCGCCTTTCGCGGCCTGGCTGATCCTCAGCGGCCACGACACGCTGCGCTGCTGATATTCGCCGCGGCGGGCGCCAGCGACGGACTGGACGGCTTTATCGCCCGGCGCTGGGGCGTGACATCGGGCTTCGGCGCCTGGCTGGATCCGGCGGCCGACAAGCTGCTGATGCTGTTGTGCTTCGCCGCGCTGTTCCTTGTCGGCGCGCGCCCTGGTGGCTTTTGGCGCTGGTGATGGCGCGCGACCTGGCGATCGTCGCCGGCTGGCTGCTGATCAAGCTGCTGGGCCTGCACTGTTGCGATCGCCGCGCTGTTTATCGGCAAGCTCACCACGGCGGCTCAGATGATTATGTTTTCGGCATCCTGCTGCTGCTGGCCTTCGATCATGGAGGCGCCGCGCCTGGCGCTGGCGGCGGCCTCGGTCGTGCGCACTGCTTGTCGTCCTGTCGGCGGCGGCCTATGGCGGCGTTATTCTGCGCGGATTTTTCGCGGGAAGTCGCGCCCCAATGGCCGACGTGACGCAACTGGTCCTGCCCCTGGAAACCCGAAGCGCCCTGGGGCCGAAACGATTTCATTGTCGTTGCCGGCGAACGAACAGCGCCGTGGCGTTCCTCGATTCCTGGCCCGACTGGCCGGCGCCGGCGGTCGCGCTTTATGGCCCGCCCGCTTGCGGCAAATCGCATCTGGCGGCGGTGTGGGCGCAAAGGGCGGGCGCCAGGATCGTGACGCGGCCGCTCTGCGCGGCAGATTCCCGAAGGCGCCCTGGTGGTGGAGGATGTCGCCAGCGGCGTCGCGGAAGCTCCCTGTTCGCCTTGCTGGAGCGCGGCGCGCCGCTGCTGCTGACCGCGCAGACGCCGCCGTCCGAATGGCCCGGGAGCCGTCCCTGCCGGACCTGGTCTCGCGCGTCCGCGCCCTGCTGGCTTTCCGCTGTGGGCGCCGGACGATGCCCTGCTGATGGGCCTGGCGGTCAAGCTGTTTGCCGACCGCCAGCTTTCGGTTCCCGAAGTGGTGATCGCGCAATGATCCGCAGCCTGGAGCGGTCGCCGGGGGCGATCCGCGATTTCGTCGCCCGCGCCGATGCCGTCGCCCTGGCCGAAAAGCGGCCGGTAAATTTGAGCCTTATCAAGGAATTGCTGGCAGACCCGCCCGCCCCCGCCTATTTTGACACTTCCGTGTCATTACAATTTCACGGATTCTGGCTAGGGTGGGGCATGTCCACCCCCAGCCCGAACCCGTCACCTCGCTGTGGCCAACGAGGAAGCCCCGCCCGGTGCAGCGCCGTATCCACCGAAGGCGTGGTGTCGCTGGCCCATCAGGGCAGCAACCTGTCCTTCGATCCGGCCTCGCCGCAGCGCTTCGTCAACCGCGAACTTTCCTGGCTGGCCTTCAACCGCCGGGTGCATCGAGGAGGCGCAGAACCGCCGCCATCCCGCTGTTCGAGCGGGTGCGCTTTCTCTCGATCTCGGCCTCCAACCTGGACGAGTTCTACATGGTGCGGGTGGCGGGCCTGATGGGCATGGTGCGCGGCCGGCGTCACCACCGCCAGCGCCGACGGGCTGACGCCCGCCGAGCAACTGGCCCAGGTGGACGAAACCGCCCGCGCCCTGATCGCCGACCAGCAGAACATCTGGAGCGATCTGCATGCCGAGCTGCGCGCAGGAGGGCATCAGTGTCGTCACCGGCGAACGAACTGAGCCGCCGGCGACCGCGAATGGCTCGACGAGCAGTTCGCCGAACAGATTTTCCCGGTCCTGACGCCGCTGGCGATCGATCCGGCCCATCCCTTTCCCTTCATTCCCAATCTCGGCTTCACCATCGCGCTCGCAGCTGACCAACAAGCGCGACGGCAAGAATTTCTCCGCCCTGATCCCGGTGCCGCCGCAGCTCAAGCGCTTCATCCGCCTGCCCGACGGCGAGCGCGCCCGGCAGGTGCGCTTCATGCCGCTGGAGCATGTCATCGCGCTGTACTTCGACCGGCTGTTTCCCGGCCATGGCGTCACCGGCTGGGGCATGTTCCGCCTGCTGCGCGACAGCGACGTGGAAGTCGAGGAAGAAGCCGAAGACCTGGTGCTGCTGTTCGAGACGCTGCTCAAGCGCCGCCGCCGCGGCAGCGTGATCCACATGAAATGCAGCGCCTCGATGCCCGAGGACCTGCGCCACTTCATCGCCGAGCATCTCGATCTGGACGATTCGGAGATTGTGATCGTCGAAAATCTGATGGGCCTGTCGGACCTGTCCAAGCTCATCCTGCCCGAGCGCCCCGACCTGGTGTTCAAGCCCTATATCGCCCGCTTTCCCGAGCGCATCCGCGATCATGGCGGCGACTGTTTCGCCGCCATCCGGGAAAAGGACCTGATCGTCCACCATCCCTTCGAAAGCTTCGACGCGGTGGTGCAGTTCATCCGCCAGGCCGCGGCCGATCCCGACGTGGTGGCGATCAAGCAGACGCTTTACCGCACCCAGTCCGACAGCCCCATCGTCGCGGCCCTGATCGAGGCGGCGGAAGCGGGCAAGTCGGTCACCGCCCTGGTGGAACTGAAGGCGCGCTTCGACGAGGCCGCCAACATCAAATGGGCGCGCGACCTGGAACGCGCCGGCGTGCAGGTGGTCTATGGCTTCATCGAGCTCAAGACCCACGCCAAGATCAGCCTGGTGGTGCGCCGCGAAGGCGGGCATCTGCGCACCTATTGCCATTTCGGCACCGGCAACTATCACCCCAACACCGCCAAGATCTATACCGACCTGTCGCTGTTCAGCGCCGATCCGGCGCTGGGGCGCGACGCGGCGCAGCTGTTCAATTTCATCACCGGCTATGCCGAGCCGACGGCGCTGGAAAAGCTGGCCGTGTCGCCGCTTCACCCTGCGCGGCAGGCTGATCGAGGCAATCCAGCAGGAGATCATGCATGCCCGCGCCGGCAAGCCCGCCGGCATCTGGGTCAAGCTGAATTCCCTGGTGGATCCGGCGATGATCGACGGCGCTCTACCGCGCCAGCCAGGCCGGCGTGAAGATCGAGCTGATCGTGCGCGGCATTTGCTGCCTGCGCCCGGGCGTGCCGGGCCTGTCGGACAATATCCGGGTCAAGTCCATCGTCGGCCGCTTCCTGGAACATGGCCGCATCGTCTGCTTCGGCAACGGCCACGAACTGCCGCACAAGGGCGCCAAGGTCTATATTTCCTCGGCCGACTGGATGCCGCGCAATCTGGACCGCCGGGTCGAGACCCTGGTTCCCATCGAAAACCCCACGGTCCATCAACAAGTCCTGGACCAGATCATGGTGGCGCAACTCAAAGACCAGGCGCAAAGCTGGTATATGGAGGCGGACGGACGCTATGTCCGCGATTCGCATTCCGAGGACAGCCGATGCTTTCTCCGCGCATACTTATTTCATGACCAATCCGTCGCTTTCGGGCCGCGGCCGCGCGCTCAAGATGCAGAATCAGGCGAAACGCCGGAACTGAGATGCCTCCTGTGGCCGAACTTCGCACCGACTGGCCGTCCAAGAGCCAGGGCACGAATGCGTCGAAGCTCCGCGGTCCCGTCGCGATCGTGGATATCGGCTCCAATTCCGTGCGCCTGGTGGTCTATGAATCCCAGAGCCGGGTGGCGGCGACCCTGCAGAACGAAAAATCCATCTGCGGCATCGGCCGCGACATGGTCACCACCGGGCGGCTGCATGCCGAAGGCTGCACCGCCGCGCTGGAGGCATTGTCGCGCTTTCGCATGATCGCCGACGGCCTGAACGTCGAACATCGCGACGCGGTGGCAACGGCGGCGGCGCGCGACGCCAGCAATGGCGCGGAATTCATCCGCCGGGCCGAAACCGCCTGGGGCGGCCGATCCGCGTCCTGGCGGGCGAAGACGAAGCGCGCATCGCCGCCGAAGGCGTGGTGGCGGGCATTCCCGACGCGGACGGCCTGGTCGCCGATCTGGGCGGCGGCAGCCTGGACATGGTGCCGGTCAAGGGCGGGCAGACCGGCGCGGCCCACACCTTGCCGTTCGGACCGCTGCGGCTGATGGACCAGAGCAAGGGCGATCCCGACAAGGCGCGCGACATCGTCGACAAGGGCCTGAAAAACATCCCCGACCTGTCGGCGCCCGCTCTGTATGCGGTCGGCGGCGCCTGGCGCAGCTTCGCCCGGGTGGACATGGAGGAGCAGAATTATCCGCTGCATGTGCTGCAGCACTACACCATTCCGCGGGGGCGGGCGCTGCGCCTGTGCCGGCTGCTGGCCGGACTGTCCAAGGAGAGCGTGCGCAAGATCAAGGTCGTGTCCAAGCGGCGGGTGGAAAGCCTTCCCTATGGCGCGGTGGTCCTGGAGCGGCTGCTGGAAGCCGGCGGAATCAAGGACGTCGTGATCTCCGCCTATGGCTTGCGCGAAGGGCTTCACTATGCGCGCCTGCCGTCCGACGAACGCGGCAAGGACCCGCTGGTGGAATTCGCCAGCGCCGCCAATGCGCGCGCGGCGCGCGTGCCGGCGCATGCCCATGAGATGCTGGCCTGGACCAAACCGCTGTTCGACAATGAAAATGCCGATATGGCGCGGATACGCGAGGCGTCGGCGCTGTTCTCCGATATCGCCTGGCGGCGCCATCCCGACGACCGCGCGGTGGGGGCCTTCGGGCAGGTTCTGACCGCGCCCTTTGCCGGTGCCGGCCATCGCGCCCGCGCGCTGATCGCCGCCTCGGTGTTTCACCGCTATTCCGGCGACGAGGATTTTCCGCAAGCCATGGCGCTGGCGGGCCTGCTGGACAAGGACGATGAACGGCGCGCCCTGGTGCTGGGCCTGACCTGGCGTTTCGCCTTTTCGCTTTCGGCCTCGGCGGCTGGCGAGCTGGCGCATTACCGCCTGCGCACTGACCCCGTCGAAAGTCATTCTGGAAGTGCCCACGCCGCCGCGAGGCCATTGCCGGCGAACCCGTGCAGAAGAGGCTGGGGGAACTGGCCGATGCGCTGGGCCGCAAGGGCGAAATCCTGGTGGGGTGAGGCGGGAAAAAGCCAGGCGTGCCACGGAAAATAACCTCTATTTTTGCCTGTACTTGCGCCCCGGCCCCCAAAGGGGCTTTAAAGGACGCATGGGCGTGGTCCCGGTACGGGCAACGCGGTAAACTGTTTGGATTTTCAAGGATCTAGGAGAATCTCATGGGAACGTTCAGCGTCTGGCATCTACTGATCCTGGCGGCGATCGCGCTGGTGCTTTTCGGTGGCCGCGGCAAGGTCTCGGACCTGATGGGGGACTTCGGCCGGGGCATCAACAGCTTCAAGAAGGGCCTGGCCGAAAAGGACGACCCCAAGGTGATCAACGCCGAGGACACCAACAAGGACAAGACCACGGTCTGATCCGCTCGACTTAAATTTGATTGCGCGATTTTCGGATCGCGCATTTTTTGGACCGGAATAATTCCGGGGCGCGCTGCATGTTCGACTTTTTCAGCTGGAGCCATATTCTCATCATGCTCGTGGTCGCGCTTGTCGTGGTCGGGCCCAAGGATTTGCCGCGCCTGATGAACATGGCGGGCAAGTGGGCCGGCAAGGCCCGCGCCATGGCCGGGGAATTCCGCAGAAGTTTCGACGAGATGGCGCGCGAGAGCGAACTGTCGGAACTGCGCAAGGAAATCGACAACCTGAAGAAGAACAATCCGGTCAGCGACCTCGCCAACAGCATGACCGATGCACAAGCCGAGATCGGCAATGCGATGGAGGGCGGCGGCGTCGCCGCCCCCGCGGCCGAGACCATCGCGCCGCGCAGCGGCGAACTCGAGGTCACCGAGGCGGCGCCGCGCCCGGCGCCAGAAACGCCGGCGCCCTGAGCCGGGGCCTGGTGCTGCAAATCCGTGGACGGGAAACCGGTTCAGGCGGCAGCAACCTGCCGCCCGTTGGCGATGCGGCTGGCGGGCAGGTTCAGCACGATCTTGGTGCCGCTTCCCGGTACGCTGCTGATTTCCAGATGCCCTTCATGCAGTTCCAGCATGGCCTTGGCCAGCGGCAGCCCCAGGCCGGTTCCGGTATGGGTCGCGGTCATCTTGTTCTCGATCTGGCCGAACGGGGTCAGGGCCTTGGCGATTTCCGGCTCGGTCATGCCGATGCCGGAATCCTGGATGATGACGGCATAGCCGCCGTCCGCCAGGTCGCTGCCGCTGATCTGGACAATGCCCCCGGCGGGGGTGAACTTGATGGCGTTGCCCACCAGATTGATGACGATCTGGCAGATCATGCGTTCCACTGCCGTCAGGCGCACCGTATCCGGCGGCAACTGGCTTTCGATGCGGACGCGGAAATTCTCAGCCAGGGGCGCGCAAAGGACAAGCGAGGCCTCGAGCGCCTGGCACAGGGGAAATTCCGCGGCATTTTCCACTGTCATCCTGCCGGCTTCGATCTTGGAGAGGTCGAGAATGTCGTTGATGATGCCCAGCAGGTGGTGCCCGCTGGCGTGAATGTCGCCGGCATAGCCCAGATAGCGCTGGTTGCTCATCGGGCCCAGGTGCTGCTCCTTCATCACTTCCGAAAACCCCATGATGGCGTTCAGCGGCGTGCGCAGCTCGTGGCTCATATTGGCGAGGAAGGCGGATTTGGCGCGGTTGGCCTGCTCGGCCTGCTGCACCGAGACCGTCAGTCGGCGGGACATTTCGTCCAGGGCGGTACGTGAGGCCCTGAGCTGGTCGATGACCTTGCGGGCATAGAAGATGATCGGCGCCGCGACGATGGCGATCTCGAAGGAGAGGTTGAGAATTGCGATGGGCTGGACCGGCAGGCCCTCCAGGGTGCGCACCAGGAAATGCAGCGATACGACGGCGACCACCGCCATGGCCGTCACCACGGCAGTCGAGCCCAGGCTGCCGAAGCGCGATATCCGGCTGTCCAGCGCGTCCAGCCTGCCGCGGACGTCGCCGGTGTTGGTGGAAATGGTCGTTGCAGAATGCCGGCTCACCCCAGGCATCCCCCCAGAAACACGCCACAATATTACCCAGAATGGGGTTGCGGCGTGGTTTCGCGCCGGGCGGAATTTGGACCTTTGCCGTTAGGGACTTGTTAACCCGCAAGAGGCGGAAAAGCCCGCTTTTGACCCGGGGCCGGGGGGCATGGCATGACCGCTGCGGCAGGAGATTCCCATGCACGATATCAAGGCTGTTCGCGACGATCCGGGCGCATTCGTGCGCGGCCTTTTGCGCCGAGGCATGGCGGATGCGCAGGCCGTTTCCGATAATTTTCTGAAAAAAGACAAGGCGTTGCGCGAACTCCTGGGGCGCTTGCAAAACGCCCAGGCGCGGCGCAACGAAGCTTCCAAGCTGATCGGCCAGGCCAAGGCGAAAAAGGACGAAGCCCAGGCGGCAGCCCTGATGGCCGAAGTGGCGGGGCTGAAGGACACCATCCAGCAGGGCGAGGCGGCGCAGCGGGAGCTGGAAAAGGAATTGCGCGACGCCCTGGCAGTGGTTCCCAACCTGCCGGCCGACGACGTGCCGGACGGCGCCGACGAAAGCGCCAATGTGGCGGTGGCGGCGCGGGCCTTCGGCACGCCGCCGCGGATTCCTGCGCCCCGGCAGCATTTCGAGATCGGCGAGGCGCTGGGCCAGATGGATTTCGAGCGCGCCGCCAAGGTGTCGGGCGCGCGCTTTGTCTATCTCAAGGGCGACCTGGCCAGGATGGAACGCGCCCTGGGCGCCTTCATGCTGGACACCCATACGGAAAAGTTCGGTTACACCGAAGTCAATCCGCCGGTGCTGGTGAAAAGTTCGGCGATGTTCGGCACCGGCCAGTTGCCGAAATTTCAGGACGATCTTTTTTGCACCACCACGGAAGATCCGTTCTGGCTCATTCCCACGGCGGAAGTCTCCCTGACCAACTATGTCGCCGACGAAATCCTGGGCGAAGCCGAACTGCCGCTGCGCTTCACCGCCTTCACCCCCTGCTTTCGCGCCGAGGCGGGGGCGGCGGGCCGCGACACCCGCGGCATGATCCGCATGCACCAATTCTCCAAGGTGGAACTGGTCTCCATCACCACCCCGGACCAGTCGAAGGCCGAGCATGAACGCATGACCGACGCGGCGCAGGAGATCCTGAAGAACCTTGACCTGGCCCATCGCGTGGTGACCCTGTGCACCGGCGACATGGGCTTTTCGGCGCGCAAGACCTATGACATCGAGGTCTGGCTGCCGGGACAGGGCGCCTGGCGCGAGATTTCCTCCTGCTCGGACTGCGGCGATTTCCAGGCCCGGCGCATGAACACCCGCTACCGCAATGCCGAGGGCAAGGTGAAAGGGCCGGTGCACACGCTGAACGGTTCGGGCCTGGCGGTGGGCCGCGCCCTGGTCGCGATCCTGGAAAACTACCAGCAGGAAGACGGCAGTGTCGCAATTCCGGACGCCTTGCAGCCTTATATGGGCGGGAAAACCAAAATTGGATAATCCTCAATTCCGGCCGCTCCGCACCGGCGGCAAGACGAAATTCGCGAAGGCCCGATGACCAAGCGTTACAGAATTCTGGTCACCAATGACGACGGCATTCATTCGCCGGGCCTGGCCGTCACCGAAACCATCGCGCGCGCCCTCAGCGACGACGTCTGGGTGGTGGCGCCGGAGAATGAACAGTCGGGGGCGTCCCATTCCCTGACCCTGACCTCGCCGCTGCGCCTGCGCGCGATCGATGCGCGGCATTTTGCGGTCAGCGGCACGCCCACCGACTGCGTGATGATGGCCTGCCTGCATATCCTCAAGGACCAGCCGCCGGACCTCATCCTGTCGGGCGTCAACTGGGGGTCCAACCTCGCCGACGACGTCACCTATTCCGGCACCATCGCCGCCGCCATGGAAGGCTGCGCCTTGAACATTGCCTCCATCGCTTTGTCGCAATGCTATGACGAGGGCGACCGCCATGGGATCGACTGGTCGGCGGCGCAGGCGCATGGCGCCGCGACCGTCGCGGCCCTGGTGAAGGCGGGGTGGCCGGACGGCACGCTGATCAATGTCAACTTCCCGGCCTGCCCGGCCGACCAGGTCAAGGGCGTCAAGGCCGTGCCGCAAGGCAAATACGACCTGCAATCCACCGACATCGAGGAGCGCACCGATGCGCGCCAACGCGCCTATTACTGGATCGGCCTGCGCCGCCGCAAAGCCACGCCGCCGCCGGACAGCGATCTGGGGGCCGTCTATGGCAACTATATCGCGGTGACGCCGCTGCACCTCAATCTCACCGAACCGGACGTGCTGGCCGCCCTGCGCCCGGCCTTCCGGACATAGGGAACTCGTTAACCTTTGGGGCAAGGTTCCTTGAGCCCGGCCCGCGTCACAGGTGTTCGCCGCGCAAAACCGCCATGGCAGACTTTGCCCCCCGGGCCTAACGGTTAAAGTCTTCTCAACTTTTTGCGGACCATGATCCGTTCTGAGACAGTGTCAGAGGCGCCTGCCATGGGCCGGATTCAGAAATTCGCTTTGCCGTTCGCCGCGATGGCGGCTGCGCTGCTGGCCGGCTGCATGCCGGACTCGCCGCGGACCCATTTCGACTGGGGCGTCAACACCACGATGCCGCGCCATGTCGCATCCGACGCCAGGGCCAAAGGCGCCAAGACCTATGTCTATCAGGACAAGGATGCGCGGCCCACGCCGCGGCCCGCATCCGGTGCGAGCGGCCGCGAATACCCGCGCTATGCATCGATTTCCTCAGAGCCGCTGCCCCCGATCAGCGGGGCGCCAGCCTTCGCCTGGCCGGTCAGCGGCCGCGTGATTTCCGATTTCGGCGCCACCGCCAGTGGCGGCAGGAATGACGGCATCAATATCGCCGCCCCGCTTGGCGCGCCCATTCACGCCAGCGCTTCGGGCACGGTCACCTATGCCGGCAGCGAGCTGAAGGATTATGGCAACCTGGTGCTGGTGAAACATTCCGGCGGCTACACCACCGCCTATGCCCATGCCGAACGGCTGGTGGTTTCGCGCGGTGACTTCGTGGCGCGCGGCCAGGTGATCGGCTATGCGGGCAAGACCGGCGATGTCTCCACGCCGCAACTGCATTTCGAGATCCGCTCGGCGACCACCCCGGTCAATCCGCGCTCCTATCTGTCCTCGACCACGGCCAGCAACTGATCGCGTGTCTGTCCCGGTGCGCCCGCTTTGGCGGGCGGATTGCCTGCGCGTCCGTCGCTTCGCTTGGACCCAGGCAATTCATCGGGGCGCCGGTCCTGCTTCACACGTCGAGGGCTTGTCCCAGCTCGCCCGCCAAATCCTGAATGAATTGCCAGGCAACGCGGCCTGAGCGGCCGCCGCGGCCCATGGCCCAGGCCAGTGCCCGCTTGCGCAGCTCCTCGGGCGCGATCCGGAGATGATGGAAGGCGGCATAGCCCTCGACCATGGCGAGATATTCGTCCTGGCCGCAGTGATGAAAACCCAGCCAAAGTCCGAACCGGTCCGACAGGGAGACTTTCTCCTCCACCGCTTCGCCCGGATTGATCGCCGTGCCGCGTTCATTGTCCATCAGGTCGCGCGGCATCAGGTGCCGCCGGTTCGAGGTGGCATAGAACAGGGTGTTGGCGGGCCGGCCCTCGATGCCGCCTTCCAGCGCCGCCTTGAGGGATTTGTAGCTGGTATCGTCCTTGTCGAAGCTGAGATCGTCGCAGAACAGCAGGATGCGGCGCGGGCTGGCGCGCAGGATGCGCAGCAGGGCGGGCAGGGTATCGATGTCCTCGCGGTGGATCTCGATCAGCACCAGGCGGTCCTTTGCCTTGCGCGCGGCGTTGATCTGCTCATGCACCGCCTTGACCAGGCTGGATTTGCCCATCCCGCGCGCGCCCCACAGCAGGGCGTTGTTGGCGGGCAGTCCCTGGGCGAAGCGCGCGGTGTTGGCCAGCAGCGTATCGCGCTGGTTCTCCACGCCCTTCAGCAGCGAAAGGTCGACATGGGCGACATGGGCCACCGCGACCAGCCCTCCCTGGGCCGGTTCCCACACAAAAGCGTCGCCATCGGGCAAGGCGGCGCCGATCGCCGGGGGCGCCAGGCGTTCCAATGCGTCCGCGATCTTGGCCAGCACCGCGCGATCGTCCGGCAAATTGTCCGTTTTGGCCATGCTAACCCCTTGATTTACCACGGTTGCAATGGAGGACTGTCCCGCTATAGTCCGCCCGCATCCGCAAGCCGAAAGTTCCTGCAATATGAATATGAACGATCCGATGTTCCAGACGCTGACCTTGGCGCTGCCGATGATCGCGATCTTCTACTTTCTTCTGTGGCGCCCGCAAAGCCAGCGCCAGAAGCAGCTTCGCCAAATGGTGGACAATATGCGCCGGGGCGACACGGTGGTGACCGCCGGCGGCATCCTGGGCAAGGTGGTCAAGGCATCGAATGCCGATGACCCCGAAATCCTCATCGAGATCGCCGACAATGTGCAGGTCCGGGTGCTGAAGGTGACGCTGACGGACGTGCGCGCCAAGAGCGTCGACAAGGAATAGTCCGTGCTGCAGGTTTCTCTTTGGACGCGAATCGTCACTCTCATCATCCTGCTGAGCGGCATCCTGGTGGCGCTGCCCAATGCCTTGCCGCCGGATGTGCGCGCCAGGATGCCCAAATTCCTGCCCAGCCAGGCGGTCAATCTGGGCCTTGACCTGCAGGGCGGTTCCTATCTCCTGCTGGGTGTGGATTTCGACCAGGTGACGCGCGACCGCGTGGAAACCCTGGTCGGCGACATTCGCGCCGCCTTCCGCAAGGCCCGCATCCCGCTGACCGACCTGAACGCCCATGGCGACACGGTGTCGGTGCGGGTGACCGATCCGGCGCGGCTGGACGAGGCGCGCACCCTCCTGCAAAGCGTCAATCCCGCGATGACCACCTCCGTCCTGTCGACCGGCGGCAAGGAATATGAGATGGCCGAAGCGGCGGGCGGCGTCTTCACCTTGCATATGAGCGATGCCTTCAAGACCCAGACGCGCCAGCAGGTGATGGACCAGTCCATCGAGGTGGTGCGCCGCCGCATCGACGAGCTGGGCACCCGCGAACCCACCATCGAGCGTTCGGGCGATGACCGTATTCTGGTGCAGGTGCCGGGGCTGCAGGACCCCGGCCAGCTCAAGGCCCTCCTGGGCAAGACCGCCAAGATGACGTTCCGGCTGGTGGACGAGCAGGCCAATCCCGAGGCCAGCGTGGCGCCGATCGGCGACGAAATCCTGCCGGTAATGGACGACAGGAACAAGAATTTGCCGCCGCGCAAGGTGGTGGTGGAGCGCCGGGTACGGGTGTCGGGCGACCGGCTCACCGACGCCAGCCCGGGCTTCGATCCGCAGACCGGCCAGCCGATCGTGAATTTCCGCTTCGACAGCGTGGGCGCGCGCCAGTTCGGCGATATCACCAAGGCCCATGTCGGTCACCGCTTCGCCATCGTGCTGGACAACCAGGTGATCACCGACCCGGTGATCAACAGCGTGATCCTGGGCGGCTCGGGCTTCATCACCGGCAGCTTCACCGCCCAGAGCGCCAACGACCTGGCGATCCTGCTGCGCGCCGGCGCGCTGCCCGCGCCGCTGATTCCGCTGGAAGAACGCAGCGTGGGCGCCGAACTGGGTGCGGACTCGATCAAGGCCGGACGCTATTCGACCCTGGCGGGCCTGGCGCTGGTGGCGCTGTTCATGATCCTGCGCTACGGCCTTTTCGGCCTGTTCGCGGATATTGCCCTGACCCTGAATGTGGTGCTGCTGCTGGCGGTGCTGACGGCGTTCGGCGCCACCCTGACCCTGCCGGGCATTGCCGGCATCGTGCTGACCATGGGCATGGCGGTGGATGCCAACGTGCTGATCTATGAGCGCATTCGCGAAGAACAGCGCAATGGCCGTACCATGCTGGCGGCCATCGATACCGGCTTTCGCCGCGCCATGGCGACCATTATCGACGCCAACATGACCCATCTGATCGCCTCGCTGATCCTGTTCCAGCTCGGCACCGGGGCTGTCAAAGGCTTCGCGGTCACACTGGGCGTGGGTATCATCACCTCGTTCTTCACGGCGGTCATGGTGACCCGGTTGATCGTCATCACCTGGCTGAACACGGCCCGCCCGCGCAAGATCGCCATCTAGCCCCTTGCGGCTCTCGCCGGCTCGAGAGCCGGCTACGGCCATCTGCCCATGCAGGCGCGCCATCGCGTGCGGGGAGGAGAACCGATTAGACGCGCGACAAATAACCCTGCCTGGGCTAATGTTCCCGGCTCAAATCTGAGGGGAGGGGACTATGGCTGCCTTTTTGGGCAATCTTCGCAGTGTCGTGATTACGAGCTTTGTGCTGGCGATCCTGTTGGTCGGCGTCTATTGCACCACCCAGGGCTATGACGGCGTGGCCTTCGAACTGTTCGTGCTGCGCTGGCTGCATATCATTTGCGGCGTGATGTGGATCGGCCTGCTCTGGTATTTCAACTTCGTGCAGATTCCCACCATGCCGAAGGTGCCCGATGACCTGAAAAAGGGCATCAGCGGCTATATCGCGCCGTCGGCCCTGTTCTGGTTCCGCTGGGGGGCGATGGGCACCATCGTCTTCGGTGTCATTCTGGCGTTGCGCAACCATTATCTGCTGGAGGCCTATACGCTGGACTTCAGCGATGGCGCCGCCGGCTGGCCGCTGGTTCCCAAATATCTCGCCATCGGCCTCGGCATGTGGATGGGCACAATCATGTGGTTCAATGTCTGGTTTGTGATCTGGCCCAACCAGCAAAAGGTGCTCAATATCGGCGGCAAATATTCCGACCTGCCCGCCGCCGACAAGGCTGCGGCCGGCAAGACCGCGATGATGTATTCGCGCATCAACACCCTGCTGTCGATTCCCATGCTGTTCAGCATGGTCGCGGCGGGACACCTGTACTGATCCGGCTTGACGTGATTGGGGAAACCGCCGATGCCGGTCGGCGGTTTCTTCCCGGATGGATGCTGCACTTCACATGGATGCTGCCCTGGCCAACCGCTTGGCGGCCGCGGTGCGCTCCGCCGACCCCGACCGCTACTTCGCGAGCCTCTTGGCGCCCGCGCCGCAGCGGCCCTACCTGTTCGCCTTCTATGCCTTCAATGCCGAAGTCGCCCGGGTGGCGCAGAATGTGCGTGAGCCCATGCTGGGTGCCATCCGCCTGGAATGGTGGCGTGAGACGGTCGAAGCGGCCGCCAAAGGCACCGCCCGCAATCATGATGTGGCACGGGGGCTGGCATCCCTGTTCGCGCAACGCCGCGTCGCGCTGGCGGATTTCGAAGCGTTGATCGCCGCACGCGCCATCGAGTCCGCCGCCGGCCATTTTGCCGATTTCAGCGCGCTGGAGGCCCATGTGGAGTCCACCAGCGGCGCGGTGATGCGGCTGGCCGCGCAGATCCTGGTCGGCGATCCGGCGCCGGGCGTGCGGCAAGGCTTGCGCGAAGCGGGGCTGGCCTATGGCCTGGCCGGGCTGCTGCGGGCGCTGCCGTTCCACAATGGACGCCGCAGGCTCTATATGCCGCTGGACCTTCTTTCGGCGCTCGCGCTCACGCCGGAGGCGTTTTTCGATCTCGCAAGCAACGACCCGCGCCGGCAGGCGGCCGTGCGACAGGTGGCGCTGAAGGCGCGCGATCATTTTGCCGCCGCGCGCCAGGCCGCCAGGCCAGGAGCGGCGCTGCCGGCGCTATTGCCCGCCGCGCTTGTGCCGCTCTACCTGCGCAAGCTGGGCGCGGAGGTGCCCATTCATCGGCGGCAGATGGCGCTTCTGGTCGCGGCTATGCGCAGGCACCTCTAGCGCCGGCGTCATGCATCCATTGTTGCGCGGGCCCCGCGGCGAGGGTGCAACGCTGCGTCAGGCGCGCGGCCCGCCCTTGGATTTCACGTCACCATGGCTGATGCGGCGATAGTCCTTCAACTGACTGGCCGCCACAGCGAAGGCATTGTCCAGCACGGCATAGGCGTCGGTGGCGGCCTTCTTGTGGCCCGCATGCGCCAGTTCCTTGCTCACCACGATTTCCTTGCCCGGCACCCGCACCACGATATGCACATCCGGCGGATTGCCGCTGGCCTTCTGGCTTCTGTGCGGCATTTCGATCACCACGCGGCAACCGATGATGTGGTCGTGAAACTGTTCCAGCCTGCCGACATGGTCCTGTACCGCCGTTTTGAGCGCGTCGGAAGGTTCGAGATTGTGAAAGGAAAGTTCCAGGGGAATATCCATGATGTATCCGTGATGATGCTTGGCCTGGAAGCGTAAGGACCCGGGCAGGGTCTCGTCCAGTCTATTCGGCGGCGTTCTCTTGCGGGGCTGCGGCGGGGTTGCCCAGCCAGCGCGAAAGATCCGCAAGGGCGCGGGCGCTCATCGCCTGTTTGCGGTCCTTGCCGCGGATCTTGGCGTTTTTGGGCAATTGCGGGAACAATCCGAAATTGACGTTCATCGGCTGGAAGGTCCGGGCATCGGCCCCGCCGGTGATGTGCGACAACAGCGCGCCCAAAGCGGTGGTGGCCGGCGGCGCGTGGACCGGCGCGCCCAGCAGTTCCGCCGCCGCGAAGCGTCCGGCGAGCAGTCCGATGGCGGCGCTTTCGACATAGCCTTCCACGCCCGTCACCTGGCCGGCGAAACGCAGATGCGGATGGGACTTGAGGCGCAACTGGCCGTCGAGCAGGCGCGGGGAATTGATGAAGGTGTTGCGATGCAGGCCGCCGAGGCGCGCGAATTGCGCGTTCTCCAGTCCGGGTATGGTGCGGAAGATGCGCACCTGCTCGGCATGTTTCAGCTTGGTCTGGAAGCCGACCATGTTCCACAGCGTGCCCAGCGCATTGTCCTGGCGCAGCTGCACCACGCCATAAGGGCGCTGGGTGCTGCGCGGATCCTGCAAGCCCACCGGCTTCATGGGACCGAAGGCCAGGGTCTGCACGCCGCGCGCCGCCATCACCTCGATGGGAAGGCAGGCCTCGAAATAGGGCGTGGTTTTTTCCCATTCCTTGAATTCGGTCTTTTCGCCGGCCAGCAGCGCGGCGACGAAGTTTCCGTACTGCGCTTCGTCCAGCGGCAGGTTGATGTAATCCGCCACGCCGCCACCGGGCCCCTGCTTGTCATAGCGCGACTGGAACCAGGCGATGTCGAAATTGATCAACTCGCGGTGGACGATGGGGGCAATGGCGTCGAAAAAGGCCAGCTGGTCCTGGCCGGTGGCCGCGCCGATCGAAGCGCCCAGGCTGGCGGAGGTCAGCGGTCCGGTCGCCACGATCACGCTGCCCCAGTCCGCGGCGGGCAGGGCGGCGACTTCCTCGCGCGCGATCGTCACGCGCGGATGATCTTCCAGCGCCCTGGTCACGGCCGCGGAAAAAGCGTGCCGGTCCACCGCCAGGGCCCCACCCGCGGGAAGCTTGCAGGCGTCGGCGGCCCGCATGATCAGAGATCCGGCGCGCCGCATTTCTTCGTGCAGCAGGCCGACGGCGTTGTTCAGGGCATCGTCGGAACGGAAGGAATTGGAGCAGACCAGCTCCGCCAGGGCATCGGTTTGATGCGCCTCGGTGCCAAGGCGGGGACGCATCTCATGCAGAAGCACCGCGACGCCTGATTCGGCCGCCTGCCAGGCCGCTTCCGAGCCGGCCAGCCCGCCCCCGATAATGTGCAGATGTGTCGCCATGGGACAGGGCTTTATCAGGTGGGGCGCGGACCGCAAACGGACAAAATTCCCAAAGGCGTGCCGGCTCTGGATTTTGGCGCCTTCGCGGGCGCAGCATTTTTTTGCTTCGGGAAGTGTGCCTTTTGGGGTGGATTTCGTCATGGCCCGTCAGCCCGAAGATGGCTTAGGAAGGCTGTTGAAGGGGCGAAAAGCCGAGATCGAAATCACGCTCGACAATGCGGTAAAGCCTTTTGGCAACAGTCAAAAAGGAATTGGGATAGCCCCGTTGACTTGGCTTGTGGCTTCGGACAAGTATGCCCGTCATTAGATAACCGGGGGAAGCCTATGTTTGGTTTTAAGACTGTTGTTACCGCGGCCACGGTGGCGACCATGATTGGTAGTTCGGCTTTCGCCGCTGACGGTGCGCTGGCGCCGGGCAAGCCCGCCGGTGTCAAGCAGGCTCAGATCGGCACTGGTACGATGCTGGTCGGTCTCGGTGCGGCGGCTGTGATTGCGGGCATTGCCATTGTTGTTTCCGAGCAGAGCGGCAGCCCTGCCGGTCAGCAGACCTTTGCGCCGGCGACCACCACGTCGCAGGCGCCGTAGCCTCACAGCTACTTGTCAAATTTGCAAAGCCCGCCATCGAAGGATGGCGGGCTTTGCGCTGTTTTCGGTTCCGGTTCCCGCCCGGCTGCCTTAATTTTGTGCCGCTTTAACGCTTTTGTCGTGGAGATGATGCGACAATGCCGCAGGATCGCCGGACGCGCCGCTTGAGGAGAACCACGGTAAAAGATTCGGGATGAATTGCGGATGTGGATGACGGCGGCGGAGCCACCACCTATATAGGATTCGGGTAAGGGACGAAGAGCGATGGCCGAGGACAGTAAGGGAATGAATTATGGCCGGCTGGCCTTGGGGGCCGGACTGCTGGCCGCCGCGGCTGTGAGCATCGCCGTGTTTGTGCCGCGCCGCCGCCTCGCCTTGGTGACCGAGCCGCTGGCCGGGCTTGCCAGGCTTCCGGTCGCCGCCGCCGTCACGGCCTGGGCCGTGCGTCTGTGGCAGGATGCCACCGCGCCCCGGGCGCCGGTGTTTGACGATCTGCGCCCCTTCGATGAGTTCTGAGATCGGCCCGGCGTGATGCAGCGTATTGCGGTCATCGCGACCATTCGGGACGCTTATACTTTTCTGGCCGTGAATCTGGGCACCATTATCGGCCTGGTCTGGGTCCCCATGGTCCTGATCACCATCGCCCAGTATTTCACGCTCTATCGCCTCTACAATGGTTCCATAGAGTTCCTGGCCGGCGGCAACGCGGCCCATTTGGGAGCCGCATTGTTGATGACCTTGGCCTGCCTGGTGGCGGCCCTGCTGCTCTATGCCATGATGCTGGTCGCGGTGATGCAACTGGCGCTGGGCACGCGCTCCGGGCCATCGCTGGTGCATTTCGCTTTCGGTCCGCTGGAATGGCGCATGTTTCGTGCCCTGTTCGCCTTCACGGGGCTGACGATGCTGACCGGCCTGACGATCCTTTTTGCCGCCAACGCCGTTTTCGCGCTGGTGACCGGCGCGAAATCGGACCAGGCCGCCCTGGGCGATGTCATGGGGCTGGTGATGCTGTGCATGGGCCTGGTGTTCGCGGCGCGTTTCCTGCTGCTGCTGCCGGCCATCGCCGTCAATGAAGCGGGGCCGGCCTTGCGCCGCGCCTGGGCATTGTCGGCCGGAAACTTTCTGCCGCTGCTCGGTATCCTGCTGGCGGTCTTGCTGCCGGTGAAGCTGATCCAGATCCTCATCGAAGTGTGGCTGAGCGGAAAGACGGTCCTGGCTGCGGGCGCAACGCCGCAGGTTCAATTGATGGATGCGATCCTGAATGCGCGCCAGATGCTGCCGATGGCCTGCGGGTTGAGCTTTCTGGTCTCGCCAATTCTGGTCGGCCTGTTTGCCAGCGCCAGCGCATCGGTCTGGCGGGCGCTCAAGGATGAACCCGCCCTCGATATCGCGGTCTGACGGCGCCCGCGCGCGGTCCGGCAATCGGCTATTCCGCGGCTTTCAGTCTTTTCGGCGCGCTTTTCAGCAGCTGCTTGAGATAGTGGCCGGTATAGGAGCGAGCCGTCTTCGCCACATCCTCCGGCGTGCCGCTGGCCACGATTTCGCCGCCGCCGTCGCCGCCCTCCGGTCCCAGATCCACGATCCAGTCCGCGGTCTTGATGACTTCCAGATTATGCTCGATCACCACCACCGTATTGCCCTGCTCCACCAGTTCCTGCAGCACTTCCAGCAATTTCTTCACGTCGTGGAAGTGCAGCCCGGTGGTCGGCTCGTCCAGAATATAGAGGGTGCGGCCGGTGGCGCGGCGCGACAGCTCCTTTGACAGCTTGACGCGCTGGGCCTCGCCGCCCGAAAGCGTCGTGGCCTGCTGGCCGATGGAGATATAGCCGAGGCCGACGCGCTTGAGGGTTTCCAGCTTTTCGGCGATGGAGGGCACCGCCTTGAACAGTTCGGCGCCCGCTTCGATGGTCATGTCCAGCACGTCGCTGATCGCGTGATCCCGGAATTTCACCTCCAGGGTTTCGCGGTTGTAGCGTTTGCCCTTGCAGACGTCGCACTGGACATAGACGTCGGGCAGGAAGTGCATTTCAATCTGGATGACGCCGTCGCCCTGGCAGGCCTCGCACCGCCCGCCCTTGACGTTGAAGCTGAAGCGGCCGGGGGCATAGCCGCGCGCCTTGGACTCGGGCAATTCGGTGAACCAGTCCCGGATCGGGGTGAAGGCGCCGGTATAGGTGGCCGGATTGGACCGCGGCGTGCGCCCGATCGGGCTCTGGTCGATGTCGATGACCTTGTCCAGAAACTCCAATCCCTCGATGCGGTCATGGGGCGCGGGATGTTCGCGTGCCTGTGAAAGCTTGCGCGCCGCGGCCTTGTACAGGGTCTCGATGGTGAGGGTGGATTTGCCGCCGCCTGACACGCCGGTGATGCAGGTCAGTGTTCCCAGCGGGATCTGCGCCGTGACATTCTTGAGGTTGTTGCCGCGCGCGCCCACCACTTTCAGCCAGCGATTGTGGACGGCTTTGCGGCGGCGTGCCGGAATCGGAATGCTTTCGGCGCCGCTCAGGTACCGGCCGGTCAGGCTCTTCTTGCTGGCGATGATGTCGGCCGGGGTGCCCTGGGCGATGATATGGCCGCCATGCACACCGGCGCCGGGGCCCATATCGATCACATGGTCGGCCGAGCGGATGGCATCCTCGTCATGCTCCACCACCAGCACGGTGTTGCCCATGTCGCGCAGGCCCCTCAGGCTTTCCAGCAGCTTGGCATTGTCGCGCTGGTGCAAGCCGATGCTGGGCTCGTCCAGGACATAGAGAACCCCGGTCAGGCCAGAGCCGATCTGGGAGGCCAGCCGGATGCGTTGGCTCTCGCCGCCGGACAAGGTTCCCGAGGCCCGCGCCAGGGTCAGATAGTCCAGGCCGACATTGTTGAGGAACTTCAGCCTGGCCCGGATCTCCTTGAGAATCCGCACTGCGATCTCCTGCTGCTGCCGGTTCAGCTTCTTGTCGATGTCGCGGAACCAGCCATCGACATCGCGGATGGACTGCGCGCAGACCTGTCCGATATGCAGGCCGCCGATCTTCACCGACAGCGCCTCGGGCTTGAGGCGGTAGCCGCCGCAGACCTCGCAGGGCGCCTCGGACTGAAACCGTTCCAGGTCTTCCTGGACCCAGGCGCTGTCGGTCTCGCTGTAGCGGCGATCCATGTTGGGAATGACGCCTTCGAATGCCTTCTTGGTGTCGTAGCGGCGCATGCCGTCGTCATAGGTGAACTTGATCACCTCTTCGCCGGAGCCGTGCAGGATCACCTGCTGCGCCTTCTTGGGCAGGTCCTCCCACGGCTGGTTCATGGAGAACTTGTAGTGCCGCGCCAGCGCTTCGAGAGTCTGCAGATAGTAGGGCGATGACGACTTGGCCCAGGGCGCGATGGCCCCTTTCCGCAGGGTCAGGGTTTCGTCCGGCACCACCAGGGCCTCGTCAAAATAATTCTGCACCCCCAGCCCGTCGCATTCCGGGCAGGCGCCGTGCGGGTTGTTGAAGGAAAACAGCCGGGGCTCGATCTCCGGAATGGTGAATCCGGAAACCGGGCAGGCGAATTTGGAGGACAGCAGCATCTGGCGCGGCTTGCCGTTCTTGTCCTTTTCGTCGGCAAACTCCACCACCAGCAGGCCGTCGGCGAGGTTCAGTGCCGTCTCGATGGAGTCGGGCAACCGGTTGCCGATATCCGGCTTGACCACGATCCGGTCCACCACGATCTCGATGTCGTGCTTGAGTTTCTTGTCCAGGGCGGGTGTGGCGCCGATGTCATGGAACTTGCCGTCGATCTTGACGCGCTGGAAGCCCTTCTTCTGGAGCTCGGCCAGTTCTTTTCGATACTCACCCTTGCGGCCGCGCACGATCGGCGCCAGCAGGTAAAGCCGCGTGCCTGCGTCCAGCGCGAGGATGCGGTCGGCCATCTGGCTGACCGTCTGGCTTTCGATGGGAAGGCCGGTGGCGGGCGAATAGGGCACGCCCACCCGGGCGAACAGCAGGCGCAGATAGTCGTAGATCTCGGTGACGGTGCCCACGGTCGAGCGGGGATTCTTGGAGGTGGTCTTCTGCTCGATCGAAATCGCCGGCGACAGGCCCTCGATATGGTCCACGTCCGGCTTCTGCATCATCTCCAGGAACTGGCGGGCATAGGCCGAGAGCGATTCGACATAGCGCCGCTGGCCCTCGGCATAGATGGTGTCGAAAGCCAGGCTGGATTTGCCCGAGCCGGACAGGCCGGTCAACACGGTCAAGGTATCGCGCGGAATCTCCACGTCGATATTCTTGAGATTGTGTTCGCGGGCGCCGCGGATGGAAATATTCTTCAGCATCAGTTGGGTTTTCCGCCCGCCAGGCTGGCGAGGTAGCGCTTGCTGGCGTCGGCGGGAACCGCCCCCAGTCTCATCAGGCTGAGGATCGCCTTGAGCGCCAGGTCATAGGATCCGTAGCAATGATGCGCGACCAGGGCGAGATGCTTCCACTGTTCGGCGCTCATGTTTTCCGGCCTGGAGAAGTCGCGCGCATAGACCATGTCGGTTTCCAGCAGCTGCTTTATGCCCCGGTTGGGGGTATTGCCCACAACCATGGGCGCAAGCGGCCAGATCTTGGTGCCGGTGACGCAGTGGGGCAGAAAGCCCAGCTCGCGCAGCGCCAGGTCCATCTCTCCGAACGAGGGCTGGTCCTGGTACAGCGGCACAAAAGACACCTCGGTCTGTATCACCACACAGTCCTTGAGCTTGGCGCGGCCGTGCGTCAGCACCTCGCGCTCCGCCCCCTGAACGTCCATTTTCAGGAAATCCAGATGGGCGATTTCGGCGATATCGTCGAGTTTCCTGGTGCTGACGGCAATGCGCTCGTTCACTTTCCCCCATATAGGAAACAAATTGAAAAGCGCCAGATGCGCGGGGTCGGGAACCAGCAGGCTGGTCATGCCCTCCAGCTCGCAGACATGCAGCGTGCGCTCGGACCCGTCTGCCAGGGCATAGGGCAGGTACTGCTCGTGGGGCCCCTTCTTCTGGTCCAGGCGCGCCAGCGCCCCCGCCTGGGGCTCAAATCCGATGACCCGGCACAGGCCCGCCGCCAGCATGGCCTTGTAGGGCGGATCTCCGTCGATCGGATTGGCGCCGACATCGACGATGGCGGTGGGCCGCGCGGGGGCGAGAATCTCAGTCAAAATCTGGGTCTTGGGGTCCATCGGCTTGTCATAACCTTTTCTGCGCCGGTCGAAAACAAAAAGAGAACAATTTTGTGGAGAGGCACATTGTTCAGTTGCAAATTACCCCGGATGGATATTATTAACGAGACAGAGGGTTGGGTGATTTGGCAACAGGAACAACATTTTACGCCAACGAACGGGCGGAATTTCAGAGGGATCGATGACGAATTTCAGAACGGCGATGATTGGCGTTGTGGCTGCGGCGGCGATGGCAGGCACCTCGGCCTTGGCGGCGGACAATAGCTTGGCCCCCGGCAAGCCTGCCGGCGTCCAGGAGGCCCAGCGCCACAGCCCAAGTCTTCTGTTGATCGGCGGCGCGGCGGCGGTTGCCGTGGTCGGCGTGGTGATCGCCACCCAGAACAGCAACGACGCTGCCTGCGGTTCGGCCTGCAGCGGCCCGACCACCACGACCACGACCACAAGCTGAGCGGGCCGGAGCGCTCAGGGGCGTGTCAGGCCCATCTGCTTGAGCAGCCAAAGGCCCGCCGGCGGGCGGAAATGCACCAGGTCGACATAGTCCGGGCTTGACCCATTTTGCAGTGTTTCGCGGGTCAGCCGGTTGGGCGCCATGAAATCGAACAGCCGGGCCTTATTGGCGCAGCTTGTATTGTGGCGCGCCACCATGTCCCGCACGGTCTGTTTGAAGCGGGTAAAACCGGCGGCATCGCTTTGCCGGTAGCGCGCCAGGATCGCCATATTGTCGGGCGGAAAGAACAGGATGACCCGCGCCTGTGCGCGGCACACCGCCGCGAGCATGGTTTGCAGTTCGCGCGCCGCGCCGTCCCCCATGCGCATGGTGCGGGCGCGCCGGTAACTGAGGTCCCGCTGCAGGATCGCCCGGGTCATGTGGCTATAGGCGGGGAAGATATCCGGGCGGTCCGCCGCGCCCTGACCATCCTTCAGCTGCGCCAGCGACCAGGCCGCCAGCGCGTTCATGCCCAGCGCGCCGCCGCTCAGGTACCGGGTGGTGAACAGCCACAGCGCCCGCCGCGGCGTGGGCTCGCCGGACGGCGTCACCGCCAGTCTGGTTTCGTCGAAACTGGGCAGCGCCTCTCCCGGACCGCCATTGCCGGTGAAGGCATCCAGCGCCACCACGATCTGCTTCACCGACGGATGAGCCAGCGTGTCCTGCACGAAGCGGCGCGCTTCATAAGGCGTCATGCTGGAAGCGCCATAGTTGAAACTGCGGGTCTTCAGCGCCGGGTCGATCAGCGTCGGGTCGAAGCCGTCGCGCACCCGGCTGGAACCGATGAACACCAATTCGGGCTGGATCTGCTCCAGCCAGACCGGTTTGAGGGCGCGCTCGAAGCCCGACAGGGTCTGGACGCTGGCGCCGGCAGGGTGATGCAGGATATAGGCCCCGGCCAGGGCGTTGAACGCCGCAAGGGCCGCGATGGCCAGCGCCACCGTGCCCAGGAACCAGACGGGATAGCGGGTGTTTTCCATCAGAACTGGAAATAGATGAAGGGCTTGAGGTTGGACAGAGCCAGCACCGCCAGGATGCAGACCAGGCCATAGGCGCCCGCATTCAGCGCCGTGGGACGCCACGCCAGGCGCGGTGCCGGCGTTACCGGCTGATCGGGGTAGGGCGAGGGCAGGGCGGGCCGGTACCGCCATGTCAGTTCCATGCTGTTGGGCATCAGCCAGACGATGACGCCGAGCAGAAGCAGCGCCACAGCCGCCAGGGGCGAGAAGCTGACCACGGCGGAATGCCCCGCTCCGAACAGCCCGCCCACCACATTGCCTGCGCTGGCCAGGTCCGGGGATCGAAAAACGATCCAGGCCAGGGTCGTGGCCGCGAAGGTCAGCGCAACCGAACACACATGCAGCGGCCGGCGCAGCGCGGCCGGCACTGTCATGCCCCGGCTGGCATGGCGGAAGGCATGATTGACGGCCAGGTAAAGGCCATGCAGCCCGCCCCACAGCATGAAGGTCCAGCTGGCGCCGTGCCACAAGCCGCCCAGCAGCATGGTGATGAAGAGGTTCAGATAGCGCCGCGCGCGGCCGCGCCGGTTGCCGCCCAGGGGAAAATAAAGATAGTCGCGCAGGAAAGCGGACAGGGAAATGTGCCAGCGCCGCCAGAACTCGATGATGCTGGCCGACTTGTAGGGCGAATGAAAGTTGACCGGCAGCCGCATGCCCAGCATCACCGATGAGCCCAGCGCCATGTCGGAATAGGCCGAGAAATCGAAATAGATCTGGAAGGCGAAGAACAGGGTCCCCAGCCAGCTGTCGGTCGGCCCCAGCTGGGTGCCGCGTCCCGCCGCGTTGAAAATGGCGTCCGCGAAAGGCGCCAGATTGTCGGCGATCAGGGATTTCTTTGCCAACCCGATGGTGAACAGGGTGATGCCGGTGGACAGGTCGTCATTTGCCGACCGTAGCTGGCGAAATTGCGGGATCAGGTCATTGTGGCGCACGATCGGCCCGGCGATCAGGTGCGGGAAATAGGCGACGAACAGCGCGTAATCCAGCAGGGAGTAGCCGTGCGTCTTGCCGGCTTCGGCGTCCACCAGATAGCTGATCTGTTCGAAGGTGAAGAAGCTGATGGCCAGGGGCAGGAAGAAATGCGGCACGGGCAGGCCCAGGCCCAACAGGTCGTTGGCGGTGCCGACAAACAGCGTGTCATATTTGAAGGTGGCGATCAGGCCCAGGTTGAACACAAGGCCGCCAATCAGCAGCGCGCGCCGGTCCTGCCGGCGGGCATGGCGCTGCTCGATCTCCCGGCCGATGGCAAAATTCACCAGGGTCGAGCCGCACAGCAGCAGCAGGAAGTCGGCCCGCCACCAGGCATAGAAGGCGTAAGAGGCCAGCAGCAGAAACACCCGCCGTCCGGTGGGGGCGCCTTTTTCCAGCAGCCGGAACCCCAGCACCGTCACGGCCAGGAACACGAAATAAGGATAGGAATTGAAGGGCATGCCGCCTCACCAGCCTGCAGCCTTATCGGGGAAAAGTGCGCGCAAGGCTATTGGAACAAACAGGGAACAATGTTAAGGGTGGATAAAAGGCCGCTTCCATGGCGCGGGCACATGGCTCTCGTCTAACGTCGCGGCCGGGTAATGGAGAAGATCATGGCCGGTAGCGTCAACAAGGTGATTTTGGTCGGCAATCTGGGCAAGGACCCGGAGGTGCGGCGCATGACCAGCGGCGACCCCGTGGTCAATCTGTCGCTCGCCACCTCCGAGAGCTGGCGCGACAAGGCCAGCGGCGAGCGCAAGGAAAAGACCGAGTGGCACCGGGTGGTGATCTTCAACAAGAACCTGGCCGAGGTCGCCGAAAAGTATCTGCGCAAGGGCTCCAAGGTCTATGTCGAGGGCCAGCTGCAGACCCGCAAATGGACCGACAAGGACGGGGCGGAGAAATATTCCACCGAAGTGGTGCTGCAGAATTTCCGCGGTGAACTGACCATGCTCGATGGCCGCAACAGCGGCGGCGAGGGCGGTGGTGGCGGTGGTGGGCGCGGCGCCGGCGAGGCCCCGGCCAGCTTCCAGCGCGACGAGATGGATGACGAGATACCGTTCTAGTCTCGTTTTATTACTTTTTCTGCTGCCTGTTGCCGGATGCACGGTTTCGTCGGGCGCCCCCGCGACGGCAATTGCGCAACCCGCGATCGCGGCCGCCTACCTGCCGCTGCACGGGCGCATTCATCTGGGGCTGGACAGCGCCGACGGTGCGGCGGTGGTGATCGCGCCCGGCCTGGCGGTTACCAATGCGCACAATGCCAACCTTGTGGAGCCGCAAAGCGTGATCGGTGCGCGCCGGGATTATGACCTGCTTTTCTTCCGCACCGCGAAAGCGGCATCACCGCCCATGGCCGCGCCTGTTATCGGCCAGGCTGTAACCGCCTATGGCCAGGGCAGGGACGCCGAACTGCGTGTCGCCGATGGCGTGGTGCGCCAGATCGTGGCGTGTGCCGGCTGCAGCGCGCCGGCCTATTTTGTCTTTGCCGGAAATGCCGGCCCCGGTTTTTCCGGCGGACCGGTCCTGGATGGCGCCGGCCGCCTGGTCGGCATCACTTTCGGCTTCAAGGATCAGGGGCGCCGGCGGCTGATCTACGCCTATGACATGAGTCGGGTTTGGGCGGAATTTTCCGCCCTCGGCAGACCCCTGAATTAGAGCGCAAAATCAATGGCTTATTCGGGGTTAATTTGCTGGTTTCAGGGGCGGCAAAATGCTAGGAATCGCACCCGTTTTCCCCGCGCTTTGACCGCGCTTTTGAGGCCGCCTTTTTGAGCGACAAATCCGACATTTTGAGCCCGCCGGAAGGCGGCAATCCGGCCCAGTCCATCGCGGTCGAAGACGAGCTGAAGCGGTCCTATCTCGATTATGCGATGAGCGTGATCGTGCAGCGCGCGCTGCCCGACGCGCGCGACGGGCTGAAGCCGGTGCACCGGCGCATCCTGTTTTCGATGCACGAAAACGGCTATGACTGGAACAAGGCCTATCGCAAATCCGCCCGCGTGGTCGGCGATGTCATCGGCAAGTATCACCCGCACGGCGATCAATCCATCTACGATGCGCTGGTGCGCATGGCGCAGGATTTTTCCATGCGCGCGCCGCTCATCGACGGGCAGGGCAATTTCGGTTCGGTGGACGGCGATCCGCCGGCCGCGATGCGCTACACCGAGGTGCGCCGCGCCAAGATCGCCCATGCGCTGACCGAGGACATCGACAAGGAAACCGTCGAATTCCGCGACAATTACGACGGCACCGAACGGGAGCCGTGCGTCCTGCCGGCCCGGTTCCCCAACCTGTTGGTCAACGGTTCGTCCGGCATCGCCGTCGGCATGGCCACCAATATTCCGCCCCACAATCTGGGCGAAGTGATCGACGCGGCCCTGGCCTATATCGAGGACCCCGCCATCAACCTGGAGCGGCTGACCGAAATCGTGCCGGGTCCGGATTTTCCCACCGGCGCGCTGCTGATCGGCAAGCAGAATGCCCGCGCCGCGCTGGCGCGGGGCCGCGGCTCCATCCTGATGCGGGCGCGCTGCGCGGTGGAGGAGATCCGCAAGGACCGCGAAGCCATCATCGTCACCGAACTGCCCTATCAGGTGAACAAGGCGGTGCTGCTGGAGCGCATCGCCGAGCTGGTGCGCGACAAGCGCATCGAAGGCATCTCCGACATTCGCGATGAAAGCGATCGCGCCGGCATGCGGATGGTGATCGAGCTCAAGCGCGACGCCTCCAGCGAGGTGGTGCTGAACCAGCTCTACCGCTTCTCCAACCTGCAGCAGAGCTTCGGCGTCAATATGCTGGCGCTGAACGACGGCCGCCCGATTCAGATGAATCTCAAGGAGCTGCTGGCCGCCTTTGTCGGGTTCCGCGAGGAAGTCGTCACCCGCCGCACCAAGTTCGACCTGTCCAAGGCGCGCGACCGCGGCCATATCCTGGTCGGCCTGGCGGTGGCCGTCGCCAATATCGACGACATCATCAAGCTGATCCGCGCCGCCCCCGACGCGACTGCCGCGCGCGTGCAGTTGATGGCCCGTGCCTGGCCCGCCCGGGACGTGGCGCCCCTGGTGGCGCTGATCGCCGACCCGCGTCACAAGGTGGAAAGTGACAATACCATCCGGCTGTCGGAAGAGCAGGCCAAGGCGATCCTGGACCTGCGCCTGCAGCGCCTGACCGCGCTGGGCCGCGACGAGATCAACGACGAGGCCCAGAAGCTTGGCCTGGCGATTGCCGATTATCTGGACATCCTGTCGTCGCGCGGACGGGTATTGTCGATTATCCGCGATGAACTGAGCGCCATCCGCGACGAATTCGCCACCCCGCGCAAGACCGAGCTGATCGACGCGGAAATCGAACTGGAAGACGAGGCGCTGATCGAGCGCGAGGACGTCGCCGTCACCGTCACCCATAACGGCTATATCAAGCGCACGCCGCTGGCCGAATACCGGGTGCAGGGCCGCGGCGGCAAGGGCCGCTCCGGCATGGCGACCCGGGACGAGGATTTCGTCACCAGCCTGTTCGTGGCCTCCACCCATGCCTGGCTGCTGTTCTTCTCCTCCACCGGCATGGCCTACAAGCTGAAGGTCTGGCGCCTGCCCGAGGCGCGCATCGCCGGCAAGGGCAAGGCGATGGTGAACCTGTTGCCGCTGGCCGAGGGCGAACGCATCACCACCATCCTGCCGCTGCCGGAAAACGAGGCGGAGTGGGAAAGCCTCAATGTCGTGTTCGCCACCCGCTCCGGCGACGTGCGGCGCAACCGGCTGTCCGACTTCGCGCAGGTCAACAAGAACGGCAAGATCGCCATGAAACTGGCGGAGGGCGACGGCATCGTCGGCGTCGCCACCTGCACGGACACGGACGATTTCCTCCTCACCACCCGCGGCGGCAAGGCAATTCGCTTCCCGGTCGTCGATGTGCGGGTTTTCAAGGGGCGCGATTCCACCGGGGTGCGCGGCATCAAGCTGGCGCCGGGCGACGCCGTGGTCAGCCTGTCGCTGCTCTATCATTCCGACGCCGCCAGCGCGGAGGCCCGCGCCTATCTCAAGCAGGCCAGCGCCGCGCGGCGCGCCGAAAGCGGCGAGGCGGAAGCCCCCGTCGAGGCCGAGGAAGATGCGGAGGAGGGCGTCGAGGAAGCCACCCTGACGCCGGAACGCTATGCGGCGCTGGGTGCGCACGAGCAATTCGTGCTCACCATGTCGCAGACCGGCTATGGCAAGCGCAGTTCGTCCTATGAATATCGCGTCACCGGCCGCGGCGGTTCGGGCATCGTCGCCATCGGCATGGGCAAGAAGAACAGCGCCGTGATCGCGTCCTTCCCGGTGGAGGAGAGCGACGATCTGATGCTGATCTCCGATTCGGGGCAGACCATCCGCGTCGCGGTGTCGGGCATCTCGGTGCAGGGCCGCGCCGCCCAGGGCGTCACGGTGTTCCGCGTCGATGAGGGCGAGAAGGTCGTGTCGGTGGAACGCATCGCCGATGTCGGCGGCAGCGAATGACGGCCAAAAAGCTTACCGCGCTCTATCCCGGCACCTTCGATCCGGTGACCCTGGGGCATCTGGACATCATCAAGCGTGCCGTCAAGCTGGTGGACCATCTGGTGATCGGGGTGGCCACCAACGCCGCCAAGGGCCCGATTTTCACCCTGGAGGAACGGGTGGCGATGGTGCGGACGGAGGCCGAAAGGCTGGCGGCCGGCCATGCCACCATCGCGGTGGTCGCCTTCGACAGCCTGCTGGTGAAATTCGCCGCCGAAGTCGGCGCGTCGATCATCATCCGGGGGCTGCGCGCCGTCTCCGACTTCGAATATGAATTCCAGATGGTGGCGATGAACCAGCGCCTGAACACCGAGATCGAAACCGTGTTCCTGATGGCCGATCCCCGCCATCAGGCGATTTCGTCCAAGCTGGTCAAGGAAATCGCCCTGTTGGGCGGCGACATTTCGCCCTTCACCACCGCCGCCGTCGCACAAGCTCTCGTCAAACGTTGCAAGGAAAAGACCTGATGGCCGACTATCTCATTCTGGAACTGAAGGACGGACCGGTGAAAATCAAGCTGCGTCCCGACCTGGCGCCCGGCCATGTCGCGCGCGTCAAGGAACTGGCCGAAAGCGGCTTTTACGATGGCGTGGTCTTTCATCGCGTCATTCCCGGCTTCATGGCCCAGACCGGCGATCCCACCGGCACCGGCAGCGGCGGCTCCGATCTTCCCGATCTCAAGGCCGAATTTTCCGACGAGAAGCACCGGCGCGGCACCGTGTCGGCGGCGCGCACCGCCAATCCCAACAGCGCCAACAGCCAATTCTATATCTGCTTCGGCGAGGCGCCCTGGCTGGACCGGCAATATTCGGTATGGGGCGAGGTGGTCGAAGGCATGGACAATGTCGACAAGATCAAGAAGGGCGGCGAGCACAATAACGGCACCATCAGCGGCGCCCCCGACAAGATTCTCAAGGCGCGGATCGAAGCCGAGGCCTGACAGGACGGGCGGCTAGGGCCGCGGCCGGCCGGATGGCAGGCGGGCGGCCAGGAAGGCGGCGAGGTCTCCTCCCTGATAGAGGTGGGCCTGAAGCCCGGCGCCGGCCGCGGCGTCCAGGTCGCTTTGCATGTTTCCGATCAGGAAGCTGGCATCCTTGTCCACCGGCCAGTTCGCCAGGAGATCCACAAGCATGCCCGGCTGCGGCTTGCGGCGGCGGCATGCCCGGCGATATTGGGGATGAACGCCCTCGGGATGATGCGGGCAATATTCGAAGGCGTCGACATAGGCGCCCTCCCGGGCAAGCTCCGACCGCATCCAGGCGTGCAGCTTCTCCACGTCGCTTTCCCCATAATGGCCCCGCGCCACGCCGGCCTGGTTGGTGACCACGAACACGAAATAGCCGGCGTCGTTGCAGAGCCGGATGGCGGATTTGGCGCCCTCCAGCCATTCAAATTCCTCGGGCCTGTGCAGATAGCCGATGTCGCGGTTCAGGACTCCGTCGCGGTCGAAGAACACCGCCGGGCGCCGCACGCGCCGCGGCAGTTCGGTCTGCGCCCGCGCCAGGTCCTCAGGAATGCCGATGTCGATGAAATAGCCGCCAAATTCCCGGCCGCGAATGCCGCCGCCGGCGGCCAGTGCCGGAAAAATCTCGCCTTCCAGGGAAATTTTGCCCGCCGGAATGGCTTCGACGACCGCGCGGCTGAGTGCATAGACGCCGGCGTTGATGGGGCCGTTCACGCCCTCTTCAGGGGCATGAAAGCTCAGCACCCGATCGCCTTCCAGTCTTACGCGGCCATAACGGTCTCCCGCCACGTTGCGTAGCGCCATGGCCGCGCCGCCCTGGGGCAGGGCCGTGGACAGCGCGCGCAGATTGATGTCGAAGAAACTGTCGCCATTGGCGAGCAGGAATTGCTCGGCAAGATGGGGCAGGGCGAAGCGCAAGGCCCCGCCGGTGCCCAAGGGCTCGGGCTCGCACAGGACCCGGATTTTCGCGCCGCGCCAATGCCGGCCGTCATACAGGTTTCGCACCTGATCGCCGAAATGCCCCGCCAGCAGCACGATTTCGCCGAAGGACTGGCGCGCGGCCTCGTCCAGCAGATAGTCGAGAAAGGGTCTGCCCCCGACATCCAGCAGCGGCTTGGGGGTGGCGCGGGTGTGGTCCTTGAGGCGTGTGCCCAGGCCGCCCACCAGAAAGACGGCCTGGTTCAGCAACGCTTGATGGCCTCGCGGGCGATCAGGCCGTCCTCGATCAATTCCATCAGGGCGTGACCGATGGCAATATGGCCTTCCTGGATGCGACCCGTCTCGGTGGATGGCACCACCAGCGCCAGGTCGCATTCGGCCAGCGCCGCGCCGCCGGTTCCGCCCAACAGCCCCAGTGTCTTCATGCCGATCTGCCGCGCCGCCTGCATCGCCTTGATGACATTGGGCGAGCGGCCCGAGGTGGTGATGCCGATCAGCACGTCGCCGGGCCGGCCCAGCGCGCGGGTCATGCGCTCGAAATAGACCTCGAAGGAATAGTCGTTGCCGCAGGCCGTCATCGAGGACGCATCCAGCGCCAGCGCGATCGCGGGCACTCCGTCGCGGTTCACCTCGGGCCGCAGCCTGACCAGCATTTCCGCCGCCAGGTGTTGGGCATCCGCCGCCGAACCGCCATTGCCGCACAGCAGCAGCTTGCCGCCCTGGCACAGGGAATCGACACAGGCATCGGCCATCACCACAACCTGTTCGGCGTGATCGGCGATAAGCTTCTGCTTCAACGCGATGGAGCGCCGGAACAGATCGCGCACCGCCTCGGCGCGATTGTCCGCCTGGCCTGCCGCGGGCTTCTGCACGCCTGTCATGTTAACTCCTTGGCTGGATTTATCATTAACGCCCCGCGGGACCGCTTTATGGGACCTTGTGAGTGTGTCATTCATGGTGCCCCGAATAAGTTCAGACATAGCGGAATCCCCATGGAAGATACAATCTCATCCTTGCGGCGATCGCGCATCCTTGCGCCGGCGAGCAGGATCCGCAGCCGGGCACCGCTGCGCCTGGGCCTGGCCGGCGGCGGCACCGATGTCAGTCCGTATTCGGAAGATTTCGGCGGCGCCGTCCTCAATGCCACCATCGACCGTTTTGCCTTTGCCTTCATCGAGCCCTCGGCGGACGGGCATATTCATTTCATCGCGTCGGATCTTGAGGCCGATGAGCGCTTCCCGCTCGACCTGGACTCCCTGCGGGACGCAGAACTTTCGCTGCACGCCGCGGTCTATCGCCGGATGATTCGCGAATTCGGCGACAACCAGCCGCTGGCGGTGACCGTGCGGACCTCGGTGGATGCGCCCCCCGGCTCCGGCCTGGGTTCCTCCTCGGCCTTGGTGGTCGCGCTGGTGGAAGCGTTCCGGGCCCTGATGGATCTGCCCCTGGGACCGTACGAGGTCGCCCATCTGGCATACGAAATCGAACGGGTCGATTTGGGCCTGTCGGGCGGCAAGCAGGACCAGTATGCGGCCGCCTTCGGCGGCGTGAACTATATCGAATTCATGGCGGGCAACCGGGTCATCGTGAATCCCTTGCGCGTTTCGCGAACCGTCTTGAGCGAATTTGAAACATCCCTGGTGGTATGTTTTACCGGCATATCCCGGCGCTCGGAGGCGATTATCGACCAGCAACGCCAGGGCATGGCCCAGAAGTCCGCGCGGACGATCGACAGCCTGCATCAGCTCAAGGCCGACGCCCTGGAAATGAAGCTGGCGCTGCTGCGCTCGGACATCGAGCGCATGGCCAAGGTGCTCGACAATTCCTGGAAAGCAAAAAAGGAAACCGCCAGCGGCATCTCCACGAGTACCATCGAATCCCTGCATGGTGAGGCAATGGCCGCGGGCGCGCTCGCCGGGAAAGTGTCCGGCGCCGGCGGCGGCGGCTTCATGATGTTCATCGTGCCGCCGGAAAAGCGGCTGAATTTGGTCAGGAAACTCAATCAGGCCGGCGGTTTTGCCGAAGGCGTCAAGCTCACCGGAAATGGTGTCGAATCCTGGACCTGGCCCGGCTAGCCGGACACAATGCAAGCTTTGATGTCCGCAATCGCCGCGACGATCGCGGATTTATTTTGCAATATTTCGTGTGTCGGTGCGTTAGTTTTGGCGGACTACAAGCAGCACGATTTCAGACCGGTGACCCGTGAATCAGCCCATCGCCTTTATTGACCTGCAGGCCCAGCGCCGCCGGCTGGGTCCGGCGCTGGACACGGCCATCAAGGCAGCCGTGGAAGGCGGGCAGTGGATTCTGGGTCCGCAGGTCGCGCAATTCGAAAAGGACATCGCGGCCTGGGCCGGGGTCAAGCATGCGGTTGCCTGCGCCAACGGCACCGACGCGCTGCTTCTGGTGCTGCGGGCCTGGGGGGTGGGACCGGGCGACGCGGTATTCGTGCCGGCTTTTACCTTCGCCGCCAGCGCGGAAGTGGTGGCCCTGGCGGGGGCCACCCCGGTGTTCGTGGATGTGCTGTCCGACACCTTCAACCTGGACCCGGTCAGCCTGGAAGCGGCCATCGCGATGGTCCGCAAGGATGGCAGGCTGACACCAAAGGTGGTGATGGCGGTGGACCTGTTCGGCCAGCCGGCCGATTACCGCGCGCTCGCCCCCATCGCACGGCGCGCGGGCCTCACGCTACTCTGCGACACCGCGCAGGGCTTTGGCGGGTTGATGGACGGCAAGCGCGCGGGCGCGATCGGGGATGCGGCGGCGACCAGCTTCTTTCCCGCCAAGCCGCTGGGCTGCTATGGCGATGGCGGCGCCTGTTTCACCAACGACGATGCCCTCAAAGACCTGCTGTTGAGCTTGCGCATGCACGGACAGGGCAGCGACCGCTACCAGCATGTCCATATCGGCATGAATTCGCGGCTGGACACCATCCAGGCGGCGATCCTGATCGAGAAGCTGAAGATCTTCGAGGACGAGATCGCAAAGCGCAATGCCGTGGCGCGGCGCTATGACCAGGCTTTCGCCGGCTCCAACCGCATCAAGACCCCCTTTGTGCTGGAGGGTGTCACCTCGACCTGGGCGCAATACACATTGCAGGTTTCCGACCGCACCGGGTTCCAGGCCGGACTGAAAGCGGCCGGGGTTCCCACCATGGTCTATTATCCGGTGCCGCTGTCCCGCCAGCCCGCCTATGCCCATTATCCCGGTGTGCCGACCCCGGTCAGCGAAGCGCTGAGCGGCCATGTGGTCAGCCTGCCCATGCATCCCTATCTGGACGAAACCACGCAGGACCGCATCATCGCCGCTGTTCTCGCAGTTGCGGGATAAAGTTCCGGCTTCCGCGACGTCCTGCCGCAGGTCTATAGTTGCCCGACTGGTACAGGTGCACGGGTTCGCCGTGACCGACGGCTAGCCGGAAAAAAGCCGCCAGGCCAAGGGCGCCCCCGCAAAAACAACGGGAGAAGCGTCATGACCATACGAAATCCGATTGAATGGAGCGGGGCACAGCTGGTTTCGGCCGCCCATGCCGCCAGCGCGGTGGGCCGCCATATCGACCATATGCGCCAGGTGGCGCATTCACCGGCCCCCGCAGTCCGCAAAATCGGCAGCCGCGACATAGGACAGGCGTTGCGCCAGGGTTTCGCCGATTTTAAGGCCTATCGCAGCGACGTGATCTTCCTCTGCGCCACCTATGCCATTGTCGGCCTGGTCATGGCGCGGCTGGCCTTCGGCTCCGACCTGCTGCCGCTGCTGTTCCCGCTGGCGTCGGGCTTTGCCATCATCGGGCCACTGGCGGCGGTGGGGCTGTACGAAATGAGCCGCCGGCGCGAGCAGGGGGCCCAGGTCGGCTGGGCCAACGCCTTTGACGTCCTCAAAGCGCCGGCCATCGGGGGGATCGCCGCCCTGGGGCTGATCCTGGTGGCGGTGTTCCTGGCCTGGCTGGCGGCGGCCTGGGCGATTTTCCACCTCACCCTGGCCCCCACCCTGCCGCGGGCCCCCAGCCCGGCGATTTTCGCCCAGGCGGTGTTTTTCACCGCTCCCGGCCGGGAAATGATCGTGCTGGGCATGGGCGTCGGTTTTCTGTTCGCCCTGCTGGCGATGATGCTGAGCGTGGTGTCCTTCCCCCTGCTGTTGGACCGGGACTGCGGCCTGGACACCGCCATACGGACCTCCTTCAGGGCCGTGCTGGCCAATCCGGGGCCGATGGCGCTGTGGGGCCTGACCGTGGCGGCCTTGCTGCTGGTCGGGTCGGCACTGGTCTTTGTAGGGCTTATGGTGGCCATTCCGGTGCTGGGCCATGCCACCTGGCACCTCTACCGCAAATTGGTAGCCTGACGCTGTAACCCCGGCGGGGACCTGTTATAGGCCCCCGTCATGGATGTCGCCCTGTTCGATTTCGACCTGCCGGAGGCGCAGATCGCCTTGCGCCCCGTTTCGCCGCGCGACAGCGCGCGCATGATGGTGGTGGAGGCAGGCGGCAGGATCGCGCACCGCACCGTCCGCGACTTGCCCGATTACCTGCAGGCCGGCGACGCGCTCCTGGTCAACGATACCAGGGTGATTCCCGCCCGGCTCCATGGGCTGCGGCTGCGCGATACCGGGCCCGCCAAGATCGAGATCCTGCTGCATCGCCGCCTGGCGGGCGACCGCTACCGGGTGCTGGCACGGCCGGCGCGCAAGCTGGCCGTGGGGGACGCGCTGCAGTTTGGCCCCTTGCAGGCGCGGGTGGCCGCGCGCGGGGACAGTGGGGAAGCGGAGATTACTTTCGCCTTGTCGGGCGCCGCCCTGGATGCGGCCATCGCTGCCCAGGGCGAGATGCCGCTCCCGCCCTATATCATGGGCAAACGCACGGCGGACGCGCGCGATATGTCCGACTATCAAACCCTGTTCGCACGCCAGGACGGCTCGGTGGCCGCGCCCACGGCGGGCCTGCATTTCACGCCCGGGCTGTTTGCGGCGCTGGACGAAAAGGGCGTGGGGCGCGAGGCGGTGACCTTGCATGTGGGACTGGGCACCTTCCTGCCGGTCACCGCCGCCGACACGGCCCAGCACCGCATGCATGCCGAGACGGGCCAGCCTGGACGACGCCACGGCGGCGCGGCTGAACGCGGTCCATGCGGCGGGCGGGCGCATCGCCGCGGTGGGGACCACCAGCCTGCGCACCCTGGAAAGCGCCGCCACGGCGGACGGCGTCATCCATCCGTTCGATGGCGAAACCGACATTTTCATCACCCCCGGCTATCGTTTCCGCGCCGCCGACATGCTGCTCACCAATTTTCATCTGCCGCGCTCCACCCTGTTCATGCTGGTCAGCGCCCTGATGGGGCTGGAGACGATGAAGGCGGCCTATGCGCGAGGCCATCGCGAAGGGGTATCGCTTCTATTCCTATGGCGATGCCTGTCTGCTAATTCCAGCCCGATGAGCGGATTTTCGCTTCGAACTCCTGGCCCGCGACGGCGCGGCCCGCACGGGCATCATGCATACTCCGCGCGGCGAGATCCGCACGCCCGCCTTCATGCCGGTGGGCACGGCGGCGACGGTGAAGGCGATGCTGCCGCAAAACGTGCGCGAAACCGGCGCCGACATCCTTCTGGGCAATACCTATCACCTGATGCTGCGGCCCGGCGCCGAACGCATCGCGCGGCTGGGCGGGCTGCACAAATTCATGGATTGGCCACGCCCCATCCTGACCGACAGCGGCGGCTTTCAGGTGATGTCGCTGTCGGCCCTGCGCAAGATCAGCGAGGAGGGAGTCAAGTTTCAGTCGCATATCGACGGGCACGAGGAATTTCTTTCGCCCGAGCGCGCCATGCAGATCCAGCGGCTGCTGGGCTCCGACATCCAGATGGTGTTCGACGAATGCCCGGCGCTGCCCGCCAGTCATGCCGCGATCGAAAAATCGGTGGCCCTGTCGATGCGCTGGGCCGGCCGTTCCAAGGCCGCCTTCGGCCAGCAGACGGAGGCCGAGCGGGCCGGGCGGGCGTGTTTCGGCATCGTGCAGGGCGGTACATTTCGCGGATCTGCGCCAGCGTTCCGCCGAGACTCTGCAGGAAATCGGCTTCGACGGTTATGCGGTTGGCGGGCTGGCGGTGGGCGAGCCCCAAAGCGCCATGTTCGAGACGTTGGATGCGACCGTGCCGCATCTGCCTTCGGACAGGCCGCGTTATCTGATGGGTGTGGGCAAGCCGGACGACATCGTGGGCGCGGTGCTGCGCGGCATCGACATGTTCGATTGCGTCCTGCCGACCCGCTCAGGCCGCAATGGCCAGGCGTTTACGTCCGAAGGGTCCCTCAACCTCAAGAATGCCCGATTTGCCGACGATGCTTCGCCCCTGGATCCGGGCTGCGATTGCCCCGCCTGCCGCCAATTCAGCCGGGCCTATCTGCACCACACGGTGAAATCGGGCGAGATCATCGCCGCCATGCTGCTGACCTGGCACAACCTCACGCACTATCAGAGGCTTATGGACGCATTGCGGCGGGCTATCGCAGAATCGCGGCTGCAGGATTGGGTGAAAAATCGCCATGCGGCCGGACAGATGGCCGGGGTCCCGGCTGAGTTCTGATATAAGACATTGTTTTTAATGATGAATTTTTATTTCGCATTCGCAGTCGTTGGGCTATATTTACGATGTTGCGTTCCCGCGAGTGCGCCGTCTGTGTCTTCGTCAAGCCCTCTTGGCGGGCGTGATATTGGGATGGCGAATCGTTAATCTGGTCTCTGGAGAGCTCCCCGAATACGCATGACTGTCGCTGCATCCTTTGAACAGACACGTCCTTATCCCTCGGGGGTGCGCGGCGGCGGGTCCCCTTGGCGGCGTCTTGCCATTCTTCTGGGGCTTGTGGGAACCGATCTGGCCTGTTTCGCGGCCGCCGACGCGGTCTTGCGTCTTCTGGTGACGCCCCCCGCTTTGGCGCTGTTTCGCAACCGGACGCTGGGCGAGCCCAATGCCAGCATCGACTTGGTGATGATCATCGCGCTGGTTTTTGTCGGCGCCCGTTATCTGGTCGGCGACTATAGCCGCCGGCAGCTGTTCTGGGACGGCGCGCGGGCCACCACCACCGCCCTGCTGGTGAGCGGCATCGCCTACAATGCCGCGGTATGGCTGCTGGAACCCAGCGGCCTGTTGGCCGGCATCACCGTGTGGTCGAGCCTGATCTTTGCCGTGCCCACCATGCGCCAGGCCATGCGCTTATTGCTCGGCAAGGCCGGAATCTGGCATTTGCCGACCGCCATTATTGGCACCAGTCCCATGGCGCAGGAAGTGGTCCCGGTCCTGGGCCAGCAGCTGGCCCTGGGCCTGAAAGTGCAGTGGGTGGTGCCCGAAGTGCCGGAAAAGCACCTTTCCAGCGCCTTTGCCGGTCTCACGCCGCTGACGGTGCCGCATGACGAGATGGTTCCGGCGTTAATCGCGGCGGGCTGCCGGCAGGTGATACTGGTGCCGGACGATCTCACCAATGCCAACCAGAACGATTTGATCGATCAATTGGTCGGCGCCGACATTGCAGTGGCCATCGTGCCATCTTTGCGCCGCCTGCCGCTTTACGGGCTATCCACCAACTATTTCTTCGGCAAGGACCTGCTCTTGCTGCAGGTCCGCAACAATCTGGCGCGGCTGCCGCAGCGCATTTTCAAGCGCAGTCTCGATATCGTCGGGGCAATTATTTTGCTGCTGCTGCTGGCTCCTGTGTTCCTGCTGTTCGCCTTTTTGATCTGGAAGGAGGATCGCGGTCCGTTTTTCTTCCGCCAGACCCGGGTGGGACGCGGTGGCCGCGATTTCACCTGCTGGAAGTTCCGCACCATGGTTGTCGACGCCGAGGATCAGATGGCGCGCTGGGAGAGGGAAAACCCGGTCCTGCTGGCGCGCTATTGCGAGTCCAATTTCAAGTTGCAGGCCGACCCCCGTGTGACGCGCATCGGCGCCTGGATGCGGCGCAAGAGCCTGGATGAACTGCCGCAGCTGTTCAACGTGCTGCTGGGCGAGATGAGTCTGGTCGGCCCGCGGCCGCTGCTGCGCCGCGAGTTGCCAGACTATGGCGCCGTTATCAGCCTCTATGAGCGGGTGCGGCCCGGCATCACCGGCTTGTGGCAGATCAGCGGCCGCAGCCATACCACCTTTGCCGAACGCGTCTCTTACGACGAGTGGTACATCAAGAACTGGACCGTGTGGTATGACCTGGTGATCCTGCTCCAGACTGTCTGGGTGCTGCTGCGCGGCCAGGGCGCTTACTAGAAGAGTAAATGTCCATCCCCCTCTCGCTCAAATATCTTTTCAAGCGGCTGTTGCGTCGCCGCGGCAAAGTCGCATTTTTGCAGGCCGTGCCGGAATGCGCCACGGTTCTTGATACCGGATGCGGCACCAATTCTCCTGTCCGGGCCAAGGAACAGCGTCCCGATATCCACTATATCGGTCTTGACGTCGCCGACTATAACCATGTCAGTCCACCACAGGAACATGCTGACCGGTATATCGTGGTTCCGCCGTGCGAATTTGCTGCAGAGATTGAGAAGCTTCGCGGTCAGTGCGATGCCATCATCAGCTCTCACAATCTGGAACATTGTCTGGAACCCGAGAGGGTGCTGGCCGCCATGTGCGGCGCCCTGCGCGGCGGCGGTCGGCTCTATCTGAAATTCCCCTGCGAGGAGAGTGTGGGGTTCCCTCATCGCGGCGGCACCCTGAATTTCTTACGACGATCCAACTCATGGAAAGGTACCGAATTACCAGAACGTCCTCGAAATTCTCAGGAGCAGCGGGATGAAAATCGACTATAGCCGCAAGCGCCATCGCCCCGTGATCCTGTCCTCGTCGGGTTGCTGCTGGAACCCCTGTCCATGCTGTCCCGCCATACCATGCCTGGCCTTTCGACCTGGGCGCTCTATGGCTTCGAAAGCGTCATCTGGACGACGCGAAGGGCCTAGACCTGCCGAGGAGTATCGATCTGCCCAGCCGAACGGCTTGGATATTCGATCACCGCGAATAGGGAGGCAGCCGGCGCAGGGCGCGCGAAAAATTCACGACATGACGAGCGGCTCCTGCGCCCAGAATATTTTTCAGCAAGATTTTCGCATGGGCTTTGCCGAACTGCCACCAGCCGTGCCAGGGTGGACGCCCGCGCATACGGTAAATTCGTTTCCATTCGCGATAGGCCACAAGCGATACCCACGGATCCGTGCTCAGGCCACCCATGCGGAAGGCGGCGACCGGCCCGATCGGCAGGAAGCAGAAATCCCGGGGCGCCGAAAAACGCGAGATGAATTCATAATCCGCTGCCAGCCGGAAGCTTGTGTCGAAGGGGCCGGCATGAAAGGCACGGCGGCTGTGAAAGAAACCCTGATGCGGCAAACCCAGACCGTTCGGTCCGCGTAGTTGGGCCAGCAAGGTGTCGCGGTCGAACTGCGCGGTCTGGACCACCGTATCGCCGTGCTCGCCGATAATGCGGACCTCGCCGAACGCCAGCATGGCGTTGCTCTTCTGGAGGTGCGGGGCCGACTTTGCGATCACCTCCTTGTCCCAGAGATAGTCGTCGGCCCCCAGGAAAAGCAGCCAGTCGCCCCCTGCCAGGGCCAGCGCCGCGTTCCAGGCTTGGGTGAGGCCGCCGTCCCGCTCCGAGCGCCACTGGACGCGAGGGTCTGTCAGGCTTCGCGAATAGTCGGGGGTGCCATCGGTCGAGGCTCCGTCCATGATGACCAGTTCGATATCGGTGAAGGACTGGTCCAACACGCTGTTCACGGCGCGTGGAAGGTGTTCAAGATTGTTTAGGTTGGCGATGATCACAGAGACCAACGGCATCACGCGGCCACCGCGCGGTACATGGCCAGGAATTGCGGCGCCAGATCATCGAACGTTTCCTGGTAATTGTGGATCGGCTTGGGGGCATTCAGCTGTTGCCGCAGGGCGGTGGCCAGTGCAGGCGGATCGCCAGCGCCACGACCATGCCGCCAAGTTGCGGTACTTCGCTCGCGAAGGCGCCGACTGACGTCGCCACAACGGGTAACCCGAATGCGGCCGCGATTAGTGGCAGGCTCGACTGTGTCGCTTGCAGATAGGGCAGGGCAGACACACCGGCCTGCTGCATCAGCATAGCCACTTCATTGTCCTCGATGAACCGGTTGAGCAGTGTCAACCGCGGGCCCAGCCCTTCGGCGAGTTGGCGCTCAGTTTCCGACAGCGCGCCGGCGCCCGCCACCGTTATCCCCACATCCGGCGGCAACAACATCGCGGCACGCAGCAGAACCTCGATGCCCTTGTAGTATTCCACGCGGCCGAAGAAGAGCACGCTGCGCCGCCGCGCCGGCCCCCGCGCGCATACCTGAGATAGCGGCTGGCGAAGCGGGATGACGGATGACGAAGACGGGTTTATCGGGAAAGCAATTCGTCAATTCTTCCAGGAAAATCCGGTCGTGAATGTGAATGCCGGAGCTGCGCGCCAGGGTAAAGCGGCCAAGTCTGGCGGCGATCGCATCGGTGCGGTTGCCGGGATGGGGCGTGGGATCGTGCAGGGTGGTAATGGTTGGGACGGGCGGCATCGAAGCTGCAACGGTCAGCGACCAGGGATAGCCATATCCGTTGAGAATGTGGACCACGTCCGGCCTAGTACTGCGAAGTTTTCTCGATGAGGTCAAAATGACTGCACGGCTTCATGCTTTGCCGCAATGTGAGCCTCGGCGTCAGGCCGGTACGAAACCGAGGAAGTCGGCGCCGGCCACAGGATCACGGAAATGGTTGGGTGCCATCAGGCTCACTTCGGCGAACTTTCCGGGGCTGCCCTGCGGCAACATTTGGACATAGGGCGCCGAGCCGAAGCCCACCGTCATGGCGAGGATGAAGTGGTAGAGGGGGGCAAATCCGTAACCACTCAGAATTCGGCCACGTAGCCGAGCCGGGCGAGAAGATCACCCGTCGCGGCAAGATGATCGTCAGCAAGAAAAACGAAGTTACTGATATAGCTGCCAAGATTCTCCCAATTGGCCATCTGGCTGCGTCCGAACGCACGGGTCGAAGGCGTCAGAGGAACGCAAGCGCTTGCCATCCAGGAATATGCCGCGATAGCCCAATCCTTCGAGGAATATCCGTGCCCGTGAGATGGATCCCTCGGCGAAGCGCTCTTCCAGCTCGACAAGCAGGGTCGGCCTGTTGCAGGCGACGGTCGGGCTCAGCGCCTTCCATGTACGGCCAATGCTGGCCGTCCACATCGGCTTGCATGAACGCGACTGAACCGAACACATCAACTGTCCAAGGATGCGCATCGCAACCGATTGGCGGCGCTTGCCGCCCTCGAAAGTGCGTATTGCGCTGATCTGGCCAAGCCCGCCATATCACAGCCATTTTCAACCGGGATCACCGGATCGATGCGCCATCGCAGATTGGACAAAGCCACGTCTGAGACGCGCAGGGAACGCCGAAGGCGCGGCGCAGATAGTCGGCCTGCTTGCGATTGGCTCGAACGCGATGCAACTGCTGCCACAGCCGGGAAAGCGGCCAGGTATAGGCACCCAACGCGGCTCCGACATAGAGTTGCGGCCCGGGACAGATCGCAAACGCCGGCAACAGGCGGCGTTCCAGTTCGTGATGCTTGAAGGCCGCGCGCAGGCGAACGGTTAGCGGTGCTGGCGATACGGTTGCGCAATAGTCCGGCATCAGGGACATTTCAGGTCGCTATCGTTGTGTCTGGTTGCGGGGCGCGCCCCAGGGCCACAATAGGTAAAAGAAGGCCGAAAATTCCATCGACAATGCTATTGATGGCAAGCGCGATACCGCTTTGTGGCCGCCAGCATCATGGTCCCGACAACGGCTGACGCAATGAGAATAGCGAAAATAACGGCCATGACAGTGCTCAGAGCGAGCGGTCGTGAGCGCAGGAATCGGTTGACCGGCAGGTCAGGCGCTTTCAACATACTTGAAGCTGAAATTGTCTCCCACTTCCGAATACGTGTTCGAGGATTTCGAAGTGACGCAGGGAATCCGTCAGGGCGTCCCTGTCTCCGACATTGGTTTCCGCTGCGCCAGGCGGTTGCGGGCAAGATCTGATAAAGTCCCGGTCTCGGCGCTGCTCGGCGTGGACGAACCGCTCTGTCGGTTTCCGGCGATGACCGTGCTCAGGAACCATTGCGGCAAAAATATGTACGGTATCGGAATTGCTGAAGGAGATGCGCACCTGCCCGCCTTGCGGATCGACATCCAGCTTCATGACGCTTTTGATATAGGTCAGCCAGCTCTCCTGGGGAGATGGCGCTCCATAGTTTGGGGACGACGCCGAAGATCCAGTTCAACGGGACGGCCAGATACTGCAAGACAGTATGGGGATGATCGTATCATCGCCGATTTACTGTGTCACAATTTCCGCTGAACATGCGCCTCTTCGAGTCGGGATATTTTTTCAGCAACTCGTCGGCTATGTCGCGTAGCCCCAATGTTTCTGGAATTTCGCGAAATTCGTGCTCTGGTCTCCGCCGCTGCCGATTGCCCAGAAGCCGCATCGTGGCGGCGAGAGGTCGAAAGCTGGCTCTGGTTGGTCTGCTCTTCGGGAATGATGAGCGGCGCTCCGTTCGAATCAGTCGGAGAGAAGCGCTTGCAGGGCGACCATGAAAGCCGCCAGGAAGGCAGAGGCTTGCCGTCAAGATGTCGGCTCGGACCAATCGCCTGTTGAACATCAAATCTTTCAACTCCCCGAATGCCGCATTGCGCCTTGGGTCTAGAAGGCGAGGTACCTACCATACCCGGCAGGGCCTGCCTAGCACGGCTATGTTGCTTTCGGACCAGACTTTTTCGCTGGTTTTGGCGGGTGGGGACCTTGTAGAGTGGCAGCAGGGCGATGCCGAAACTCCCATGCCAACAGTTTGACCCGACATTATGACTGTTCCCTGGTTTTTCAAAGTCCCGATCAAGATCGCGCTGTCGCGACTGCCAATTCGCTACGACGCATGGCGGAGCCTGAACATGTTCCGGGCGGGTGCGATGGACAATCCGGAAACGGCGTTCGCCGTCTACCAGATGCACAGCAAAGCCGCTGGGTTCGGCAGCCGCAAGGGCTATACGGTCCTCGAACTAGGGCCTGGCGACAGCATGCTGACGGCACTCTTTGCGCGATCCGCAGGAGCGGACCGCGTAATTTTGGTGGATCAGTCCCCGTTGGCGGTAGTCCGGATGGATTTGTTTGCGAAAGCCGAGGCCATGCTTTCCCGCAAGGGATTGCCGGCCCCGCCTGTGGCGGACGCCCCGTCGGTGGAGATGGTGCTGTCCCGGCTCGGCTGTTCCTATCTCGTGGAGGGGCTCGCATCGCTCAAGACTATCCCCGACGAAAGCGTGGATTTCATATTTTCCAATGCGGTCATCGAACATGTCCGCAAGCGCGACTTCGCCGAAAATGCGCGGAATTGCATCGTATCTTGAAGCCAAATGGCGTGGCGTCCCACTGGATCGATTATCGCGATCACCTTCAGGAGGGGCTCAACAATCTGCGCTTTTCGGAATATATTTGGGAAAGTGAGTTCATGGCGAACTCGGGTTTCTATACAAACCGGCTTACGAAATCGGAGATTCGCGCTTATTTTGAGCACGCAGGTTTTTCAGTGGAAGTGTATGATAAGGAATTGTGGCCCCGCGGCCTGCCGACGCCGCAGCGGGCCATGTATAAGCCCTTTACGGCAATGCCGGAACACGCACTGATGGTGATGACCAACTGGCTTCTTCTACGCAAACGGGGCGGAAGCGTACGGCCATGACCATGGACATGGCTGCAACCACCCAACCGTTCGTCGCTGCGGATCGCATCAACAACATTCTCGACCGGGCACTGATCTACGGTAGCATCATATTAATTCCGTACGACTTGCCCCTGGTGCACCAAGCCTGCCTGCCACTGGCTGTCTTGGCGGTTCTACTGCTTCTGTCGCGGGGCGATCTTGCAGCTTTCCTGGTCTTCATGCGCGAATTTCCGGTCACGCTGCGGCTGGTCATGGGCGTCTATCTCCTGGCGTTGATCAGCCTTTATGGCAACGTCAATGTCATCCTGGGCTCGGTCTATCAGAACGAGGATGGCTGGATACGGGGCATTACGCAGGCGGTCCTTCTTTTCGTCACCGCCGTTTATCCTTTCTATCTGGCCTTCTGCCTGCGGCGGCATGCGGACTGGAAATCCATGGTCATTTCGGCCGCATGGTGGTCCCTGCCGCTGCCCCTGTTGGTCGGCCTGCTGCAGGTCGCCAATCTGTTCGGCGTGCACGCTCTCGCTCATCTACCCTATGTCGGGGACGTTTCCGGCGGCGGCGCATTCCGTATCACCTCCGTGGCGCGCGAGGCGTCTTGGTTCGGAAGTTTTTCCTGCGTGGTCCTTCCATTCCTGCTGATGAGCGTGGGGCAGATAGACGGATTCTGGCGCAAGCTGGCAGGTTGGGGGGGCATCGCGCTGCTGCTGTTGATCTTTCTGCTGGGAATTTCAAAATCCTCTTATGCCGGGCTGGCTTTGGAAGGCGCAATCGTGCTTTTTGCGGTCGTTGTCATCAGGCGTCCCTGGCGGACGATCAGCAAGGTCCTTCTCAGCCTGGTCCTGCTCAGTTGCGCGATGTTTATCGTGGCAATTGTCGCACCGGCGACCTTCGGCAATGTTGTCGCGCCTTTTGTCGACAAGGCAATTCTGGTGTACCAGCTTTTCGAGCCGCTGCTGCTAGGCGATACCAATTATCTCTCGATCGGCACACGCTTCGGCATGGCGGCCGCAGGCGTCTCGATGGGCGCGGATCACCCGGTGGTGGGTGTTGGCTTGGGGCAGTTCGGCTTCCATGTCTACAATTATTTTCCGCTTTGGGGCCTCAACAGCGAAACCATGGCATGGCTGTCGAATGACCAGAATGCCTGGCCTTCGACATCCAATCTCTATGCGCGCCTTCTGGCAGAGACGGGCGCACTTTGCCTGGTCCTGTATGTCGCGTTCCGCGTTGCTCTGATGCTGGGTGTTTTCAGACGTCTTTGGCGCAAAGATAGCCCGAGTTGGTGGCGCGATATTTCCCTACTCGCCATCATGATTGGCCTTGTCATCTTTGATTTCCACCGCGACAGCTTCATCAATCTGGATCTCTGGGCGGCGGCTGGCATGTCTCTGGCCGTCATGCACGAAGTCCGTTCGGCCCACCCGGCCAGAATGGCCAGGCCTGGATATTCTGATCGCCTCTGGCGCGTCTTCGGGCTCATCGGCGCCCTGTCTTTCGCCGCGGTGTTCGCAGTAGCGTTGTCAAAACCAGCATCCTATCAGGCGACTGCCACGGTAGTGCCGAAGAGCAGCGGCGTCACCGTTGCGCCAGGAACGATCCTCAGCGACACACCATCTGTGGCGGAGGGCGGCGATCCGGACGGCCAGTTCAAGCTCCTGCGCACCTTCTGGGGATCTCGATCGGCCGCGGCGCGTATTCTTGCGGAACAGCCTGGGTTGGTGCGGAAGGTTCTGAAGACCGACAAGATTACCCCATTGTCTCTGGCCGACTACATCTCAAGCAACATTGCTGTTCTGATGCAAAACAATCAGACCACGCTGATATTTCAATATCGCAATCCCGATGCGGCGGTCGCAAAGCGGTTCCTGGAGGCTACGATCGACGGAACCGATCACGCTATTGCGGAGCAGTTGGCGGTAAGGGGCACACAGGCACGCCAGTTAACCCAGCTTGCACTGGCCAGGAGTCCGGACATTGTTACGCGCCAATCTGTTCTTGGCTGGGCCGCGGCGCAGGAATTGCAGAGCAACTTTGATACGGCCGGCGCATATGTCAGTTTCGATTATGTCGAGCACCCTGCGGTTTCGCATTCGGCAAATACGCCGGATCCCGTCCGTACTCTTGTGTTCGCCTTGCTGCTTGCCGTCCTGACAAGCTCATTCGCGGCGGCGGCCAGGATATTATGGCCAAATGAGCTTCAGGGCGTCGCGCGGTAGGGGCGCCCGGCGGAACCCGATTGCCGCGATTTCGCGCACAGGCGCGTGTATAGCTCGATCCAGTGTGCGCCCAGCTTGTCCTGGTCATATTCGTCCATAACCCGCCGTCGGCCGGCATCGCCCATCCTGCGGCGAAGCTCCGGCGATAGCGCGAGGCAGTGGAGCGCGTGCAGGAAGCCCGGTATGTCCGTGGCAATGAACCCGGTTTCGCCGGACTGGACGAGATCGCGGTTGCCGACCGAATTGGTGGCAACGACCGGCAGTCCCAGGGCCATGGCTTCAAGCACCGCAATGGGCATGCCTTCCCAGCTGGAGGTGGTCACCATGATGTCGCTGGCCGAAATGCGGGAAAGCACTTCGCTGCGGGGCATCCAGCCTAGAATTTCGATGCGCCCGGCGCGCTCCACATCATCGCGCATGTCGCCGTCGCCGAGCCAGGTCCAGTGCCAGTCGGGTGGCGAGGCGGCAGCGACCGCGCAAGCCAGCAGGGGATTTTTCTGTGCCGTGATCCTGCCGCACAACACAATCTGGAGCCTGGCTCGCGCGATTGTCTTGGCGGCCGGGTGCAGCGCGGCGAAATCGACGCCATTGGGAATGACAGCTTTGGTTCCAGGAATGCCGCGCATCGCCTCCAGTTCGGACGGCGAGCAGGCGACGGTAATGGTTCCTGCCAGCCCCAGCAGCCATTCCAGCGCGAAATAAAGGGCGCGGGTGACGGTTCCGACATCGGTGCGCAGGTAGGCGAGGCCATGCGGCGAATAGATAGAGGGAATTCTCGTCAGCCATGCCGCGACGCGCCCGAGAGCGCCGGCCTTGGAACTATGCAGGTGAACAATGTTGGGATGCAGCGAACGCAAGAGCCTGGCCAAGGTAATGATTGCACGAATGTCCGAGACGGGATGGATGTCGCGCCGCATGTCAAGCGGGTAAAGCGCAACCTCGGCCGGAAGCGCCGCGTGAAAGCTTTCCACCGGATCGCGCAATGGCGAATAGATCAGCGAAACGCGATGGCCTGCTTCGATCTGCAACCTGGTCCATTGGGTGATGGCGCTGAGCGGCCCCCCCATAAGCGCGCCGGCGATGTGGACGATATGCATGCCACAAACCGTGCCTGGGTATTCAGTGGCTGGCATCTGGCGCCAGATTGCCATTCTGGTGGGAAAGATACCATTCATAGGTCGTTTTCAGGCCCTGCGGCAGGGGGATGCGTGGCGACCAGCCCAAGCCGCGCAGGGCGGAGATGTCAAGCAGCTTACGTGGCGTGCCATCCGGCTTGGTGGGGTCGAATTTCATGTCGCCCGCGAAGCCGACGGTGGCCCTGATCTGCGCAGCAAGCTCAAGGATCGTGGTTTCCTCGCCGCTACCGACATTGACGTGGCTGTCACCCGAGTAACGCACCAGCAGGTGGACAAGCGCATCGGCGCAATCGTCTACATGAAGAAATTCGCGCCGCGGCGTGCCCGATCCCCAGATCGTGACATGGCCGGCCCCCGAACGGCGCGCATCATCGCATTTTGCGGATAAGGGCAGGCAGCACATGCGAACTCAGCAGATCGAAATTGTCGCCGGGTCCATAGAGATTGGTCGGCATGGCCGAAATGAAGTCGCGGCCATATTGGCGGCGATAGGCCTGGCACAATTTGATGCCGGCGATCTTGGCGATCGCATACCATTCGTTGGTCGGCTCCAGCGGGCCGGTCAGCAGCGCATCCTCGGTGATCGGCTGCGGCGCAAGTTTCGGATAGATGCAGGACGAGCCCAGAAACAGCAGTTTCTCGACGCCGGTCGGCGAAGCCGCCTGGATGATATGCGTCTGGATCAGCAGATTGTCCTGGATGAAGTCCGCCGGGTAGCGTGTCGTTGGCGATGGATGCCGCCGACCTTGGCGGCCGCCAGGAAGACCGCTTGCGGCCGTTTGCTCGCCGATCCATGCGTCGACGGCCGGCCTGATCGCGCAGGTCCACCGTCTCGCGCGTGCGCGGTCAGGATCGTCGCAATCCTCCTCGCTGCAGACGCCGCACCATTGCCGGCACCGACCATGCCGCGGTGTCCGGCGACCCAGACGCGCTTGCCGCGCAGGCTGTACGGCGTCCGCCAGTCTCATTGCACACGGTCATGGCGATGCGCGCCTTCGCTTTCGCGCCTACTGCCTTGAGATCGGCTGCCACCATTTCCGTCACCAGCTGCGGAAAGCTGATCTTGTGCCTCCAGCCCAGCACTTTGCTGCGCCTTCGACGGATCGCCCAGCAGTAGTCGACTTCGGTGGGACGGAAATAGCGCTGGTCGACCTCGACCAGCGCCTCGCCGCTCTTGCGCGTCCAGGCCTTTCTCGTCCAACCCTGTGCCCTGCCAGATGATCTGGCGGCCGATCTCGGCGAAGGCACAGTTCGATGAATTCGCGCACCGAATGCGTCTCGCCGGTGGCCAGCACATAATCGTCTGGCTTGTCCTGCTGCAGGATCAGCCACATGCCCTTCACATAGTCGCGGGCATGACCCCAGTCGCGCTTGGCGTCGAGATTGCCGAGATAGAGCCGCTTCTGCAGGCCGAGCTGGATGGCGGCGACGGCGCGGGTGATCTTGCGGGTGACGAAGGTTTCGCCGCGGGTGGGGCCTTCATGGTTGAACAGGATGCCGTTGGAGGCGTGCATGCCATAGGCTTCGCGGTAGTTCACGGTGATCCAGTAGGCATAGAGCTTGGCGGCGCGCATAGGGGCTGCGCGGATAGAACGGCGTGGTCTCGCGTCTGCGGCGTTTCCTGCACCTTGCCGTACAGCTCCGAGGTCGAGGCCTGATAGAAGCGGACCTTCTCTTCCAGCTTGAGAATGCGGATCGCCTCCAGCAGGCGCAGCGTGCCGATGGCGTCGGCGTTGGCGGTGTATTCCGGCGTCTCGAAGCTGACCTGCACATGGCTCTGGGCGGCGAGGTTGTAGATCTCGTCCGGCTGGGATTTCCTGCACCAGGCGGATCAGGTTGGTGGAATCGGTCAGGTCGCCATAGTGCAGGAAGAAGTCGGCGCCGCTCTCGTGCGGGTCATGATACAGATGGTCGATGCGCGCGGTGTTGAAGGACGAGGACCGGCGCTTGATGCCGTGAACCTCATAGCCTTTGCCAGCAGCAGCTCGGCCAGATAGGCGCCGTCCTGGCCGGTCACGCCGGTGATGAGAGCCTTACGTTGCTTCAATATATTGTCTCCTTGCCTAAACTAATTTGAGTGTACTCTCCGCAGAATTTGGCTGTTCAACGGAATTGGGCGGGATTCCGGTAAGTTTCGATCAGCATCGGAAACTAATTACATGTCCCCGAAGAGCTGCCAAGGCTACCCGTAGCCCCTGCTTGAGGTTGGGCAGCGCCACGTTCCGGTTATTGCGGGCCAACGGCCGCAGTGGCTGGTCGGTTTGGGGCATCCAATCAATCAATTCACGCTCCGTCGTTTGCACGACCGCCAGATAGGGGCGATATATTGTCTGTTGAATAAAACGGTCTGGGCCGCTGCCAAAAGTATCGGCGGGGCTGAGATAAAAGTGGCGACCCAAATATTTCAGGCCATGGACATGGAAGAATATCAAAGGATCTGTGCCATCCACAATCAGTCGCCCAGCTTCCAAGCTTAGCCAACTGCCGGCCAGATTCCACGGCGCCAAGTTGGCCCCCTTGTGGCAAATGGCGTGCACTCCAGCGAACAGGAACTCGAAGCGGTCCAAATAGCGCTGGTCTGCATAGCGCCCGCCAGCTTCATCGACGTGGTCACGGCACCATTCCAGGCAGCGAGCCCTCCACCAAGTGAGGCAGTCCAACGATTGCGCATCGCGACGGAATGATAGCCAGCCCGCATTGTAGCGACCAAAGACAGTCATTGCCTGTAGTCCCGCCGCGAAGCGATGGGGAGTAAGGAGCACGGACGCCAACGAATTTTCGGCGAAAACCGGCTGAAGACTACCGAAAAACAACAGGTCGCTGTCAAGATATGTGATGCGTTCGGCTTGCACCGCGATGCCCATTACCATTAGAATTAGTGAAGCCTTAAGCGAGAAATAGTACTCAACTAATGACCTCCCGTCATTCCGTGCAGCCGCCAGTTCGGGATCAGCTATTTCAAAATTTGCCATCGAAATGGGATGAACGCCCGGCTCAGCTAGGTGCGCGATGATGTCGTCGACGATACTGTCCAGGCACAAAACCCAAATTTGCGCATCTGGCTCCGCTTGGCGCAGTGAGCGGATCATCACAAGTCCGCGGGCTATGTAGCGGTGGTCAAAAAACGTGCAGTAATGCATGATATTCTCGTTAGCAGGCCTCATTCGCGATACGCAGAAGATAGTTGCCATATTCGCTCTTGTCCAAGCTCTCGATTAGCGCCAGCAGCGCCTCGCGCCCGATGAATCCTTGTCGAAATGCGATCTCTTCTGGGCAGGCGATTTTGAAACCCTGGCGGGCCTCCACGACGTGTACGAACTCTGAAGCCTGCAGCAGGCTTTCGTGAGTCCCAGTGTCGAGCCATGCAAAGCCACGCCCCAGCTTCTGCACAGTCAGTGCTCCCCAATCAAGATATTGACGGTTTATGTCGGTGATCTCGAGCTCACCTCGTGCCGATGGTCTGATTGTTTCGGCCACGTCCAAGACGCGATTATCATAAAAATAAAGACCAGTCACAGCATAGTTAGATAGAGGCCGAGTAGGTTTTTCTTCAAGCGATATCGCACGACCGTCGTTACCGAATTCCACGACGCCATAACGATGCGGATCTTGTACCGGATAGCCGAACACAATTGCCCCGCTCGTTAGGGCTGCGGCTTGGTGCAGCATTCGCGTAAGACCGTCGCCGAAAAAGAGATTATCACCCAACACAAGGCAGCACGTGTCACTGCCAACGAAGTCGCGACCGATAATGAAGGCCTGTGCGAGTCCGTTGGGGTGCGGTTGTTCTGCAAATTGGAACGTCAGACCCCATTGCGATCCATCCCCCAATAGCTCCCGGAAGTGGGGTACATCGCGCGGCGTTGATATAATTAGAATATCCCTAATTCCTGCCAACATCAGCGTGGAAAGAGGGTAGTAAATCATTGGCTTGTCGTAGATTGGTAGCAACTGTTTGCTAATGACTTGGGTTACGGGATACAGTCGCGTGCCGGAGCCCCCCGCTAGAATAATGCCTCTCATGGGCCCTTCCTATTCAGCGCAAGTCCCAGTCGATTGCCGCGATAGGCACCGGACAGGATGCGGCCATACCACCCTCTATTGTCAAGATACCAACGAACTGTCTTGCGCAACCCTGTGGCAAAATCTTCTCGCGGTGCCCAACCCAGCTTTTGCCGAATTTTGGAAGTGTCCATAGCATAACGTAAATCATGGCCGGGCCGGTCTCGCACAAAGGATATCAGATCCCTGTAGGCTTTCCCGGATATCCGCGGCACCAATTCGTCCAGCAATAGGCAGATTTGTTCAACAACGTCTATATTTCGACGTTCCGCATCGCCACCAATATTGTAGGTCGCCGACGCCGATCGGCTCGCCGGCGTGGTCGTGCAGGAAGCGGAGCGCGGCGGCGACCTCGGGGTCGTCGAGGGCGACGATGTCGGTGGACCGCCGGGTCACGACGCGGAGCGGTTCGACGAGCAGCCGGCGCGGCTTTCGCGCGGATGAGCGCCGCCAGCGTCGAGCTCGCATCATCCGGTCGAGCAAGGCCGCGACGCGATAGCCGCCGGCCTCGGCGTTCAGGGCAACGCTGGAAAGCGGCGGGTCGGCCAGCTCGCAGAGCAGCTCATCATTGTCGACGCCCGACCACGGCCATCTCCTCCGGGACGCGGAGCCCGCCGGCCCGGCAGGCCTCCAGCACCTCGCGGCCCCGGTCGTCGTTGCAGGCCATCAGGCCGACCGGCCGGGGCAACTGCGCCGAGCCAGCGCGCCAGGGCGGGCTGCTCGCGCTCCCAGACGCGATCGCGCGCGCGCCGGGGCGGCTCGTAGACGTGAGGTTCATGACCCGCCTCGCGAACTCTGCGCAGAACCCCTCCTGGCGGCGGTCGGACCAGACGCGGCCCGGCACGCCGACGAAGGCGTAGTGGCGCAAGCCCCGCTCGAGCAGGTGCTCCGCGGCCATCCGCGCCGCGCCGTGCGAGTCGGAGGCAACCTCGCTCAGCCGGGCCAGCGGATGATCGAGCCGGAGCTGCTCCTCGGAGAGATCCAGCGCGATCGTCGGCAAGCCCGGAGGCGAGGATCGCCCGGGCCACCTCCGGCGTCTCGATCCGCGCGATGATGCCCGTGCCGCCCCACGACCGCATCCGCGGCAGGACCTGCTCGAAGTCACCGGGCGTGACGTAGAAGCCCCAGGGCCCGTGCAGCCGGGCATAGCGGACGATTCCCCGCAGCAGGGCGCGGCCATAGCCGCGCGACGTCTCGATCAGCAGGGCCACCTTCGGAGTGCCGGGCACGGTCACTGTCCTCCCCGACTGGCCATCTGTCACGAACTCGGCGCCGCATCCGAGCCAGGCCGGTTGCGCAAATGTGACATTTTTTTGCGCGATTGCGACTCTGGCGGCAGCGGCACTCCGCATCGTAACTTCGGGGCAGATGAGCTTCTCCAGAGTTCTCCTGATCGGGGTCGTCGCGTCATCATGACATGGGAACAGCGCTGGCATCCGTTGCGTGAGGAGTGGGTGATCGTGGCGGCCCACCGGAACAACCGCCCCTGGGTGGGCGAGACGGTGGAGGGCCAGGCCCGCAAGGTGCCCCGAGTACGTGGCCGACTGCCCGCTCTGCCCGGGCAACACGCGGGTCAGCGGGGCGCGGAATCCCGACTACACGGGCGTCTTCGTCTTCGACAACGACATGCCCTGCGTCGGGCCCGAAGGCGCCGCGCGACCTGGCGCCGCCGCCGGGCATCTACCGCAACCGGCCCGCCGAGGGGATCGCCCGGGTGGTCTGCTACACGCCCCGGCACGACATGACGCTCGCCGAGCTCGAGCGCGATCAGGTCGTCGCCCTGCTGACCACCTGGCAGGAGCAGTACCGCGACCTGGGCGCGCGGCCGGAGGTCGAATCACGTGCTGATGTTCGAGAACAAGGGCGAGGTGGTCGGGCGTCTCGAACCCGCATCCCGCACTGCCAGATCTACGCCACCAACTTCGTCTTCAAGACGATCGAGAACGAGGCGGCCATCTCGCGGCGGTACTGGGACGAGCATCGCCGGGTGCTGATGGAGGACATCATCGCCTCCGAGGAGGCCGACGGCCGGCGGATCCTCAGCCAGAACGACTCGGCGGTGGCGTTCATCCCCTACTTCGCCCGCTACGCCTACGAGACGTTCGTCGTGCCCGCGGCAGGCCGCACGCGAGCCTGGCCGACCTGTCGACCGACGGAGCTGCGCGACTTCGCCGCCGTGCTCCAGGAGGTCGCTGATCCGGTTCGACAACCTCTGGAAGATGTCGTTCCCCTACGTGATGGCCCTGCACCAGGCGCCGACCGACGGGCGGCGCCACGAGGGGTTCCACTTCCACATCGAGTTCCACCCGCCGCTGCGCAAGCCGAACCTGTTGAAGTACCTGGCCGGGCCCGAGATCGGCGGCGGCAGCTTCCTCAGCGACACGTCGCCCGAGGAGAAGGCCGCCGAGCTGCAGCGCCGTGCCGACGGTCCATTACAAGCACGCACCGAGGAGGCCCGACCCATGTCTGAATCCGGACACGATGGCAGCGAAGCGACGCGGATACCGTCAGCCGCCGCCGTCGAGGTCGACGCGTTCCTCGAGCGGATCAGACGCGAGGCGCGGCGCCGGCCGTCTGTTCGATCCCGGGGCGCCGATCGTCGTGGCCCGCGCTCCGGGCCGGCTCGACGTGATGGGGGGGATCGCCGATTACTCGGGCTCGCTGGTCCTCCAGTGGCCGATCCGCGAGGCCACGCTGGTCGGCCGTGCAGGCGCGTGCCGAGCCGGGACTGAAGATCGTCAGCCTGGCGACCGAGGCCGGACCACGAGCCCGCACGCTTCGAGCTCGACGGCGACGGCCACGAGGCAGCTGCTCGACGGCGACTACGACGCGGCCCGGCGGTGGTTCGCGCGACGACCCGTCGCTGCACTGGGCGGCGTACGTGGTCGGGCGTGCTGCGTCGTCCTCGCCCGCGAGCGCGGCCTGCGAGCTCGACTGCGGCCTGCGAATCCTGATCGAGTCGCGCGTGCCCGGAGGGCAAGGGGGTCAGCTCCTCGGCGGCGCTCGAGGTGGCGACGATGCAGGCGGTCGCCGGGCTGCTGGGGTCGACGCTCGACGGCGCGGAGCTCGCCCGGCTCTGCCAGATGGCCGAGAACTTCGTGGTCGGAGCGCCCTGCGGGATCATGGACCAGATGACCTCGGCCCTGGGGCGGTCCGATGCGCTGCTGGCGCTGCTCTGCCAGCCCGCCGAGGTCCAGGGGTTCGTCCCGCTTCCCCCGTCGATCGGCTTCTGGGGCATCGACTCGGGCATCCGCCACGCGGTCTCGGGCAGCGACTACACGTCGGTGCGCACGGGCGCGTTCATGGGCTATCGGATGATCGCCGAGGCGGCGGGGCTGCGAGCCGCCGGCCCGGCCGACGACGGCGTCGTGCGGATCGACGACCCGCGCTGGTCGGGCTACCTGGCGAACCTCTCGCCCGAGGAGTTCGACCGCGAATTCGCCGCCCGGCTGCCCGAGACGATGCGCGGCGACGAGTTCCTGGCGCGGTACGGCGGCACGACCGACAGGGTGACGCGGGTCGACCCGGCCGGACCTACGCGGTCCGCCAGCCGACGGCCCATCCCGATCCACGAGCACGCGCGGGTGCGGCGGTTCGCCGAGCTGCTCGCGGGCGAGCCCGACGAGCCGCGCTCGGCGAGATGGGCGAGCTGATGTACGGCTCGCACGCCAGCTACTCGGCCTGCGGGCTGGGCTCGGACGGCACCGACTTGCTGGTGGAGCTGGTCCGCGCAGGCCGGGCCGGCCGCGGGCCTCTTCGGCGCCAAGATCACCGGCGGCGGCAGCGGCGGGACCGTCGCCATCCTGGGCCGAGCCGACGCCGGCGCCGGCCGTCGCCGAGATCGCCCGCCGATACCACGAGCAGACCGGCCGCGAGCCATACCTCTTCGCGGGCTCGTCGCCGGGCGCCTGCCAGTTCGGCGTTCGCGCATGAGTCATTGTGATCGATGATCGAACTCATGGACAACTTGACTGAACATGAGGCCTGACGGTGGAAGATCCACTGAATCTCTCGATGTTCCGGGCGTACGACATCCGGACGCCGTCGTCGCTCAGCTGACGCCGGAGCTGGCCGAGCGGCTGGCGCGGGCCGAGGCCTGCTACTTTCGCGAGACCTGGGGGCGCCGGGTGTCGTGGTGGCCCACGACGCCCGGCGCACCGGGCCCGCAGTACCTGACCATCACGATCGACGCCTTCCGCGCCGCGGGGCTGGACGTGGTCTATCTCCCGGGCGCCTGCTCGACCTCTTACTTCTACTACGCGGCGATGCGTCATCCGCGAGCACGCCGCGGTGATCGTCGGCGCCTCGCACAATCCCTCGGGGGACACGGGCCAGAAGATCCTCGGGCCGGGCGTTCAGCCCGATCGCCCAGGGGATCGGGCCGGAAGGGGGGCTCGATCGGATCAAGGAGCTCTACCTTGCCGAGGCGCATCGGCGCCGGGCACGCCGGCGGGGCCGCTTGCTGGCGAAGGAGCTGATCGAGGACTTACGTGGCCGACAGCCTGGCGCTGGCCGGGCGTCGACGCCGGGGAGCCTGGACGGAGCGCGCGTCTTCCAGGACTACCTCTTCGGCGCGGCGGGACGCGAGATGATGCTGGCCTTCGACCGCGGCCGGGGCCGAGCTGGAGCCGCTTGCATTTCGCGGCCGACGGCACGTTCCCCCTGGGCGACCCCAACCCGGTCAAGCAGGCGGTGATCCGCACCGGGCTGGAGGCGCTGCGGGCGGGCGATTATCAGGTCGGCATGTTCTTCGACGGCGACGGCGATCGGATCGACATCTACCGGGGCGACGGGACGTACCTCTCGTCGAGCTTCGTTTACGCGGCGATCCTGCCGGAGATCCGCCGCCGGTTCGCCGGCAGGGCCTGGGCGTCTTCGCCGACCTCAAGTGCAACCCGCTGGCGATCATCGAGATGGCCCGGACGGGCGTGACGGTGGACGTGATCCGCAACGGCCATTCGCAGATCAAGGAGAGCCTGACGAGCGACGCCACGCCGGTTCGGCGCCGTCGAGGAATCGGCCCACTACTACGAGGCGTTCGCGACCGGACGGCGAGGGACGCTACTGCACCGAGAACACGCTCTACATCGCGCTGCTGGTCGCCAGGACCTGGCATGAGGATCCGGCCCGGTTCGACCGCCTGATCGACGATCCAGGCCACGACGGCCCGCGAGCGCGAATGGGGCTACAAGTTCCCCGAGCGACCAGGCGCGCGCCGAGGCGCTCGATGCGGTCCGCGCAGCATTTCGAGGGGCAGGGGGCCGCGGCGCTGGACCGGATGAAGAACGGCATGGACCTGGAGGCGACCTTGCTGCGCCAGGGCCTGCCCTTCGACGTCAACGAGCAGACCCGGCTCGCCGCCGACTGGCTCCAGGTCTGCCAGCGGATCTCGCAGAGCGAGAACGGCCTGGCCCGCTGGGAGGTCGTCGGGGCCACGGCCGACCTGGTGGGCCGGGCGAAGCGGGAGATCGCGCGAGTGCGTCGCGGCGATTCGGAGCCGGGGAAGAATATCAGGGCTGAATGGCACCGGGAGGGAGACGTCATGAACATGCTGGTGACGGGCGGTGCGGGCTACGTCGGTTCTCACGCGGCGAAGCTGCTGGCCCGCGAGGGCCACGAGGTCTGGGTCTACGACAACCTGGTCTTCGGCCACCGCGCGGCGGTGCCGCCGGGACGGCTGATCGAGGGAGACCTGCTGGACCGGTGTTCTTGTTCGCGTGGCTATATGCAGCATACGGTGCGATCGCGCCCGCAGTAATCTGGGTTCCGATGGTGGGACTCCGGCAACTTCATCGCACGAACCTCGAACTGGAACGAACCAACCAGGAACTCCTCGAGCTAATGGTGAAGTCAATTGAGGCGAGAGATCCATACACATCTGGACACTCCCGTCGGGTTCAGCGGTACTCGATGACAATCGCGCGCCTACTTGAGATGCCGGCTCGCGAAGTCGCACTCATCGGCCGCGCCGCATTATTGCACGACGTTGGAAAGATCCACGAAAAGTATGGTCAGATCCTGAGTAAGGCGGACCGACTGACTGCCGACGAATGGCGCGTGATGCAAGAACACCCTTCGGATGGCGCCGAGCTCGTCGCCACGATGAGCCGACTGCGTGAACTCGTCACAGCGATTCGTCACCATCACGAGAATTGGGACGGCACGGGGTATCCAGACGCCCTGGCGGGTGACCAGATCCCTCTCGCGGCCCGAGTAATTCGATTTGCGGACACGATCGATGCAATGGCTACCGAGCGCCCGTATCGGAATGCTCTGAGTGCGGAGCAGGTGCGCCAAGAAATCATCAGGTGCCGCGGGACCCAATTTGATCCGGGAATAGCGGATCGAGTGCTTGGCAGTACAGCTTGGAAGACGCTCTTCGCGCCGCCAACAATCGGCGTGTCCGGCCGACCCGGCCTCAGCTTGGTGCGAGGGGTTCGGCAGAGCGTGAGCTAGAGCAAGGTGGATCTGATTCGCCCCGGGGGCCGCGCTTTCACTGTCCAGGGCTTCATGTGGGCGAAGGTTGCTGGAACGGCAACTTACGTTGACTGACGATAGCAAGAAGTGATCGGCCGAGAGGGAATCTGTCTCGCCGCTCGCCCGCTAGGTAACTCGAGAGCATTGCGTCGGCGTCTTCGATGCGGCCGGACCTCGAGAGCGCCCACCAGTACGCCTCAGCAAAATTGTCGTGGAGCCCGCATCGCTTTCCACGAGCGTGCTCAATCTCCAGCTCAGAGGCCGTTGCCACTGACGTGTCTACGTCAGTGCCCTCCAACTGGTGGATACGAAGGCGGAACGCTAAAGCCAGAATCCTGCTTCTGGGAGTCGTTATCTCGGAGTAGCCGGCCTTCGCATGTTCAAGCCACCGCCGAGCATCCGCTGGCCGGCCCAACTCAATCGCGAACTCGATCTTGTTTGATAGATAGTGCGACGTACGTGCTCGGCTGACGGGATGTTCCTGATAGAGCCGATCCGATACGCGATCCCATTCCTCATACTCGGGATCCTCTTGCACTATTCGGTACATCCAAGCCAGCATGCTCGATGCGTCGATTAGGGAAGACAGCATGCCGAGGTCGCGCCCAGTCGCGAATGCCTCTCTGAGTGATGAAATCCCGTCGGTGCAGTTCCCGCAACGGAACAAACTCATGGCGGCGTCGACCATGAGGCGAACGCCCACCGCCGGGGATGGAGCGCGGTGAACGAGCTGCAATAGCCGCTGGCCAGCGTCGACCGCGATGTCATGCTCACCGCGAACGTATCATACAGCATATCTGCGCGGTGCCGATGGGCTGCGTCCGCATCGCTGTCGCACTGAATGTTCGCAAGCTGCGTGTGCGTGACGCATGCGGCGTGAACGCTGAGGTTCAGTTCGTGCGCCGCCAGGAGCTGGCACGCCGCCCTCAGACGGTGTGATGCTGACGCGTGCGACGCAGACACACAAGTCTCAAGCAACGGCACTAAGCGCAGAATCGACTCACCCGAGAACCTCAATGCTTGAATCGCGTCGAGCTCCCAGTTGGTCATGCGCTCTCGCATCCGATCGCCATGTGTCAGCGTTCGGTGCTGTCGAACAGCGTCGGTTAGGAGAAAATAGTCCTCGGCGACCCTCGCAGCCGCGATCAGCTGCTTGACCGTATCCACTCGGCAAGCGGGGGAGGCGATCGTGCATGCGCGCTGGAGAAGATTACACGCAGTCGCCGGCCGTCCAATCTGCACGCAGTAAGCGGCACACGAGCGGAGCAGCTCTGTCGCTTTTTCGGTAAACCCTGCGTGATGCCAGTGCTCTGCCGCGTCCCACAGCATACCGATGCTGTGCGAAGGCTCCGCGTCCATCTGTAGAAGCATTGCCGCCGTCGAGTGCATGAGGCGCATCGTTACCGGAGGGAACTCGTTGAGCGCGGCCTGGGAAAGCATAGGGTGCGCGCTCCGGACATCGGCACCTTCTGCTTCGAGAAACCCTTGGTTCTCCAAGCTCTGAATCGACCCGATCAGTTCTGCCTCATTCAACCCCGCCAGGCGCGCCAGTCGGTCCAGCCGGCAGTGCTTTCCGAGGAGGACGGCGGCGACGAAAGCTCGCAGCGTCGAGTCGGAAAGTCTCCGCACGCGCTGGGTTAGGAGATCGGTGAGCGACACAGGAAGTTCTCCGCCGTCCGGAGCGGGAGCCTCCACAAGCAGCCAGCGGAGGAATAGCGGATTCCCGGCTGATAGTTCAATCCGATCTTTGGCGGCCGCAAGATCAGTGCTGGGACTCAGTGTTTGCGTCAGCGATGAGAACAGTTGCTTACACGCAGCTTCGTCCAGCGGACGGAGCCTCACCCAACTCATCGCGTCGCACACCGGAGCGTCATCGTCTGCCTCGATCTTCGTGCGTGACGTGAGTACGAATACACACCGCCGTGGCGTGCCCGAACCAACCAGGGCCGATGTGAGGCTAGCGGACGCCGGATCCATGTAATGCGCGTCGTCCACGAGGATTGCCACTGGCTGTTCCGCGGAGACCGCGTCCACTAGGTCCGTCACGGCGTCAACTATGACGTTGAACAGATTGTTCCGGCTCGCCGTCGGAATCGCCAATCGTGGACGCGAACTCCGGTCTGGTCAGACGTTCAAGCTGTCTCATGGCCACCGGCTCGACGCCGAGGCCACCCGGGGCTGCGAGTAGCGCAGGTATCATATCAACGTACACGCCGAGTGGTCGACGAATGTCGTGAGGGCACGCTCGACTTTGACGCTCGTCGCACCGTCCAGCACTGCCGCCTTAAGAAACTCGGTCCCAAGCCGCGTCTTCCCGATGCCCGGCTCGCCGTGCACGACCACCGCGCACGGCTCTCCACGCCTGCATCGTAGATAGCGCCGCCAGAGCTCCGCCATCTCGGCGTCGCGACCTACAAACGGGCCGACACCGACCAGCCGATACGCGTCGTCCGGCAGGTGTTCGGATATGCGCGTGCGGAGGACGCTCGCCGGCAGACGTAGGTCCTTGCCCAATGGCCCGACATCAGCGAGATACTCGTCCAAGAGGCGGACGGCGGCTGCCTTCTGGCCATTGAGTGCCATCCATTCCGCGAAGGACAACGTGGCCTCTTCATTCAATGGATCGATGGCTAGGCATGCCCGCGCTAGGGGCTCTATCTCGCGCCACCTTCCGGCAGTTCGAAGATCCGTGAGTTCGGTGGTGAATCGACGAAGAACAGAATTCTGAATTCTGGCACGCTGGTCTTCGACCCATAGAGTGAATGGCTTGGAAAATGTCGGTGCGTAGCCGGGTAAGACGCCATCGGCGACACTTCTCACAATTTCGGGCGTTAGCGGCTGCCCTTCAGAGAGCGGCGAGTAGTCGTCACGCACTCGGCCGCAGGCAGGCCTATCGTGTCGTTGGTGGTCGCAAGGGGGGCCCCGAGACCGCGAATGCGATAAAGCAACTGCCGCAGGTTGTGGGACGCGGAGCGATCGGCCTGACCGGGGAAGAGAAGTGACTGCAACTCACGGCGCGGTACCTGTCGCCTCCGCTCAACGGCCAGGAAGAACAGCGCACTGAATGCCTGTGTCGCGCTTGGAAGGACGTTGCGACCACCGACCCGGATGGCCGTGGTGCCGAGAGTGTACAGGACGATCATTGGGGGGATGGAAGACAGCCGCACTCGACGTGGCCGGCGGCTCGGTAGCGCGCGCACCAGTTCCGCCACGGTTGGAATCCAATTATGAAGGGCCTGGGTCCGATGCGCCAGCGTACGACGCAGCGCGCCCGACTGCGGCATCGAAATCGCCCGGACACGACGATTTGGCCGTGGTATACGACGCACTCGACCATACCGACCATCATTCGCACATTCTGAACCCGGATCAGTTCGTGACGGCTGAGTCCCCCATACGGTGAAAGCCCACATGCATTCCAAGCGCCGCCGAAGCGGTGACCATGAAATGCTCTTCCTCGATCAACTCGAGGAACTCCGCACCCCCGGCCACATGGTCTGGTCCACCCTTTCCTCCGCCGCGCCCCTCTACCTTCTGTACGAACCCAGGCGGCTCGTGATCCGATTGCTCCATCGCCCTCGCGTCGGCTAAGATCGCCGCCCAGCACTAGCCGCCTCCAGCGATTGAAACCGACTGTTCGGAGACCGTGCATGTGGCGAGCGATATTGACGGGCATCGTGCTGCTCCAAGGGCCTCGCCTCTCGGCCGCGGACGCGGGCAAGATCGCCCGAGTCGCGGCCGCGACGCTCGTGCCGGACACGGGAACCATCGATCGCCGGCCGATCCGCGAGCACCGGATCATCGTGGACATCGCGGAACACGCCGAGCGTTCGGAGCTACCGGCTTGTCGCTGACGGCTGCAGAAATCCTGCCCGGGCGCCCCTCCACCACGATGTCTCGCACGGCGGCGATCGCGTGCGACTCGCTCGGCGCCCGCTGCACAGTGGCAGACGACGGCATCTGCTTCGCCATCGATTCGGTCGATCGCGTGGGCGCGCGGCCCGGGGAATTCCGGGGTGGTGGTCAGCCTCCGCTGGACGCACTACCATGCAACGGGCCGCACGGACATCCAGGGGGCGGATGTCTCCATCTACGTCGCCCGCACCAATAGTGAGTGGAAGTGCGTGCGATACGGCATTGCGACCACCGGGTAGGCCGCAACCCTTCACCGGAACACAGGAACTCCCCCATGCCCGCCACCTCCTACGTCGGCGTCAGCCTCGACGGATTCCTCGCCCGCCCCGACGGCACCATCGACTGGCTGCCGGCCCCCGGACCCGAGCTGGGCTTCGCCGAGTTCATGGCCGGCATCGACGCCGTGGTCATGGGCCGCCACACCTGGGAGTTCGTCGCCGCCGCCGATCACTGGTACTACGGCCACACCCCGGTGGTGGTGCTCAGCTCGCGTCCCATCGAGCTGCCCACGCACAGGAAAGCCGACGTCCGCCACCTTTCCGGCGACCCCGCACAGGTGGTGGCCACCCTCGCCGCCGACGGCCTCGGCAACCTCTACGTGGACGGCGGCGTCACCGTCCAGCGCTTTCTCCGCGCGGGCCTCATCCACCGCCTGGTGATCACCACCGTGCCCGTGCTCATCGGCCAGGGACGCCCGCTGTTCGGCTCCCTCGACGCCGACGTCAAACTCACCCACGTGCGCACGCGGTCGTTCGACAACGGCATGGTGCAGAGTGAGTACACGGTAGATGGGTAGCCGCGCGTGACCTGATTCCGGGGGGATCCGCCGCCCAGGCATCCGCGACTCGCGAGGTGAACTCGCTCCCATTGCCGGCGCTGTGGCAGGTGCCCGTCAGCGTGCGGACACGGACGAACGATCCATCGAGCGGCGCGTCACGCAGCATGTCCATGGCCCGGACGTCGTCCGGGCGCTGCGCCCCTACGGCCGCTCCTCCACCTGCACCACCTGCCCGGCGCTCACGCCCTCCGCCTCCGCCTGGAAGTTCAGCACCACGCGATGCTCCAGCACCCGCATCGCGATCGCGTTCACGTCTTCCAGATCGGGCATCGGCCGCCCGTCCATCGCCGCCCGCGCCTTGGCGCCCGAGCACCAGGTACTGCGACGCCCGCGGACCGGCGCCCCAGCTCACGTACTTCTTCACCATCGGCGTCGGCGTCGTCGCTCTCGGGACGCGTGCGCCGCGCCAGCTTCACGGCGTAGCTCACCACCGTGGGCGGCGCCGGCAGCCGGCGCACCAGATGCTGCAGCTGCAGCAGACGCTCCGCGCTGAGCAGCGGCGTGATCGCCACCGTCGTCGTCGCTCGTCGTCGCCGCCACGATCCGCTCCTCCTCGGCGCGCGACGGATAGCGCCACGCGGAGCTGGAACATGAACCGGTCGAGCTGCGCCTCGGGCAGCGGATACGTGCCCTCCTGCTCGATGGGGTTCTGCGTGGCGAGCACGAAGAACGGGGCGGGGCAGGGCGTGCGTCTGGCCCGCCGCCGTGACCGCGTGCTCCTGCATCGCCTGCAGCAGCGCCGCCTGCGTCTTGGGCGGCGCGCGGTTGATCTCGTCGGCCAGCACCACGTGCGCGAAGATCGGCCCGTTCACGAACTTGAAGTACCGGTGCCCCGCCGCGCGGTCCTCCTCCAGCAGCTCCGTGCCCGTGATGTCGCTGGGCATGAGGTCGGGCGTGAACTGCACGCGCGAGAAGCTCAGATCCAGCGCCTGCGCCACCGTCTGCACGAGCAGCGTCTTGGCCAGCCCCGGCACGCCCACCAGCAGCGCGTGCCCGCCGGCCAGCAGCGCCGTCACGAGATCGTCCACGATCGCGTGCTGCCCCACGATGCGCCGCGCGATCTGCGCCTTCAGGTCGCGGTGCGCGGCGGCCAGCTCGGCTGAGCAGCTCGAGGTCGCGATGTTCGGCTGCGGCAGTGGGCATGGATGGCGGGGGTCTGGTTGCCGGAGAAGCTAACGCGGGGAACGCGCTACCGCAGCGCGTCCACCGTCGCCCGCGCCAGCGTTTGCAGAATCCGCACACGCTCGGGCACCGAACGCCCGTGCGCACCCAGTGCCTCGAAGGTGGAGAAGTTCACCACCGCGAACAGGGCGTCCACCAGGTCCTCGGCGCGCCGGGCCCCGCGCTTGCCCTTCCAGGGTCCCAGCCGCCCCACGATGGCCCGCACCACCGCGCGCCCGCGCTCGATGCGCTGGTGCAGCGCCGCTTCCAGATCGCGGTCCAGCCGCGACGCGGCGAGCAGGCGGGCGTGCGCCGCCGAGTTCCTTGCCCAGAACTCACAGAAGATCTCGATCACCATGTCGAGGCTGTGCATCGGGTCGGCCTGCCGCATGGCATCGGGGATGCGCCGGAAGGGGCCGCGGTCCGACATCTCGTCGAAGAACGCCTCGAGCAATCCGGCCTTGGACCCGAACTGATAGTAGACCGTCATCCGGGCCACCCCGGCGCGCTGGGCCACCGCGTCTATCGAAAGCCGTGCCAGCCCGTTGGCGCCGTCGAGGATGTCGCGCGTCGCGTCGATGACGCGGGCGCGGGTTTCCTCGGCGGCTTCCCGCCGTTTGGCGGTCCTGTACGGGCGTGGACTCATCTGGGCTTGATTTGGTTGTACTGTCTGTACAAATTTAGCGCGTTCGCATCATACTTTCCACTGTCGCCCGCCGCCAAAGCGGCGCGAACGCCGAGGCACCGAGATGACCGCATTCATCAATGTCCTCCGTATGCTCATCCGCGTCACCTTCGTCGTGATGCTCCTGCTGGGCCTCTACATCTGGATCGGGGCAACGCCGCCGTCGTGCCCGCGCACATGGGCCTCGGGTTGCTGTTCGTGCTCATGCTCTGGACCCTGGGTGTGGTGGCCATCCGCGCCGCCACCGCGCCGGCGCTGCTGCTGATCGTCTGGGGCGCCGTGATTCCCGCCGTCGGAATCTGGCAGCGCACGGCGATGGTGGGAAATCTCCACTGGATCGTGCGGTTGTTCCACCTGCTGGTGGCGGTGATCGCGATGCCGATTGCCGAGCGCGTGGCGAAGCGGATGCTGGCGTCGCGGGGCGGCGCCGGCGTGAAGGCCGCATGAGCGTCGGATCGTTCGAGTTCGCCGGCAAGACGGTGGTGGTCACCGGCGGGTCGTCGGCCATCGGCGCCGCCGCCTGCCGCGCCTTTGCCGAGGCCGGCGCGCGGGTCGTGGTGTCGGGGCGCAACCGCGGCGCCATCGACCAGGTGGTGCAGGCGATTCGGTGGGGCGGCGACGAGGCCATCGGGGTGGCCGCCGACGTGACCGATGCCCGCGACCTGGCGCGGCTGCGCGGCGAGACGGAAGCGGCGTTCGGAGCGGCCGACATCGTGCTCGCGTTCGCCGGCGGGCTGGGGGAGCCGAGCCCCACGCCCTCGCTGGCGCCCGACCGCTGGCGCGCCTCGGTGGAGTGCAACCTCACCGGCACCTTTCTGACGGTGGAAACGTTCCTGCCGGCGATGCTCGCGCGCCGGCGCGGCGCCATCGTCACCATGGCCTCGTCGGCAGCGCGGGTGCCCTCGCGCAGCAACGCCGCCTACGCCGCGGCCAAGGCGGGCGTGGTGGCGTTCACGCGCCACCTGGCCAACGAGCTGGGCCCCTGCGGCGTGCGCGTGAACTGCGTGTCGCCCTCGGCGGTGCGCAACGAGCGCATGCGCGCCGCGATGACCGAACACCAGATGGCGGAGCTCGGTGCGAGCTTTCCGCTGGGGCGCGTGGGCGAGCCCGACGACGTGGCCGAGGCGGCGCTGTATCTGGCGTCGGACAGCGCCGGTTGGGTGACCGGTGTGGTGCTCGACGTGGCGGGCGGTGGGGTGATGGTCTGACGCCACGTCGCGCGGCGTCGCCAATGCAGATCGGCGGCGGACGCTCCCCAAGGGCGCCCGCCGCCGATCTTCCTGCTCCCCCTCCCTCGAAGGGTTCCTAGTGCCCCGTCCAGGGGCCGATGCCGATTATCACGTACGCCCCCGGCACGCTCGACGCATCGAGCGAGAGCGTGTGGGTGCCGCTGGCCGTGTTGTGATGCCACCAGCTCAACGGCGGCACGCGCACCGTGCCCGCGAACTGGAAGGTGAAGTCCGCCATCTGGCACGACACGGAGTTGATGTGCAGCCCGCCCCAGCCATGCCCCTCACGGCCGCCGCCGAACCCGCCGCGGTCGCCCGACGAGGTGCTGTCCGCCGCCGTCGTGTCGCTCGGCGTCGGGCAGGGCTTCCCGTTGGGGGTCACCGAATTCATCTGCGAGCCGTCGGAGCCCCACCAGATGCCCGTGCCGTCGCCGCTGAAGTACTTGAGCCGCGCCGGAATCCGGAACACCACCGACGAGCCCGCGCTGTCGGTGGAGGTGGAGTCCATGCTCGTGGTCGTGTCGCCGCCGGACATCCAGCGCCAGCGCCCCGGCAGGCCGATGGCGCTCGAGTCGTTCACCGCCACGAGCTGCACGATGTGCGGCGGCTGGCCCGGCTGCCACGCGAACAGCGTGCGCGTGTCGTGCGGCCGCCCCCACGGGCAGAGGAACTCCGCGTCGCCGTCGTTGTCCATGGGCGGCATCGGACACATGGTCGTGCTGCCGGTGTCGGCGACGTCGAGCGCCACCGCGTTGAACGTCATCGGCACGCTGTCGATGGTGATCGTGATCGTGTCGAACACCGGAATGCGGCGCAGGACCGCGGCGGCCCCGTAGAAGCGGTTCGCGGCGTCGGTGTCGCCGTGCTGGGCCACCACCGAGTCGCCCATGTGATTGAAGGTGGCGGCGACGGCAAGCGCGGCGGACTGGTTGGCGGTTGACGGGGCGGTGGGGCGCGTGTCCGATGAGCAACCGACGGCGGCGCTCGTGATGGCAGCAACGGCCAACCACAACCCGCGGGACGTGCGAGGCGTCATTGGGGTACCTCCTTTCTCTCGCGGTACGTTGCGTTGTACTCACCAGACGATGGGAGGTGCCATCAAGAAATAGCAATGAATCACAACCCGGAATTCACGAAGTTGCCGCGCCGGTCGCAGGCGTTTGCGCGCAACCGAAGGTTCGCCGACTGTGCGGCGCGTCGCGCGCCGCGCGCGGGTCAGGGGAGATCCCGAACGCGCGGCCACGCCTGCTGCAGGGTCATCTTCGGATCACGCGCCACGTAGATCGGCACGTCGCGTTCCTCCTGCACCGACCACGGACTGAGCACGCGCGCCGCGCGGCGCACGTCGCCGTAGATCTGCGCCACGTCGGCGGAGTCGTTCCCGATGGCGATGAGCACCGTGCCCGCACGCGTGCCCGGTCCGAAGAACCAGTACGAGCCGCACCCGCACACCACGGGCGGGAGGTCCGAACTCGCCGCCGTAGAACTCGGCGGCTCCCGCCTCTCCATAGTTGTCGGCGCCGATCACCGCCTGGCGCGGTCGGCGGGCGAGAGCGAGCGGTACACGCGCGCCAGCGCCGTGGCCTGGCCGCGCCATCCCGTCTGGTCGGCGAAGTCCTGCGGCAACAGGTCGGTGCCCCCCCGGTTGGTGCCGAGCGCCCAGTCGTAGCCGGCACGCACGATGTAGCGCGCCGTGGCGCGCGGCTCAGCAGCGGAAGCGCCACCGGCAACGACATGGCGCCCTCGACGGCGATCATCGCCGCCACCACCCAGCGGAGGGCCGGGTGCGCACGCGGTGCCGGGCGCCCGGTCATCACCCTCCAGCCACACCGCGCCGGCGGCGAGCAGCGTGGGATACACGGGGCCGATGTAGTACGCCTTGCCGTGCAGCGCCAGCAGCAGCGCGAAGGCGAGCACACACGCCCATCCGGCGGCGCGGTAGGCGCGGAGCGGTTTCCAGAACAGGAGCGCCACGGCGCCGGCCACCGCCAGCGGCCACGCCGTGAACCCACCATGAACGGCTGCGCGGCCACGAACGAGAGCCAGCTCACGTGCGAGAGCTGCGACGCCGCGAGGTCGTGCATCTGCCCCACGACCGGCTAGCCGAGGCGGATCTGCCCGACGATGCTGGGACTGCCGATGGCGAAGGCGAGTGTCCGCCGCGAGCCACGGCCACGGGGTGCGCAGCGCGCGGCGGAGCGGAGTGGCACACGAGCGCGCCGAGCATGGCGACGCCGAGGAAGAGGATGCTGAACTTGGTGAGCAGTCCGAGTCCGGTGGCCACGCCGAAGGCGAGCCACCAGTGGCGTCGGCCGCGCGCGTCGCCGGCGGCGCGGCCCGTCCCACGCGCAGCAGCGTGTAGAGGGCGAGCGTCCACCAGAGCTGGTCGAGCACCACCGGCTGGAAGAGCGTGCCGGGACGCAGGAAGATGCCGGCGGTGAGTACGCCGAGCGCGGCGAGTGCCTGGGCAAAGGCTGCGCCGCCGAGTTCGGCGGCGATGAGTGCGGAGAGCACGAGGATCAGCGTGCCCTCGAGGGCGGGGAAGACGCGCGCGGCGGCCATCGTGTGCCCGAACAGCGCCGTCTGCACGTTGCCCATGACGCGATGAAGGGCGGAAAGTCCATGCGCCAGAAGCGCAGGTGGTCGCCCATCGCGAAGTACAGAAAGGCGTCGCGCTGGATGCCGTAGGGCGAGACGGCCAGCACGACGAGTGGAGGGCGAGCTTGGCGGCGCGAGGGAGGCGACGACGTCCGGTGGCGAACGGGCGCCGTGTGCGGTGAGACGGCGGCGCCTCGGTCAGGTCTGGTGGCGGGTGCGGGAGCCGGACGCTCGCGCGGCTACTGGACCTTGAACGTCGTGCGCTCGCCCACCGGCACGTTGGTGCTGGTGAGCATGGCGACGGCCGTGTAGGTGCCGGGTCCCGGCGGGTTCTTCCAGTTCTCGGCCACCGCGTATTCCTCGCCTCCGCTCAGGTACTTGATCTGCGTGGGCTGCGTGAACATGCGGCCGCGGGCCCAACGCCAGACGGTGCGGCCCAGCGAGTCCATGACGACGAAATCGTAGGCCTGGCCGTTGGGGAAGTCGATCTCGATGCGCTTGTTGCCGGTGTTGACGACATGGAGCGCGAAGCGAACGCCCTGCTTGTGGCGCTCGATGTCGAGGAACGATTTGATTTTCGGGTGGCCGTCGACGGGCTGCGCGGAGGCGGGGGCAGCGACGGCTTCATCATGCGAGCGGGCGGTACATGCGATACCGATTGCGCCGGCACAGAGCAGGGAGATGGCGAGACGCGAGTTCATTAACCGGGACCAACGGGCGGGCGTACGGGGCAAAGCAGGATGTGACGGTGCGTCCCGATCACAAATCGTTGCCGAGCCAACTTATCAACCAGAGGACGAACAGTCAACATGAAGCGTAACGTCGGATATCACCGACTGGTCACGACTTGGGTCATGCGGCGTTTGTTCGGGTACCGGGGGTAACCGAGGGGTGAAGGGCCGGATTTCGGCGGATTCGTGTCCGGATTGCGCGGCGTACCCTGGGCAGCCCGATTCGGTCCCGGCGCTACCGGCGCCGGAGGGGCGCCGGGGGGCCCGCTCGGAGCGCGGTTCCGGAGGAAGGGCCATTCAGGGGAGAATTCCCCCTTGAGGGGCGTATCGGTTCGCTTGCGAAAAATTTCACAAAGTCCTAGTTTCAGGGCGGAAATGGACCGCGAACGCGAGCCAAACGGAGGGCGGAAGCCGGCGCGGATTCGCGCCCCGGCAGCGGTCGATGCCGTCGGGCGCCGAGTTCGCCGGGATCGGGCTGCAATTCGGCCTGACGATCGTGGTGTTCGTGTTCGGGGGCGTGTGGCTGGACGGGAAGCTGCACAGCACGCCCTGGTTCACGATCGGGTGCACGTTCGCCGGCGCGTTCGGCGGGTTCTATTCGATCTACCGGCGGGTCATGGCGCAGCAGCGGTCGCACGGGCGGGACGGGCAATGAAGGCGTTCGTCGGGTTTCTGTTGGCGGCGGCGGGGCTGATCGGTACGTCGATGGTGGCGCTGATGCTGCTGTTCCCGACGGCGGCCGACCACGAGGCGCTGGAGCTGACCGCGGTGGTGGCGTTCGTGGTGCACCTGGTGGCGTTCGCGTTCGCGCGGCTGCTCCAGGGGCGCAACATCTGGGTGGCGTGGGGCGTGGGAAGCCTGCTGCGGCTGGGCACGCTGGTGGTGTACGCGGTGCTGGTGGTGAAGGTGCTGGCGCTTCCGCTGGTGCCGGCGCTCATCGGATGTGCGACGTTCCTGTTTCTTCCGACTCTGATCGAACCCCTGTTGCTGCTCAAATGAGACTTCGCTCGATCTTCGCGACGCTGGTGATGGTGGTGGTGGGCTTGGCTGCGGTGTGCGCCGGCGCCGCTGCACGCGCAGGACACGGTGGTCGCGCGGCCTTCGGGCTGCGCGCGCCGGAAGAGGAGCCCGTGCTGCAGCACGCGCTCGGCCCGGCCGATCTGATCATGCCGCACATCACCGACTCGCGGACCCTGGAGCTGCCCTGCTTCAACAAGGAGTGGGCGTGCGAGGTGGAACTGCCGACGCTGGCCGGTGCACATCGGCGGCACGACCATCGACCTGGGGCCCACGAAGCACGTGGTGTTCATGCTGCTGGCGGCGTTGCTCTGCTTCCTGGTGCTCTGGCTCGGCCGCGCGGGCACACGTGCGGGCGACGCGCGAGGCCGGGCACCCCAAGGGATTCGCCGCCGGCGTGGAGTCGGTGGTGCTCTACCTGCGCAACGAGATCTTCCTGCCCTCGCTGGGGCCACACGGCGACCGCTACATCCCGTTCGTGCTCACGCTGTTCTTCTTCATCCTGTTCATGAACCTGATGGGGCTCGTGCCCTACGGGTCCACGCCCACCGGCAACGTCGAGCGTGACGGCGACGCTGGCCATCTGCTCGTTCATCGCCATCGAGACGGCGGGGATGATCGCCCTCGGGCCGGGGGCTACATCAAGACGATGGTCTACTGGCCGCAGCGACATGCCGTCGTGATGAAGGCGTTCCTCACGCTCGATATGACGCCGGTGGAGATCATCGGCAAGTTCACGAAGCCGTTCGCGCTCACGATTCGACTGTTCGCCAACATGATCGCGGGGCACGTGATCGTGCTGGCGATGATCGGGCTGGTGTTCACCTTCGGCGAGCTGGCTGATCGCGCCGGCGCCGATCGGCGATGGCCATCGGGATCATGATTCTGGAAGTGCTGGTGAGCTTCATCCAGGCGTTCATCTTCGCGCTGCTGGCGGCGGTGTTCATCGGGCAGATCCGCGCGGCGCACCATTGAGCATGGCGGTAGCCGGTAGGGAGGAGGACGTAGGATGGCGGAAGGTCGCGGGGTGCTCCAGCGGGCACCGAGTATCCGGTCGAGCGACCGGAGATGCCCGTTGGGACCCGGGTCCCGTGTGACGGGCAGCGTCCGCGGCGAGCAGCCGCCGGTGCGGGGCAAGGAATCGGTTTACGCAGGACAACGGAGATGATCACATGACATTCTTCCGCTGCTGCAGGCCGCCGCCGCGTACACCAAGGAGTACACGGGCGCGTGGGCGATGATGGGTGCCGGGATCGGCGCCGGCCTGGCGACGATCGGTGCCGGGCATCGGCATCGGCCGGATCGGTGGGCTCGGCCATGGAAGGCATGGCGCGCCAGCCGGAGATTGCAGGGCAACATCATGACCAGCTGCGCTGATTCTTTCGGCGCTCGTCGAGGGCGTGGCGCTGTTCGCCGTCGTCGTGGCGCTGCTGATCGAACTCAAGTTCACGTTCTGATTCCGGGCGGCGGCGCGCGCCCCGGGGCGCGCCCTCCGACCTCCCACCCGCCGGATTTTCCATGCGTTTCCTGCGTTCGTCTCTGCCGCCGTTTCGATGACGTTCGTCGCCACGCCCGCTGCTCGCGCAGGAAGCCCGCGGCGCCGGGCGGCACGCTGATGAGCCTCCAGAGCAACCTGATGTTCTGGACGCTGCTCATCTTCCTCGTCCTGTTCTTCCTGCTCACCAAGTTCGCGTTCAAGCCGATCACGGCGGCCGTCGAGGCCCGCGAGAAGTCGCTGGAGGAGGCGCTCGACCGCCGCCAAGCGCGACCGCGACGAGGCGGCGAAGCTGCTCGCCGAGCACCGGCGCGCAGATCGAGGCGGCGCGGGGCGAGGCCCAGAAGCTGATCGCCGACGCGCCGCGGCACGGCCGAGAAGATGCGCACCGACATGCTCGAGAAGGCACGCGCCGAGCAGCAGGCCGCGCGTGGAGCGCGCCGCCGCCGAGATCGAGCGCGAGAAGGACGCGGGCGGTGGCCCAACTCCGCCGCGAGGCCATCGAGATGGCGATCGCCGGCGCGTCGCGGGTGATCGAGGAGAACCTCGACAGCGAGAAGAACCGCAAGCTCGTCGAGAGCTTCCTCTCCTCGCTCAAGCCGTCAAGGTCGTCCAGTAATGCGCGACGTCACGATCGCCGAGAACTACGCCGAGGCGCTGTTCGCGCTGGCCACGAAGGCGGACGACCTGCACGGCTGGCAGGCGCTGATGCGGCGGCGCTCGCCGACGCGATCGGCCAGGACCCGACGCTGCGGCTGTTCCTCGAGTCGCCGCGCATTGCCGCCGTGGACAAGAGCACGGTGCTGGCCAAGGCGTTCAAGGACGCGCCGGCGCACTTCGTCCGCTTCCTGCAGACGCTGGTGCGCAACCGGCGGCAGATGCTGATCCCCCAGATCTCGGCGGCATTCATGGATCTCGTGGATCGGGTGGAGGGGCGCGTGCACGCGCATGGTGACGGTGGCGCGCGAGACGGGCGACGCCGAGCGGGCGGCGATCGCCGGCGAACTGTCGCGCGTGTTCGGCAAGGAAGTGGTGCCGCACCTGACCGTCCGCCCCGAGATCCTGGGCGGGGTGGTGGTCCGCATCGGCGACACGCGTGATGGACGGGTCGATGCGGCAAGCGGCTGGGGATGCTGAAGGCGGCGCTCACCGGCGGTTGAGGAAACCCCCGGCGGCGCAGCACCCGCCGGGACTGGCGCGTATCCGGTACGTGGCGCATTTGCCGGCCCCCGGGCCGGCCGCCAACTTCCACCGGTAGCCAGGGCCGGTACTCCCGGCCCCTCGAAGCGCCCCCAGCACCCCCCGCCCCCCAGTCCCGCCGAGGTTCCCATGATGCGGTTCCATCGCATTCCCGCCCGCCGTCCGACGTCGCGCGCGCTGCTGCTTGCCGCCTTCGCCGCCGCGGCACTCCCGCTCTCCCTCCACGCCCAGCGCTCCAACGTTGCCGAGCAGATTGCCGCCGACCGCGCGCTGCTGGCCAAGGAGGTGTACGTCACGCCGCCGCCCGAGATCGAGCAGCTGGTCACGGCGCCGCGCTACCGGAACGTGACGCTCACCGCGCAGAGCCCCGACCGCACGCACTTCCTCAAGCAGGAGTCGGACGGGCTGCCGACGGTGAACGAGTTCGGGAAGTTCCACTACTACTTCGGCGGGCTGCAGGTGGACCCGAAGGCCAACCGCGCGCGCACGCTCACCACGCGGGCGTCGGCCGGACTGTCGCTCATCGACGCCGCCACCGGGAAGAGCACCACCGTGCAGGTGCCGAAGGGCGCCACGGTGAGCAGCCCCGCCTGGAGTCCCGACGGCAAGCAGCTGGCGTACATCGCCAACTTCGACGACGGCTCCTACATCTACGTGGCCGACGTGGCCACCGGCCGGTCCACCCAGGCGTCGAAGGCGCCCCTGCTCGCCACCCTGGTCACCGGCATCGACTGGACGGCCGACGGGTCGAGCGTGATCGCGGTGTTCGTGCCCAGTCCGCGCGCGCCGGAGCCGAAGGAGCCGGCGATCGCCACCGGGCCCACGGTGCGGCTCTGGCTGGACGGCGTGAAGGAGCCCGAGCGCAACTGGGCCAGCCTGCTCGAGGATCCGTACGACAAGGCGCTCATGAAGTACTTCGTCACCGGCCAGCTCGGCGTGGTGAACGTGAAGAGCCACGCGCTCCGGAAGATCGGCGCGCCGGCGATGATCTCGGCGGTGGACGCCGGGCCCGACGCCAACTACTTCCGCGTCACGACGATGGACGAGCCGTTCTCGTACGTCGTCCAGTACAACAGCTTCGGCACCGACGCAGGAGATCTGGGACGCCACCGGCAAGGTGCTGGCGCAGATCGACAGCCAGCCGAGCCGTGAGGGGCAGGAGCCCGATACGGCGGGCGGCGGGTTCGGACGCGGCGGACGCAGCGGTGCCTACCGCGGTCTGTCGTGGATGCCGCAGGGGCCGGGGCTCTATTACCTGTCGTCGGACAGCCCCGGCGCGGCGCGGCGGCGACTCCGCGGCGGCGCCGGCCGGCGGGCGCGCCGGCCGCGGTGGGCCGCGGGCGGCGACGGCCGCCCGGCGCGACCGCGTGATCCAGTGGCTGCCGCCCTTCGGCAAGGGCGACACGACGGTGCTGTACGCGGCCACCGGCCAGATGAGCAACGTGCGTGTTCAGCGACGACGCGAAGACGCTGTTCGTGGCCGACAATGCCAACGGGATGGGCGAGATCTACGCGGTCACCCTCGCCGATCCGGAAACCGAAGCACACGATCATCCGCGAGCGCGGGTACACGCCGTCGTTCGCGGGCGGCGGCCGCGGGGGGCGGGGCGGATTCGGGGGACGCGGCGGGCGCGGCGACGATTCGGCGTCGTTCTACCACAACCCCGGCGCGATGATGACCGAGCGCGGCTCGCGCGGCGGCGAGGTGGCGATGGTGAGCACCGACGGCAAGAGCGTCTACCTCACCGGCACGCAGTACCACCCCGACTATCTGGCCAATCCGCCGCAGGCGTTCGTGGACCGGTACGCCATTGCCGGCGGTGCAGAAGACGCGGCTGTTCGAGGGCGCGGCCAACGCCTCGGAGGCGGTGGCGGCGCCGCTGGACGACGACTTCGACCGCGCCATCGTGACCCGCGAGACGCCCACCGAGGTGGCGCAGTCGTATCTCTGGGTGCGGAGCTCGGGGCAGCGCACGCAGCTCACGGAGAACAAGGACTACTCGCCCAGTTCACGGCCGCCATCCGCAAGCGGATCACGGTCACGCGCCCCGACGGCTTCCAGTTCGTGGTGAATCTCACGCTGCCCGCCGACTACAAGGAGGGCACGCGGCTGCCGGCGATGTTCTGGTTCTATCCGTACGAGTACACGAGCCAGGCAGGAGTACGACCGCACGCTGCGCACCGAGAACGTGAACCGCTTTCCGAGCGCCGGCCCGCGGACCATCGAGTATCTGATCACGCAGGGATACGCGGTGGCCAACTTCGATCCGCCGATCGTGGGCGACGCCGGGCGCATGAACGACAACTACGTGCACGACCTGCGTGATGAACCTGTCGACGGTGATCGACGCGCTGGATGCGGGCGGCTACATCGACCGCACGCGGCTCGGCATCGGCGGGCACAGCTACGGCGCGTTCAGCACCATGAACGCGCTGGCCCACACGCCGTTCTTCAAGGCCGGCATCGCGGGCGACGGCATGTACAACCGCACGCTCACCCCGGACGGCTTCCAGAACGAGCGGCGCACCTTCTGGACGGGGCAGAAGACGTACGTGGAGATGTCGCCGTTCTTCTACGCCGACAAGATCCAGGGCGCGGTGCTGATGTACCACTCGATGGAGGATCAGAACGTCGGCACCGACCCGATCAGCTCCATCCGCATGATGCAGGCGCTGCGGGCGCTCGGAAAGAACGCGGCGCTGTTCATGTACCCGTACGAGGACCACGGCCCGGCCACGCGCGAGTCCGATCTGGACCAGTGGGCGCGGTGGACGGCGTGGCTGGACATGTACGTGAAGCACGCCGGCCAGTGGAAGGCCGGCAAGGACGACAAGATCTCGGCCGTGACGGCGGTGCAGCCGCAGAAGTAGTCGCGTTGCACGATCGAGCGCTGTGAGAACGGCCCCGGGGTTCACGCCCCGGGGCCGTTCGCTCGTGATTGCGGGTGGGCGTGGCCGGCTGGCCCCTCTGAAACCTGGAGCGGACAACGGCCGATGCCACGGATCGACCGGATGCCGCGTTTGGGGAACGGCGTTGCCGGGGCGGATCGATGCCGCCGGCCGAGCCCTCAAGAAAGATCGGTCGTGATCCGCCCAACCGGCCGTTATCCGCTCAGGCATGAACAGAGTGGCCTGCGGTGCCCCGGCCCTGAGCAGAGTGGCTTGTGGTGCCCCCGCCATGAGCAGCGTGGCATGCGGTGGCCGGGGGTGAAGCGGGCGGCTCGCGCATGCGCTGCGCGCCGCACGCCGGATGTCGTCCGCCGGTCAGTTGGGCCGCACGACGCGATGGAACCGGGCGACGGGACCGAAGTGCAGCAGCAATCCGACTTCGAGATTCGTCGACCGGAGGTAGCTGTAGAGCTGGCGCCTGGCCACCCTGGGCAGGTCGGCGCCCGACTTGACCTCCACCACGACGCGATCCTCGACGAGCATGTCCAGCCGCTGCGTCGTCAGCGGCTCGCCCTTGTAGAGGACCTGAACGCCCACTTCACGCCCCACCCGATGGCCGCGCGCGCGGAGTTCCCGTTCCATCGCGCAGACGTACACGTGTTCGAGGTAGCCGAAGTCGAGCGCATTGTACACGTCGTAGAACGCGCCGATGATCGACCGCGTGAGCGTTTCCTCGATGAGCCGGACCATGCCGGCAGGATGCGGGCACCAGACGCCACTCGCGGTATCGAATCCCTTCGGATCGAATCCCCGGCGCCCCCGGGGACTCCTGTCATGCCCCGATCGATCCGCCGTGATCCGCCCAATCGGCCGTTATCCGCTCAGGCATGGACAGAGTGGCCTGCCCGGCCTCAGCCCTCGGACGGGCGGAGCGCGCGGAGTTGGTCGAAACCCGGCGGATCGAGCAGCCCGTCGGCGATCGCGGCGATGGTCTCGGCTTCGCGCCAGGCATCGGCCAGCAGGTGCAGCTCGCCCTCCAGCGCCCGGCGTTCCGACTCCTCGTGCATCGACATCTCGAGGGCCAGCCGCTCGGTGGCCAGCAGGTGGAGGGCGCCGAGGCGGCGGATCTCGTTGAGCCGCGACATCACCTTCCCCTCGCGCCACTCCACCGCCCGCGAGGCCTTGCGCAGGAACGCCGATGCGTCGCCGGCACTCTCGATGTGATCCACGGCCCGGCGCACGTCGCCCCCCGAGCCGCCGTAGCGGTTGGCGCTCGCCAGCAGCACGGTGGCGATGTGCATGGCCTCGGTGCCGTCGAGATACTGCCAGCCGTCGTCGTGCGGCAGGCGCATGGTGGGGTAGTCGCCCGCCATGTGGAATTCGGCGTCGCGCACGTGCCGCTCGCGCACCACGAGCAGGCGCTTGCCCTTGTGGAAGCGGGCCACCACGCGGTCGTCCAGCAGATAGTCGCGCGCCGCCAGGGCGCCCACCATCGGCACCGCGCCCAGCACGGTGGTGACACCCGGGAAGGCGATCACCGACATCGTGCCCGTGAGCAGCGCCGGCAGGATGACCGGCGAGAAGACGGCGCCGGCCAGCGCCGCCGCGGCGGCCGCCGCCCCGGTGAGCACCTGCACGTTGAGCCGGCGCCGCGCGAATCGCGTGCCGTAGCGCCAGGCCGCGAACTCGGGGCGCAGGGGCTTGCCGATGCGCACGAGTTGCACGCCGCCGGGCAGGCGCGCCAGTCCGATGTTGTCGGTGGTCACGCGCATCCGCGTGTCGCGGAAGATCCGCTCCGCCTCGTCGATGGCTTCCCACCGTTCGTCCAGCGGCGACAGGTTCCAGCGCGCGCAGCTGCCGCAGATCGCCCAGAGCCGTCCCTTGTCGGCGTCGAATGCCAGCCGCTTCCCGACCGGGAAGTGCTCGATCGCATCATTACCGCCGAGCGAGGCATGACAGAAGAGGCAGGTCGAGTACATTTGTCCCTACGTTACAGGCAATCCGCGAATCGGCTAGGGGCCTTTCATTAAGGGATCATGACGACAGCTTCCGTCCTCGCCCTCCTCCTCGCGTTTCAGCAGGGACCGCAGGGTACGTCCGGCATTCCGGGCGCGAACACGACGCCGCCCGTCCGGCGACACCACGGGCTACTGGCAGCAGTTCGTCGACTACCGGATGACGGCGACGCTCGACGAGTCGCAGCACCTCGTGCACGGCGCCGCCGATCTCACCTACGTGAACAATTCGCCGGACACGCTCCGCGAGATGTTCTTCCATCAGTACCTCAACGCGTTCCGGCCAGGCTCCAAGTGGAGCGCGGTGGACGCGCGCGAGGGACGCGAGCGGTTTCAGAATCTGCGCGACCCCGACTACGGGTACGAGCGGTTCACGGCGGTGCCGACCTTCGACGGCGTGCCCGTGGCCGCGGACTATCCCGGCGCCCCCGACAGCACGGTGGCGCACTTCACGCTGCCGCGCCCGCTCGCGCCCGGCGATTCCATCCGCGTGCACCTGCAGTGGGACGCGCGGCCGTCGACCGTGCTGCGCCGCCAGGGGCGCCGCGGCCGGAGCTACGACTTCGCGCAGTGGTATCCCAAGGTCGCCGTGTACGACCGCGGCGGGTGGGAGCCGAATCCGCTCGTGCCGGCCGGCGAGCTGTACGGCGAGTACGGCACCTACGACGTGACGCTGGTCGTGCCGGGCGACCAGGTGCTGGGCGCCACCGGGCGTGCCGGTGTCGCGGCGATCCGGGGTGGGAGCGCGTGTCGAAGCACTGGGGCGTGGTGCACATTCCCGCGCGACGCGTACGACGACGTGCCGCCGGCGCCCGCGGTCGACCGTGCCGCCGGGCGACAAGGCGGTGCGCTTCTTCGCGCGCAACGTGCACCACTTCGCGTGGTCCGCCTCGCCCGGACTACCGCTACGAGGGCGGGATCTACGTGCGGCAGCTCCCGCACACGCATTTCAAGACGTGGGACACGTCGTCGATCAACGTGCTCTACAGGCCCGGCGACGACACGACGTGGGGCGGGGGACGCGCCGTGCGAGCGCACCATCCAGGCGTTCAAGTGGCTCGAGTCGATCTGGGGGCCGTTCGCCTATCCGTCGTTCACGAACCTGCACCGGCTCGAAGCGGGCGGCACCGAGTTCCCGATGATGATCATGGACGGCAGCGCGAGCCAGGGGCTGATCCTGCACGAGGGCGGGCACAACTTCACCTACGGCGTGCTCGGCAACAACGAGTGGCGGTCGGGCTGGATGGACGAGGGGCTCACCTCGTATCAGACCGACTGGGCGCAGGGGCAGACGGCGCCGGAACTGGCCGCCCAGGGGCCCGAACCGCCGCCGCGGCTGGGCGAGGGCTACCGCGCCGAACGCGCACGACGATGACGCGCCGCCGGCAAGCCGACCTCGGGCATGCCGGAACTCGACATCATCGGCCACACACAGCCCATCGGCACACCGGCGTACGACTTTCAGCGATTTCGGCACCTACAACAACATGATCTACATCGCGCGGCAAGCTGATGTACTCGCAGCTGCGCGACGTGCTGGGCGACAGCGTCTTCCGCGCGTTCTTCCACGACTACTACGACCGCGTGGGCGCTGAAGCACGTGGACGAGTGGGCCATGGAAGCGTCCGCCGAGCGCGTGTCGGGCACAGAAGCTGCGCTGGTTCTTCGACCAGTGGGTGCACCACGTGGGGCTGGTGGACTACCGTCTCTGGCGCGCGACGACGGCGCAGGAGAGCGGCGGCCGCTGGCGCACCATGGCCACGGTGCAGCGGCTCGGCGCCTACCGGCATCCGATGCCGGTGGGTGTGCGCACCGCCGACGGGTGGACCATCGTCCGCGCCGATCGAGGCGAAGGACGTCCAGACCGTGGAGATCACCACCGCGCAGCAGCCGCTCGAGGTGCGCCTCGATCCCGACCACACCACCTACGACTGGGATCGCCGCAACGACGTTCCGGGGCTCGACTTCTTCGGGCTGAGCGGTGCCGAGCCGGTGTTCGACTGGCCGTTCGTGAATCAGGCGAATCGCAATCACTCGCTGGTGGCGATCTCGCCGATGCCTCTGGTATTCGGATCCCGGCGGCGTGACCGTCGGCGTGCGCGCGCGCCCGAGCTACCTGGGCCTCGTGGACCAGTACGATTTCGGGCTCGCGGTGACGAGCGGGTTGCGCACGACACCGGGCCACCCGGCGCCGAGCGGAGTAAGCCGGTTGCAGGGATGGTGGCGGTTCCGGAATCCGTACTGGGACAAGCTGGACGCGCCGAGCATCGGCACGGCGGGCGGAGCGGCGCTGCTGGACGGCGTGCTCAAGCTCGACCTCTCGCATCGGTGGGACCTGAGTCCCTTCTGGACCGCCGACGGGCCGCGAGTCTCGGCCACGGTCGGGGCCACCGGCGCCTATCCGTACGACCAGGGGATGCTCCCCGTGGGGTGGGAGGACCGGTCGATCACGGAACTGCACGGCGCGGTCGACGTCCGCGTGCCCTGGGACGTGCTGGGCGGCTCCGGATCGGCGGCGCTGAAGGTCTCCGCCGCCGCCGGGATCGCCGATCCGCAGCAGCGCGTGTCGGGGCTGGTGCCGTTGACGCTGTCCGGCGGCGCGCAGGCGTATTCGCTGGGCCTGATCGCCGAGCCGGCGGGGTACGGGCGCTTCGAGGTCGAGGGCACGAGCGTGAGCAGCTACGCCGACAGCGCGTCGCTGATCTCGCTCCGCCTCTACGGCGCCACCAGCAACACGCCGCCCGCGCAGCGGGCGCTGCATCTCTCGTCGAGCGATCCGCTCTCGACGTTCGAGAACGACTGGTACCGGCCGCAGGGATCGATCCTCACCCGGGCCGGGGTGAACTACGTGCCACTCGGCGGTGCGGGGCTGCGCGGCTACGACCGGCTGGTGACGGTGAACCGGATCGTGGCCGGCAATGCCGAGCTGAGCGAGCGCCTGGCGCGCGGCGTGTTCAGCGGGCTCTCGGTGTATGGCTCGGTGTTCGGCGAGGCGGGGTTCGCGGCGTCGCGGACGTATCAGTTGAACGGCAGCCTGCTCGGCGACGCGGGAGTCGGCATCTCCGTACGGGGCAAGCTCTACGACCGGCCGGTGACGATGCGGCTCGACTTCCCGCTGCTCGTCCAGCAGCCGGGACTGGCCGGCGGCCGCGGACTCACCACCAGCGGCGCGACGGTGGCCGCGCGCTGGGTGTTCAGCTTCAACGATCTCTGGTAGCGGATCGCCCGCGCGGACGCGGGATCCGCGCGAGCGTCAGCGGGCGCCGGCCGGCGGGTGCGCGTCGACATACACCCGGAAACTGCGGTCCATGGCGCCGGTGCGGCTCGTGAGGTAGGGAAAGTGCCCGTAGCGCAGCGAGAGCTGCCGGCCGGCGACCTCGGGGCTCCGGCCGACGATCTCCGCCTCGTACAGCGCGGCCACGAGTCCCGATCGGTCGGCGCCACCCTGGCAGTGGATCAGCATCGGCTTGTTCGCGCCGCGCAACAGCGCGAGGATCGAATCGATCTGCGCCGGCGTGACCATGCGCTCCGCCGAGAGGCCGAAGTCGTAGTGTGCGACGCCGAGCGACTCGGACACCGCGACCTCGTCGTCGTACCAGGAAGCGCCCGGGTGCGGGCCGCGGAGGTTCAGGATCGACTGGATGCTGTCGTCGCGAACGACGCGCGCGAAGCCGGCCCTGCTCAACTGCGCGGACCGGACGAGCTGCCCCGGTTCCACGACGTGGATGTTGCCGTCGAACTGCAGGCTGCCGAAATAGGCGCCGGCCGAGAGCACGAACACGAGCGACGCTGCACCGGCGGCCTTGACCAGGCGCGGAACGCGGAGCCGCCGGCGCGGCGCATCGGATGAGTTGGCGTTGGGCATCGGGCGATGACGAAGTGGACGGCAATGCGGGTACGCGGGATGATACCCGAAAACGGGGTCGGAGGTGCAACGCGGCAGGCCTTCCCGGCCTCGCATTCACAGTTGTACGCGCCTCGTAATGCTTCTGTAGAACCGTTGGAGCGGCCTCGCTCGATTCGCATCTTGGGGCCGGACCCCATTTCGATTCCGGAGCCAGCCATGCGATTCGCCCTTCCCCGATCGTTTGCCGCGACGCTCACCCTCGCGGCCGTTTCCGCGAGCGCGCAGATACCCACGATGTCGCCGGCGGCGGCGCACGCCGATTCGGTGTACCGCGCCGGTGACTACGCCGCGGCCGCCGCGGCATACCGGACGCTGGCCACCGAGACACCGACGTCGCTGGCGTACTGGGCGCGCCTCGGCATCTCGCTGCAGCAGATCGCGAAGTTCCCGGAGGCCGCCGACGCCTACCGTCACGCGCTGGCCATCCAGCCGGTGCCGGTGGTGGCGTACAACCTCGGGGCGGCCGAGGCGCGTCTCGGGCACCCCGACGAGGCCTTCCGCTGGGTGGACTCGGCGGCGGTGCTTGGCTTCAGCGCCGAGTCGACCTTCGCGCGCGATTCCGACTTCGCGCAGTACCGCGCCGACACCCGCTTCGCGGCGGCCGCGCAGGCCGTGCACCGCGCGGCGGCGCCGTGCGAGTACCAATCGGAGTCGCGGCGGTTCGATTTCTGGGTGGGCGAGTGGGACGTGACCACGCCGCAAGGGGCGCCTGCCGGCTCGAGCTCGGTGCAGAAGATTCTCGGGGGCTGCGTGGTGTTCGAGAACTGGACCTCGGCGTCGGGGGCGCCGGGCAAGAGCCTCAACGCGTACAACAGCGGACTCAAGATGTGGCAGCAGTTCTGGACCTCGGCGTCCGGAAACGTCACCGAGTACCGGCAGAGCCGGTGGGTGGACGGGAGTCTGCAGTTCGTGGCCCACGTGCCGGACGTCGACTCGCCGACGGAACTGCGGATGACGTTCACGCCGGTGGATTCCAACACGGTCCGCCAGTTCGGGGAGCTGTCCACGGATGGCGGGCAGACGTGGAAGACGAGTTTCGATCTCTACTACCACCGCAAGGGGTGAGTGGGGGCGAGGCGGAGCGGCAGAGTGGGTGACCGGGCGGTGGGGTTTGGGGGAAAGGTGCCATATTACAGCGTCTTTCAACCCCAACATCGCATGTCCGGACGAGCCTCCGTCACCCACGTCCCCAAGCCGTGGGGGCACGAAACCATCTGGGCCCACACCGATCGCTACGTCGGCAAGATCCTGCACATCAGGGCGGGCCAGGCGCTGTCGGTGCAGTACCACGACGTCAAGGACGAGACCGTCTACCTGCTCTCCGGTGAG
>CAWIGN010000010.1:0-50525 GCA_963835715.1 uncultured Alphaproteobacteria bacterium
CACCACCAGATGCACGCCGCCATCCGGCTGCGGCCGCGCCGCCAAGCGCACCTTGCCGTTCTCGGGCGTGAATTTCAGCGCATTGGCCAGCAGATTGCCCAGCGCCTGGGCCAGGCGGCGCGGATCCACCTGCAGCGACGGCATGTCCGCCGCCGCCTCCATCGCGATCCCGCGCTGGTCATGGGTGATGCTGCGCGCCAGCTTGATGGCGGCGTCCGCCACGTCCAGCACATTTTCCGGCCTGGCTTCGATGGTCAGCAGGCCGCCTTCCAGCCGCGATACATCCAGCACGTCGTTGATGACGGACAAAAGCCGCGTGCCGCTCTCGTGAATGTCGCCGGCATAGTCGCGATAGCCGGCATGGCCGACCGGCCCCAGGACCTCGTCGCGAATGATTTCGGAAAAGCCCAGCACCGCGTTCAGCGGGGTCTTGAGCTCATGGCTCATCGCGGCCAGGAAGCGGCCTTCATCTTGTTGGCGATCTCGGCCTGGCGCAGGGCGGCCCGCAAGGCGCGTTCCTGCTCGAATTTCTCGGTGACGTCCTCCACCGTTCCTTCGTAGCAAAGAAGCTCGCCGGACCAGTCGCGCACCGCGCGGGCATTTTCCGAGATCCAGATGCGGCGGCCCGAGCGGTGATAGATTTCCGACACGAAATGCGTCACCACGTCGTTGGCCTGCATCAGTTCGCGGAATTCGTCGCGCCGCCTGGGGTCCACATAAAGCTGGGCGCTGATGTCGGTCAGCCCGATGATCAGCGCTTCCGGCGCGGAATAGCCGTAGATGTCGGCCAGCGCCTGGTTGACGGCCAGGTAATGGCCCTCCGGCGTGGTGCGGAAAATGCCTTCGACCGCATGATCGAAAAAGGCGCGATAACTGGCTTCGCCGGCGGTGACGCGCTTGCGCGTATTTTCCGCGACCCGCTGCAGCAGCGACAGCACGAAGCTCAGCAGCGCCAGGATGACCAGGCCGGCGACAAACTGGCCGCCCAGATGCGCGGCCAAGCCCAGGCCGACCACAAGGCCGGCGACGAATACGGCAAGCGAGGCCGCAAGACCAGGGGCGCGGCTCTGTCCGGATTTTCCATAGGATCAATCAAGGGCCGCATGTCGGGGAAAATCTGGTGCTGGCTTGGTTATCCGCGCCTTGGTAGCGCAAAATCCTAAATGCGGTGTTGCGGCGGCGCGCCCGGCGGGCCTGCGGCATCGCGTCCCGATCTTAGGCTTTTGGAAACAAAGATAGCCGCCAGGTTAAAATGGCGTCCGCGCAGGCGGCAGGCCTGCCCAAAACCCTGCCATCGGGCATCCCGTTGCCCAACAAGCGCGCAAAGACCCGGGAGATTGTCCCCGAGCGGACTTTGTGTTTGATTGCCCCGCCCCAGAATCCCAAAAATAATTTCAAAATAACCCAAAACATGGCCCTGTTCGCGACCATCCAGCCTCTCTTCGTCCTGTCCGGTTTCGCCGTCGGTTTCCTGGTCGGAATGACCGGGGTGGGCGGCGGCTCGCTGATGACGCCGCTGCTGATCCTGCTCTTTCATGTCCATCCCGTCACCGCGGTGGGCACCGACCTGATCTATGCCGCCGTCACCAAGACCGGCGGCAGCCTGGTGCATGGCTTCAACCGCACCATCGACTGGCGCATCGTGCGGCGGCTGGCGATGGGCAGCCTGCCCGCCTGCCTGCTGACCCTGGCGGTGCTGTGGCTGCTCAAGATCGACCAGGCCGCCTATAGCAGCCTGGTGACCAAGGTGCTGGGGGTGGCCCTGCTGGTGACCGCCGGGGCGCTGCTGTTCCGCCGCCGCCTGCTGGCGACCTATTCCGCGGCGTCGGCGTTCTCAGCGAGGCGCAGACCCGCACCTTTACCGATCCTCACCGGCATAATGCTGGGCGTGCTGGTGACCGTTTCCTCGGTGGGCGCCGGCGCGCTGGGCGTCACCGCGCTGCTGCTGCTTTATCCCGAACTGCCCGTCGTGCGGATCGCCGGCATCGGACATCGCCCATGCCGTGCCGCTGACCCTGGTGGCGGGCATGGGACATGTGGTGACCGGCGGGGTGGACATGACCGTGCTGGTTTCGCTGCTGTGCGGCTCGCTGCCCGGCATCATGCTGGCCAGCCTGTTTGCGCCCCGCCTGCCCGACCGGGCGCTGCGCATCGTGCTGGCCGTGACCCTGACGGTGGTCGCCATCCGGTTGCTCAGTGCCTGACCGCCGCAGGCAATCCCCCCCGCGCCTGGCAGCGGATGCTCAGCGGGCGGCGGCTGGACCTGCTGGAACCCAGCCCGCTGGACATCGAGATCGACGACATCGCCCATGGCCTGGCGCGGGTGGCGCGCTGGAACGGCCAGACCAAGGGCGCGCACGCCTTCTCGGTCGCCCAGCACTGCGTGCTGGTGGAAAGGCTGGTGGTGGAGCTGTCGCCCCGGCTGGCGCGGCAGGCCCGGCTGATGGCGCTGCTGCACGATGCGCCCGAATATGTTGTCGGCGACCTCATCAGCCCGTTCAAGGCCGCAGTCGGCATTAACTACAAGGCTTTGGAGGAAAGGCTTCAGACGGCGATCCATCTGCGCTTCGGCCTGCCGGCCCAGGTCCCGCCCGCCCTCAAGACCCTGTTCAAGCGGGCCGACCATCTGTCGGCCTTTTACGAGGCCACCCAGCTGGCCGGTTTGAAGAGGGAGAAGCCCGCCGCCTGTTCGGCACCCCGCCCAAGGGGCTTAAAACGCCCCGCCTGGCCCCTTTGAGCACGGCGGAGGCGGAAAGCCAGTTCCTGGCCAGATTCCACCGCCTTTATGCTCAATAACTGCTAAAAAGCGGCCCATGCCCCGCCTGCTGGTCGCCCCCCTTTCGGGCCTGCCCGACGCCCTGGAAAATCATGCCCCCTCGCACCTGGTCAGCCTGTTGTCGCCGGAGCACATGATCGAAACCCCCGCGGCCTTTTCGCACCGCAGGCATCTGAAGCTGGGCGTCAACGACATCGTCGATCCCGCCGCCGGACCGGCCCCGCCCGACCGCCAGCATGTCGAAGCGCTGCTGGCATTCTCGCGCGGCTGGGACGCCAGCCGCCGCTGCTGATTCATTGCTGGGCGGGCATCTCGCGCTCCATGGCATCGGCCTTCACCATCCTGTGCGACCGGCTGGGACCGGGCCGCGAAATCGAGATCGCCCGCGCCATGCGCCAGCGCGCGCCCCATGCCCAGCCCAACCGGCTTCTGGTGCGCCACGCCGACGAGGCGCTGGGCCGCGGCGGCGCCATGGTCGCGGCATTGCGTGGCATGGAGCCGGCCTGCTGGTGGAGGAAGGCGTCACCACCATCTTTCCGCTGGCGGGCCTGTGAGCGAATGATTTGGTGAGCGCAAAGGACACTGTCTCCATCGGCCTTTCGGCCGCCATCGTCGCGGTGGAAGGCGAGCGCCCCTCGGTGCTGGTGGTGGCCCATGCGGGCGCCGCACGATGCGCTGCCCTTCGGTCCCTTCGATCCGGTGCATCATCGCACCCTGGAAACGGCCTGCGCAAATGGGTGGGCGAGCAGACCAAGTTCGATCTGGGCTATACCGAGCAGCTCTACACCTTCGGCGACAAGGGCCGGCATCAGTCCGCCTCGGGATCGGGCGGCGCGCGTGGTCTCGGTGGGCTATCTGGCGCTGACGCGCCAGTCCTTGATGAAAAGCCGCGCCAGGCGCCCGAAACCCAGTGGCGCGGCTGGTACCACTATTTTCCGTGGGAAGACTGGCGCGACAGCAAGCCGGCCATGATCGAAGGCGTCATCCTCCCGGCGCTGAAGAAATTCGTCGAAGGACGCGCCCGACAGCGAAACCGCCGGATTGCGGCGCGAACGCGTCAATGTCTGCTTCGGCGAGGGCTGGGACGAGGAACAGGTGCTGGAGCGCTACGAACTTCTCTATGAAGCGGGCCTGGTGGAGGAATACCATCGCGACAGCGGCAAAGCGTCGAAAGGCGCGGGCCTGGGAACCGCGATGCTGTTCGACCATCGCCGCATCCTGGCCACCGCCATCGCGCGGCTGCGCGGCAAGCTGAAATACCGCCCGGTGGTGTTCGAGCTGATGGCGCCCACCTTCACCCTGCTGGAACTGCAGCGGGCGGTGGAGGCGCTGGCGGGCCTTCGCCTGCACAAGCAGAATTTCCGCCGCCTGGTCGCCGAACAGGGCCTTGTCGAGGGCACCGGGAAATTCTCCCTCCCTGCCCGCGGCCGCCCCGCCGAGCTGTTCCGCTTCCGCCGGGAGGTGCTGCGCGAGCGCCCGGCCCCGGGGGTGCGGCTGGGTGTGCGGCGCACCAAATCCGGCTAGAGGCCTGTCCGGCGTCGCGCGGCGGCAAAAAAAGCGTCACAGGCCTGCAACATTGGCATGATCGGAGCGTTTTCGACTCTTGACCGCTTAATGCTCACGTGTAGCATAAAGCAGAACCGGCTCCTTGAAGGCCGGGTTTTTTGTCCCATATATATACTCGAAATGAGTATTAATGGGTGGTGGAGAGAGCAATGGGTGTCGAACTGGCCTATACGGACGCCGTCGCGCGTGCCACCGACGGGCTTTATGCCAAGGTCGCCAATGTCATTCCCAGGGCGAATGGCATGCCTATGCGCCGGTGATCGCCGAGATCAACCGGCTGAAGCGCGCAAAAGGACGCGGTCATCCTGGCGCACAACTACATGACGCCGGAAATCTTCCATTGCGTCGGCGATTTCATCGGCGACAGCCTGGCGCTGGCCCGCGAGGCGGCGCGCACAGACGCCAAAATCATCGTCCAGGCCGGCGTGCATTTCATGGCCGAGACCTCGAAAATCCTCTCGCCGCAGAAAGACCGTGCTGATCCCCGGCCATCAAGGCGGGCTGTTCGCTGGCCGCCTCCATCACCGGCGCCGATGTGCGCCTGCTGCGGCAGAAATATCCGGGCCTGCCGGTCGTCACCTATGTCAACACCTCGGCCGAGGTGAAGGCGGAGAGCGATATCTGCTGCACCTCCGGCAATGCGGTGAAGGTGGTCGAGGAGATCGCCCGCGAATTCGGCACCGACAGCGTCATCATGATCCCGGACAAGTATCTGGCCCGCAATGTCGCGGCCAAGACCGGCGTCAAGGTCATCACCTGGGAAGGCGCCTGCGAGGTGCATGAGCGCTTCACGGCGCAGGAGATCCGCGACTATCGCGCCGCCCATCCCGGCATCGTCGTGCTGGCCCATCCCGAATGCCCGCCGGAGGTGGTGGCGGAAGCCGATTTCGCCGGCTCGACCGCGGCGATGATCAACTATGTCGGGGATCACAAGCCGCGGCGGGTGGTGATGATCACCGAATGCTCGATGAGCGACAATGTCGCGGTGGAACATCCGCAAGTGGAATTCGTGCGGCCGTGCAATCTGTGCCCGCACATGAAGCGCATCACCCTGGACGGCATCCTGCATGCCCTGCAGACCATGACCCATGAAGTCGAGGTGGATCCGGCGGTGGCGGCGCGCGCGAAGGCGCCCATCGACCGCATGCTGGCGGTGAATGCATAAACCATGAACCGCGTGGACAATATCGTCGAAACCGATGGCGCGCTGATCCTGGGCGCGGGCATTGCGGGCCTTTTTACCGCCCTGAAACTGGCGCCCATGCCCAGCATCGTGCTGGCGGGCACCCGGCCCGGCCTGTCGGGCTCCAGCGCCTGGGCGCAGGGCGGCATCGCCGCCGCGGTGGGCCAGGGCGACAGCTGGCAGGGCCATGCCGCGGACACCATGGCGGCCGGCGCGGGCCTGTGCGATCCGGCGATGGTGGACCTGGTGGCCGTCGAGGCCCCTGCCCGCATCGACGACCTGGTCGCGCTATGGCGCGCCGTTCGACCGCAACACCGACGGCTCGCTGGCGGTGGGCCGCGAGGCGGCGCATTCGCTGCCGCGCATCGTCCATGTGAAGGGCGACGGCGCCGGCGCGGCGATTTCAGCGCACCCTGGCGGCGCGCGCCGCGCAAACCGGCTGCATCACCCTGCTGGAAGGCTTTCACGCCATCGAGCTGGCGATGGAGAATGGCCGCGTCACCGGCCTGTTCGCCCGCTCTGGCATCGGCAGCGGCGCGCGGCTGATCCTGTTCCGCGCCCGCGCCGTGATCCTGGCCACCGGCGGGCTGGGCGCGCTTTATGCCGTCACCACCAATCCGCTGGAATCGCGCGGCGAAGGCCTGGGCATGGCGGCGCGCGCCGGCGCCCTGATCGCCGATCCCGAATTCGTGCAGTTCCATCCCACCGCCATCGCGGTCGGCCGCGATCCCGCGCCGCTGGCCACCGAGGCGCTGCGCGGCGAAGGCGCGGTGCTGGTCAACGCGCCAGGGCGAGCGCTTCATGAGCGCGATCCATCCGGACGCCGAGCTGGCGCCGCGCGATATCGTGGCCCGCGCCATTCATCGCCAGATCGTGTCGGGACAGAAGGTTTTTCTGGATTGCCGCGAGGCGATCGGCGCGGAATTTCGCGCAGCATTTCCCCACCGTCTATGCCGCCTGCATGGCCGCCGGCATCGATCCGGCGCGCCAGCCCATTCCGGTGGCGCCCGCCGCGCATTACCACATGGGCGGCATCGCCTCGCGATATCCATGGCCGTTCGTCCCTGCCGGGGCTCTGGGTGGTGGGCGAATGCGCCTCCACCGGCCTGCATGGCGCCAACCGGCTGGCCTCCAACTCCCTGCTGGAAGGCCTGGTGTTCGGCGCGCGCGCGGCCGACGATGTCCGCGGCCAGCTGAAGGCGCGGGCGATGCGCGGCATCCCGCCCGGCGCCGCCGCGTTTCGCCTCGCCCGCCCCGCCGCATGTGCTGCGCAGCGCCATGACCCGCGACGTGGGCCTGGAACGCGACGCCGCCGGCCTGCGCGCCGCCCTGGGCGTGATCAGGCGGCTGGAACTCACCAGCACCGAGCCGGCCTTGCTGAACATGGCGGCGGCGGCCAAGCTGGTCACGGCCGGCGGCCCTGGCGCGGCAGGAGTCGCGCGGCGGCCATTGGCGCACCGATTATCCGCAAACCGACAAAGACCGGCACGCGCACCTTCATGACCCTGGCGGACGCCGAGCGCATTGCCGCCGCCGCCAAAACCGCGCCGCGCCGCGCCAGCCAATGAAGCCTGCGCTGGACTTCACGCGGCCGCCGCCGGCGCTGCTGATCGAACCGCAGGTCCGCGCCGCGCTGGAGGAGGATCTGGGCCGCGCCGGCGACATCACCAGCCAGCTCACCATCGCCGGCGACAAGACCGCCACCGCCCGGCTGGTGGCGCGCAAGCCCGGGCGCATCGCCGGGCTGATCTGCGCCGCAGCTCGCCTTCGCGCTGCTGGACCCCAAGCTGACATTCGCGGTGGCGCGGCCCGACGGCTCCGACGCCGCCGCCGGCGACGGTGCTGGCCACCGTCTCGGGGCCGGCGCGCGGCATCCTTGGCGCCGAGCGGGTGGCGCTGAATTTCCTGGGGCCGCTGTCGGGCATCGCCACGCCGACCGCGGCGCTGGTCCAGGCGGTCGCGGGCACCGGGCGCGCATCGTCTGCACCCGCAAGACCCTTCCCGGCCTGCGCCTCCTGCAGAAATATGCGGTGCGCTGCGGCGGCGGCTTCAATCACCGCTTCGGGCTGGATGACGCCGTCATGATCAAGGACAACCATGTCCAGGCGGCCGGCGGCATCGCCCCTGCCATCGCGCGGCTGCGCGCCGGCCTGGGCCATATGGTCAGGATCGAAGTGGAAGTGGACCGGCTGGAGCAGCTGGAAGAAGCGTTGGCCCATGGCGTCGACACCATCCTGCTCGACAATATGGCGCTGACGATTTGCGCCGCGCGGTGGCGCTGGCAAAAGGCCAGGCGGTGCTGGAAGCCTCCGGCAACGTCACGCTGGACACGGTGCGCGCCATCGCCGAAACCGGCGTCGATTACATCAGTTCAGGCGCCATCACCCACAGCGCGCCGAATTTGGATATCGGACTGGATTTCTGACGTCGGCCCGTCGCGCCTAGGAATTGCGCGTCGCGCGCGACATGCCGCGATAGAAGATGTGATTGCCGATCTGGGTGGTCTTGTCCATGGTCTCGGCCCAGTCGGGAGACACCGACACGGCATGGTAGTTGAGCGCCCCGCCCGTGGCGTTGCGCAGCGGTACCTCGCCGGTGAGGATCTGGGCCGCCAGCAATTCGGACTGCCGCCACGCCGCCATCTGCTTGGGACGCTTCATCTGGCCGTTGCAGGTAAACGAGAACTGGCAGCCGGGATGGTCCTTGCCCTCATAGACCACGGCACAGATCGAATGGCCGTAATGGCCGCGGCTCATGCGGTGAAACACCACCTCGGCGACGGCTTTCTGGCCGCCGGGCCCCTCGCCGCGGGCCTCGTAATACAGCACTTCCGACAGGCATTTGTGCTCGGCCAGAAGCTGGGTCATCACCGCGTCGGCGACCGGGCCGGGGGCGGCCACCGGCACAAGCTGCCGCGCCGCGGCGCGATTGTCCGTGTGCGGATGATATGTCAGCGAGGCGCCGATGGCGGCGCTGGCGGTGGCGAGAATGATCGCCATCGCGGCAACAAGCACGCGGTCGGAACGCGAAATCGCGTCGTTGGTTTTCTTGGACATCAGGGTAACTCGTTTCGGCTTTCGGTTCGCTTGGTCAATAAGGCTTGGTCTATTTCGCGCTTGCGTGTCTTTCGCCCCTCTTCGGCGTTCGATGCGCAGTTGCTATTTCAATCAGGCTGTTTCGATTAGGCGTATTCCTTCAAAAGTTCCGAATGGCTCCCAGCACCATCTGGGCGGCTTATGCCCCCCAAAAAAACGAATCGTCAAACAAATTTTTTCATTAAGGTGACTGCGCGCCGCACCGCGCCCGGGAAAAACCCAATGTTTTCCTAAGGCGCCCGCCAAAAATTAAACATCGCTGCGACATTTTTTTAGCGCCGCCTGCGCCGCCGCCAGGCGCGCAACCGGGACACGAAATGGCGAGCAGGAGACATAATCGAGCCCCGAGTCGTGACAGAAGCGGATGGAGTCGGGATCACCGCCATGCTCGCCGCAGATGCCGAGCTTGAGATTTTCGCGGGTCTTGCGCCCTCGTTCCGCCGCAATCTTTACCAGTTCACCAACACCGTCCGTATCGAGAGTAACAAAGGGATCGCGCGCGATCACGCCCTTGCTCAGATAATCGTTCAGGAACATGCCGGCATCGTCGCGCGATATGCCCAATGCGGTTTGCGTGAGATCGTTGGTGCCGAAGGAAAAGAATTGCGCCGTCTTGGCGATTTCGCCGGCGCGCAATGCCGCGCGCGGCAGCTCGATCATCGTTCCGATCAAGTAATCCGGCACTTTTCCGCGTTCCTGGCGAACCGCCGCGGCGACCTGGGCGATGCGCGCGGCCAGCACGTCCAGCTCGGCCTTGAAGGCCACCAGCGGGATCATGATTTCCAGCTGCACCGGCGCGCCGCCCATCTCTTCCACCGCCAGCGCCGCTTCCAGAATGGCGCGCGCCTGCATTTCGTAGATTTCGGGATAGGTGATGCCCAGACGGCAGCCGCGATGGCCCAGCATGGGATTGGATTCGTGCAGCGCGATGGCGCGCGCGCGCAGCTTCTTGGCATTGGTGCCCGCGGCGGCGGCGACTTCCGCGAACTCTTCTTCCTTATGCGGCAGAAATTCGTGCAGCGGCGGATCGAGCAGCCGGATGGTGACGGGCAGTCCCGCCATCTCCTTGAAGATGGCCTCGAAATCGCTGCGCTGCATCGGCAGCAATTTGGCCAGCGCCGCTCTTGCGTTCATCTTCGGCGTCCGCCAGGATCATCTGGCGCACCGCGATGATGCGGTCGGCCTCGAAGAACATGTGCTCGGTGCGGCACAGCCCGATGCCTTCGGCGCCGAATTTGCGCGCCGTGGCGGCATCGCCGGGCGTGTCGGCATTGGTGCGCACCTTCAGGGTGCGCACTTCGTCGGCCCAGCCCATCAGCGTGCCGAAATCGCCGGTCATTTCCGGCTGGCGCAGCGCCAACCTTGCCCTTGAACACCTCGCCCGACGCGCCGTCGATGGTGATGATGTCGCCGCGCCGGATGGTGACGGCGCCCGCCATCATCTCGCCGCGCACCGCGTCGATTTTCAGCATGCCGGCGCCGGAAACGCAGGGCCGCCCCATGCCGCGCGCCACCACCGCCGCATGGCTGGTCATGCCGCCGCGCGCGGTCAGGATGCCGCGCGCCGCATGCATGCCGTGAATGTCTTCCGGGCTGGTTTCGGTGCGCACCAGGATCACGTCGCGGTTCTCGGCGGCCAGCTTCTCGGCCTCCTCGGCGGTGAAGGCGACTTCGCCGGTGGCCGCCCCCGGCGAGGCGCCCAGCCCCACGGCGATCTGTTTCGCGCGGCGCATCGGGATCGAGCGTGGGATGCAGCAGCTGGTCGAGCGCTGCCGGCTCGACCCGGGTGACGGCGAGCTTCCTGTCGATCAGCCCTTCGCGCTCCATGTCCACGGCGATCTTCAGCGCCGCTTCGGCGGTGCGCTTGCCGGTGCGGGTCTGCAGCATGAAGAGCTTGCCTTCCTGCACCGTGAATTCCACGTCCTGCATGTCGCGGTAATGCGGTTCCAGCCGTTCGCCGATGGCCGCCAGTTCGGCATAGGCCTTGGGCATCGCCTCTTCCATCGAGGCCTTCTTGCCGCCCTGGCGCTCGCGCACGATCTTGGAGATCGGCTGCGGCGTGCGGATGCCCGCCACCACATCCTCGCCCTGGGCATTGACCAGGAATTCGCCATAGAGCAGCTTTTCGCCGGTCGCCGGATCGCGGGTGAAGGCGACGCCGGTGGCCGAGGTCTCGCCGCGATTGCCGAACACCATGGCCTGCACGGTCACCGCCGTGCCCCAGTCCTCGGGAATATTGTTCAGCTTGCGATAGGTGTTGGCGCGCGGGCTGTGCCAGCGATCCGAACACCGCGCCGATGGCGCCCCACAGCTGTTCCTGCACGTCCTCGGGAAAGGGCTTGCCCAGCTCCTTTTCCACCCGCGCCTTGTAGAGGGCGGCGATGCGCTTGAGGTCGTCGGCATCCAGCTCGGTGTCGAGTTCGACGCCCTTGGCGTCCTTCTCCTCGTCCAGGATTTCCTCGAACAGCGGCATGATCCACGCCCAGCACCACGTCGGAATACATCTGGATGAAGCGGCGATAGCTGTCATAGGCGAAGCGCGCGTCGCCGGTGAGCTTGGCCAGGCCTTCGGCGGTGGCGGCGTTGAGGCCGAGATTGAGCACCGTATCCATCATGCCGGGCATGGAGACCCGCGCGCCCGAGCGCACGGACAGCAGCAGCGGCTTGTCGGGATCGCCGAAATTGCCCTTGGCCTGGTAGCCGACCTCGCGCAGCGGCGGCTGCCGACCTGGTCCTTCAGCTCCGGCGGATAGCTTTCCTTGTTGGCGTAGTAATAGGTGCAGACCTCGGTGGTGATGGTGAGGCCCGGCGGCACCGGCAGGCCCAGATTGCTCATCTCGGCCAGGTTGGCGCCCTTGCCGCCCAGCAGGTTGCGCATCTCGGCCTTGCCTTCCGCCTTGCCGTCACCGAATGCGTAAACCCACTTGGTCATCGCACAACCTCACTCCTATACTGTCATGGACCGGCATGCGGCCATCCGATTCTTCAAACCTGAGTTCCCGCCCGGTGCTGCGCGGGATCGGGCGGCAAGACATCCACGGCGATGAACGCGCTCACCCTTCGATACGTGAGAAGTCGGCGACCCGATGCAGCGTCGCGCGCAACGCACGCCAGCAGGATGCAGCCGGTTCTCGCGCACCTGTTTGTCGTCGGCATTCACCTTCACCCCCTCGAAGAAGCCATCGACCGGAACGCGCAGACGCCGCCATCTGCTGCATGGCGGCGGCGAAATCTTCCTTTTCCAGCGCCGGCGCGATGGCGGCGCGGGCCTGGGCCAGGGCCGCGAACAGCGCCTTCTCGGCGGGTTCGGACAGCAGCTGTCTCGCGACTTCGCCGGTGAAGGTCTTGCCGTCCTTCTTTTCCTCGGCCTTGAGGATATTGGCGGCGCGCTTGTAGCCGGCCAGCAGATTGGCGCCGTCGTCGGTCTTGAGGAAGGCTTGCAGCGCCTCGACGCGCGCCACCAGCCGCACCAGATCGTCTTCATTGCCGAGGCTGAACACCGCGTCGATCAGGTCGTGGCGGATGCCCTTTTCCTTCAGCGCGACTTTCAGGCGGTCAGCAAGAAACTCGCACACGCTCATCGGAACGTTCAATCGCTTGATGACGCTTGATGAAGCCTGATCCACGCTCCAAACGCAGAATGGACTTCATCTGTGCAGTCCAGAAAGTCGCATGAAGTCGTTTCCAAAGTGCGGTCATGAACGACATTCCAGTGCTCCAGTACAATTCGGATGACCCCAAGGCGGCGCGTCGCAGCGCATAGGGATCGCCTGAGCCAGTCGGCTTTTCTCCGACAGCGAAAAACTTCGACAAGCGTGTCCAGCTTGTCCGCCAACGCGACGGCGATGGCGAACACTTGTCGTCGGAACCGCATCACTGGCCCAACCGGCTTGTAGTGATCGCGGATGGCGTCGGCGACGGCGGCGTCTTCCTTGTCGTGCAGCGCATAGTAGCGGCCCATCACACCTTGCAGTTCGGGGAATTCGCCCACCACGCCGGTGGTCAGATCGGCCTTGCAAAGCCGCGCGGCGCGCTTGGCCTTTTCCACATCAGCGCCGATCTTGGCGGCGATCTCGCCCGCCAGCACTTCGATGCGCTGCGACGCGCTCGAACTGCGTGCCCAGCTTGGCGTGGAAGACGATGCCCTTCAGCTTCTCGACCCGGCTTTCCAGCGTGTGCTTGCGGTCCTCGTCCCAGAAGAACTTGGCGTCCGACAGCCGCGCGCGCAGCACCCGCTCATTGCCGGCGACGATTTCCTTGCCGCCGTCCTTGGCGATCATGTTGGCGACCAGGGCAAAGCGGTTGGCCATCTTGCCCGGTTTTGGGATCGCGCAGCGCGAAATATTTCTGATGGGTGCGCATCGAGGTCTGCAGAATCTCGGCGGGCACATCCATGAACTCGTCCTGGATGGTGCCGACGTAGACCACCGGCCATTCCGCCAGCCCCGCCACTTCCGCCAGCAGCCCCTCGTCCGGGATCATTTCCAGCCCGTGCACGAAGGCCGCCTGCTTGACGCCCTCGAAGATGATGGCGGCGCGTTCCTCGGCATCCAGGATGACATGGGCGGCTTTCAGCGCTGCGCTCGTAATCCTCGAAGCGCCTGGCCTCGATCCTGCCTTGCGACAGGAAGCGGTGGCCGCGCGTGTGCAGGCCGCTGGAGACGCCCGCGAAGGAGAACGGCACCAGCTCGCCGTCGAAAGTGCACAGGATGGAATGCAGCGGGCGCACCCAGCGCACCGCCAGCGCCCGGCTTCCAGCGCATGGATTTGGGCCAGGGCAGCTTGGCCATCGCCTCGGGAATGATCTCGGCCAGCACATCGGCCGGTCTCGCGGCCCTTGCGCTCGATCACCGCCATATAGACCTCGCCCTTGGGCGTCTTGTCGATCCTGCAGCTGGTCCTTGCGTCAGGCCGGTCTTTTTCAGAAAGCCGTCCAGCGCCGCCTGGCGGCGCATCGGTCTTGGGGCCCTTGATCTCCTCGCGCACGTCATTCTGCTTTGCCGGCAGGCCGGAAATCGACCAGGGTCAGCCGCCGCGGCCCGGCAAAGGCCTTGATGCCCTCGAACAGGTAACCGCGGTCGGTCAGGGCGCCGACCATCAGCCGTTCCAGGTCGCGCGCCGCCCCCGCCTGCATGCGGGCGGGAATTTCCTCGGAGAAAAGTTCCAGCAGCAGGTCGGCCATCACCCGGCATCCTTGTCGGCGAAGCGGGGCTTGTATGCGCCCATCGGCGTTTCCAGCCAGGCCTCGCAGCAGGCCTTGCGCCAGGGCGCGCACCCGGCCGATATAGGCGGCGCGCTCGGTGACGGTAATCACCCCGCGCGCATCCAGCAGGTTGAAGGCATGGCTGGCCTTGATGCACTGGTCATAGGCGGGCAGCGCCAGCTTCTTGCCGCCGCTCAGCAGTTCCCGGCACTGTTTCTCGGCATCCTCGAAATGCCGGAACAGGATCTCGGTATCGGCGCGCTCGAAATTGTAGGCGGAGAATTCCTGCTCGGCCTGGTGGAACACCTCGCCATAGCGAAAGCTGCTCGTTGAACCTCAGGTCATAGACGAACTCGACATCCTGCACATACATCGCCAGGCGTTCGAGGCCATAGGTGATCTCGGCGCAGACCGGATCGCATTCGATGCCGCCCACCTGCTGGAAATAGGTGAACTGGGTGATCTCCATCCCGTCGCACCACACTTCCCAGCCCAGGCCCGCGGCGCCCAGGGTCGGGCTTTCCCAGTCGTCCTCGACAAAGCGGATGTCGTGCAGCTCCGGGTCCAGCCCGATGGCGCGCAGCGAGCCCAGATAGAGCTCCTGCACATTCTCCGGCGCCGGCTTCAGGATCACCTGATACTGGTAATAGTGCTGCAGCCGGTTGGGGTTCTCGCCATAGCGGCCGTCGGAGGGCCGGCGGCAGGGCTGGACAAAGGCGGCCTTCCAGGGGCGCGGCCCCAGCGCGCGCAGGGTGGTGGCGGGGTGGAAGGTGCCCGCTCCCATCTCGTCGTCATAGGGCTGCAGGATCAGGCAGCCCTGCGCCGCCCAATAATTCTGCAGGGTCAGGATAAGGTCCTGAAATGCCAACCCTTTTGAGTCGTTGTTTTGACCACCGATTCTGCGCCTTTGGGAGGTGGGCGGAACCTACAGACGGGCCCCAGACAGGGCAAGCGCGGTGCCGCGACGCAGCACGGCGTCGGCTTCGGGAGTCCAGGCGCCGTCGTCGCAGTGCAAGACCAGTCCCGCCAGCAGGGCGAAGGGGGCGCCCGATCCCTTGCGGGCCTGCACGATGACACGCTTGGGCGCCTCGCCTGCCCGCGGCCACAGCGGAAAGGCGCAGAGGCCCTTTTCGGGCAGCGCGGCCAGGGCCTCGTTCAGGCGGTCGGCGCGCAGGATGACAGTGAAATAACCGCCCGAAACCGTGCGCTGCAGGCCGAGGCTCAGCCAGTCGCCCAGCTTGCCCGCATCCATCAGGGCGGCGGCGCGCACCGCATCCGGCGACACGTGTCCCTCGCCGTGAAAGGGCGGATTGGCGAAGACCTGGTCGAAGCCGCGTTTGAGCGCGGGCGGCATTGCAAATATGTCGGCGGCGATGAAGGCGCAGTCCGCGCCATTGGCGGCGGCATTGGCGCGGGCAAGCTCCGCCAGCCCCTCCTCCCGCTCCACGCCGGTCACGCTCACGCCGGGCACACGCGCCCAAAGGCACAGGCTGGCGGCGCCGCTGCCGGCGCCCAGTTCCAGCGCGCCCTGGCCGGAGGTGGCGGGCACGGCGGCCGCCAGCATCACCGCATCCAGGCCGGAGCGGAATCCCGCCTGTGGCTGCGCCACCGTCACCCGGCCGTCCAGGAAGGTCTCGCTCACATGGCCTCGGGCACGGCGGCGCGCAGCAGCTGGTCGGCCTGGGCGAAGTCCTCGTCCAGCACCATCAGCCGGCGCGGCAGGAACCCCATGCTGCCGTCCATGACGCTGGCATGGGTATCGAAAATCACGGATTCGATGCCCTCCCGGGCGAGCAGGCTGGCGGCAAAGTTCAGCACCACGGGATCGATGGTCTTGAGAACGGCGCGCATGGCGCCTTTATAGTCAAGCCGCGCCTTTCTGTCGCCACCGGGGGCCGCTTGGCGGGCGTGCGGGGGTCCGGTATTCTACCCGTCCATGGGCGGGCCAACGACATAGCGAGGTCTTGACGGAAATCCGGAACACCGATGCCGGTGTTTCCCCGGTCGAGCGGCTGCATGCGCTGGTCGCCGCCGACATGGCCGCCACCGACAGACTGATCCATGCGCGCATGACGTCGGGCGTGGCGCTGATCCCCGACCTGGCCAGGCACCTGATCGATTCCGGCGGCAAGCGGCTGAGGCCCATGCTGACCCTGGCGGCGGCGCAGGCCGGCGGCTATCGCGGCGATCATCATGTGCGCCTGGCCGCCGCGGTGGAGTTCATTCACACCGCAACCCTGCTGCATGACGATGTGGTGGACGAAAGCGCCCTGCGCCGGGGCAAGGTTTCGGCCAACCTGATGTGGGGCAACAAGCCGTCCGTGCTGGTGGGCGATTTCCTGTTCTCCCGCGCCTTCCAGCTGATGGTGGAGACCGACAATCTGGCGGTGCTCGACATCCTGGCGGGCGCCTCGGCAGTGATCGCCGAAGGCGAGGTAATGCAGCTCAAATCGTCGAACACTTTGGCGGTGAGCGAGGAACATTACCTCAGCGTGGTGTCGGCCAAGACCGCGGCGCTGTTCGCGGCGGCGGCGGAAGCGGGCGCGCTGCTGTCGGGCCGGGGCAGCGCATTCGTGTCCGGGCTGCGCGCCTATGGCGAAAATCTCGGCATCGCCTTCCAGCTGGTGGACGACGCGCTGGATTATTCGGGCCGCCAGGCGCTGATGGGCAAGACGGTGGGCGACGATTTCCGCGAAGCCAAGATGACCCTGCCCCTGATCCTGGCCCATGCCCGGGCGGCCGCCGCGGATCGCCCCTTCTGGACGCGGGTGATCGAAACCGGCAACCAGACCGAAAGCGATCTGGACCGCGCCATTACCCTGATCGAGCAGACCGGCGCCATGCAGGAAACCATGCGCCGGGCCCGCGCCTATGCCGACATCGCCAAGGCCGCGTTGAGCGTGATGCCCGACAGCGACATCAAGCGCGCCCTGGCGGACATCGCCGATTTCTGCGTCGAACGGGCTTACTAGCGAACGGGCAAACCCGCTTCTACAGTCCTTCCGGCGTGGGCCCGATATCCTGCCCCACATCTTCATGCACGATGCCGATCTGCGGCACACAGCTCGGTGCCACCCACCAGGCGGGATGCGCCTGTTTCAGCAACGCGGCCGCCCGCGCGCAGCAATCGTCATCGGCAAAGATGCCGAAGCAGGTGGCGCCGCTGCCCGACATGCGCGCGAGCAGCGCGCCGGGCAAACCCGTGATGGCTCCCAGCACCGCGCCGATCACCGGCTGCATCCGCCGCGCCGGCTCCTCCAGGTCGTTGCGGGTGGTTTCCAGGAAGCGCAGCAGGTCGGCGGTGTCGCCAAAGTGCCCCGGCGGCAAGGCCATGCCGACGCCGCTGCGGCTCTGTAGCGCCGCGAACACATCCCTGGTCGGCAGGGCGATACCGGGGTTGACCAACAGCATCGGCATCCGCGGCAGGGCGGCCAGCGGACGCAGCACCTCCCCGCGCCCTTCCATGAAACAGGGCGCCGACAGCAGGCAGGCGGGAATATCGGAGCCCAGGCGCGCCGCGACCTCCCCCAGCGCCGCATCGTCCATCTGCAGGTCCCACAACCGGCGCAGGCCCCGAAGCGCCGCCGCCGCATCGGCGGAGCCGCCGCCGATGCCCGATGCCACCGGCAGGTTCTTGGTCAGGCTCAGGCCTGCGCCCGCACCGCCCAGGGCGCGCGCCGCCCGCAGCACCAGATTGTCGCCCTCCCCGTCCAGGCCCCGGGCGAACGGCCCGCGCACCGCCAGCGACAATTGCGCGGCGCACTCCATCTCCAGCAAATCGCCCAGGGCGGTGAACACCGCCAGGCTCTGCAGCGGGTGAAAGCCGTCCTCCCGCCGATCGCCGACATGCAGGAACAGGTTGATCTTCGCAGGCGCGAATTCTCGGATCACCTAAGCGGGCTTTTCGCTCAGCCCCATCTTCAGCTTGCGCTCGATGGCGGTCTTGTCGGTGTCGCTGTCGCTGAAGGTGATCGCATGGTTCCACTGGAAGCGGGCATCGATGCGCCGCCCGGCCCGCCACAGCGCATCGCCCAGATGATCGTTGATGGTCGGATCGCCCGGCACCAGCAGCACCGCGGCCTCCAAGGTCCTGGCGGCGTCGTCATAGCGGCCGAGCTGGAAATAGGCCCAGCCCACGCTGTCCACGATATAGCCGTCATAGGGACGCAGGGTCCGCGCCTTTTCCAGCATGGTCAGCGCCTCGGGGATGTTGCGGCCCCGGTCCACCCAACTATAGCCCAGATAGTTCAGCAGTTCGGGCTGTTCCGGCGAAAGCTTGAGCGCGGTCTGGATATCGGCTTCGGATGCGTCCAGCCGCTTGAGCTTTTCATTGGCCATGGCGCGGGCATAGAACATCGTCCAGTCGCGCTTGGAGGGACGCGTGATCGCCTGTTGCGCATGGTCATAGGCATCGACGCTTTGCGCGAACATGCCCGCGGCACGGTAGGTGTCGCCCAGCGCGACCCAGCTTTCGCTGTCACCCGGCTGCGAAGCCACCAGCTTTTTCAGGGCGGCGATGGCGTCCTCATTCTTGCCCAGCCGCTGCTGGTCCAGCGCCGCCTGCACCTGCGCCATGCGGTAGTAGGGCGAAGACTTGTCGATGCCATGATAAATTTCGATGGCGGTGTCGAACTTGCGCAGGGTCTCGAAGCGGTCCGCCAGCAGGACCTGCGCCAGTCCCAGGTCGGGGCGCAGATACAGCGCCATGCGCAGATAGAGAATGGAAACATCGGCGCTCTGGGCGTCGGTCAGCGAGGCGGCGATTCCGAACAGCGCCTCGGCGGCGCCGTCGGCGGGAGAGCGGATCAGGCTGTCCGGTCTTTGCTTGTCGGCGATGCGCGCCAGGCCGGGACCGGTGACGCTGGACAGTCCGCCGTCGCCGGCATGGGCGAGATAGAGCTTGGCGGCGTCGGCGGCCCGGCCTGCCCGCTCCAGGAAACGGCCATAGGCTTCCAGGACGCGCGGCGAAGGCGCCGCCGAACCCAGCGCCTTCTTGTAGTCCGCCTCGGCGGCGGCGGCGTTGCCCAGATAGTCCTGCAACAGCGCGGTATGGAAGGCCGCTATGCTTTCGGCGCCATTCTGCTCCTGCAGCGCCTGCAGGTCCTTTTGCATGCCCACATTGTCATGCAGGGCCGCCGCGGCCCAGGCATCGAACAGCGACAAGGTGAGGACCGAGAAAGGCCCCTTGGCCGACGCCACCAGATTCTTGCGGACATCGTCATAGTCCTTGCGCTTGAGGCTGACCACCGCCAGCGCCAGCCGCGCGGAGCGCTCGTCGGGCGTGGCCGCCACCATGGCCCGGGCATATTTTTCGGCGGCGGTGAAATCGCCGGAGGTGATCGCGTAGAAGAAGGACAAGGTGCGCAACGACGCATTGTCCGGATCGTTGGCCAGGGCCTTGCCGTAAAATTGCGCCGCCTGCGGCAGGTCATGTTCGCCCGCCGCGAAACGCGCCGACAGATAGGTGGAAAATGCCTCCGCCTCGGGGTTGGGCGGGAACGGGTCGGGGGCGTCGGGCTGCGTGGCGCAACCGGCCAGCAACAGGGCGATCAGCGGGAAAGCCGTCAGGGGAATGGTGCGCCGCATTCTTCTCCTACATATTCGCATAATTGGGTCCGCCGCCGCCTTCGGGTGTCACCCAGGTGATGTTCTGTGACGGATCCTTGATGTCACAAGTCTTGCAGTGCACGCAATTCTGGGCGTTGATCTGGAACCGCGGGCCCGAAGCGTCCTCTACCACTTCATAGACCCCCGCCGGGCAATAACGCTGCGCCGGCTCGCCATATTCGGGCAAATTGACCGAAATGGGAATGGCCGGATCGGCGAGCACCAGATGCACGGGCTGGTCTTCCTCATGATTTGTCCCGGATAGGAACACGCTGGATAGCCGGTCGAAGGTTAATTGTCCGTCAGGCCGCGGATAGCGGATCCGGACGCTGTCGGCGGCCTTTCTCAGGCCGGCAAAATCGGGCTTTCCATGGCCCAGGGTTCCCAGCAGGGAAAAACCGAACAGCTGGTTGGTCCACAGATCCAGGCCGATGAAAGGCAGCGCCAGCACGCTGCCCAGCCGCGACCATAGCGGCTTGGCGTTGCGGACCCGATAAAGGTCTTTCGCCACCCAGCTTTTGGCATAGGCCGCATCATATTCGGACAGGGTGTCGCCGGCCCTGCCCGCCTTGAGCGCGCCCGCGACCGCATCCGCCGCCAACATCCCGGTCTTCATCGCATTGTGGCTGCCCTTGATGCGCGGCAGGTTCACAAAGCCCGCGGCGCAGCCGATCAGCGCGCCGCCCGGAAAGGACAGCCTGGGCACCGACTGAAAGCCGCCTTCGGTGATGGCGCGCGCGCCATAGCCGATGCGCTTGCCGCCGGTCAGGATCTTGGCGATCGCCGGATGGGTCTTGGCGCGCTGGAACTCGGCGAAGGGATCCAGCCATGGATTTTTGTAATTCAGGTGCACCACGAAGCCGATGGAACACAGATTGTCGCCCCAGTGGTACATGAAGAGGCCGCCGCCGGTTTCATTGTCCAGCGGCCAGCCCATGCCGTGCAGCACGAGGCCCTTTTTGTGCCGGCCCGCGGGCAACTCCCAGAGTTCCTTCAGGCCGATGCCGAATTTCTGCGGCTCGCGTCCCTCCTGCAGCCCGAATTTCGCGCCCAGCTGCTTGGACAGCGAACCGCGCGCGCCTTCGGCGAACAAAGTGTATCTGGCGCGCAGTTCCATGCCCGGCGTGTAGCTGTCCTTGTGGTGGCCGTCCCTGGCCACGCCCAGATCGCCGGTGACCACGCCCCGCACGGCGCCGTCCTCGACGATCAGCGCATGGGCGGGAAAGCCGGGATAGATTTCCACGCCCAGCTCTTCGGCCTGCTTGCCCAGCCATTTGCACAGATTGGACAGGCTGACGATGTAGTTGCCGCGGTTGCTCATCAGGGGCGGAAACAGGAAATGCGGCAGGGCGAATGCGCCGCCCCGGGTAAAGAAACAGAAACGGTCGTCGCTCACCGCGGTTTCCACCGGCGCGCCCTTTGCCTTCCAGTCCGGGATCAGTTCGTCCAGGGCGCATGGATCGATCACCGCGCCCGACAGGATATGCGCCCCGATTTCGGAGCCTTTTTCCAGCAGGCAGACGCTGATGTCGGGCGAAAGCTGCTTCAGCCGGATGGCGGCCGCCAGCCCGGCCGGGCCGCCGCCGACAATGACGGCGTCATACGTCATGCTCTCCCGGGCTGTTGTTTCCACTTCTGGCATGAATCGCCTTGTTATTTGCTTCTTTTCTAACTGGCCTGACGCCGTACCGAAAGCCTAAGATCGGGCGGTGAACGATACCTTATCCACCCTGAACTGGCTGGTTGAAGCCGGCGCCGACGAGGCGATTGCCGAGGAGCCCGTCAACCGGCTGGTCGCCAGGCCGGCTGTTCCCCTGCCCGCCGCCGCGCCGCGGGCGCCCGCGCGCAAGGCCGCGCCGGCCCCCATCGCGGGCGACTTCGCCGGCGACCGCATTGGCGGGGCGATATCGGCGGCGGCGGCCGCCGCCACCCTCGCCGAACTGCGGGCCGCGCTGGAAGCCTTTGACGGCTGCGCCCTCAAGCGCACCGCCACCAACACGGTGTTCGCCGACGGCGTGGCGGAGGGACGCATCATGCTGATCGGCGAAGCCCCGGGGCGCGAGGAGGACCGTGTCGGCAAGCCCTTTGTCGGCCGCGCCGGGCAATTGCTGGACAAGATGCTGGCCAGCATCGGCCTGGACCGCCGGTCCAATGCCTACATCACCAATGTCATCAACTGGCGCCCGCCCGACAACCGCGATCCCACGCCCGAGGAGGCGGCAAGCTGCCTGCCCTTCCTGCGCCGCCATATCGAGCTGGCCGATCCGCAGCTGATCATTCTTCTGGGCGCGGTGGCGGCGCGCCATGTGGTGGGGGTGACGGACGGCATCATGCGATTGCGTGGGCGCTGGCTGGACTATCGCGTCGGCGATCACATGGTTCCGCTGATGCCGACCCTGCATCCGGCCTATCTGCTGCGCCAGCCCGCGCACAAGAAACTGGCCTGGCGCGACCTGCAGGCGGTGCGCGACAAGATGCGCGCCCTCGGGTTGCCGCAAAAGGCGGCGCAGTCTAACTAAACTCCCACCCGACTGTGCTGCTTCGAAGGATCGAAAAAATTCGCGCGCGCCTTGTCTTGACCTGCCTGTTGTTCGCCGCCACCGCCGCGTGGGGCCAGCCCGCCGTGCCCGCGTCGGCGCCCGCGTCGACACCTCTCGGCGCCATCGCTTCCCGTCGCGGCGAAAGCCGCGCCCGTCGCGCCCCAGATACTGAGCCCCGACGACGTCGCGCTCTATCGCCAGATCATGGCGGCGGAACGGAAGGGCCAGACGTCCCACGCCGACGCCCTGCTGGCCAAGGTCACCGACACCTCCCTGCAAGGCTATGCCGAGGCGGCGCATCTGTTGTCGCTGCCGTCCCGGCGCGTCGCCGTCGCGCCGCTGGTGACATGGCTGCGCCAGTACCGCGACCTGGCGATCGCCGACCGCGTCTATCGCCTGGCGGTGGCCCATTCCACCAGGAAGGTCCGCCGCCACCGCAAGCTCGTCACCGTGGCGGTTGTGACCAACATTCCCGCGCCCAGCCCCGTGGGCAGCCGCACCGGCGGCTATGAGGATGTGGAACTTCCCGAACCGTCACCGAACTCGCCGGCCGGCCGCGCGGTCATGCCCGGCATTCTGGCCGCCATCAAGGCGGGCCAGCCCGACAAGGCCGAAGCCCTGATGCAACAGGCGGCGGCCAATTGCCCGCCCGCCGACCTTGCCGTGCTGGCCCACCGCGTCGCCGCCTCCTATCGCGCCGAAAGCCGGGACGCCGACGCCTACCGGCTGGCGGTCTCGGTGTCCGACCCGGGCGTGCCGCAGCTGATGTGGGACGCCGGTTTTGCCGCCTATCGCCTGAAGGACTGGGCCAATGCCGAAGCCTGGCTGGAGAAGCTGGCCGAAACCGTCTCGGCGCAGAACAATCTGCGCGCCCAAGGCGCCTTCTGGGCGGCGCGCGCCCATATGCAGTCGGGCGATCCGCAGAAGGTGGTGACCCTGCTGAACTTCGCCGCCGGGAAGGAGCCCAGCTTCTACGGCCTGATCGCCGAGCGCATGCTGGGCATCGACACCCAGACCGGCTTCGCCGACGCCATTCTCAACCAGGGCGACTTTCAGGCGCTGATGGCGGTGCCCGCGGCGCGGCGCGCGGTGGCGCTGTGGCAGATCGGCGAGAGTGATCTGGTCGGCCCCGAACTCAACCGCGCCTTTGTGAACAATGACGAAAGGCTGGACCCGGCCATGGCGGCGCTGGCGCGCGTCATCGGGGTACCCAATATCGAACTGCGCGCCAGCGAGGCCAGCGCGGCGCGCGGGCTGATGCTGACCGGCCTGTTTCCGGTGCCGCCCTACGATCCCGACGGCGGCTATCGCATCGACAGCGCCCTGGTGCTGGCCTTCGCGCGCATCGAAAGCCGCTTTCAGACCCAGGCGACATCGCCGGTGGGGGCGCGTGGGCTGATGCAGGTGATGCCGGACACCGCCCGCCGGCTGGGGGTGCGCGATCCCGATTCGCTGTACCGCCCCGGCGCCGCGCTGGCGGTGGGACAGCTTTATATCGAACGGCTGCTGGGGCGGCTGGACGGCAACCTGCTGGAGCTGGGCGGCGCCTACAATGCCGGCCCCTCGGCGGTGGACCGCTGGCGCGAGACCAAGGCGGGCGGCAACGATCCGCTGCTGTTCGTGGAGAGCATGCCGGTGGCGGAGACGCGCTCCTATGTGAAGCGGCTTATGCTCTATCACTGGCTTTATCGCCGCCGCTTCGGCCAGGAAGCCCAGAGCCTGGAACAAACCGCCAGCGGCCAATGGCCGACCTATCGCCCGGGCCAGCCGGTGACGGCGGCCGATGCCTATGGCCTGCGGCTGAGTTCGCCCGACTAGACCGCGCGGCGCCGGCGATCAGAGCTTGGCCAATACACCCGAGGGCACGCGCAGGGCATGCAGCAGGGTCAGCGCCAGCCCGCGCCAGGCGCTTGGGTGCGGGCGGGCGACATTGACGGCGCGGGCGCGCAAGCCGACCAGCCGCCGCCGCCCGATGCGGCGCACCAGGTCGGCATCCTCCATGTCGGCCAAGGCGCGATAGCCGCCGACCTTGTGGTACAGCCGCTTGGGGATCAGCAGCCCCTGGTCGCCATAGGGCAGCGCGAACAGCGCGGTGCGCAGCGCCGCCTTGGCCTCGGCGCGGCGGGCCTCGCCGCCGAAATCCTCCAGCGCGAAACGGAACACCGCGGCGCGGGGCCGCTCCATCGCCGCCTGGTCGATGAAGGATTCCGCCTCCACTTCCCAGCCCGGTTCCAGCGCCGTCTGCGGATGCAGGAACAGCAGCCAGTCGCTCTTGGCCTGCGCCGCGCCCGCCGCCAGCTGCTGGCTGCGCCCCTTGCGGGCATGGACGATATGGGCCCCCGCCGCGTCGGCGATGGCCAGGGTGGCGTCGCTGGACCCGGCATCGGCGACGATCACCTCGCGCACCACGCCGCGCACCGCCGCGGGGATCAGGCTGTCGAAGCAGCGCGGCAGCAGGCGTTCGGAATTGATGGTGGGGATGACGACGGAAATCATGACGCCATCATGACGCAAGCCGGCCGGCGCGCCAAAGTATTTTCCGTCGCAGCGTTAGCAGCGCTGGACCGGATTAAGCGCCTGTAACTTTTGGAATTTTTCTGCCCATTTTCAGGGCATGGAAGATTGCCTGACCGCAGTCAGTTTCTATGCCCACGGTTCAGGCTGCCTGGGCGGTCCATCGGCGAATCCCGCCTGTCGCGATCTTCGCGGCCATGACGGCGGCACCGATGGAGTCGGCGGGACGTTTCTGGCCTTGGGGTCCTTTGGGCATGGCGAATCTATGCATCTGGCATGAGTACCAAGCCAAACCATAGACGCGGCGAAGGCCGCAAGCAGGATCACGGTTCGACCTGGGAAGGCGATCCGAACGACGGCGGCGCCGGCGTCCGACATGCCCGCAAAGCCTGGAAGCTGCTGCGTTCGCGTTCGGAACGGCGGACAGGCAAGAACAACGGAAAATTCTTCGGCTCGCCCAAGCAGCGGCCGGATGAATGAGCTGACAAAAAGTCGCTGACTTAATTCCAACCAAACTGAGACAGTTCCGGCATAATCGCCCCCCAATTGGCGATTATGCCGGACTTGACACCAATACTTTCTAGGCATACATTCGCTCCGTAAACTTGAGGTTGCGGACATGGCGACTAGGAAGAAAATCCAGCAAATGACGGTTTCCCAGTGGGAGAAAGCTTTCCCGACCGAGGAAGCTTGCCGGGACTACCTGACAGCGCACCGCTGGCCATCTGGGGCGGTCAAATGCCCTCGCTGTGGCATCTGACCAAGGTCTAGTACGCTCGCCAAGGCCCACACATGGTCCTGCAAGGGCTGTGCGCCGGACGGCTACCACTTCTCGGTTTTGACCGGGACGATCTTCGAGAACACCAACAAGCCCCTGCGGGACTGGTTTCGGGTCATTCACATGATGCTGACCGGCAAGAAGGGCGTGAGCGCATTGCAGGTGCATCGGACGCATCGGTTTCGGCTCCTACCAAACCGCTTGGTACATGTGCCACCGCATCCGGGCCGGATTGGCCAATGAGGACTTCCAGCAAACTGATGGGTATTGTCGAAGTTGACGAGACCTACATCGGGGGCGATGACAACAATCGGCACTTCGGGAAGAAGAAGGGCCGAGGGTGACAAGAACGCTGTGATTGGCGCCGTGGAGCGCAAAGGCAATGTCGTGGCGCGCGTCTGAGACCGTGCCGACCACTACGGCATGGAACAGTTCGTCCACATGGTCTGCGGCAACAAGGTAATCGTTTGCTCGCCACTTGACGACCATCGGGCCTATGTCGGCCTTGGTGACCGACTTCCCCCATGGCAACGGTCAGTCCACAGCGCGCAAGCAGTACGTTGTGGGGGCGATCCACACGAACACCATCGAAGGCTTCTGGTCCTTGGTGAAGCGGTCCATCGTGGGCAGCTTCCACAAGGTCTTCGGCCAAGTACCTGCCGCTGTACATTGCCGAAGCTCAGTTCAGGTACAACAATCGCCATAACGCCGATATTTTCGGGACCGCTATAGCAGGTCTCTGAAGCATGATAATTTCTGGCGTGTGCTTCAGTTGCGTAAACTGGCCAGAGGCAAGCGCAAACGGGGATAGCGCATGTTGAAATTGCCATTTGTTTTGGCTGTTGTGGCCGGCCTAGCCGCGAATGCGCCAGAAATTCGCATCCCATTAGCGCCACCAACCAGCAAAGAACAAGGCACTGTAGTAAAACAAAATGCTCCCAAAACAGAGAGCGATACCCAAGAACCGCCAGGAGCCTCCAAGAACGCCCCCTTCTATGTAAAAGCCGATTGCGAAAAGGGCTGCGGGTACGCCGAAGATGAGGGCTGGCTCAAACGGCTCCAAGATGACCCAAATGCTTGGTTTGCCGGAGCGGTAGCCTTTTTCACCCTTCTCACGCTGTTTGTCTTGATCCGCACTAATAGCCATTTCCGCATTAGTGAGCGCGCCTACATTAAACTTTCCCATATTACTCCCCCGTCGCATGATCCCGCGACGGCGTTGGTTTGGCTCGACAACGGCTATAGAATTCAAAATCCGCATTAAAAACCATGGGCGAACGCCCGGCCGAATAACGGACGTTCTGCTGAACGGGAAAGTAATTTTCCCGGGCCATGAAGCCGTTTCGCTCAAATATGAAAGGGCCCAAGACCCCAAGGGCGCGATGCGGGCCTTCATGGCACCGGATGATACCCTCGACCGGCGCGGGGAATTTGAACTGCCGGACGAGTCTATGAAGGCCGCTAAAGATGGAAACGCCCAACTCGTGGTTTTTGGTTATGTTGACTACATCGACCAATTCAATATTCGGCACAGGGCCGGATATGCACGGCAGTATTCCCAAGACGCCGGACAAAATAATTTGGTCTTCCCAACCGTCCCGGCCGCCGCCGCACTCAACTACGACAGGCAGCTGCGATGGTGGCATAGACCTATACACTAACGCCCCAGCCTGACCGGCTGGGGACCTGTTTTCGCGTTCCGCATTGAGTCCGCGCCGGGAGTATCGCTCACCTTCCGACTTACCCGGGGAGCTCGGCGCGACCCAGCCGTTCCCCTGCGCGCCGGGCCTTTCCGAAGCCATGGCTTGACGGTCCCCAGCACCAACCAACAGTAGAAAACAGGAAAATAGCCCTAGAAGGGATAACCCCTTGAAAAGGCTACGGCGGCACTTGGTGTCAAGTAAAGCATAATCGCCCCCCAATTATTTGTACTTGTTTTGTTCTTATTTGGGGATATTATCCCAAATATGACAATCGTCCTGAACACCACCATTCGGCCCCAGGCCTTGCGCGGCCGCGGCGCGATCTCCAATGCGGTGGGCCGCTTTGAAAAGCAGACACGGGTGCTGCTGGACGATGGCTGGGACGATGGCTGGCGGGCCGACGACGACGCCCCGCCGCCGATCAAGACCGAGGTGATCCACGACGCCACCCGCAGCATCATCGCCCGCAACAAGTCGCCGGACATTTCCTTCGACCAGTCGATCAATCCCTATCGCGGCTGCGAGCATGGCTGCATCTATTGCTTCGCCCGCCCCTCCCACGCCTGGCTGGGCCTGTCGCCGGGGGTGGATTTCGAAAGCCGGCTGTTCGCCAAGCCCAATGCCGCCGCCCTGCTGGCCAAGGAACTGAGCGCGCCCGGCTATGTGCCCCAGGTGATCGCCATGGGCACCAACACCGATCCCTATCAGCCGCTGGAAAAAAAGATGCGCATCACCCGCAGCATTCTGGAAGTGCTGCGCGACTTCCGCCACCCCGTCGCCATCGTCACCAAGTCGCCGCTGATCCTGCGCGACATCGACATCCTGTCGGAGATGGCCGCGATGGGCCTGGCCAAGGCGGCGCTGTCGATCACCACCCTGGACCGGGGGCTGGCGCGGGCGATGGAGCCGCGCGCCGGAACCCCGGCGCGGCGGCTGCAGGCCATCCAGGGCCTGGCCGATGCCGGCGTGCCCACCGGGGTGATGTTCGCCCCCGCCATTCCGGCCCTCAACGACGCGGAGATGGAAGCGGTGCTGAGCGCCGCCGCCGGCCATGGCGCGCGCAGCGCCGGCTATGTGCTGCTCCGCCTGCCGCTGGAGATCAAGGACCTGTTCCGCGAATGGCTGGAAGTCCACCGCCCGGACCGCGCCCGGCATGTGATGGCGCTGGTGCGCTCCATGCGCGGCGGCAAGGATTATGACGCCAACTGGAACAGCCGCATGAAGGGCACCGGGCCCTATGCCGAGGTCATGGCGCGCCGCTTCCACATGGCGGTGAAGCGGCTGGGACTGAACCAGCCCGGCCCGCCGCTGGCCGTCCACAGGTTCCGGCGCCCTGCCCGGCTTGGCGATCAGCTCGCTCTTTTCTAAAAGGGGGAATGCCCCATTACATCTATGAGTCCCGCCTGCTCAAGACCATGGCCGGCCCGATCTGCGGCGTGGACGAAGCCGGGCGCGGCCCGCTGGCCGGACCGGTGGTGGCGGCCGCCGTCATCCTGGAGCGTGGGCGCATACCCCGGGGCCTGAACGATTCCAAGCAGCTCGACGAAGAGGCGCGCGAGGAATTATTCCCCCGCATCCTGCAAATGGCGGTGGCGGTCGGGGTGGGCGAGGCCAGCGTCGCGGAGATCGACCTGGTCAATATCCGCCAGGCCACGCATCTGGCGATGGCGCGCGCGGTGCGCGCCCTTTCGGTGCCGGCCGCGTTCGCGCTGGTGGACGGCAATGATGCGCCCGCCCTGCCCTGCAGATGCGAAACGCTGGTGAAGGGTGACGGGCGCAGTGTTTCCATCGCCGCCGCGTCCATCATCGCCAAGGTGACGCGCGACCGGCTGATGATCCGGCTGCATGACACCCATCCCGGCTACAATTGGCGCAGCAACAAGGGCTATGGCACGCCCGACCATTTCGCCGGCATGAAGGAACTTGGCGTGACGGTCCATCATCGCCGCAGCTTCGCGCCAGTCCACAATATCCTGCGCGGCGGCGCAATTGCGCCCGCCGCCCCCACGGACGCGATTTCGGCGGCGATTTTCGAGGACTAAAGCCGGGGCGCACCGCGCAAATCCGGCCGCCGCGCGGCCGCCGCAGCGCGGGCGCAAAAAAATTCATGGTTAATTAGCGGCAATCCGCAGCGGCGCGGATGGCGCGGCCAGGGATTTTTGGCGGCGTTGTTGCCTTTCATGGCCGGGAACTTTGGGGGCGGCGCCGTTTGGCCGCGGAACTTTGGAGTCCGCATTTTCGGCGTTTTGGTACATCATGCCGAAGTGCTCGCACAGCGCAGCCATAAAATTGGCAACTTGCGTCATTAGGACTACCGCAATGCCGTCCCACAAAAGTCCGGTCAGATCCCGAAGCAAGTGCCCGCTCTGCGGCAACTCGCTTTACTATAAAAAGGCGCCCTTCGCGTTCTTCACGGGCAAACTGAAGCGCGTATGCCTGGCGCCGGGCTGCAATTTCGTCGACCCCGGCCAATTCAAGATGGCCGACCGCGGATATTCGGGACGCACCGGCATTTCCTAGAACCGCTCGCAGGACAGCACGCGCCCTTCCGGATCGAAGCGGATCGCGGCGCGGGCGGCGCAGGTCACCACCTTGCCCGAATAATCCGTCAGGGCGATGCCCATGGCGCCGTAATTGTCGAGCGTGCACGATTCAATCCGCCCGTTGGGATAGAACATCGCCTCGGTCCCGCCGGCGCATTTGACGACCGAACTGGCGCGCTGGATGCGCGAAAGCGGAACACCGGGACCCACGAGGCTGAAATTCTGGCCATAGCCATCGGCGGCGGCGGCGAGCGTGCAGCTGCTGTTGTCGCCGCGCGGCCGGCCGTTCTGGCAGCGCGCGGCGCGCGTCGCCGGATCGGCATTGGCCGGATCGCTGCCCGATCCCGACCCCTGGGCAATTGTGGATGACATGCCCGCGACGATGGCCGGCGCATAGGCCAGCCCGCCCAGGCATCGCGATCGCGCTTTCACGCAGCGGTCATAAACGGGTTTCCAGTCCTTGCCGTCGGCCGATGCCAGGCACGATTCCCATGACGACTGGCAGACGGCCTGCCTGGGATCGGTGTCCTGGCCGGCCGCCGCCAGAGCGATGAGACACAGGGGCAAGGCGGCCATGAGGGCTCGCCGTAACGGTGCCGCGATGTTCGCACGCATCTAGCCCTCCCCAAAAAGAGTGCCGGATTATTCGCCGCACGTCTGCGATGCGAGCGGCACAATGCCGAATGCGCCCTGCGATCCGACCAGCGAGATCGCGCCGGATGCATAGGTCGCGACCGGACAGACCGCCGCACCGCGATGGCTGTCCGCGCCCGGGACGTTCAAGGACGCCACCGGGGTGCTGCCCATCAGGAACAAGGCGATGACGGCGGTGATTATTCTGGTTGTGCGCATGAAATCCGCAGGGGAATTTGCGCCCAAATACCCCCAAAGTGGTGAACAGTTGGTTAGCGCGGGCGGCCCGATCCCCATTCCAAGGCCTTGGCGCGGCTTTGCCTTTTAATGGGTCAATCCGGCCGCGGCCGCCATGGGCGGCGACGCCAACCGTGCCGCCGGGCTTACAGGATCAGCCAGACGGCGGCGCCGACACAAACCCAGAATGCCAGCAACGCGAAAGCGACCACAACGATGGCGGAATCCACGCCATACACCGTGCTTTTTATCGGCGGCGCGTACCCGCTATCGGAATAATCAGCCACTGGAATAATCCTTCCACGGATAATCACGCTAAATTAACCATATTTTTCAGGCCTTTTAAAGCACGCAAAGACAGTGCGATGCAGCAAAGCCTGTTGCGCAACACGGTCCGGCCAGCGGCGCCGCGGCGCCATGGACCGCCACTGACGACGCCCCCGGACTTGGAAATGAACCTGGGATGGACGAATTGCGGCTGGCACCGTCACACAGCATGCCGAGGACGGGCGGAGGCGAAACTGTCATCGGCCGCCAAATTATCTTGTCCACATACCATATCTGGTATGGGGATGAATCCGGGGACTCAATTCATAACGCTTTGATTCCAAAAGACTCTTGACCTGCGGACTCCGCCAAATCAGTGTGATTCGCATTGTTGATAGGCGGGGCGTGCGGGCATGTTGAAACTGGATCAGGTGATTGAGGGCGATTGCGTGGAGCGCATGCGGGCGCTTCCCGAAGGCTGCGCCGACCTGGTGTTCGCCGACCCTCCCTACAATATGCAGCTGCGCGGCGAGCTGCGCCGTCCCGACCAGTCCAAGGTCGATGCGGTCGACGATCACTGGGACCAGTTCAGTTCGTTCGAGGTCTATGACCGATTCACCCGCGACTGGCTGGGCGCGGCGCGCCGCTGCCTCAAGGACACCGGCAGCCTGTGGGTGATCGGCTCCTATCACAACATCTTCCGGGTCGGCGCCATCCTCCAGGATCTCGGCTTCTGGATCCTCAACGATGTGGTGTGGCGCAAGTCCAATCCCATGCCCAACTTCAAGGGCCGCCGCTTCACCAACGCCCACGAAACCCTGATCTGGGCGACCAAGACGCCCAAGCAGCAATACACCTTCAACTACGAAGCCATGAAGGCGCTGAACGATGAATTGCAGATGCGCTCGGACTGGACCTTGCCGATCTGCGCCGGCCATGAGCGCATCAAGGGTTCCGACGGCCAGAAGGCCCACTCCACCCAGAAACCGGAATCGCTGCTGCACCGGGTGATCGTCTCCAGCACCAGGCCGGGCGACGTGATCCTGGATCCCTTTTTCGGGTCGGGCACCACCGGCGCGGTGGCCCGGCGCCTGGGCCGCCACTTCATCGGCATCGAGCGCGAGAAAATCTATGCCGATGTGGCGCGCGCGCGCATCGCCGAAGTCGTCCCCGCCGACAGCGAGGCGCTGGAAGTCACCAAGTCCAAGCGCGCCGAGCCGCGCATTCCCTTCGGCTGGGTGGTGGAACGCGGCCTGCTGCCGGTGGGCAGCGTGCTGCAGGGCACGCGCAAGCACCAGACCGCCAAGGTGCGCGCCGATGGCACCCTGACCTGCGCCAATGCCAGCGGCTCCATCCACCAGATGGGGGCGCATGTGCAGGGGCTGGATGCCTGCAACGGCTGGACCTTCTGGCAGTTCGAGATGAACGGCACCTGGGTGCCGATCGACGTGCTGCGCCAGCAGCTACGCTCGGGTCTCAGCTGAAAAGAGCGGCCCGCCCGCATCGAGACCGTGTTCGAGGATCTTGCGCATCACCGTGGGCAAGGCAACCTCGCGCAGGTGCCCGGCCGCCACCCATTCGCCCTTGAAGCGGGGACGTTTCGCAACCTGCGCGACATAGACTTCGATCTCCAGCTCGAAATGGGTGAAGCCATGGCGCACGATGCCCGGGCGCTTCTTCCAGGCCGCCGCAAACGGCGCCTGTTTGAGAGCCTTGGCCGGCGCGGGAAATTTTTCGTCCCACGGACCCAGCGGCGGCTCCAGCATCGAGGCCAGAAGGCCCTTGTCGGGGCGCTGGACCAGCAGCACCGCACCGGACTTGTCGCGCGCCACAAAGGCGGCGCCGCGCCTGAGGGGCCGGGCGATTTTGGGCGCCTTCACCGGCAGCTGTTCCTGCAGGCCTTGCCGCCTTGCCCGGCAATCGTCCGTCCACGGACAATTCGCGCAGGCCGGCCGCTTGGGCGTGCAGATGGTGCTGCCCAGGTCCATCAGGCCTTGCGCGAAATCCCCTGCCCGCTTCGGCACCAGCGCGCTGCACAGGGCATGCAGTTCGGGCTTGGCCTTGGGCATGGGCGTCTGCACGCCATAAAGACGGGCAATCACCCGTTCGGCATTGGCGTCCATCGCCGCGCGCGGCTCGTCATAGGCGATGGCCGCGATGGCGCTGGCGGTATAGCCGCCGATCCCCGGCAGCGCGCGCAAGCCGTCGGCCGTGGCGGGAAAGCGCCCCCCCATCTCGCCGGCAACCAGCTTGGCGCAGGCCAGCAGGTTGCGGGCGCGGGCGTAGTAGCCAAGCCCCGCCCAGGCCGCCAGCACATCCTGCTCCCTGGCGCGCGCCAGCGCCGCGACATCGGGCCAGCGGGCGAGGAACTTGCGGTAATAGGCTCCCACCGCCTGGACCGTGGTCTGCTGCAGCATGATTTCCGACAGCCAGACCCGATAGGGATCGGCGCGCTGTCCCTTCGGCGCGCGCCAGGGCAGAATGCGGGCATGCACGTCATACCAGCCGAGCAGGCGCGTCGCTAAATCTGGATTTTTACGCTTCGCAGGCGGCATACTTCGACCATGGCCCGAACGCCCAAAGACATACAAGACACACCGATACACAGGCACAACCGCGCCACTTCGGTCGGCGCGGATGCCAATGCCGCCGCCGCGACCGCCTTTGTCCGCGCCGGATTCAGCGATCCCACCCTGGTGCTGCGCTGGAACGAGATTGCCGGGCCGGAAGTGGCGCGCCTGGCCCAGCCCCTGAAATTCTCGCAAGGCCCGTCGGGAGGAACCCTGACCTTGCGCGCCACTCCGGGGGCGGCCCTGTTCCTGGCCCACGAAAAGCGCGCCTTGTGCGAGCGCATCAATGCCTATCTGGGGCGCGCCGCGGTGGCGCAATTGAAGTTCAGCCAGGGGCCGCTGCCGGCGCGCCCGCCGGCGCCGGCCGCGCAAAAAGCGCCCGGCCCGCTGCCGCCCGGCGATCCCAGCCGCCGCTATCAGGGGCCCGAAGGCCTGGCCCGGGCGCTGCAGGCGCTGGCGCGGCGCCGCTAACTCTGCGAAAAAACCCCGACAAGAATTGGGAGGCGTCATGTCGCGCAAGATCTGGATCGTCCTGGGTGTGATTGCGGTGCTGGCCGGCGGCGGCGCCTGGTATTTCCTGGGCGTTTCGAGCGACGGCGCCGCGGCCCCGCGACAGGCCGGCGCCAGCGACCCCATCACCGAGCGCGACATGACCATGGGCAATCCCAAGGCCAAGGTGGTGTTCATCGAATATGCCGCGCCCATGTGTCCGCACTGCGCGCATTTCAACAACGACATCATGCCCGACATCAAGAAGACCTATATCGACACCGGAAAGGTGTTCTACGTCTTCCGCGTCTACCCGATAGGTGCCCCCGACGGCGTGGTCGAGAAACTCGCCCGCTGCATGCCCAGGACCAAATACTTCCCGTTCATGGATCAGCTGTTCCACAGCCAGCAACGATGGGATCCGGAATTTGGCGTACAGAATGTGGGCGGCGCGCTGCTGGAGCAGGCGCGCATCGCCGGCATGAGCGAGGAACAGTTCAAGGCCTGCACCACCGATACCAAGGAAGATGCACTGATCAACCAGGTCGCCAGCGATGGCCAGGCCCGGTACAATATCACCGGCACCCCCACCGTGGTGGTGAACGGCACCAACGTCAGTCCCGGCATTGTTCCCACGCTTGAGCAGATGCGCGGCTTCCTGGACGCCGCCCTGGCGCGCAGCCCCTAGCCCGGCGGCGCCAACTCTGGCAGGAAGGCGAAAACGGGAGGCGGCATGTCGCGCAAGATCTGGATCGTCCTGGGGGTGGTTGCGGTACTGGCCGGCGGCGGCGCCTGGTATTTCCTGGACGATAGCGGCACGCGGCCGGCCGGCGATGCGGCCGCGTCCAGCGCCAGCTATCAGCCGCTGCCGACCGACCACACCATGGGCAATCCCGGCGCCAAGGTCGTGGTGATCGAATATGCCTCGCCCACCTGCCCGGTCTGCGCCAACTTCATGATCAACTATTTTCCCCGGCTGAAGAGCGACTATATCGACACCGGCAAGGTGTTTTATGTCTACCGCACTTTCCTGCGCGGTCCCGACGACGCCTCGGCGGAAAAACTCGCCCGCTGCTTTGCGCCGGACAAATACATGTCCTTTACCGAATCGCTGTTCCGCAACCAGTCGCGCTGGGATTATGAGTTCGGCATACCGTCACCCGAAGGCGTCCATGCCGCACTGCTGCAACTGGCGCAGGAGGCCGGCATGAGCCGTGCCGAAGCCGACCGCTGCATTGCCTCGACCGCCGACGAGGCAGCCATCAGCAAGGTCGGCGAGGACGGGGTGACGAAATATGACATCAACGCCACCCCCACTTTTGTGATCGACGGCCAGGCCGAGGCCGGATTCGACAAGCTGTTCAGCCGCCTGGACATGGCGCTGGCAGGAAAATAGCGCGTTTTCAATGCCTTAGCGTGATGGACCGGCGCCAAAATCTCTGCCAAAAACATAGCCGGAATTCCGGCGGAGATTCGCTTGTCACGCAAAACGCTTTTTATCGTCCTGGGTGTGGTCGTCCTGATCGCGGCGGCCGGAATCGGCTACTATTTCACCGGCGGCTCCGCTGACACCGCCAATGGGCAAGGTTTTGAGATCGTGCCCAGCGATCGGGTATTGGGGAATCCAAAGTCCAAGGTGGTGCTGATCGAATATGCCGCGCCCTCCTGCCCGGTCTGCGCCTCTTTCAACGCGCAGTCCTTCCCGCAATTGAAGGCCCGGTATATCGATACCGGCAAGATTTTCTACGTCTTCCGCGTCTTCCCGCTCCGCGCCGACGACGGCCTGGCGGAAAAAATCGCCCGCTGCCTGCCTGAGGATAAGTATTTCGCCTTCATTGACCTGCTGTTCAAGAATCAACCCAAATGGGACGTTGAATATGGGGTCCAGGCGCCGGAAGGGGTTCATGACGGCTTGGTCCTGCTGGGGCGCATCGCCGGGATGAGCCGGGAGCAGGTCGACCAATGCATGGAGAACAAGGCTGAGGATGACCGGATCAACAAGGTGTCGTCGGACGGGGAATCCCGTTACAGCATCACCGGAACGCCTACCTTCATATTGAACGGCACCAGCATCGGGTCGGGTAACATCCCGTTCGACACCCTGTCGAAACTTTTGGACACAGAACTCGCCAAGCAGCATTAGGCGGGACCGCACAAGGACATAAGAGTTGAAGTTCACACGCCTCAGGCTTTCCGGTTTCAAGTCCTTCGTCGAAGCGACGGAGCTTTTCGTCGAGCCTGGCCTTACCGCCGTGATCGGCCCCAACGGCTGCGGCAAATCCAATCTGTTCGATGCCATGCGCTGGGTGATGGGCGAGACACGCCCCTCCTCGGTGCGCGGCAGCGAAATGGATGACGTGATCTTTTCCGGATCCTCGGGCCGGCCGGCGCGCAATGTCGCCGAAGTGACGCTGTTCATCGACAACAGCGACCGCAGCGCCGGCACGCCCTATAACGATTGCGACACCATCGAGGTTTCGCGCCGCATCGAGCGCGAGGCCGGCAGCGTCTATCGCATCAACGGCCGCGACGTGCGCCAGCGCGACGTACAGATATTCTTCGCGGACGCCTCCTCGGGCGCCGGCTCCACCGCCTTTGTGCGCCAGGGCCAGATCGGCCTTCTGATCTCGCAAAAGCCCCTGGCGCGCCGCGCCATCCTGGAAGAAGCCGCCGGCATCGGCGGGCTGCACCAGCGCCGCCATGAGGCGGAGCTGCGCCTGCGCGCCGCCGAGACCAACCTGTCGCGGCTGGAAGACGTCATCCGCGAGGTCGAGGGCCAGCTCGCCAGCCTGAAACGCCAGGCACGCCAGGCTTCGCGCTACCGCAACCTGTCGGGCCATATCCGCAAGGCCGAGGCGCTGGCCCATTACCTGCGCTGGACCGCCGCCGAAGCCCGCGCCGCCATCGCCGCCGAAGAACTCTCCGCCGTGGCGGCCCTGGTTGCCAGCACCACCGACGCCGCGGCCCGTGCCTCCACGGCGCAAAGCGATGCGGCCGCCACCCTGCCGCCGCTACGCCAGGCCGAGGCCGAGCGCGGCGCGGCGCATCACCGGCTGATCGCCCAGCGCGAGCAGCTCGAAGCCGAGGAACAGCGCGCCCGCGAAGCAGCCCAGCGCATCCGTCAGCTGATCGCCCAGGGCCAGGCCGATGCCGAGCGCGAGCAGTTGCTGGAACATGACGCCGACAGCGCCCTGACCGACCTGGAGCGCGAAACGCACAGCCTGGAGGCCGCGGCCCAAAGCGCCGGCGACGATCTGGCCGCCGCCGAGCAGCTGGCCGCCGAGATGTCGCAATCCCTTGCCGATGCCGAGAGCCTGCTGGAGCGGCTGACGGCCGAACTGGCGGACTGGAATGCCGGCAAGGCCAGCCTGGAACGCGGCCGCGATCTTGCGGTCGCCCTGCTGGACAGCAGCAAAAGCCAGTTGACGGACGCGCAAGCCCGCCTCAACGCGGCGTTGGAACGCGCCAAGGATGCACCGGACGTGCATGCGGCCGAACATGAAACCGAACGGGCCCGCGGCAGTTCCCAGGGCGCCCGCGCCGCCGCCACCGAAGCGCGCGCCCGGTTCCAGGACGCCGAAGCCGCCGAAGCGGTGACACGCGAGCCGCTGGAAGCCGCCGAGCATGAGGTGCAGCGCCTTTCCGCCGAAGTCAAGGCGCTGAGCGATCTGCTGCATCCCGAGGGCGAAGGCCTGTTCCCGCCGCTGGTCGATGCGGTGTCGGTGCAGTCTGGCTATGAAGCGGCCCTGGCCGCGGCGCTGGGCGACGATTTGCAGGCGCCGCTGGACAATTCCTCGCCGCACCATTGGCGCGACCTGGGCGTATTCGATTTCGACCCTCAATTGCCCGCCGGCACCAAGCCGCTCAGCGGCTTCGTCAAGGCGCCGCCCGCGCTGGCGCGCCGGCTGGCGATGACCGGACTGGTGTTTCCCGACCAGGGCGCCGCAGCTGCAAGGCCAACTCAAGCCGGGCCAGCGGCTGGTGTCGGCCCGCGGCGATCTGTGGCGCTGGGACGGTTTTGTCGCCAGCGCCGATGCGCCGTCGCCTGGCGGCACAGCGGCTGTCGCAGCGCAATCGCCTCAGCGCCCTGGAAGGCGAAGTGGAACAGGCGCGGCAGGTCCGGGCGGCGACGTTTGCCGACTATTCCGCCGCCAAGGCGCTGCGAGAGGCGGCGCGCGAAAAGCTGCGCGTCCGCCGAGGAGCAGGAACGCAGCGCCGAACAGGCGTTGATCGGGTCCCAGGACCAGGCCGCCCGCGCCGCCCGCGCCGCCGCCGAGCGCGCCTCGCAACTGGCCTCGCTGGAGGCGGAGATCCGCCGCCTGGTACAGTCGGTCGAGGCGGCCGAGGAGTCCCGGTCTTCCGCCGCCGCCGGACTGGAAGAACTGGGCGACGGGGTGGAGCTCAACCGCAAGGTCGCCGAGGCGCGCGGCCGCACCGCCGACGCCCGCACCAAGGCCAGCGAAGCGCGCGGCGCCCTGGAAGTGTTGCGCCGCGAAGGCGAAGCGCGGGCGCGCCGCCTTGCCGCCATCGGCGATGACCGGGCACGCTGGAATACGCGCAAGACCGACGCACAGACCCACGTCGCCGAACTGCTCCGCCGCCAGGAGGAACTGACCGGCGAACTGGCCGGCGCCGAACAGGTGCCCGATCAGATCGCGCAGAAGCGCAGCGCCCTGCTGGATGCCATCGCCCTGGCCGAGACCGCGCGCAACCAGGCGTCCGACGCGCGCCAACAGGCCGAAAGCGTGCAGGCCGAGGCCGACAAGCATGCCAAGGCGGCCGATGCCGCGCTGTCTTCGGCGCGCGAGGAACGCGCCCGCGCCCAGGCCCTGTCGGAAGCCGCCGTCCAGCGCATCGAGGAACTCAAGACCCGCATCCTGGACGAACTGGAATGCGCGCCGCACGAACTGGCGGAGCGCGCCGAAATCAAGGACGGCGAGGAATTGCCGCCGCTGGAGCAGGCCGAAAAACGCGTCGAGCGGCTGAAGCACGAACGCGAACAGCTCGGCGGCGTCAATCTGCGCGCCGAGGAAGAAGCCGACGAACACGAAGCCCGCCTGGGCACCCTGGTCGCGGACCGCGACGACCTCACCGGCGCCATCGACCGGCTGCGCCGCGGCATCCAGAGCCTCAACCGCGAGGGCCGCGAACGGCTGCTGGCCTCGTTCGAGAAGGTCAATGCCAACTTCCAGCAGCTTTTCACCAAGCTGTTCGAGGGCGGCGAGGCCAGGCTGACCTTCACCGAATCCGAGGATCCGCTGGAGGCGGGGCTGGAAATTTTCGCCCGTCCGCCGGGCAAGCGGCTGCAGTCGCTGGCCTTGCTGTCGGGCGGCGAGCAGGCGCTGACCGCCATGGCGCTGATCTTCGCGGTGTTCCTGGTCAACCCGGCGCCGGTCTGCGTGCTGGACGAAGTGGACGCGCCGCTGGACGACGCCAATGTCGAGCGTTTCTGCAACATGCTGAACCAGATGACCGAGATGTCGGGAACCCGCTTCCTGGTCATCACCCACCATGCTCTGACCATGAGCCGGATGGACCGGCTGTTCGGCGTCACCATGGCCGAACGCGGCGTCAGCCAGCTGGTTTCGGTGTCCCTGGCCGAAGCCGAGAAGATCGCGGCGGAGTAATTTTAAGCACGCCCGCGTGCGTTCGGTCCTGGCCGGACGCGGGCGCAAGCAATTTGCCGCGATAAGCCCGTAATCCGGCTTGACCTTTTGCCGCGCCTGCGATTTTCCCTTTTGCGTCAACGATTTGACGCAGTCTGACATTCTTGACACCCAATAGGGCCAACCCTAAGGTCCGCCCGCCTTCGACGCGTCGTGAAGGCCTGATTTCAGTTGGTTTTTCGGAAACTGGGGAGACGATTTTGGCGGCTCCGGACCCCGACAGGCTGACCGACCTGGGCAAGCGGCTCGATCAGGCCCAACAGCGCCAGGCGGCCGGAGCGAAACGCCCGCCGCCGTCGCAGGCGGGCATCGCCAGCCGTTTCGCAACCGAGCTGGTTGCGGCACTGGTCGTGGGGGGCGGCCTGGGGTGGGGGATCGACTGGCTGCTGGGCCATTTCGGATTTCACACGAGCCCGGTCTTTCTGATTGTGTTTTTTGTGCTGGGCGCGGCCGCGGGCATCCGCAACGTGATGCGCGCGGCGACCGAGATCAACGCCGAGATTGCCGCCAAATCGGCCGCGGCAAAAGGCGACGAGGAGACCTGAAGTCCGTGGAACTAGACCCGATGCACCAGTTCACCATCAAGCCGCTGGTGCCCATGCACCTGGGCGGGCTGGATGTGTCCTTCACCAATCAGTCGCTGCTGATGGTGATCGTGGTGCTGGCGGCCTCGCTGTTCCTCACCCTGGCGGTGAAGCCCAACCGCCTGGTGCCGACCCGCGGCCAGTCGATGGCCGAGATGTCCTACGAATTCGTCGCCAACATGATCCATTCCTCCACCGGCGAGGACGGCCTGAAATTCTTCCCCTTCGTGTTCACGATCTTCATATTCGTGCTGCTGGCGAACTTCTTCGGCATGGTGCCGGGCAGCTTCACCATCACCAGCCAGATCGCGGTCACCTTCGCGCTGGCCTCGCTGGTGATCCTGGCGGTGATCGTCACCGGTTTCCTGAAGCACGGCATCGGCTTTCTGCGCCTGTTCGTGCCGCAGGCCCCCTGGTATCTGCTGATCCTGCTGATCCCGATCGAGATCGTCTCCTTCCTCACCCGCCCCATCAGCCTTTCGGTCCGTCTTTTCGCCAATATGCTGGCCGGCCATACCATGCTGGCGGTGTTCGGCGGCTTCGTCGTCGCCCTGGGCGCGGCGGGCGGCGTCCTGTCGGCGCTGTCGATCGCGCCGATGCTGCTGATCATCGCCATCATGCTGCTGGAACTGCTGGTGGCGTTCCTGCAGGCCTATGTTTTCGCGATCCTCACCTGCATCTACCTCAACGAAGCGCTTCATCTTCACGATCACCATTAACCGGCCTCACCAAAACCTAGAAGGGACTACCAATGGAACTTGCAGCTGCAAAAATGATCGGTGCGGGCCTCGCCTGTATCGCCCTGGTCGGCGCCGGCATCGGCATCGGCAACGTGTTCGGCAGCTATCTGTCGGGCGCGCTGCGCAATCCGGGCGCCGCCGCGACCCAGACCACCAACCTGCTGCTGGGTTTCGCCCTGTGCGAAGCCACCGGCCTGTTCGGCCTGGTCATCGCGCTGTTGATCCTGTTCGCGTTCTAAGACCGCGCTGATGGCCGAAGGCACCATGACGGAAACGACGGGCGCGGAGCATCACGCCGCGGGCTTCCCGCCGTTCGACACGACGACCTTTCCCAGCCAGTTGTTCTGGCTGGCGATAACCTTCGCGTTCCTGTTCACGGTGCTGTGGCGGGTGGCGGGACCGCGCATAAACGGGGCGATCACCAACCGCCGCGGCGCCATCAACGGCGCCATCGCCGCCGCCGGCAAGGCGCGCGCCGACGCCGAGAGCGCCCAGGCCGACTATGAGTCCGCCCTGGCGCAGGCCCGGACCCGCGCCAATGCCCTGGCCGAGGAAACCCGCCAGAAGCTGAACGCGGAAATCGCCAGGGCCAAGGCGGACGCCGACGCCCAGGCGCATGACGCCATGGCCGCCGCCGATGCCCGCATCGCCCAAACCCGGGAAAATGCCAAGGCGGCGGTGACGGCGGCGGCGCGCGACGCGGCCATCGCCATTGTCGAGCGCCTGACCGGCGACAAGGTCTCGGCGGAAGACGCCGCCAAGGCCCTGGGAAACTGAAAACGCGGGACTGACCATGCTGCATGAAATTCTTCACGACGGCGAAACCTGGGTTGCGGTGGGTTTCGTGCTGGTCATCGCCCTGCTGGTGTGGAAAGGCGTGCCGGCCATGGTCGGCAGGATGCTGGACCAGCGCGCCGCGGTGATTTCCGCCGAACTGGACGAGGCCAGACGCCTGCGCGTGGAAGCCGCCGCCCTGCTGGCCGACTACAAGAAGCGTGCCGCCGGTGCCGAAGCCGAGGCGCAGACCATCATCGCGTCGGCCACCGCCGAGGCGGCGCAGTTCCAGAAGGAATCCCGCGCCGCACTGGAAGCGCAGATCGCCCGCCGCGCCGCCGCCGCCCAGGACAAGATCGCCCAGGCCGAGGCCGCCGCGCTGAACGAGATCCGCGGCCTGGCCGCCGATACCGCCGTCAACGCGGCGCAGAAGCTGATCGCGGCCCGGCTGGACGAGGCCCGCGCCAAAACTCTCATCGCCGACAGCATCAAGGGCCTGGGCGACAAGCTGAATTAGCTGCATCTGTCATGGCCCGCAATTGCGGGCCATGACAATGAGGACTACGATTTCTCCGGATACACCACGCGCAGATGCAGCTCCTTGAGCTGCTTTGGCGTCGCCGGACTGGGCGCGTTCATCAGCAAATCCTGGGCCTGCTGGTTCATCGGGAACATGGTGACCTCGCGCAGGTTCTCCTCCCCCGCCAGCAGCATCACGATGCGATCGATGCCGGGCGCGGTGCCGCCATGCGGCGGGGCGCCGTGGCGGAAGGCATTGAGCATGCCCTTGAACTTCTCCTCGGTTTCCTCGCGCGCGTAACCGGCGATCTCGAACGCCTTGAGCATCACGTCGGGATCGTGGTTGCGGATGGCGCCCGACGACAATTCATAGCCATTGCAGACGATGTCATACTGATAGGCCTTGAGCCCCAGGATGGTGTCGTTGTCGTTGTTGTCCAGGGCCAGGAACTTGTCGCGGTCGAACTGCGGCATGGAAAAGGGATTGTGCGAAAAGTCGATCTTCTTGTCGTCCTCGTTCCACTCATACATGGGAAAGTCCACGATCCAGCAGAACTTGTATTCGGTGTCGGGGATCAGGCTCAGCTCGCGCCCGATGCGGGTGCGCGCCAGGCCGGCCAGGCCGGCGGCACGGTCGGGCTTGGCATCGGCCGAAAAGAACAGGGCGTCGCCTGCCTTGACCCCTGCTGCCCGCGCCATGTCCGCCAGCGCCGCGGCGGGGATGAACTTGGCGATGGGGCCCTTGCCTGTCAGCACACCCGCCTCGTCCTCGAACTGGATATAGCCCAGGCCCGCCGCGCCCTCGCCGCGCGCCCATTCGTTGAGCTTGTCAAAGAAGCTGCGCGGCTGGGGGCCCGCGCCGGGCGCCGGAATCGCGCGCACCGTCTTGTTCTTGAAGGCCTTGAACGCGACATCGTCGCGGCCGAAAATTTCGCTGATATCCACGATCTCGATCGGGTTGCGCAGGTCGGGCTTGTCGGTGCCGTATTTCAGCATCGCCTGCGCATAGGGAATGCGCACGAACGGCGGTTTGGTCACCGCCTTGCCGCCGGCAAATTCCTCGAACACGCCGGCCAGCACCGGCTCGACGGCGGCGAAGACATCGTCCTGGGTGACGAAACTCATCTCAAGGTCGAGCTGGTAGAATTCGCCGGGCGAGCGGTCGGCGCGGCCATCCTCGTCGCGGAAACAGGGTGCGATCTGGAAATAGCGGTCGAAGCCCGACACCATGATCAGCTGCTTGAACTGCTGGGGAGCCTGCGGCAAGGCGTAGAACTGGCCGGGATAGCGGCGCGACGGCACCAGGAAGTCGCGCGCCCCTTCCGGTGAGGAGGCGGTGAGGATCGGGGTCTGGAATTCGGTGAAGCCCTGCTCGATCATGCGGCGGCGGATCGAAGTGACGATGTTGGCCCGCAGCATGATGTTCTTGTGCAGCCGCTCGCGGCGCAGGTCCAAAAAGCGGTAGGTCAGCCGGGTTTCTTCCGGATAATCGTGGTCGCCGAACACAGGCAGCGGCAACTCCTGGGCCTTGCTCTGGACCTGGGCCTGTTCGATGCGCAATTCCACCGCGCCGGTCGCCAGATCCGCATTCACGGTTTCGGGGCTGCGGGCCACCACCTTGCCCGTCAGGGTCAGCACCCATTCCGAGCGCGCCGTGTCCACCAGCGCGAAGGCCGCCGCGTCCGGCTCGATCACGCACTGGGTGATGCCGTAATGGTCGCGCAGGTCCAGGAAGATCAGTCCGCCATGATCGCGCCGGCGGTTGACCCAGCCCGAAAGGCGCACGCTTGCGCCGACATCGGCCTTGCGAAGCTGGCCGCAGGTGTGGGTGCGATAGGCGTGCATGCGGATGATTTCCTTGGGAAAGGCAGGGTTTTTGGCGGTTTATGGGGGGGAGGTCAAGGGTTGCGCCGCGATATGGAAATTGCCGGTTCTTCCCGTCACAAAGCCCGGTTAACGTGGCCCGCCCCAAGAGAATTGCACATGAAATTCGCTCCGCTTTCCGGCCTGATCCTGGCCCTGTTGACCGGCCCGGTCCTGGCCCAGCCGCCCCAGCCCCACAACATCGTCATCTTCGTCGCCGACGGGCTGCGCTACGGCAGCGTCGAGCCCGGCAACATGCCCAACATGGCCCGGCTGAAAAGCGAGGGCGTGGATTTCACCAACAGCCATTCGCTGTTTCCCACCATCACCACAGTTAATGCCTCGGCCATCGCCACCGGCCATTACATCGGCGACACCGGCAATTTCGGCAATACGCTCTATGCCGGCACCGCGATGCTCAGCGCCAAGGGCTCGCCCATCGCCGCGCTGGAGAACGACACGGTGCTGGCCGAGATGAACCAGAAATTCGGCGGCAACTATCTGAATGAGGAGACCCTGATCGCGCGGGCGCGGGCGCAAGGATTTTCCACCGCCGTGATCGGCAAGCTGGGGCCGGCCCGCATCCAGGATTCCACCGCCGCCCCGGACGGCAGCCAGACCCTGATCCTGGACGACAGCACCGGGCATGAAGGCGGCTTCGCCCTGCCCCAATGGTTCACCCGCGATATGAAGCAGGCCTTTGTCGGCCAGCAAGCGCCAAAATCCAGCGCGCCCAACATCGAGCAGGAAGTCTGGATGATGAAGGCAACCACCCGCATCGTGCTGCCGCATTTCAAGCAGAGCGGCAAGCCCTTCGCCCTTGTGTTCTGGTCGCGCGATCCCGACTTCAGCCAGCACAACACCAAGGACAGTGTCGGCGAGTATGTACCGGGCATCAACGGCCCCACCGGCAAGGCAGGCACACGCGATGCCGATTCCATGCTGGGCGATCTCCTGGCGGCCTTGAAGGCGCAGGGCCTGGACAAGACCACCGACGTCTTCGTCACCGCCGATCACGGCTTTCTCACCGTCAGCCATGCCAGCGCCACCAGCCCCTCGGCGCATCGCGATCCGAACGCACCGCTTCGCGAACTCACCGACGGTTTCCTGGCGACCGACCTTGCCGGCGCGCTGCAAATGCGGCTGTTCAATCCGTCCCGCAATTTCGAAAGCGTGGACTATGGCGCCGGCGCCAGGTTGACGGGCGGCTCGGGCCTGCTGGGCGATCCCAAGGACCCCGACGCGGTGGTGGTGGAAAATGGCGGCGCCGACCTGATCTATCTGCCCAAGCCCAATGCGCCGCAGCTGGCGGGCGACATCGTCGAATTCCTCACCACCCAGGACTATGTCGCGGCGATCTTCGTAAACGACAGTCTGGGCAAATATCCCGGGGCGCTTTCGATGAGCGACATCAACCTGATGGGATCGGCCAGGACGCCGGTGCCGTCCATCTATGTCAGTTTCCGCAGCTTCGCGGGCGAATGCGAGGACACGCTGCAATGCGCGGTCGGCGTGCACGACACGCCGCGCGCGACCGGCCAGGGCAGCCATGGCAGCCTCAGCCGCGCCGAGACCCGCAATTTCATGGCCGCCATGGGTCCGGATTTCAAGGCGGGCTTTCGCGACCCGGCCCCCGTCAGCAACGCCGATATCGCGCCCACTTTGGCGCAGGCGGCCGGCATCACCCTGCCCGCCAAGGGCACGCTCAGGGGCCGGGTGATCAGCGAGGCGCTGGTGGGCGGCGCGGCGGTGAAGGAGGTCCGGCGCACCATCCAGTCCCAACCGGCCAAGAATGGCGTGCGCACCATTCTCAACCTGCAGCAGGTGGGCGAAACCCGCTATTTCGACGCCGCGGGCTTTGCCGGCAGGGCGGTCGGGCTGACACCCCCCTGACACCTCTTCTGAAGCATCACCGGGGCATCAGCCTCTGTTTGCGCGTTATGCCACCTTGGCCTGGGCCGGCGCGCCGCAGCTCTTGATCGCCATGATGTCGGGCGCCTTGCCGGTCTCCAGGAAGCTCTTGAGTCCCGAGAGTACCAGCGGCCAGCCCTGGGAAATGCCGCCCGCCATTTCCGAACCGGCCTTGAGCTGATCGTGGACGACATTGAGGCGCACCACGCCTCCCGCCACACTCTCGATCTCGAAGATCACCCGCGAATATTCGGACTTTTTGGTGAGATTCTCCGGGCTCACCCAGCTCGGCACCAGCCGGCTGGGAGGCCGGCTTTCCAGGACTTCGCCGGTGATATTGACGGCGTTCAGGCCATCGGTGCTCGCCATGTCCCATTTGGAACCGGGTTCCAGTTCGAGACAATGTTCTTGCCCCAATACTGGCTGGTGAATTCCGGTGTGGTGAGGGCGTCCCAGACCTTCTGGGGCGTGGAGCTGATATAGGTGACGTAAACGAATTCGGTCATGGCTTGGGTCATTGGTCTTTCTCCTCTAGGGCTTGCTTGAGATTGTGAAGTGCCTGGATGCGGCCCTGCTCGAACTTGCCGATCCAGCGCATGTAGATCTCGTTGATGGGGACGGGGTTGAGGAAGTGCAGTTTTTCGCGCCCCTTTTTCGCCGTGGCGACCAGATTGGCCTCCTCCAGCAAGATGAGGTGCTTGGTCACCGCCTGACGGCTCATGTCATGGCCCTCGCACAGTTCTGAGAGCGTCTGGCCGTTTTTGCGGCGCAGGCCGTCGAGCAGCTGCCTGCGGGAGGCGTCGGCAAGGGCTTTGAACACTTTGTCTTCATCGGCGACCATGACCGGATAATATGCAACCTTTTGGTTGCATGTCAAGGGCGCCCGCAGCGCGGTCCGGAAAATCGGTGCAATTTTTTTCCGGAAAATTGCGCGCCCGAAAACAGACTTAAATCCCCGTTTCCCGGCCGAATCCGCTATCACCCTCCCATGCGGATCGTGGAAAACACCGAGGAACTGAGGGCGTTTGTCGGGGAGCTGGTGCATGCGCCCTATCTGGCGCTGGATACCGAATTCCTGCGCGACCAGACCTATTACCCCAAACTGTGCCTGATCCAGGTCGCCGCGCCCGGTGTCGAGGGGATCATCGATCCCCTGGCCCAGGGCATGGACCTGGCGCCCTTTTACGACCTGATCCGCCGTCCCAACATCGTCAAGGTGCTGCATGCCGGGCGGCAGGACATCGAGATATTCTACCTGCAGGGGGGCGTGCTGCCCGATCCCCTGTTCGATACCCAGATCGCGGCGATGGTCTGCGGTTTCGGCGATGCGGCCTCCTATGAGACGCTGGCGCGCAAGATCGCCCATGTGGAGATCGACAAGTCGGCCCGCTTCACCGACTGGGGCCATCGTCCGCTCAGCAAGCGCCAGCTGGAATATGCCCTGGCCGACGTCACCCACTTGCGGGTGGTCTATGAATGGATGAAGGCCCGGCTGGACAAGACCGGCCGCAGCCCCTGGGTGGCCGAAGAGGTCGCGGCGCTGCAGGATCCCGGCCCTGTACCGGCTGGACCCGGAACTGGCCTGGAAACGGCTGAAGCCGCGCACCACCAACAAGCGCTTCCTGGCGGTACTGGCGTCCCTGGCGGCATGGCGGGAACGCGAGGCCCAGACCCGCGACATTCCCCGCGGCCGGGTCCTCAAGGACGAGGCCCTGACCGAGATTGCCTCCCATCCGCCCGAGACACCCGAGGCCCTGGAACGCATCCGCGCGGTGCCCAAGGGCTTCGCCAATTCCAAGCTCGGCAAGGGATTGATCGAGGCCATCGCCGAGGGCCTCACCGCCCAGCCGCCGCAGGGCGCGATAACCGAGCACAAGCAGCGCCGCCGCCGCGAGCCGTCGCCCGCGGTGATCGACCTGCTCAAGACCCTGCTCAGGCTGCGCGCCGAGGCCGCGGGCGTGGCGCCGCGGCTGATCGCCAATGCCGAGGACATTGAACGGCTGGCCGCAAACGAGGATGATGGCGTCGCCGCCCTTGCGGGCTGGCGCGGCGAGGTGTTCGGCAAGGACGCCATCGCATTGCGAAAAGGCGACCTGGCTATCGCACTGGAAAATGGCGAGGCCGTGGTGGTGGAACTGGAGGAGTGAGGAGTGGTCCGGCGGACCATTTCGATCGACGAACGCCGCGCGCTTGGGCGCGCGGCCATAATGAAATTTAAGGGAGGACAACAATGAAAAAGATCGCAATTGCAGCAGCCCTGCTGGCGCTGGGCTCCACCGCCGCCATGGCGCAGACCCCGCAGCCGGCCGACTGGCTTACCCTGCATTTCACCGCCAACCTCAACAAGCCGGCCGACATCGCCTGGCAGCGGATCGGCGGCAACGACTGGTGCGCCATCGGCAAGTTCCTGGAGATCAAGAGCTGCGATATCGTTTCGGGCAAGGGCGAGTTGGGCTCGATCCGCAACATCAACGGCAATATCGTGGAAATCGTGGTGGCGCGGACGGCGCATTCCTATACCTACGCCCAGCCCTTCGCGCCCATGTTCTATCACGGCACCCTGGCGGTGGAGCCGGTGGACGCCACCCATTCCCGGCTGGTCTATTCGCTGATCTGGAACCAGACGGGCGTCGGCGATGCCAAGGCCCAGGCCGAAGCGCGCGACGGGCGCAAGGTCCGGTTCCAGGCGGCGGTGGACAAGATGGCGGCGGCGGCCAACGCGCCGTAAACATCCGGTGTCATTCCCGGCCGAGCGCTGCGCAAGGGGGAACTCCGGCTGCAACGACCGGACTCGCTTTATCGACCTGGGCCCCCTTCCCGCGCATCGCGCGACAGACGCGATGCGCGCCGGGGATGACAGGAAGGGCTACGCTTCGTCGAGATTCAAACTGCCGGTGGCCAGATCCTCCGGCTCCTCGCCGGTATAGGGATCCTCGTCCGGGCCCAGTTCGTCGGACGGATTGGGCACATCGAAGCCGGCCGGCGGGATCGCCTCCAGGAAGCCGGCGGCCTTGAGCTCGTCCAAGCCCGGCAGGTGCGCCACGCTTTCCAGCCCGAACTGGACCAGGAAGGCCTCGGTGGTGCCATAGGTGACCGGGCGGCCCGGGGTGCGCTTGCGGCCGCGGATCTTGATCCAGCCGATTTCCATCAGGATATCGATGGTGCCCTTGGACATGGCGACGCCGCGAATGTCCTCGATCTCGGCCCGGGTGACGGGCTGGTGATAGGCGATGATCGACAGGGTCTCGATTGCGGCCTTGGACAGGCGCTTCTGTTCCGGCTGCTCCTTGCGCAGCAGGAAGGCCAGGTCGCTGGCGGTGCGGAACTGGTATTTTCCTGCGACGCAACAGAGGTTTACGCCGCGCTTTTCATAAACTCCTCAAGTGTCCGAAGCAGGCCCGGGACATCGGCGCCTTCCGGCAGCGATGTTGACAGTGCCTTTAAATCCAGCGGTTCGGAGGCTGCGAAGAGCAGCGCCTCGACCATCCGCAGATGCTCGGGATTGGCCTGGGTTCGGACTTTCGGCATCCATCTCGTTTTCGATCGTTTCAATCATCTTGGCTACGCTGCTCATGTCATGCCTCCTCGCCGGTGCGGCGGTCGGTCCCGCACAAATATTTCCGCAAAGGGCGCCAGTGCTGCAGTTCCATCTTGCCGTCGCGGGCGAGTTCCAGGGCAGGCCAGCAGGGTCGATGCCACCGCCGAACGCCGCCGGGCCCCCCCGGACCACTCAAAGGGCAACAGCCGCGTCAGGGCGCTCCAGTCGGAGATCTTGCCCAGCATCCGCTCCAGCCGCTCGCGCGCCTCCTCGATCATGCAGCACCGGCGCCATCTGCGGGCGATAGGCCTTGCCGCCCAGCTTGCGCACCCGATCGGTGGCATAGGCCGTGAGCAGGTCGTACATCGTGTCCTTGTAGGTCCGCAGCTTGATCACATTGACGGCTTCCGGGTCGCCGCGGCCGAACACGTCGCGGCCCAGCCGCTCGCGCCCCATAAGCCGCGTGGAGGCGGCGCGCATGGCGTCCAGCCGCTGCAGCCGCCAGCGCAGCCGGGTGGCCATCTCATCGGCGGTGGGCTCGCCGTCCGGGCCCTTTTCCTGCGGCAGGATCAGGCGGGATTTCAGATAGGCCAGCCAGGCCGCCATCACCAGATAGTCGGCCGCCAGTTCCAGGTTCAGCTTCTTGGCGGTTTCGATGAATTCCAGATACTGCTCGGCCAGCTTGAGGATCGAGATCTTGGCGATATCGACCTTCTGGTTGCGGGCCAGGGTCAGCAGCAGGTCCAGCGGACCTTCAAAACCGTCGACCTGCACCAGCAACGCCTGATCGTCGGCGAAGATCGCGGTCGATTCGAAATTCGTCGAAGGTCTCGGCCGGTTCGGTCATGCGGAACGCCTCCAGAAAGCTCGGCCAGGCGGGCTTCGCGCCGCCGCCGGATCGAATGGGCCGGGAGCCGACAGATGCGCCAGCGCCTGCCGGCTGCGCTTCAGCGCCGGCCCCTCCAATGTCTTCACTTCCGATGCCACGTCGCGCATTTCGTCCATATCGCCATTGCAGTGAAGCACCAGATCGCAGCCCGCGAACTGGGCAGCCCTGGCACGCACCGACAACGGCCCGTCGAGCGCCTTCATGGAAAGGTCGTCCGACATCAAAAGCCCGTCAAATCCTATCTCACCGCGTATCACATCCCGAATGACTTTGGGGCTGGTGGTGGCAGGACGCTGTGGATCAATCAACTCATAGACAACATGCGCCGTCATGGCGA
>CAWIGN010000011.1:0-269867 GCA_963835715.1 uncultured Alphaproteobacteria bacterium
TCGAGCGTCTGCCGCGTCGACGCGAGGCAGAACAGTGTGTCCGCCATCAGTGACGCCCCGTCGCCGACGACGAGGCCGGAGTTGCTCCAGCCCCATCCGCCGTCCGGCTGCAGCCAGGCGTGGCCTTCGCGCCCCAGGTCGTGGAGGCCCTTCGTGTACGTCATCTCGTCCTCGCCCACTCTCGGGCTGTCGATCGGCTTCGCGACAGAGGGAAGGCGGATCACCCCCCTCCTCTAACGCAAGTCCACTTGCGTCAACGCTAGGCGATATGAATCACTAACGCAAGGAGTCTTGCGTAAGCGACCCCGGTCACCTTACGGTCCAGAACGCAAGTAGTCCTGCATTAAGGGTGAGGCATCTCGTCGCTCACCCGGTGCACGCTGACCGAAGCAGAGGTCGTCCCGGATCGCGGTGATGGCCTCGACGCGACGAGGGATGAGGGTGATGACCGGTGAAGATCGTGACGTTTGACGCGGGCCGGCCGCGGGTGGGCCTGATCCTCGAGGACGGACGTGTCCTCGATCTGGCGGCAGCGGCGCGGATTCTCGGTGACGGCGTCAAGATCACGGACCCGTCGATCTTCGACGACACCATCGCGCTGTTTGGAGCGGGGCGGCCCGGTCTCGACGACGCGCGGCGCGTGCTCGACCGCGCGGCCGGGGTGCTCGACCAAGAGCAGATGCGCGTGGCGGTGCTCGACGCGCCCCGTCTGCTCGCTCCCGTACCCCGGCCGCCGCGGGTGCGGGACTACCTCACGTCGAGTCAACATGGCGCCAACCTGAAGATGCCGCTGCAGGCGGCGCTCCAACAGATGCCGGTGTGCTATCAGGGCAACCATCTCGCGGTGGTGGGGCCGGAAGCGGAGATCCAGTGGCCTGCCTACACCGATCAGCTGGACTACGAGCTCGAGCCCGCCTTTGTCGTCGGCGCTCCCGGCCGGGACATCCCGGTGTCCGAGGCGCTGTCACATATCGCGGGCGTCACACTGTTCAACGACGTGAGTGCACGCGACATCCAGGGTTTGGAGATGTCCTCGCTGGTCGGACCGTCGAAGGGTAAGCACTTCTGCAACGCCGTCGGGCCTTGCGTCGCGACGCTCGACGAGGTCGAGGTCGACGCCTTCGAACTCGAGTCCCGCGTCAACGGCGAGGTGTGGGGTGGCCCCAAGCGCTGGTCGGCGGACCACTCCGTTGCCGAAGTGCTGGCGTTCGCCTCCTGGCAGGAGGACCTGGCTCCGGGCGAGGTCATCGCGCTCGGCACGGTCGGTCAGGGCTGCGGTCTGGAGATCGACCGGTGGATTCAGCCGGGCGACGTGGTGGAACTCGAGATGGCGGGAGTCGGCGTCCTGCGCAACGTGGTCGGCCAGAAGCAGGGACGGAGCGACGCGGGCATTCCCAGTTTCCGTGGTGCGGACCGGTTCGCCCCGGCGGCCCGCCGATGAACCCCGCAGGCACCCGGGTGTGGATCTCCGGCGTCGGGATGACCCCGTTCGGTGTCCACTCGGGTGGGTTGGAGTCCAAAGGGCACCCCATCGCGCGACCGGACTCAGGCGACTGTTCGAACTCGCTCAGCAGCTGCGAGGTGCCGTGAGCGGCTGGGCCCGATACGGACGCTGAAAGACGTGGTCTTCGTCGACCGACTGCCGCGCAGCCTCAACGGCAAGGTGCTGAAGAAGGACGTACGCGCAACATTCTGGGCCGGGCACACGACCAAAATTTGACGGACCGATGACGCCGCCCCCATTCCAACGGCGACAACGAGCGAAAGGAATGCAAATGCCGAGGAAATACGTCATGGGCAACCGTGCCGACGGCCTGTCCGATGTCCTGCAGGACGACGAGATAGCGTTCAAAGGATCGGCGTCCAATGTGGACCTCTGGGTCAACGCCTCGACACCGGCGGACCTCACCGCGACCGACGACCCGACCGTCGGCAAGGCGTTCGAGCACGAACCGCCGGACGGCGGCGCGACTTTCCGGATTCTGAGCTGGGCGCCGGGCTCGTTCGAGTACGCGACGCCTGAGCAGGTTCACGACTATCACACCTCGATCCAGAGCGCGCACATCCCCAGCATCGAGTACATCCGCTCAGCCAAGCACCCATCGATGCACCGCACGGACACCCTCAACTACTTCATCGTCCTATCGGGCCAGATGTGGGCCCTGACAGAAGGCCGCGACGTCCTGGTCAAGCCCGGTGACGTCCTCATCCAGCACGGATGCATGCACGGCTGGCGCGTCGAGGGAAGCGAGCCGTGCGTCATGGCCGCCGTGCTGATCGACGCCGAATGGCCGCAGTGAGCGGCTCCGACCGAGACAAACGCCGCTGACAGCATGTGCTGCTGCTCGAGTGGATCCCGGTCGGCAGCTCAGCGAAGAACTCCGTCAGGCGCGTCTCGGGGCGCATCAGGCGCAGGCGGAAGAGGATTTCCCCGGCGGCAGCGGAGTCGTGCAGATCGGCCGGGGCGACCATGACCGACAGAGGCAGGCCGCGGGTGTCGACCACCAGGTGGCGCTGCGTAGAGACACTTGATCGTACCGGGACGCAAACGTATAGCCCTGATGCTGCCGGGTTCTCCGTGGATCCCCGCCCCCGGCAGGGCCACGATGCGGTCAGCACCGGCGGGCACTACGACGCGGTCACCACTGGCGGCGTGAATGCAAGGAGGCTTTCATGTCCAATCTGGCGGAATACCTGGTGCGGACCGCGCGGCGGCAGCCCGAACGGCCCGCCCTGCGGCTGGGAACCAAGACCGTCGACTACGCCGAGTTGGACGAGCTGTCCGCACGAGCCGCCGCGATGCTCCGCGCCGAAGGCGTCCGCACCGGCGACCGGGTCGCCCTGATGCTGCCGAACGTGCCCGAGTTCGTCGTGCTGTACTACGGCATCCTGCGCGCCGGCGCCGTCGTCGTACCCATGAACCCGCTGCTCAAGGCACGGGAGACGGAGTACCACCTGCGTGATTCCGGGGCCGTGCTGCTCTTCGAATGGCACCTGGCCCCCGGTGAGGGTGCTCAGGGCGCGGCGACTGCCGGGGCGCGGCACCTGCCCGTCGAGCCGGACGCTTTCGGCGCGCTCCTGGCCGGCCACGCGCCGCGCCCCGAGGCCGCCGCCGTGTCGGAGGACGACGTGGCGGTGCTGCTGTACACCTCGGGGACCACCGGCCGCCCCAAGGGCGCCGCGCTCACCCACGCCGGCCTGCGCCACAACACCGAGACCACCGTCGCCGATGTGGAACAGCTGACCCCCGATGACGTCATAGTCGGCTGCCTGCCGCTCTTCCACATCTTCGGCCAGACCTGCGCCATGAACGCCGCCGTACACGGTGGGGCCACACTGGTGCTGGTGCCGCGGTTCGACCCGCAGGCCGTCCTGGACACCATCGCCCGCGACCGGGCCACCTTCTTCGAAGGCGTCCCCACCATGTACGCGGCGCTACTCGGGCATCCGGGCGCGGAGCGGGCCGACACCTCCAGCCTGCGCAGGTGCATCTCCGGCGGCGCCGCCCTGCCGGTTGAGCTCCTGCACACATTCGAGCAGACCTTCGACTGTGTGATCCTCGAGGGCTACGGCCTGTCCGAGACCAGTCCGGTGGTCTCCTTCAACCACCCCGACCGCCCGCGCAAGCCCGGCTCCATCGGCACTCCCGTCCGCGACGTCGAGGTCCGGCTGCTCGACGAGGGTGGCAAGGAGGTCGGCCCGGGCGAGGTCGGTGAAATCGTCGTCCGCGGACCCATCCTCATGAAGGGCTACTGGAACCGTCCCGAGGACACCGCCGCGGCCATCCCCGACGGCTGGCTGCGCACCGGCGACCTCGCCCGTCAGGACGATGACGGCTACCTCTACATCGTCGACCGCAAGAAGGACCTCATCATCCGCGGCGGCTACAACGTCTACCCCCGCGAGATCGAGGAGGTCCTCTACGAACACCCCGCTGTTGCCCTCGCCGCCGTCCTCGGCGTGCCCGACGAACGCCTCGGCGAGGAAGTCGCCGCGGCAGTCGTCCTGCGCCCGGGCGCCCTGGCGACCGCCGAGGAACTCCGCGAGTTCACCAAGCAGCACGTGGCCGCCTACAAGTACCCCCGCCACGTCTGGCTGATGGACGCATTGCCGATGGGCCCCAGCGGCAAGATCCTCAAGCGCCGGATCACCGCCCCGGCCCCCTGACCCCGTGTCCCATGAACGCTTCCACGAGCCGTAACCGCACATGTCATGACACGGGCACGTCGCGTCATGGCGGCCTGCCGATGACTCAGCATGTGGAGTGCGCGGCGATCCCTGAGCCTGCCGCGGAGGGCGGTCTTAACGCAGCCCTGTTTGCCTTGACCACGCCATAGGGGCACCCCCGCCGGAATGGAGGCGCGGCGGTACCCGCACGAATCAGATCGCTTGTGCTAGGAGCGCAGCCCCCGCACCAGCAGATCCACGACCGCCTCCAACTCGCCCTCCGCACCCGGCAGTTCCCACTCCTTGGCGTAGCACGGGTCGTGGAAGCGGCCGGTGGCCTGGAGGAGGGCGCGGGCCGCGAGGGCCGGGTCCTCGACGGCAAAGGTGCCCGCGTCGGCGCCCGCCCGCACGATCTCGGTCAGCTGGTCGGTCAGCTCGGTGATGTGGGCGCCGACCACCTCGCCGGCCTCGCCGGCCAGGACCGAGTACGTGGCGAAGAGTTCGGGGTCGTCGCCTGCCTTGCGGCGCTTGGCGGCGAAGAGAGCCGCGAACCACTCGCGCACCCGCGACTCCGGATCGTGGTCCCCGTCCGCGGCGATACCTGCCAGCACCTGAATCGTCCGGTCCAGCCACCGCTTCGTCACCGCCTCCCGCAGCGCCGCCTTCGTGCGGAAGTGGCGGTAGACGCTGCCGTGGCTGACGCCGAGCGCGCGGGCCACGTCAACCACGGTGGCCTTGGCCGGCCCGTGGCGGCGCAGCACCTCCTCGGTCGCTTCGAGGATGCGCTCGGCGGTCAGGGCCTGGGGGGTCGGTGGTGCCATGGCCTAGACCGTACTCGGCCCGGGGATCACTGTTCGGTGCCGTGGTGCGCCATCTGCGCCGCCGGGTAGCGGGTGCCCGCCGCCGCGTCCGCCGGCACGGCCTCCTCGATCGCCGTCAGGTCGGCCTCGTCCAGCGTGACGTCCAGCGCGCCCAGCGCCTCGGTCGAGCCGCTCGCGGGTACGGGCGCCGACGAGCGGCACGATGTCGTCGTTGTGCTGCGAGCCCCGGGAGAGCACCCAGGCGAAGGCGATCTGTGCGACGGAGACGCCCTTCTGCTCGGCGATCTTCCGCAGGGCCTCGACCAGGTCCAGGTTGTGCTGGAGGTTCTCGCCCTGGAAGCGGGGGTAGTGGGCGCGGGAGTCGTTCGGGGCGAACTGCCGGTCGCGGGTGACGTGACCGGAGATCAGACCGCGGGAGAGCACGCCGTACGCCGTGATGCCGATGCCCAGTTCACGGGTGGTCGGCAGGATCTCGCGCTCGATGTCGCGGGTGATGATCGCGTACTCGATCTGCAGGTCGGCGATGGGTGCGGTGGCGGCGGCCCGCCGGATGTTGGCGGCGCTGGCCTCGCTGAGGCCGATGTGGCGCACGTACCCCTCCTCGACCAGCTCCGCGATGGCGCCGACCGTCTCCTCGATCGGCACGTCCGGATCGACGCGCGCGATGCGGTAGACGTCGATGTGGTCGACGCCGAGGCGCTGGAGGGAGTACGCGGCGAAGTTCCTGACGGCGGCCGGGCGCCCGTCGAAGCCACGGAACTCGCCGGCCGGGCCGCGCAGGGCGCCGAACTTCACACTCAGCAGCGCCCGTTCACGCAGCTGCGCGGGGGCCGTGCGCAGGGCCTCACCGAGCAGCATCTCGTTGTGGCCCATGCCGTAGAAGTCGCCGGTGTCGAGCAGCGTCATGCCCGCGTCGAGAGCGGCGTGAACGGTCGCGATCGACTCCGTCCGGTCCGCGTCGCCGTAGACCGGGGACATGCCCATGCAGCCGAGGGCGAGGGCGGAGACCTGGGGGCCGGTCGTTCCAAGGGGGTGGGTTCGCATCGTCATGGCCTCCACCCTGCCGGATGACAGATTTCAATATCTGTCATCTGTTATTTGTCATCCGATGCTTGTCAGCCGTTGCTGTCATCGCGCGGCGAGGGCGAGCTTCGCGCCCAGCGTGGGACCGCGCACGGGCGAGCCGGCCGCCTGGATCGAGCAGTTCGTGGCCCCTGGTGGGCCGCGTCCTGCGCCCAGAGGCCGCCGAACCGGACACGGTCAACGAGTGATCGGGGGCTTCGCATGCCTTCCGGGAGCGGGAAGCCTTCCTGGCCTGTCACTCGGTGGGGCTCGGAGTCTCCGGTGCCGGGAGGAGGCGTCGCAGCAGGGACTCCTCCAGCTCGATCAGGACGTCTTCGCTGCCGGCGACGGGGCTCGGCAGGGTGCGCCACAGGACGAGCTGGCCGTGCAGGGCGGTCCACAGGTGGATACCCAAGTCCTGCGCCTCCGCCCGACGGCCGGGGGCTGCTTCGGTGAGGTAGGCGTCGGCCGTATCGGTCCACGCCTGGAGCACGGTGCCGATGGGGTGGTCGGCGGAGGACCGACGCTCGGGCTCGTATTCCAGGCTGAACATCAGCTGGTAGCGGCGTGGTTTGTCGATGGCGAACCTGCGGTAGGCCGTGACGGTGGCCCGCACGCGCGCCCACGGGTCCGCGCCTGCGGCGGCGGCCGACTCGCCGGCCTCGTTCATCGCGACGGCCAGTGTGCGGTAGGTGGCGTCGAGGAGAGTGGAGACCAGGTCGGCCTTGTCCTTGAAGTGCCGGTAGACGCTGGGCGCGGAGATGCCGACCTCGCGGGCGACCCCGCGCAGGGAGAGTGCGTCCTCGCGCCCCGTCTCCTCCAGGATGCGGGTCGCCGCGTCGAGGATCTCCCGCCGCAGCCGCTCACCCTCGCCCCGCACATTGGGCACCCGCTTGACCTGCGACTTCATGGCCTCCTCCTCGCTGCCGGCAGCAGCCTACCGACCCTCGGTGCGCTCCGCCTCCGGCAGTCGGCGCTTCGTCAGGTCCGATGCCGGACTTCCGATTCCTCGATTAACAGTGTTAGTCTAACAATGCATTCGACTAACGGCGTTAACCGATGGTGGAAAGGCACAGTCATGGCCTCGTCTCCGAACGTCCCCGCGTTCACGCTCACCCGCCCGCAGGACGCTCCCCTGGACCCCCCTCCGCTGTATGCGCGGCTGCGTGAGGAACAGCCCCTCACGCGTGTCTCCCTGTGGGAGGGGCGCCTCACTCCGTGGCTGGTGACCCGCTGGGAGGACGCCCGGGCGGTACTGGGCAGCCCGGCGTTCAGCACCGACCCGACGCACCCCGGCGCACCCAACTTCAAGGAAGACGAGCAGCCGGCCCCGCGCGGCTTCTTCCAGAACTACGACGACCCCATCCACGCGGCGATGCGGCGCACCCTGACCCGCGAGTTCATGATCAAGCGCGTCGACGCGCTGCGCCCGGCCATCGCCCGCCTGACCGACCAACTCCTCACCGACCTGACCGAGCTGAGCGGCCCCGCCGACTTCGTGGAGCACTTCGCGCTGCCGCTTCCCTCCCTGGTCATCTGCGAACTGCTCGGCGTCCCCTACGAGGAACACCCGTTCTTCCAGGAGCAGTCGAAGACCCTCGTAGACCTGAACGCCACGGGAGAGGAGGCCGCCCGGGCGTTCGCCAACCTCGGCGAGTATCTGCTGCGCCTCGTGCAGACCAAGCGCGCCACCCCCGGCGACGACGTGGTCACCCGGCTCGCCGCACAGGTGGACGAGGGCGTCATCACCGACCAGGACGCCGCCGACCTGAGCGCCTTCCTGCTGTTCGCCGGGCACGAGACGACGGCGAACATGATCGCGCTGAGCACCATCACCCTCCTCAACCACCCCGACCAGATCCCGCACCTGCTCGGCGGACCGGACCAGGTCGCGAGCGCGGTGGAGGAACTCCTGCGCTACCTGTCCATCGTGCACGGCGGACTGCGCCGCACCGCCATCGACGACGTCACCATCGGCGGCGTGACCATCCACGCGGGCGAGGGCGTGATCATTCCCGTCCACGTCGCCAACCGCGACCCGGAGTTCTTCACGAACCCCGACGACCTCGACCTGGAGCGTGCCAACGTCCGCCGGCACCTGGCCTTCGGCTACGGCATCCACCAGTGCCTGGGCCAGCCGCTGGCCCGCGCCGAACTCCAGATCGTCCTGCCCGAGGTCTTCCGCCGGCTTCCCGGCCTGAAGATCGCCGTACCGATGGAGGAAATCGCCTTCAAGGAGGCCACCGCCGTCTACGGCGTCCGCGAACTGCCCGTCACCTGGTGACCGCAACCCCCCGATCCCCCACCGAGAGCAGGGAAGAAACGTCATGCATGTAGAAGTCGACGTCCCCAAGTGCGTCGCCTCGGGCCAGTGCGTACTGCTCGCCCCCGACGTCTTCGACCAGCGCGAGGAGGACGGCATGGTCGTCCTCCTCGACGACAACCCGCCGGCCGAACTCCACGACGCCGTCCGCGAATCCGCCACCGTCTGCCCGGCGGCCGCCATCCGCCTGGAGGAGTCGTGAGCGCGACCACGACCAGCCGCGTGGTCATCGTCGGCGCCTCCGCGGCCGGCCTCGCCGCCGCCGAAACCCTCCGCCGCGAGGGCCACACCGGCCCCCTCACCCTCATCGGCGACGAACCCGCCGCCCCCTACGACCGCCCGCCCCTGTCGAAGGAGATCCTCTCCGGCGCCTGGCCCCCCGACCGACTGCCCCTGCGCACCCAGGCCGACCTCGACGCCCTTGACCTGGACGCCCGCTACGGCCGCGAGGCCATCGGCGCGAATGCCGCCGAGGGCACCGTGCTGCTGGCCGACGGTACGCAGGTGCCGTACGACGGACTGATCGTGGCCACCGGAGTCCGCCCCCGGCACCTGCCCGGCACACCGGCCCACGTCCTGCGCACCCTGGACGACGCCCTCGCCCTCAAGGACCGCCTCGGCCCCGGCCGCACCCTGGCCGTGGTCGGCGCCGGATTCCTCGGCGCCGAAGCAGCGTCGGTGGCGGCCGGACTCGGCACCCACGTGACCCTCCTGGAACCCGCGCCCGTCCCCCTGGCCCACGCGGTCGGCGAGGACATCGGCCGCATGCTCGCCCAGGTCCACCTCCACCACGGCGTGGACCTGCGCACCGGGACCGGGGTCAGCGAGGTCGTCCCCGGCGGCGTACGACTGGGCGACGGCAGCCTGGTCGAGGCCGACACGGTGCTGGTGGCCGTCGGTTCCCGGCCCAACACCGAATGGCTGACCGGCAGCGGCCTCACCCTCGACGACGGGCTGGTCTGCGACGAGTTCTGCGCCGCCGCGCCCGGGGTGTACGGCGCGGGCGACGTGGCCCGCTGGCACAACCCGCTCTTCTCCACCTCGATGCGCATCGAGCACCGCACCAACGCCGCCGAGCAGGGCATGGCCGCCGCCCGCAACCTCCTGGGCGCCCGGCGGCCGTTCGCGCCCGTCCCCTACTTCTGGTCCGACCAGTACGACATGAAGATCCGCGCCTACGGCTACCTGCGCGGCCACGACGAGATGCGGATCGCCGAAGGCAGCCTGGAGGAACGCGAGTTCACCGCCGTCTACCGCACCGGCGACCGTCTCACCGGCGTCCTGGCAGTCGGCATGCCGCCCAGGACCACCCGCCCCTGGCAGCACGCCATCGCCGCCCGCACCCCCTGGCGCCAGGCGACATCCCTCCTGGAAGGAGCAGCAGCATGACTGACACCACCGACTTCGAGGGACGGGGCGTCGTCGTCACCGGCGCCGGGTCCGGCATCGGACGCCCCCGCCCTGCGGTTCGCGAACCTGGGGGCCAAAGTTCTTGTCGCGGACATCAATCCGGTCGGCGCCGAGGCCGTCGCCAAGGAGATAGAGGCGAACGGCGGCACCGCCCGCACGGTCGTCGGCGACCTCAGCGACCAGGGCACGGTCGACGAGGTCATCACCACCGCCGTCGAGTCCTTCGGCGACCTCGGCGTGCTCGTCAACAACGCCGGAATCATGGACACGCATGACCGCCACCGCCGACGTGAGCGACGCGGAATGGGAGCGAGTCATACGGATCAACCTGCACCGCTCCGTTCCTGCTCACCCGCGCCGCCCTGCCCCACATGCTGGCCCGCGGCAACGGCGCCATCGTCAACACGGCCTCGGAGGCGGTCTGCGCGGCAGCGCCGCCGGCACCGCGTACACCGTCTCCAAGCACGGGATCATCGGCCTGACGAAGTCGACCGCGGTCATGTACGGGACCGCGGCATCCGCGTCAACGCCATCGCCCCCGGCGGCACCCGGACACACATCACCGACACCGTGACGTTCGATGGCGACGGCGCCTCGATCGTAGGCCGCTACCGGGAGAACGTGGGCCGCCTGGCCGCGGCGGAGGAAGTCGCCGCGGCCATCGTGTTCCTCGCCTCGGACGCGGCGGGCAACATCAGCGGCACCGTGCTCCCCGTCGACAACGGCTGGTCCGCCGTCTGACCCAGCCACCCATGCGGTGGCCGGCCCCCAGACCGGGGCCGGCCACCGCATGCCCATGCCCCCTGTGAGACCGCTTCCCCAGGGACGAGCGGATCCTCGTACGGGCGCGGACGCAGCGTAGGGCGGGGTGTACGTCCCGCTGCGGGCACGGCCCGACCGGGTGCGGCCCTCACGAGTTCGACGGTTGCCGCTGTCCTCCCGACGGAGCGCCGGCATGCAGGAGTTGCGCAGTGCGGCGGCTGGAGGCGCTCGGCCTCGGCACAGGGGCCGACACCGGCCGGGCCGAGGGCGGGTTCAGTTCGGGTCTGTGCTCAGGTCGAGGACCGGGGCGATCATCGCGAAAGCCTGGTCAACCAGCTCGTCCATCGGCTCGGTGCCGTCGCTGTCCACCCAGCGGCGCAGCGCGGTCTGGTACGCGGTGAGGGCGACGCCGGCGGCGAGGGCGGGGCGCAGGCCGGCGTCGGGATCGAGTCCCGTGCGCCGGGCGAGGATGCCGGCCACCTCGGCCTGCCACTGCGACTGCCGCTCCAGGAACCGGGCCAGCAGAGCCGGCGTGTCCAGGATCAGCCTGCTCACGTGCAGCGTCCTGTCCGGATCGGCGTCGCACACGGAGGTGAGCGCGGACAGTGCGTGACGCAGCGCCGGCGCGGGTGGCTCATCGTCGGGCCGGGCGCTCAGTTCCGCGCACATCTGCGCACCGGCTCCCGCGAGCAGGTGCACCACCACGTCTTCCTTGGACTGGAAATAGCGGGAGAACGTGCGACGTGACATCCCCACGGTGGCCACGATCTGGTCGACCGTCGTCTCCTCGAACCCCTGATCGGCCAACAACGTCACCGCGGCCAAGGCCAGTTCATTGCGTACGAGCTGACGCTTGCGCTCCGCGATGCTGGCCGTAGGGGCTGCGTTCATATCCACCACGACTCCGATGCTACCTTTGCGCTGACCTGGTCCCACCAGGACTAATTTGACGCACTGCGCCACCGATGGCAACCTGAGAAAGGTGGCAGCTAGCAGTTGACCCATCCCCCTTAGGCCGGTGCGACCTGGCTGCACACGGTGCCCTGCCCACCCATCCCCCTGAACACCAGCCTGCCCGGGCCGCGACGACGGCCCTCATCACCGAAAGGTCGCCCTAATGACCAACCTGCTCATCCTCGGTGGCAGCGGCCGCCTCGGGTTCATGTGCTGGAGCAGGCCGCCACACGCGGTCACCACGTCCGCGCGTTGGTCCGCAACCCCGGCGCCGTCCGGGCCCCAGCCGGCGTCGAGTTGATCCAGGGCACGCCATCGAACATCGACGACGTCCGCAAGGCAGCCCAGGGCAGCGAGGCGGTGATCACCGCCTTGAACAACTCCCGCGCCTCCGACAACCCGTGGGCCAAGCCCGTCAGCCCGCCCATGTTCATGACGGACGTCACCCGGGACGTCCTCACGGTGATGGGCGAGCAGGACATCCGCCGGATCGTCGTGACTTCCGGAGCCGACCCGGCCCAGCTCAACCCGGTGTTCAAGGCGCTGATCAGGGTGTCCAACCTCAAGGCCGTCAACGACGACCACCAGGGCGTCGACCGGGTCGTCCGTGCCTCCGACAGACACTGGACCCTCGCCAAGCAGTTCGCCAGTAACCACCTGGGCCACTTCGCCCTCACCGGCCTGCTGCTGGACCTGCTGCAGGCCGGCCGCGATCCGCGGGTGGTGACCGTCACCTCTGATCTGCACCGCGGCTCGCGGATCGACTTCGACGACCTGACCGGCGCCCGGAGGTACGCGCCGATGGGGTTCAACCGCCAGTCCAAGTTCGCCAACGTAGTGTTCGCGCTGGAGCTCGACCGTCGGCTGCGCGCGGTGGGCAGTCCGGTGCGCAGCCTGCTGGCCCATCCCGGGTTCTCGGCCACGAACCTGCAGACCAGCGGGCCGACCGGCCTCCTGCGGACCTTCGTCACACTCGCTCGCGGGCTGATGGCCCAGGATGCCGCGATGGGCGCCCTGCCCCAGCTGTACGCGGCGACCGCGCCCGATGTCGAAGGCGGCCAGTTCTTCGGTCCGGACGGCTTCCGAGAACTTCGTGGACATCCCACGACGGTTCGTCCGGACCCCGCAGCCGAGGACATGGAGACCGCACGGCGACTGTGGCAGCTCTCGGAAGACCTGACCGGCGTGTCCTACGCATCCGCCCTCTCGGCCTGAAGCGGGCTGGTGCAGGGCGGTCTGCGCGAGGTGCTGTCGGACCCGACCCGGTTCAGCAGTGCCATCCGCGCGGGCGGCATACCCGGTGGCGCGACGCAGGTGAGCGAGCAGGAGCGGGACGCGCCACGGTCCGGGAACCTGATGGCGCTCGACCCACCGGACCACACGCGCTTGCGCCGCATGCTGACCCCGGAATTCACGGCGCGCCGGATGCGCCGGCTTCAGCCACGGATCACCGAGATCGTGGACGCGGCGCTGGACGACATGGAACGGGCCGGCAAGCCGGCCGATCTGGTGTCGGACTTCGCGCTGCCGGTGCCGTCCTTGGTGATCAGCGAGCTGCTGGGGGTGCCCTACGCCGATCGCGCCGAGTTCCAGGACCGCTCCGCTCGCCTGCTGGACGTCTCGTTGCCGGAGGAGGAGCGGATCGCGGCAGGTTGGGGGGACCGCGCGTACCTGGCGGGCCTGGTCGCCCGTGCCCAGGCCGATCCCGGCGAGGACATGCTGGGGATGCTGGTCCGCGAGCACGGCGACGACCTGACCACCAACGAGCTGATCGAAGTCGCCAGCCTGTTGCTGCTGGCCGGACATGAGACGACCGCGAACATGCTCGCTCTGGGCACCCTGGCCCTGCTGCGGCACCCGGACCAACTCGCCCTGATCCGCGACGATCCTGCCCGGGTCGTGCCGGCTGTGGAGGAGATGCTGCGCTGGCTGTCCATCGTGCACGCGCTGCCGCCGCGCACCACCACCACGGAAGTGGAACTGGCCGGGCATGTCATCCCCGCGGGTTCGCTCGTCCTCCCGTCGCTGCCGGGCGCCAACCGGGACAGCTCCTTCATCGAGAATCCCGACACGCTCGACATCACACGAAAAGCCGCCGGCCATGTCGCGTTCGGTCACGGACTGCACCACTGCCTCGGGGCTCCGCTGGCCCGGATGGAGATGCGCATCGCCTTCCCGGCACTGCTCCGGCGCTTCCCCCGGCTCGCGCTGGCCGAACCGGACGACCAGGTCGAATTCCGCCTCTCCAGTCTCGTGTTCGGACTGAAGTCGCTGCACGTGACCTGGTGACACCAGAAACCACAAGGCCAGAAACCACAAGGAGAAACACCCATGCCGTGGGATGTCCATCAGCTGCCGCGGGCCGAAGGCCGCACCTTTCTGATCACGGGCGGCAACACCGGGATCGGGTACTTCATCGCCGAGCAGCTCGCGGGCACCGGAGCCGGCGTCGTCATCGGCAGCCGCACACCGGCGAAGGCCCAGGCCGCGATCACCGCGATCCACACTCGCGTGCCCGACGCACGGATACGGGCCGTCGAGCTGGATCTGGCCGACCTGTCCTCGGTCAAGTCCTCGGTGGACCGGCTGGAGCTGGACAGGGTCGACGCCGTCGTGCACAACGCGGGCGTGCTGAGCAACCAATCACAGCGCGCTGAGACCGTGGACGGTCACGAGTTGACGTTCGGCACCAACCACCTCGGCCATTTCGCGTTGACCGCACACCTGATGCCGCTCATGGCACCGGACGGCCGCGTCGTCGTCATGGGCAGCATCATGGGCAAGTCCGCGCAACTCGACCTGGACGACCTCCAGAGCATCCGCGACTACCAGACCCGGCAGGCGTACTCGCGCTCCAAGCTCGCTCAGATGCTGTTCGGTTTCGAACTCGACCGCCGTCTGCGTGCGGCCGACAGCTCGATGATGAGCGTGGTCGTCCACCCCGGCGGCGCATTCGACTCGCTCACGCCGTCACGCCCGCCGGTGCACGTCCGCACGACGGGGCAACTACTGCGTGGCCTGCCCGCCCGCATCCTGGTGCAGGGCAAGGACGCCGCGGCCTGGCCCGCCGTCCGCGCGGTACTGGACCCAGCGGTGCGCGGCGGACAGCTATGGGGGCCACGGGTCTTCGGCATGCGGGGCAAGCCCAGGCTCGAACCGGTCAAGGGCCCGCTGGCCGACACCGCGACCGCCGCACGTCTGTGGGCCATCAGCGCGGAGTTGACCGGCGTGGCGCCGCCCCCGTTTGAGAGGCCGTGACTTCCCACCACGTCCTGGACAGCGATCAGCATCGGTGAGCGGGGGCGGCGCCGGGGCCATACGGGGGCTCGGGTTCATTCATCGGGATGGGGGCGGCGCAGCAGCCGTACCGGTGCTCGGGCCGCACACCACGAGACCGAGGCATGCGCCTGCTCTGCGGCCGGGTACCGGTCGACGACCGCGCCCGGCAGGTCCAGGAAATCCTCACCCAGCGCGGACAGCACCGCAGCGCCCGGGCCGTCGACCTCCTGTTGGCCGCACGGCCGAGCTGCAGGGACTGACGCTGCTGCACCGCGAACCTTCGCCGGGAAGCTGGCCGTCTGGCGGGAGGCCGCTGAGAAGGCCGTCACCATGAATGACGCCTGGCGGGGCTGTGCCACTTCCTGGAGACCATGTGCGAACTCCAGTCACAGGACCGGGGGTTCAACGACCTGGCCTCCATACGGTTGCCGGAGAGCGCCTGCCTGGCGGGCGCCCAGACCCGCATCCGCGACCATCGCCCGTCTGAGCCACGATCCGGTACCCTGTGGATCGAGCGCTCCTGGCGGGCGCTGCGGTGTGTCATGCGGTCTACCGCATGCCTCGTCACCGCAGCATCATGATCCAGATCGCTCAGGGCTTGACCGGGAGACCAGGGCACGTTCTGTTCACGAGTTCCGTGCAAGGTTTCGCACAAGCCCCGCCTTCGTAGCTCAGGGGATAGAGCACCGCTCTCCTAAAGCGGGTGTCGCAGGTTCGAATCCTGCCGGGGGCACAACGCATTACCGCTCTGACCTGGGGTTTCTCCCCCAGGGAGGGGCTCTATTCGGCCTCGGACTCCTCGTCCGGGGCCGTTTGCGTGAGCGGTGCGTGAGCGGACGGAGAGTTAATCTCCCGAATACCGCCCAACGGATCAGCATCATCCGGCACGGACTCCGCGTCGGGCTTCTCCTCGCCGTCGGGTTCGGGCTTCTGGCCAGCTACGTACGAGCAGCCGTCCCCGACCACGCCGAGCGAATCCTCGCCGACCCGGCCTGGCCCGCGCTCGCCACCGTCCTCGCCGACGCCGAAGCCCGCGGCCACCAACCCCACCAACTCCTCAAGGAAGCCGCTGCCCAGCGCGAGCTGACCACCGCCCGTCAACCCGCCCGCGTCCTGATCACCCGCATCCAGCACACCGGCCGAAACCCAGCACCCAACCGCCGAGCCGAAGCCGCCCGCATGCAGTCGACCATGGCAGGCTCAATCCCCACTCAGCAGACCGGAAACGGCCGGCTCCCCTCGGTGCCTCCCTCGCCTGCCAAACAGCAGCACCGACAGCGCCGACAAACACCGTCAGAACCGGACGGGTTGCGTTCCTCCGGGATCGGAAGAACGTGTGACGCTTTCCCGGATCACGCTATCGCTGGCGCGCAGAGCCGCCGTCAGTTCTCCTCTCAGCTCGTCCGGGAGGATCCCAGCGCCGAGGGCGCAGGCGCACACCAGCGTGCGACAATCCTGCACTTGCCGGTCCGTGGCGATCTCGGTGAACAGAGGATGAGCCAAGTTCTCGCGGGCCGCGTAGCCGTCTTCTGCGTCCGTCGTCCTGCGGTGGAGGTGCTCGACGATGCGGTGCGCGGCGAGCGCCCCGGCGGAACCGATCGCGTTGAGGACTGTAAGTCCGAGCCGGGTGTCGAAGACGGTCATCCCGGGTTCGGTCTTCCGTGCGAGGTAGGCCGTCACCAGGTCTGCCAGGTGACCGTCGATGGGCTGCCCGGCGTCGCGGCGGCATAGAACGGTCAGGCATGCCGTGACGGCTTGTTCCCACGGGTCGCCGGGCATCGTGTCGGCAAGGAGGACAGCTGCCCACGCTGTGTCACCTGCAGCGAGGGCGGCGAGTACCGCGACCTGTCGACCGTCGAGCATCCGTTTTCCGATGCCATGGTGGGCTTCGATGTGCGCCAGGGCCTCGGCCCATCGTCCCTCGGTGGTGAGGGTGCGTGTGCCGTCTGCGAGGAGGACGCGCCACAGCCAGGCGCGAACCTCTTGGCGGTCTTCGTCGGTCGTAGTGAGGTCCGCGGGTACGTTGACGCCCTCGAAGCGGGCGGCTGTGCCCGCCTCGACGGCTTTGTAAAGGTCGAGCAGTCGCTGACGCCCCTCATCGGCGTGGCCGGCGCGGATCTGGAGGCGGGCGAGGTTGACGACCGGTTCAAGTCCTCGGATCGCGCTCATGCCGGGGAGGGGGCAGGCGTGGAGGTAGGCGGCGGCGTGCTGGTGGCACATCTCGCGGGCGAGATCGGGAAGGCCGAGGTCGGAGGCGATGAGCGCGGCCTGGTTGTAGACGGCCGATGCAAGACCTTGGTCGGTCTTGTTCACCGCGGTGTCGGCCAGGTCGACGAGACTGCGCACACGCTCGGGTTGGGGCAGACAGGCGGGCCGGAATCGGGCGACGAGCGGAAAGCGCTGGGCTGTGGGTCCGTGCGGATCCATGTGTCCCCCAGTTTGTGAGTGAGGGCTAATGGGGCGAGGGTGCCCGCCGACTGCGTGCCGCGGGCACCGTCCGCTACGCGTGGGGCGTCACCGCCAGTCGACGACGATGCGGTTCAGCGGGGTGTCGAGGGCGAAGAGACCGGGGCGCTGCTCGATCTCCGGGGCGTCGAGGGGCTGGATTTCGAACGTGGCCTCACGGTCGCGGTAGTCGCGGTCCCAGGTACGGATGGCGTCGGCGACCTTCGCGGCCAGTTCGTCGCTGCCGGGGCCGTGGCCGATGACGCCGAACTCCCAGAGCTTGTCGCCCTCGGGGGTTTTCTCCTTTGATAGGCGCCGGGCGAGGTAGGTGACGGCGCCCTTGTCGACGACCGCGGTCGACGAGGGGTAGGGGTCCTCGGTGAGCAGAGTGCCCTTGGCGCTCTGGGGGAACAGCATCCGGATCAGACCGGAGGGCAAGGAGCAGGTGACGAACAGTTCCATCCACTCCGGCGACTCCATGGCGCGGACCGTCATATCGGTCCACTCCTCGGTGCGCGGCTGGTCGAGTACGCCCGCGAGGGCGTCGGCGTCGATGTTGAGCCCGGCGGGGGCCTGGAGTCGTACGGTGCCGTCCGTGCTGAGAGGGATCACTCGACGGTCGTCGTCAGCGATGCCCCGCCGAAGCGGCATGAAGGTGTTCATCTCGCTACCGAGGGACACCCACCGGCCGTCGCGCTGCTCGTAGGCGATGGAGCGGGAAACGGTGCCCTTGAGGCGCTGGGGGACGAGGAGTCGGCCGCCGGGTGCGAGCTGCTGCAGCCAGGCGTGCGGTACGCCGTGCGCGCCAACGGTGGCGATGATCCGGTCGTACGGTGCTCCTTCGGCGTAGCCGAGGGCCCCGTCGCGGGTGACGGCCTCGACGTTGGTGATTCCGGCGGCGGCGAGGTGCGTACGGGCACCCTCCACGAGGTCGTCATCGACGTCGAGGGTGGTCACGTGTCCGTTCTCGCCGACCAGGTGGGCGAGCAGACCGGCGTTGTAGCCGGTGCCGGCGCCGAGTTCGAGGATGCGCTCGCCGGCCTGGGCGTCGAGCTGGTCCAGCATGAGGGCGACGACGCCTGGCTGGGAGGCGCAGGAGATGGACGTGCCGTCGGTGTCGTATTTGATGTGCACCGGTGCGTTGGCGTAGGCGTCTTCGAGTGACGCCTCGGGCACGAACACGTGGCGGGGCACGCTCCGCAACGCGGTCTCGACGGCGGGCGTGCGGGCGTGTCCGTCCGCGCGGAGCTGGTCGGCCAGGGCGTTGCGGAGGCGCTCAGCGTCCGCCGTGGGGATGGTGATCGTGTCGGTGTTCACCGCGCTGACGCTATCGATGCCGGCCGTTGCCTCGGTGGGCGACGCGGTGTGGTCACTCGTTCCCATGACTACCTCTCGTGCGATGTGGGACAGGGCGCTCTGGTCGTCCCGCAGGAGACCGGCGCGGTTGGCGTGGAAGATCACGTGGTGGGCGATGACGGCTCGCAGGCCACGGGTGAGAGCGCCGCGGCCTGCGAGGTCAGCGAGCGTGGTACCGGCCCGTTCGAAGGCGGTCACCCATTCCTCGTGAGCGTGGAGTGGGCCACCCGGGTGGCAGAGGCTGTGGGCGTCGGCGGTCATGAGCTTCCGCATGGTCGGGGCCAGTTCGGCGGCTCGTTCGGGTGGTAGTGGATTGGTGGCCGGTCGAAGGGCTGCGACTTTCGCCCATACGTCGCCCTGTTCGAACCAGTCGAGTCCAGCACCGCGCATCATGACGCTCGCCAGCAGGACGGCGGTCTCCCGGCGTCCCAAGTGCATCGGGCTCGGCTGGTAGGTGAGCAGGTGGCGGGAGTCGCGGTGGAACACCGACAAGCCCTCGCCAGCCATTGAGTCGCTCCTGAGCGATCTCATCGGCGACGGCGTGGCCGTGTCGTGCCTGCCCGGCCGCAGCGGCCAGGGCTGCTTGTTCATGAACCACCAGCCGGTGAGCTGCCCGTCGGCCTCGGCCTTGATCAGGGCGGGGCCGAGGCGTTCGGCGATGGTGCGCCGGGCCCTCTCGCGGTCGAAGAAGGCGATGTTGTGCTGCTGCCAGCGGTCAGGAGGCATAGAGGTCCTTCGGTTGGTGAATCAAGCGATGAGGAGGCAGGCGTCCCAGACGGACCGGGGTGGTGCGGTGGTGCTGGGCGCGAGGAGGGCCAGGGCTATGCCGACGGCGCCGTCGAGTAGGCCGGGGCCTCCTTCCTCGTCCTGGATGAGCGCCGTGGCCATGAGTTCGGGGTCGGTACCCGGAGGGGTGACCGCAGCCAGGAGGGCCGGAATCGCGGCGCGGAGATTTCCCGCAGTCGAGGGGTGGGCGTCGTCAGCCGTACACTGCTCCTCGACGATTCGGATGCCAAGCGGACAGACCCGGAAGAAGACAGCTTCCAACCGCCGATAGCGGGCCTGGTGACCGGCTGGCGCACACTGCTCAGCCAAGGGACTGGCCCTACCGGAGAGCGGGAATTGGACAAGGCCGTTTTCATGTGGCTGGACACCGCGCTGAAGCGTTCCGAGCTGAAGTCCCTCATCCTGCAGACCCTGCGGCAGGCAGTGGACATACCAGGATCCGAAGGGCCGAAACTGCGCGAAGCGTTACGCACATGCGCGGCCGGCTGGGTACAGGGGCAAGACCGTCCGTACGACGAGGCGCGCGAGAACATCCGTCATGAACTCGCGATGCTGCTCGATGACGACCTACTCCGGAGACGGCAGTCCGGGAAGGACAAGCAGGCAGAACCGGAGAGCGAACTCCAGGAGCAGGGCGCGCAGCAAGGCACGCAGAACATGCACCAGCCCCCGGACAAGACGGGAGCCGACGCCGCTTGAGACTCCTGTTCTCCAAACACAACGCACCGGGCCGTAGTCAGGAAGAAACACATCCCACGACCTGGACGTACGCATTCGCCGACCGGCCGCCAAGCACAGACCCGTCGCTCTGCTTCTCAACCGACGTCCGCGTGACGTGGCGGCGACTGCCGGACGCCACAGCGAGCACTGGCCCACAGTTCGCGGCGCGGCTCGTCCGACCCGTCATCGACGAAGCCGCTGCCGACTGTAACGTCCTTCGCCTCGACGCCGCCGAGCAGGACATCACGACTGCGCTCTGCTCCCGTCTCCCACTCAGTGGCGACGGGGTGGAGGTCGTGGACGTCCGCGTACAGCTCAGCGTAGACGCCGCTACACGCGACGCCGCGCTGAGGACCGAGCAGTTACGTCAGCAGTACCAGCGAGAGGAAGCACTACGGGCAGAGCGCTTACGCGCAGAGTACGAACGAGAACAAGAGCGGCTGCGTCGGGAATGCGAACTGGACGCGCTGGCCCGGCGGCAGGCGCGCGAGCGTGAAGACTTCCTGCGCGGGGAGATCCTGGCAAGCCCCGCCTCGGCCCGTCTGTACACCCTGCTGGAACGGTCCGTAGAACACTGGCCCCGCCTCGGTGGACCAGAGGTCGGCACCGACCTCGTCGCCCTTGTACGCGAGGTCCAGCAGTGGCAACCAGAGAACCGGTGGGTCACCGTCGCGCAGTTGCTCCACAGCTTCGTCACCGGCCTTTCAGAAGAGAGTCGCAAGGAGCTGCTCACCATCCTGGCGGACTCCGTGAAGGCGTTCGGCGACGAAGCATTAGCCCGGCGCTTGGCCGCCATCGCTGGAGAGACCGAGTGAAGGTCGCTGTCCTGCGCTGGCTGCTCGACCCAGCAACGAGCCTGCTCGCCCTGCGGCTACGCGCCCAGGAATCCAGTCCCATGTCCTACGACGCTGCCTGGCGTCTAGCCCGCGTTACACGACACCCCGACGAGATGGGCTATCGCTTACAAGGCCACCGACCCGAGAAGCAACGCAAGAAGAGGCGATGGCGTTAGGGCGGGGAGAGCAAGCAGACTGTCCACCCACCCGCGGCTCCATCGCAGGTCAGAACGCCCACGTACGCGTGAGCGATGCGTGAGCGGACGGCGCATCACCAGCCGTCTCTGACTGGACCGGCGCTCCTACCGCGTGGCGCTGACCAGGGAGAAAAGCACAACGCGGCAGGAACCAGCACCACCGATCATGGATTCCATCCCACTCCTGAAGCGGGTGTCGCAGGTTCGAATCCTGCCGGGCGCACAACGCGTTACGCCGCTGACCTGGGGTTTCTCCCCCAGTGAGGGCTCCTGCTCGGCCTCGGACTCCTCGTCCGGGGCCGTTTGCGTGAGCGGCTCGGGCGCCGCCGTGCAGGCAGTGTTTCCCCGCTCCTGCCGACAGGTCAGGCGTTCTGACGCAAGTGAGGGCGCACGAGGTTCGGTCGGTCGGGACATGGGGCACTGACGGCTGATCGCGCGGGAGCCACCTTCGGTACGGGCTTGCCCTGCGGAGCCTCCTCGCAGTCCGGGGCGTGCAGGACGCCGCGGTCGGGCCCGCGCCGGGCGTCCAGGTTCCGCAGCACCCAGCCCGTCGGCCTGCGGGACCCGAGGATCTCCCGCTCGATCGGCGCCGGAAGCCGTGTGGTGGGGATGTCGCCGTAGGGGACGCCGTCAACCGGCCTTACATGGGCCGGAGCTTGCACCCACACCGTGTACGGGGCAGGCACTACGCGACCGTTCCCGCGATCCCGGTTCGACGGCAGGCCCACCTGGCGAGGAAGCCACCAGGAGACAAAGAGCATTTCCCCTACGCCAAGCGCCCCCGAGAACATCGGACTCATTCATCCAGGAGTGAGTGAGGGCGAACTGGATTCCGTGACGGTTGAGCTGGCACCATCAGGTTCGCCGGACACCTGCGAGTCCGAGTCCGTGTCCTCGGGCGCTGTCCTGGAGTCGGTGCAGGAGGCCGATGCAAGGCCATGGGCGGGACGAAGAGACGGCGCCGACGGCCCAGAGCAGCAATTCCTCGAAGGATGTGTCCATGCGACTGGCTCTGAAGACGTCGGGCCCTGTGCGAACCCGGTCCCTGCGCAGGGTGCTCATCACCCTTGTGGTTGCCGCTGTCGCCGCCGCCCTGGCGATCGGCGCCATTGCGGTGGCCAACGCGGTGAACCAGCCGGAGCTCCGGATACGCGGCATCCCCAGCAGCGGCGTACTGAACGCCGCCGCGCTCTCCGAGGCCACGCTCACAGTGGACGTGGTCGATCGCAACGACGACGAGGGGCTGCGCAATGAGGCGCTGCGCAATGTCGAGGTCAGGCTGAACGGCGAGATCGTCCCCACTCTGTGGGTCGCAAGCCACCGGGTGCTCGATGTGGGGGCGTTGCGGGACGGGGAGTACGAACTGACGGTGACCGCCGACCCGGGCCTGCTCTCGCGCGAGATCGGTCTCAGTCGCCGCTTCATCGTGGACACCACCCAGCCCTGACCTCAAGGTCCCAGGCGGGTGCTGGACTGGCCCACGGGCACGTCCCCGCCACGATAAAGAGCTGACCCAGGTCGACCCCGGCGGCTTCCTCGCTACCGCGGCCACCGAACTCAACGCAACCAGCGGGAGCGCCACCTCGGGCCGCCGTACAACAACAACGGCGACGCGCAGCGAGTCGTGATCGCCCCGGGGAACTGGGCCGGGGTCCGGCAGCCGATCGACACGGCGCAGGTCTTCGTGCTCGGCCCGCTGTCCAGCGCGGCGGCCAACGACCCGGCGCTGGCCGCGGCGCTGGCCGCCTACAAGGCCGCCCCGGCGGCCCAGCAGAAGAAGTGGGCGGCCAACTACGTGAGCGCGGCCCCCAAGGTGAAGTTCGTCAACGGCATCCCGGTGCTGCCGCCGGGTAACTACGGCCCGGTCCCGGCCATGCTGGCCACCGAGCTCACCCTGGCCCGCAGCGGCGCGATCGACACCGACCTGCTCGCCCAGCGCCAGTTCTACGGCACGGACTTCACCAAGCCGCTGCTGTTCCTGGCGGACGGCGAGTACTACAACAACCTGGCGGCCGCCCAGCACCTGACCGGTGACCAGTGGGGCGTGATGAACGAGACCGGCAGCTACCCAGGCCAGCCCTGGCTGTGGCTGTTCCAGATGTGGTATCACATGCAGCCCGGCTGGGGTAACTCCGGCAACATCGACCTGATCGCGATCTTCATGACCGGCGTGGCCACCCTGCTGCTGCTGTTGGTCCCGTTCATCCCGGGCCTGCGCGACATCCCGAGGTGGATCCCGGTGCACCGGCTGGTCTGGCGGGACTGGAACCAGCGGTCGGCAGGCCCGGTGGACCAGCCCGGTACCAAGCCGGAGCCCGCCGGGCAGAAGTGACGCGGGCGGTAAGACCCGTAGCCTGAGCCCGTGCCGCCGGTGCCGGCGAGAATCCTCCCGCCGCCCGGCCGCAGGGCCGAGCCCCAGCGTCACGGAGCCACCGCCGGACACGGACCGGCCGATGGTCAGTGTCCCGCCTGAGGTCTCGGCGACGCGGCGGGCGATGTCCAGGCCGAGACCGGTGGGATCCGCCGCTCAACCGACCGCGCAGGGTCGGGTCGGCGTCGCCGAAGCCAGGCCCGTCGTCCGCGATCACCAGCCAGGCGCCTCCCCCGGCACGGCCGCTGAGCCGACGGTAAAGCCCGCGCCTTCGGGAGTGTGCGCGAATACGTTCCCATCAGGTTGTCGACGCAGGTGGCCAGGTCATCCGCTGCGACGAGGACAGGCACGGGCTCCCGGGAAACCTCGACGGTCATCCGGCGGTCCTGGTTTTCCGCGAGCGGCCACCAGAACGCGGCCCGTTCGGCGACCACCCGGGCCGCGTCGCAGATAACCTCCGCGCCGCCCCCGCCTGGGCGCCGCGCCTCCCGGATGATCTCGCTGACCGTCCGCTCTACCGCGCCGACGTCGGCGAGCAGCCGCTCCATCTCGGCGCCGTCCCGCAGCGATTCGGCGTCGATCCGCAGCGCGGTCAGCGGGGTCCGCAGCCGGTGGTCTTCGCGAAACAGCCGGCTTGCCTGGTGGGGATGGAGGCGTGCGCGGCGGCCCACCATTCGGGGAAGAGAACTCAGCAAGCTGGGACACAGGGTGCGACTGATGCCGGCCAGCTATGTGAAACCCTATGTGAAGCGGCAGAAGAACGATGCGGCGGATGCCGAGGCGATCTGTGAGGCGGTGACCCGACCCAGCATCCGTTTTGTGGAGATCAAAACCCGCGAGCAGCAGGGAACCCCACAGTCTTCAAGTCTGGCAGAAACCTGGCAGCCTGGATCGGGCTTGTCCCGCGGCAGAACTCCAGTGGTGGCAAGGAGAAGCTGGGCGGCATCACCAAGCAGGGTGACCGCTATCTGCGCCAGCTGCTGGTGGCCGGGGCCCTGGCGGTCATCCGTTACGCCCAGAGGCACGGAACAAAGCGGCCATGGCTGGTGCATCTGCTAGCCCGGCGCACGCCCAAGATCGCGGCGGTCGCGCTGGCCAACAAGATGGCCAGGATGATCTGGGCCATGATGATGACCGGAGAACGATATAGAGAGCCTGTGGTGGCTGCGGCCTAGGCAGCAGTACCGGGCAGAGTTTGGGAAGGGCAATCGTGATGTAATGCACCATCGGTCAAAACCGAGAACGGGAAAACCCATTTGCGCCAAAGCGCCTAGAGCGCGTGTTTTTGACCGGGACCCGTCTTAGCGGAAGGCATTATGGCCAGCGGCCTCTGTGTGCCGCACAAACAGGCCGCACACATGGCCGCACCGACCGAAGGACAGAGCATCAAGAAAGCCCTTGCCAACGGGGAGCCGTCCACACATGGCGCAAAGCGGACATTTGTCGATGTCAGTTCTATTGATCGCAAGCGAGTCTCCAGCGTGACCCTTCGCCTAAACGAAGAATTTACTTCCAGTATTTCTGGCTTCGAGTACCGGAGCACTGGTTGATCCGATATTTGCCCCTGTCCTTGTTCATGGCGAGATGAATACATGGGGGAAATCGGTAGACGGTCCAAACACGCGGGCTCTGCCCCGCACTTTCAACAATTTCGGCATGATCGCCGAGAACAGACCAGAAGTCGGAGTGTTGCTTCCGTGTTGCATCGAGCAAAAAGCAACAGATGGGAATCCTTGGGAATCAAAGGCTTCCGCAAGCAACGCGCGCGACGCAAATCAAAGTAATTCGTATTCTTCAAGTTACGACCAACCTCTTGATCCGACTCGGAAAAAGAATTGGCTGGGGGACTAGGATTCGAACCTAGACAACCAGAGTCAGAGTCTGGGGTCCTACCGTTAGACGATCCCCCATCAGGGGCCTTGCCCCCACCGGGACCGCCCCTTTAGACCAGCCGCCAACCCCTTGCAAGGACGGGTTTTCACCCGATATTTCCTCCCGCATCCGGCCCCCACCCATGCTAGCTTGGCCCCAGGCAGCGCCATCGCGCTGGGGGAACATGCACGGAAACCGCCAGAAACCCGGCGAAGGCAACATTCGGTACGGACCGTTGCTGGCGGTCCTTGACCTGGGGACCAACAATTGCCGCCTGCTGATCGCCGCGCCCGTCCTGGGCAGCGGGGGCGAAAATCGCGGATTCCGGGTGGTGGATTCCTTCTCCCGCATCGTGCGGCTGGGCGAGGGGGTGAACCGGACGGGAGCGCTCTCCGAAGCCGCCATCGACCGCACCATTGCGGCGCTCAAGGTCTGCGCCGACCGGATCGCCAAGCACGACGTCAGGCATGTGCGCGCCATCGCCACCCAGGCGGCGCGTCTGGCCGCCAACACCGACCAGCTGATCGCGCGCGTTCGCAGCCGAGACCGGAATGGAGCTTGAGGTGATCTCGTCCGAGGAGGAGGCCGATCTTGCCGCCGAAGGCTGCGCGCCGCTGATCGGGCGCAGATACCGGGGCGCGCTGGTGTTCGACATCGGTGGCGGTTCGACCGAGGTCATCCTGCTGCGGAAAAGCCCGCAGGGCCCCCGCAAGACGCTGGCCGCCTCGGTGCCGGTAGGTGTGGTGAGCCTGGCGGAGAGCTATGGCGCCGCCTCGACCAGCCGCGCCGGTTTTACGCAGATGCAGGCGGACCTGACGTCGCGCTTCGAACCCCATGCGCGCCAGATGGCAAGGGACTTCGACGCCCGCCACTATCATCTGCTGGGCACCTCCGGCACCGTCACCACCCTGGCGGCGATCGCCCTGAAGCTGCCGCGCTACAATCGCACCCGGGTGGATGCCAGCTGGCACGAGACCGCGCAAATGCTGCGGGTGGTGGAACGGTTGATGGCGACAGGATGCCGCGGCGCTGGCCAGGATCGGCAGCATCGGCACCGAGCGGGCCGACCTGATGCTGCCGGGCTTGCGCCATCTTCTCGGCCATCTGTGCGCTGTGGCCGGCGCCGGTGCTGCGGGTTGCCGACCGGGGACTGCGCGAAGGCATGCTGCGCCAGTTGAGCCGGTCATGACCAAGGGCGGATGCCTCCGGGCGGGGCCGCGTGCCCGTGAAAGTCAAGAAGGACCGGGGACGCAGCGCCTCCTCGCGCGCCTGGCTGCAGCGCCAGCTCAATGATCCCTATGTCGCGGCCGCCAAATCCAGCGGCTATCGCAGCCGCGCCGCCTTCAAGCTGGTCGAACTGGACGGCAAATTCCGTTTCCTGAAAAAGGGCGCGCGCATTCTCGACCTGGGTGCGGCGCCAGGCGGCTGGAGCCAGGTCGCGGCGGCCCGCGGCGCCATCGTGGTTGCGGCCGATGTGCTGGAGATGGAGCAGATTCCCGGCGTCACCTTTTTCCAGGCCGACCTCACCGATCCGCATGTGCCGGCGATGTTGAAGGAGGCGCTGGAGGGCCCGGCCGATATCGTGCTGACCGACATGGCCGCGCCGACCACCGGCCATCGCGCCACCGACCATATCCGCACCACGGCGCTGGTGGAGATCGCGCTGGAGGTGGCGCTGGACGTGCTCAAGCCCGGCGGCAGCTTTGTCGGCAAGGTGTTTCAGGGCGGTTCGTCCAACTTACTACTGACCCGGCTGCGGAAGGCCTTTCGCACGGTCAAGCACGTCAAGCCGCCCGCTTCGCGCCAGGAATCCGTCGAGCTTTATGTGGTTGCGTTGGGATTCAAGGGCCCCGGCCGTGCAGGGCCGGGGCCTTCGCGGGACTAAAAAATTCTCCTACCGCACATGGGTCAGGCTGATCGAGCCGATGCCGGCCGCCACGTTCAGGCCCGTCGAGCCTTCCAGGCTGAGCGGCTGCAGGGCGATGGATTTGTCAAATCCGCCAACCAGCACATTGGCGCCAAGGCCGACGCCGACATTGGCCTGGGCGCTGGCGCCGGCATATTCGCCTTCGATGGCGCCCGGACGCACGTCGGAGGTCGGTGCGAACACCGCCCAGACCAGCTTGCCCTTGCCGGTATAACCGACATCAACGCCCCATTTGGAGATCGTGCCCGCATAATGTTCGACCGATGCCTTGGTCGGCTCATAGGCGCAGCGAAGATCCTTGGTGGATCCGAATACAAAGCCCATGCCGCTGGCCACATCGCAGGTCAGGGTGCCGACCTTCACGCCAGCGGGCGCCGCTTGCGCGGTCGAGGCCGCGGCCAGGCCGGTAAGGGCGACGGCCGCGCCAAGCATCAAACAAAGAGTTCTTCATTGACTTGCACTCCTTTTTTGAAGGGACAAAGGATGGGACTCGGCGCAATCGCCGGTCGCACCCGCTACAACGCGCGCACCGGCCGCCGGTTCCCGGGAATTGCACAAATCCGTTGTTTTTCAGGTACTTAAACCGGAAAGTTTCCGGCCTCTTGCGCAAATGCAGGGGCGCTGATACAGCCTCGGCGCTCCATAGGGAGCGCCCCGCTTATGACCAGAACCTCTCCGGAAGATAGGGCCATCCGCGAAGCCCTGACCTTCGACGATGTCCTGCTGGTGCCCGGCGCCTCCGAAGTTCTGCCCGCCGAGGTCGATACCCGCACCCGCCTCACCAAGACCGTCGAGCTGGGCATTCCGCTGATCTCCGCCGCCATGGACACGGTGACCGAGGCCGCCCTCGCCATCGCCATGGCCCAGGCCGGCGGCATGGGCGTGATCCACAAGAATCTCGGCATCGAGGAACAGGCCGAGCATGTCCGCCGGGTCAAGCGGTTCGAAAGCGGCATGGTGGTGAATCCGGTCACCATCGGCCCGGACGCGACCCTGGCCGATGCCCTGGCGCTGATGGAGCGGCACCACATCTCCGGCGTGCCGGTGGTGGAAAACGCCGACGCCAAGGGCGCCGGCAAGCTGGTGGGCATTCTCACCAACCGCGATGTGCGCTTTGCCGCCGATCCGCGCCAGAAGGTGCCCGAGCTGATGACCAAGGACAGGCTGGTCACGGTGCGCGAAGGCGTCAAGCCCGACGAGGCCAAGCGGCTGCTGCATCAGCACCGCATCGAGAAGATCTGGTGGTGGACGATGCCTATCGCTGCGTCGGCCTGATCACGGTCAAGGATATCGAGAAGGCGCAGAAATATCCCAACGCCTGCAAGGACGAGCGCGGCCGGCTGCGCGTCGCCGCCGCCACCGGGGTGGGCGAGGACGGTTATGCCCGCGCCATGGCGCTGATCGAGGCGGAATGCGACGTCATCGTGGTCGATACCGCCCACGGCCATTCCAAGGGCGTGCTCGACGCCATCACGCCGCATCAAGAAGAGTCAGCAACTACGTCCAGGTCGCGGGCGGCAACATCGCCACCGCCGACGGCGCCAAGGCGCTGATCGATGCGGGCGCCGACGCGGTGAAGGTCGGCATCGGTCCGGGCTCGATCTGCACCACCCGCATCGTCGCGGGCGTGGGCGTGCCGCAGCTGACCGCCATCATGGACGCGGTGAGCGTGGCGCGCGAAGCGGGCGTGCCGGTGATCGCCGACGGCGGCATCAAATATTCCGGCGACCTGGCCAAGGCCCTCGCCGCCGGCGCCGATGTGGCGATGGTGGGCTCGCTGCTCGCGGGCACCGAGGAAAGCCCCGGCGAGGTGTTTCTCTACCAGGGCCGCTCCTACAAGGGCTATCGCGGCATGGGCAGCGTCGGCGCCATGGCGCGCGGCTCGGCCGACCGCTATTTCCAGGCCGAAGTGCAGGACGCGCTGAAGCTGGTGCCCGAAGGCGTCGAGGGCCAGGTGCCCTACAAGGGGCCGGTCGGCACCGTGGTGCACCAGATCATCGGCGGCCTGCGCGCCGCGATGGGCTATACCGGCTGCGCGCACCATCGAGGAATTCCACAACAGGGCGCAGTTCGTGCGCATCACCGGCGCGGGCCTGCGCGAAAGCCATGTCCACGACGTGATGGTGACGCGCGAAGCGCCCAACTACCATCCCGGCGGGCAGTAGCAGCCGCGCCTTCCAACCGCCATGGACAAGCCTGGCCGATGGCCGCAAACTCTGCGGGCGGAAGCGGGAGCGCGCAGATGGCCGACGGTCAGGATATTCTTGTCGGCAAGGGCAAAATCGCCGACACGCTGCTTTTGCGCCTGGCCAACCGGCACGGCCTGGTGGCGGGGGCGACGGGCACCGGCAAGACCGTCACCTTGCAGGTGATGGCGGAGGGATTTTCCCGCGCCGGCGTTCCGGTCTTCGCCGCCGACGTCAAGGGCGATCTGTCCGGCATTGCCGCCGCCGGGCAGGCCAATGAAGCGCTGGTGGCACGCGCCAAGAGCCTTGGCTTTGCCTATGAGCCCGACCGTTTCCCGGTCATGTTCTGGGACCTGTTCGGCGAGCAGGGCCATCCGGTCCGCGCCACCATCTCCGAGATGGGGCCGCTGCTGCTGTCGCGGCTGATGGACCTCAACGAGGTCCAGGAAGGCGTACTCAATATCGCCTTCAAGGTGGCCGACGAGCAGGGGCTTTTGCTGCTCGACCTCAAGGATCTGCGCGCCATGCTGGCCTTCCTGGCCGAGCAGGCCGACACCCTGACCACCCAGTATGGCAATGTCTCCAAGGCCACCATCGGCACCATTCAGCGCCAGCTGCTGGTGCTGGAGAACCAGGGCGGCGACAGGTTCTTCAGCGAGCCGGCCCTGGCGCTGAGCGATTTCCTGCGCACCGACCGCGACGGGCGCGGCTATATCAATGTGCTGGCCGCCGACAAGTTGATGCAGACGCCGCGTCTCTACGCCACCTTCCTGCTCTGGCTGCTGTCGGAACTGTTCGAGCAGATGCCGGAAGTGGGCGATCCCGACAAGCCCAGGCTGGTATTCTTTTTCGACGAGGCCCATCTTCTGTTCACCGACGCGCCCAAGGCGCTGATGGACAAGATCGAACAGGTGGTGCGGCTGATCCGTTCCAAAGGCGTGGGCATCTATTTCGTGACCCAAAATCCCCTGGATGTTCCCGACAAGGTGCTGGCGCAGATGGGCAACCGGGTGCAGCACGCGCTGCGCGCCTTCACGCCGCGCGACCAGAAGGCGGTCAAGACCGCCGCCGACACCTTTCGCCCCAATCCCGCGCTGGATACCGCGCGCGTCATCATGGAGCTGGGCAAGGGCGAGGCGCTCATTTCCCTGCTGGAGGGCAATGGCACGCCCACCATGGTGGACCGCGCTCTGGTCTGCCCGCCCGCCGCGCGGATGGGGCCGGTGACGCCGGAGGAACGCAAGGCGGTGATCGCGGCCAGCCCCTGCGCCGGCAAATACGACACGGTGCTGGATGCGGAGTCCGCCTATGAAGTGCTGCAGAGCCGGGCCCAGGCGGCGGCCGCGCCCGCGCCAGCCCCGCCATCCGGCGGCGGCTTTTTGGACGGTATCGGCGCGGCGCTGGGCGGGTTGTTCGGCACCGCGATGCCGCGCGGCCGGCGGCTTTCCACCGCCCAACTGGTGACGCGCGAGGTGACGCGCTCGGTGGTCAACCGGGTGGCGGGGCAGATGGCCGCCGATGTCGGCAAGTCGCTGCTGGGCGGGCGCATGGGTGGCACCATCGGGCGGGCCATCGTGCGCGGGACGTTGGGCGGCGTTCTACGGCGCTGAGCTTGTGAGCTTGGCCGCCTGCAGCAGCAGGATGGTCTTCATGTCCACGATCGCGCCGCTTTCCACCATCCGCAGGGCTTCGTCGAGCGTCGTCTCCAGCACCGTGATGTCTTCGCCTTCCTGCTCATGGCCGCCGCCCTTGGCGCGCGCGGCGGCGGAATCATAATCCGCCAGGAACAGCGACACCCGTTCCTTCACCGCCCCCGGGCTGACGAAACAGTGGCTGACAAGGCGCGGATTGGCGATGGCGACGCCCGCTTCCTCCATCGCCTCCCGGGCGATGCAGGCCGATGGCGTGTCGCCGTCCAGCTTTCCGGCGATCGCCTCGATCAGCAACCTGCGATAGCCCCATTCGAACACCGGCCAGCGGAATTGCTGAATCAGCAGCACTTTGCGGCGCGCGCGGTCGCAGGGCAGCACGGCCGCGGCATCGCCCAGGTCATAGCTCTCGCGTTCCTGGTGCTGCCACACCCCGTCGCTGCGCCGGTATTCGAAACTGGCCAGCCGCAGGGTGTAATAGCGCTCGGACAGGACTTTCACGCTGTGCAGCCGGATCCGGCCGCTGATATCGTCTTCCTCGATCATGGTCTTGTCTTCGGCCGTTTGCGCTCGCGCGGACGCTAGTCGTGGACGTGTACGACCGCAAGCTTATCGGTATAGAAGCGGTGCCATCCGGGCGTGGCGTCCAGCAGCTTGACCACCGGCGCCTGGGCCGAAAAAATCGTCCATCGCACATGATGGAACGCCAATGTCGCCGCCAGCGCATCCTTGTCGGGCGAAACGATGTCGGCATAATTCCGCAGGAAGATGTCGCCATAGAGGTCGGCGCGGCTGTCGATGAAGGGCCTGACGCCGTTCCAGATCAGATAGCCGCCGAAGGCGTAATCGTTCAGCACCGGCGTCTCGCGCACAAAGCGCGGCACATGCGCCAGGGCCGTGACCGGCGACACCGGATCGTCGCTGCGCACCACCGGAACCGACAGCCGTACCGCCACCAGGACGATAAGGATCAGCGCGCCGCCGGCAGCAAACAGGGAGGGGTAGGTCCGGCCCTTGGCGGGCCAACTGTCTTGCAGCGCGCTGGCCAGCAGGATGGGCGCGGTCACGCCCAGCAGCATCTGGTGGCGCGCATGCGCCAGCGCCAGTGCCGTCAGTCCCAGCAGCAGTAGCAGCCGCACGGGCGCGATCTTCACTAGGCCACGGCCCAGCACAAACAGCGCGGCCAGCAGGGCAATGGCGAAGGGGGTGACTTGCGAGAAATCGCTGGGCTGCCATTCGCCGATATAGGCCAGGCCCTGCATCCCCGACAGCTGGAACGGAAACAGCAGGGTGTGGAGGCCGAAGGGCGTGAGGGTGGCCGACACCGTCGCGGCCAGCAGGAACAGGCCCCATCTGAGGGCAACCCTTTTGCGCTGCGGGGATTGGACAACCGCCTCCACCGCCAGGGCGCCGGCCAGCGCCAGCCCGAAGGCGAAGCTGCCATGCAGGTTGGCCCATAGCGGCATTACGGCGAGCAGCCACCAGGGCGGCGCCCTGTCCCGTTCGCGCGCCGCCGCCAAGCCCGGCGGTCCACACCGCCAGCAGCGGCAGCGCCAGCATGTGGGGCCGCGCCAGCAGGCTGCCGGTGACGCAGGAAAGCCCCAGCACCACCGTCAGCAGCGCCGGCAGGAAATCGGTGCGCCGGCGCACGAAGTAGGCCGTCACGCCCGCCGTCAGGCCCGCGCAGGCCGCGAACAGCAGATGCACCCCCGGCCATCCCCCCCGCCAGGCCAGCGCCATCACGACCTCGGCCAGCCATTCCTGGGTGTGCCAGGCCTGGCCGGCGGCGGTATAGGAGAAGATATCGGCGCGCAGAACCGCGCCATGGGCCAGCATCCATTCCCCGGCGCGGATATGCCAATAGGTGTCGCCGTCGTTGAGCAGGCCAGGCGAAAAAGCCGCCAGCGCGCAGCCGGCCAGCGCGGCGGCCAGGGCAAAAATCAGGGCGGAGGAAAGGGTGCGCGGCATCAAGATTGGCTTTCGCATCGGCGCACACTCTATAAGGACAAAGCTGAACAACCCTTTTCCGGCCTAAGGCCTTGGCCTGCCGAGATAATTGACTGGTTCGAGATGACCCCGGCCGCTCGCCTGCAAATGGCCATCGCGATTCTGGAAGGGCTGGAACACACCGCCCAGCCCACCGACCGCTTTCTCAAGAGCTGGTTCCGCAGCCGCCGCTTTGCCGGGTCCAAGGACCGCCGCGCCATCGCCGAACGGGTGTTCGCCGTCCAGCGCCATCGCGCGCATCTGGCGCACCGCCTGGGCAGCGACACGCCGCGCGCCCTGGTGATCGCGACACTGGTGCAGGCGGGTGAGGACCCCGCCGCCCTGTTCACCGGCGGCTATGGTCCGGCGCCGCTCAGCGATACCGAACGCGCCGCCATCGCGGCGCCAATGTCCCCGGCGCCGCCCTGGGTTGAAGGCGAATATCCGCAGTGGCTGGAGGGCGAACTGCGCCGCGCTTTCGGCGACCGGCTGGCGGAAGAAATGGCCGCCTTCATCGCCCGCGCCCCCGCCGACATCCGGGTCAACAGCCTGAAGGCCGAGCGCGGCGCGGTGATCACGGCGCTACAGGACGATGGGATCGCCTGTGCGCCCACGCCCCATGCCCCGGATGGCATCCGGCTTGCGGGTGACACCGCCGCCCTGTCCAAATCGGCGCTGTTCGAGGCCGGGGCGTTCGAATTCCAGGATGAGGCGGCCCAGATTGCCTCTGTGTTGTGCGGCGCCGCACCGGGGATGCGGGTGCTGGACCTGGCGGCGGGCGCGGGCGGCAAGAGCCTGGCTTTCGCCGCGGGCATGGGCAACCAGGGCGAGATCGTCGCCTGCGATGTGCGCGGCGAGGCCCTGTTCGAGCTGGAACGCCGCGCGGCGCGGGCAGGGGCGGCCATCATCAAGACCCTGCTGCTGGACCATGCCCAGCCGGAGGGGCTGTTCGACATCGTGTTCCTGGACGCGCCCTGCAGCGGCACCGGCACCTGGCGCCGCCAGCCCGAGCTGCGCTGGCGGCTGACGCCGGAGCGGCTGTCGGCGCTTATGGGCCTGCAGGATCGGCTTTTGGACCAGGCCGCCGGGCTGGTCCGCCCGGGCGGCCGGCTCCTTTATGCCACCTGCTCTGTCCTGGGGTGCGAGAACCAGGACCGGGCGGTGGCCCTGCAAACCCGCCATGGCGGGTTCCAGCCTCTGAATCTGGCGGAAAACTGGCCTGGGGCCGCGCTCCCCGGCCTGGGCCAGGACTTCCGCGCCAGTCCGGCCACCAGCGGCACCGACGGATTTTATTGCGCCGGCCTTCTGAAAAGCTGAGCCCACCGCCGCGAATGACGCATGGTTCGACGGGGCACAAATGCCGTATGGTCCGGGCCATGACCTCCCGCACGATTCCCGTCCTGGCCGCCCTGCTGCTGGCAGCGAGCACGGCTTATGCCGCACCCGCCAAGAAGGCGGCCAAGCCCGAGCCGCCCGTGACGGTGGAATCCCTGCTGGCCCGGGCCCATGCCGCCACCACCAAGGGCGACATCGAGCTGGCCCTGCGCATGGCGCAGTCGGCTATCGTCGCCGATCCGGCGCGGCCCGGTTCCTATGTGGCGCTGGGCGACATCTATGCCCAGGCGGGGCAGCCGGACTATGCCCGCAGCTTCTACGATGCCGCGCTGGGCATCGACCCGGCCGATCCCGGCGCCCTGAAGGCCCTGGCCGGGCTGGACGACGCACACCAATCCAAAACGGTGAACGCGGTCCGATGAGCGTTCTGGTTCTGGATTTCGGCAGCCAGGTCACCCAGCTGATCGCGCGGCGCGTGCGCGAGGCCGGCGTCTATTGCGAGATCGTGCCCTTCAACAAGGCCGAGGAGGCGCTGGCGAAAAAGCCGCGCGCCATCATCCTGTCAGGCGGTCCGGCCAGCGTCACCGAGAGCGATACGCCGCGCGCGCCGCAGGCGGTGTTCGAAATGGGCGTGCCGGTCCTGGGCATCTGCTATGGCGAGATGACCATGAGCGCCCAGCTGGGCGGCGAGGTGGAAGCCGGCCATAACCGCGAATTCGGCCGCGCCGACATACATGTGCAACACCCCTTCGCCGCTGCTCGAGGGGCTGGCGGAATCCGGCAGCGAGCCGGTATGGATGAGCCATGGCGACAAGATCACCGCCATCCCGCCGGGCTTTGCGGTGATCGCGACCAGCGAATCGCTCGCCCTTTGCCGTGATCGCCGACGAGAAGCGCCGGTTCTACGGCGTTCAGTTTCATCCCGAAGTGGCGCACACGCCGCGCGGCGCGACCCTGTTGTCCAATTTCGTGCGCAACATCGCCGGCATCGAGCCGGAATGGAACATGCACGCCTTCCGCGCCGCCATGGTCGAGAAGATCAGGAAACAGGTGGGCAAGGCCCGGGTGATATGCGGCCTGTCGGGCGGGGTGGATTCGTCCGTCGCCGCGGTGCTGATCCATGAAGCGATCGGCGACCAGCTGACCTGCATTTTCGTCGATACCGGGCTGATGCGCAGCGGCGAAAGCCGAAGAGGTCGTTTCGCTGTTCCGCGGCCACTACAATATTCCGCTGATCCATGCCGACGCGCGCGAACTGTTCCTGACGCGGCTGGCCGGCGTGTCGCGATCCGGAACAGAAGCGCAAGATCATCGGCGCCGCCTTCATCGACGTGTTCGATACGGAAAGCCACAAGGTCGGTGGGGCGGAGTTTCTCGCCCAGGGCACGCTCTATCCCGATGTGATCGAAAGCGTCTCGGCCACCGGCGGGCCGTCAGTCACCATCAAGAGCCATCACAATGTCGGCGGGTTGCCGGATTTCATGAAGCTCAAGCTGGTCGAACCCCTGCGCGAGCTGTTCAAGGACGAGGTGCGGGCGCTGGGGCGCGAGCTGGGATTGCCGCCGGCCTTTGTCGGCCGCCACCCCTTTCCGGGCCCGGGCCTGGCCATCCGCGTGCCGGGCGAGATCACCGAAGAAAAGCTGGAGATCCTGCGCAAGGCCGATGTCATTTATCTGGACGAGATCCGCAAGGCCGGGCTGTATGACAAGATCTGGCAGGCCTTCGCCGTGCTGCTGCCGGTCAAGACCGTGGGGGTGATGGGCGACGGGCGCACCTACGACCATGTCTGCGCCCTGCGCGCCGTCACCTCCACCGACGGCATGACGGCGGACTATTATCCCTTTGAGCACAGCTTCCTGGCCCGCACCGCCACCCGCATCGTCAATGAGGTGCGCGGCATCAACCGCGTGGTCTACGACATCACGTCCAAGCCGCCGGGAACGATTGAGTGGGAGTGAGCTGCGACCGGCCGCAGGCCGGGCAAATCGATCCGGTGGATCGATTTGAGCAGCGAACGCCGCGCGCTGGGGCGAGCGGCGACGAAAACTGAGACGCCGCGCCGGGTGTGAGCGCGGCGCAGACGGGCAGCGAACGCCGCGCGCTTGGGCGCGGCGCTAGGAGCATCTGCCATGTGCGGCAAGTTCACGGCAATGGCGAGCTGGTCGGAGGTCGTGGCCTTCTCCCAGCCGCTGGGCCGCGCGGACGGCGAGGCCGACCGCCAGGTCACTTACCGCGTGGTGGGCAATCTGCCTGTCATCCTTCTCGACATCGTGGCGGGCAAGCGCCGGGTGGTGCCGATGCGCTGGGGCTTTCCCGATCCGAAGGACTGGCGGCGGCCGCGGCCGATCCATGCCCGCTCCGAGACCATCGAGACGACCAGGGCCTTCGCCCAGGCCTTCCGGGACGGCCAGCGCGGCATCGTGTTGATGAAGACCTTCAACGAAGCACCGGACATCGAGGGGCCGACTGTCCAGCACACCATCATGCCGGGCGCGGAGGAGGTGCTTGCGGCGGCCTTTGTCTGGCGGCGGTTCGAAGTTCCCGGCGCGCCGGCCCCGCTGTTTGCCTGCGTGCTGGTGACCGTACCCGCCAACCGGCTGATTGCCACCCTGCCGACCGACCGCATGCCCGCCTTCCTGGCGCCGCAGGACTGGGAAGTCTGGCTGGGCGAGAAGCCCGCCGGCCTGGATGCGGTGAAGGCCTGCCTGAAGACGGTCGAAGGCGTACGCTGGACCATGGCCAGGGAAGGAAAATCGCATACCGTGGTGCGGGGAAAGCCGGTAGTTTCCGATCCCACCGGTCTATTCTGACGAAAGGCGTCCGCCATGAAGATCCACACCGATGATTTTTGCGTGTCCGCAGGCAAGAAGCTGCACCTGGGCAAGCGGCCGACCAAGATCAAGCGTGTCTACAAGTCCAAGGCCGACTATCAGAAGATGCTGGAGGCCCAAATCGAGCGGCTCGACGCGCAGCAGCAGCTGCTCTATGCCTCCAACCAGTATGCGGTGCTGGTGATATTCCAGGCGATGGATGCCGCCGGCAAGGATGGGGTCATCCGCCATGTGATGTCGGGCATCAATCCCCAGGGCTGCCAGGTCTTCAGCTTCAAGCATCCCAGCCCCGGCGAACTGGCGCATGATTTTCTGTGGCGCACCACCCGCGATCTGCCCGAACGCGGCAAGATCGGAATCTTCAACCGTTCCTATTATGAGGAAGTCCTGATCGCGCGCGTCCATCCCGAGATCCTGCGCGGCGAGAACCTGCCGCCCGACGGTGACGTCAAGAAGATCTGGGAAAAACGCTTCCGCTCCATCAAGGACCTGGAGCGCCACCTGCATGTCAACGGCACCCGCATCATCAAGTTCTTCCTGCACCTGTCCAAGGAAGAACAGCGCAGGCGTTTTCTGGACCGCATCGACGAGCCGGACAAGAACTGGAAATTCAGCACCGGGGACATCGAGGAGCGCAAGTTCTGGAAGGACTATATGCGCGTCTATCAGGATGCCCTGGCGGCAACCAGCACCAAGGAGGCGCCCTGGTATATTGTCCCTGCAGACGACAAGGAGAATGCGCGCCTGATCGTTTCCCAGATCATCCTGGACAGGCTGGAAAGCCTCGACATGCGCTTTCCGCCGACCAGCCCGCAGCGGCAGCGGGAACTACAGGCGATTCGTCGGCGTTTGACCGAAGCAGACAATTGAGCGACCGGGCAAATCACCCTAGGGTCCGGTCCCGTAAAAAAGCGATGAGGGGGCATGAACCGGACAATCGCAATCGGCTTGGTCCTGATAGTCTCGGCGGCGGCGGCGGTCTGGCTGGTCTGGCGCTTCCTGCTGGCTATGCCGGTGATGCAAAGTTCGGCGGTGATCCAGGCCGCCAATGACCATGCCTACCAGTTCATCGCCGCGCCCGACATCAGCTGGGATGCGGCCCGCGCCGCCGCCGCGAAACAGTCCTGGCAGGGGCACGCCGGCTATCTCGCCACCATTGATGACGCTGCCGAATATCAGCTGATTCTGGACCGTATTTTCTCCCATGGGTATCCCGATGTCACTTATCTGGGCGGGCGCCAGACCGCGCCCGGCCAATGGCGCTGGGTCACGGGACCGGACGGCGCCGCCGATGGCGGCAGGGGACGATTGTTCTGGCGGGGCGATGAGGACGGCGCGGCGCCGGACGGACAGTATGCCGTCTGGATGACCTCCGCTTTCCAGCATGGCGGCAAGTGGGACATCAGCAAGGTCTGCTGTGTCTCCATCTTTTCCTATGGTGTGCCGCAGTTCAGCACGTCACTGGGTGACGGCGATGCCGATGAGCATGTCGCCGGCTACCTGGTCGAGTTCGGCAGCTGATCCTGCCCGGCGCTCCGATTGAGGGCGCACCGGCCCGGCGGGCGCAGCGCTAACGGGGCGGGCCCGAATCCCTCAGCCTGCTTTGGCCGCCCACATAGTCCGGCGCTGACAGTTCGGAATATTCCTCCCGAGTCTCAAGGCATACCTTGGCGCGGTAGGAGAAGAACATGTCGCCGGTACCGAACTTGCGCAGGTTGGTGCGTTCGGTGCAGTCGGGGACCGGCACGGCCGGCGCACATTTCAGCGCTCCGTCCTTGTAGTGACGGACCGCTTCATGCGCCGCGCACTGCAGCACCTGTCCGCTGGCATAGCCGGCCGCCATGCCTTCGGCGGACTGGGTGACCTTGCCCACGACCACCTTCAAATGCGCACCGGGAATGCAGCGGGCCACTTCGCCTTCATAGCCGCTGTTGATCCAGGTATCGCCAAGCATGTGCGAAGCAGGAAACTCGTGACCGTCTTCCGACACGCAAAGCGCGTGTATCGCCTTGACGATCGTGGCCTCCTGATAGGTGCACTGGGCCGGAGGCGGCGCCGCAATCTCAACCGAAAGGTTGCCGATATCCCCGCCGACGAACGCCGCCGGGGCTTCGGGCGCGATGCTGGTGCCGAAAAAGTTCATGGCGCTTCCGGAAAAGCTCCCGCTGTTGGATGCGCCGGAGAAATTGACTGATGCGTTGGCGCTGGCATTCGCGCTCGAATTGGCAACGGCGTTTGCCAGTGCCGCGGCGATGGCAACGGCTTCCGCCTCGGACCCGCCCTTGTTGATGACGATATTCTTGCTGATGTTGATGTTCTTCGAATTGTCGATGTACTTGGAATTGTCGATATATTTCGAGTTGTCGATATTCTTGGTGATATCGATGGTCTTGCTGTTGTCGATATTGGTGGTGACCGAAATCGGCTTGTTGATCGTGACGTTCTTCGAATTGTCGATATTGGTGGTGACGTTGATTGTTTTGTCGATCGAGACGGGTTTGTAGACCGTGATATTCTTGTCGATTGTGGTGGGCTTGTAGACGTTGACATTGTTGGTGATCGTCGTCGGCTTGTAGACGTGGATGCTGTTGTCGATCGAGGTCTGGTGGAATCCCGCCGGACGGCCGGTGGGGACGGGCTGCCTGCAGCTCGGGCCTGCGGGGACCGGCGAATGCCCGCCATTGCCCGTATAGGTCCCGATATGGGACATGCCGCCGGCCTGGGCGGCCAGTGGCATGGAGACGATGGTTGCGCTCAAAAGCGCAGATACCAGGCCCTGCTTGATACGATGCATAACGGCTCCTAGCCCCCGGTCGGGCATGATTGGTCACGCAGGAACCTTCACGTTTTGTGCCATCGAAAGCCGCCGCCGGACCGGCATATTGTCCCATTTGGGGACGGTCGGGGCGTCAGTCCGCCAGGGGCCGGCCGCGGATATTCAGGCGGCGAAGGACCTTGGCCGCAATATTGACGACCAGGGTTTCCGGCGACTGCGGCCGGCCACAGGCCATCCAAAGCGAAAACTGCACGGCAAGCTGGACGGCGGCGCCCGCCGATACGATGGCCACGAAACGCAACAAGGCGGGGAGGTGCGCAGAGACCGGAAATGCGCCCATCATCACATGAACCGCGAATACCATGATGGCGCCCGACACGATCGTGCGCCATGTCACGCGCAGAATATCGGCGAATTTCAGATTGATGACGGCGGGAACAAAGCCGTTCCAGACAAACATGTTCAGAAACGCCGATGCCGTGAGGGCCGCCATGGCCCCCGTGATGCCGCCCAGATGAGCGGCGACGATCACCGCCGGAATACGGATGGCCAATGTTGCGCCCAGCACCAGGACAAGAGATTTCTGGCGGTCGAGGACGATATAGAGGGCGCCGGGAAAATGCGCGATGGCGTCGAACAGGGCAAAAAGCGCGCAATAGGCCATGATGGGCGCCGCCGCCGACCATTTGCCTCCCAGGAAAATATGGGTAATCGGCTCCGCCATGACCGCGATGCCCAGCGACAAGGGCATTACCACCGCGACCAGCAGCGCCAGATTCTCCAGGAAACTCTGGCGCATCAGGGCCGGAGAGCCGCTGGCGCGCGCATAGCCTGCGGCAGCGGGATCGCGTATCGGGGCTCCGATCTCGCTTGCCGGCAGCGAGCCGACCTGATTGGCGATCTGATAAAGGCCGATGCCCAGGGGCCCGGTAATCCGGCCCACCACGAACATGATCATCGATCCGTCGATCACCCAGAGGGTATTGGTGACCATCAGCCATTTCGAGAAATGAAAGAACAATTTCCATTCCGAAAAGTCGATACGTGGCCGGAATGGACGGATCGCGTAGCCCAGCGGAATGATGCAGAGCCGGGCGGCGGCGGTCCCCAGCACCAGCGCCCAATAATTGCGCAGCACATACGCCGCGCCAAGGCCAACGACGAAGCCCGCTATCTTTCCGGTCAGCTGATAAAGGAACAGCCGGTCATAACGAAACTCGCGCTGATATTCGACCAGGGCGATATTTTCAAAACTTTGCAGGAAAATGATCACCGACAGGGCCAGGACGATCGGCGGCAATCTGGCGTCATGAACGAAATTCGCCAGCACCGGAGCGCTGGCGGCCAGCATCAGCGCGAACAGAAGCGCGCGCAGCACGCCGAGAGTCCAGGCCGTGTCAAAATGGGCCTTGGTGGGAGCGGGCATGCGCAGAAGCGCAAGCTGGAGCGAAAGCTGGCTCAATGTATCCAGGACCGCCGATGCCCCCGTCACCAGTCCGAACAGGCCGAAGTCGCTCGGCGACAGAAGGCGTACCAGGACGAGTGTGCTGACGATCCCGATGAGCCGGAAGCAAAGCCGCAGCAGAACCATGAAGGACGCGCCGGTCAGGACACCGCGCCGGATGGTGGACAAGTCTATCGGATTGTTGGCTGGCTGTTCCAATATTCTATCGCTTCTACCCGGTACGGCGGTTCTGCCTTGGTTGTTTCAAGAATTTTCGCGGCTTTCTCGGGGCCGGGATCAGGGCGAAGGTGGGGCACCCGCCGCCGGACCCAGGTGCTCCATCTCGGCCTCATAGATATCGGAAGGCGTGCACATCCTCCCCTGCAGTTCTCTCGTGAAGAAGTCCAGATATTTGTCCAGATCTGCCAGTATTCGATCGGTATCGGCCATGGTCTTCGAATAGGGCGTGAAGCCGGGCTGCAGCGAAGAGCTGTGGAAGCTCAAGGTGAAGTATCGGCACCCTTGCGCCAGCAATACGCGCGTCAGCCGGATCATTTCCGGCGCCGAATAGGCCTCCGGTGAAAGGCGTATCCGGGATACCAGCCCAAGCTTGTCCAGCAGCCCCCGAAGGCGGGTCTTCCCCATCCATCCGCTTTCCGACAGCCTCCACAAATGTCCTCCGAAGACGTGCAGAAGGCCGACGAAGCCGCTTGTGGTGGGCAGCTCCAGCAACCTTCGGGAGCGCCCGAACCAGTAGGGTGACGCACTGAACCGGCTGAAATCGGGGCCGCCCTCGCCGGCATAGTTGAAGGTGGGGGCGACGCTGAGATCGACGTTGAAGCCGTACGCCTCGATGGCCCTCAGGCTCGCGCGGCTTATTCCATAGCGCCCCGCCTTGTAGGTCCGGGGGGTGATGCCGAACGTGCGTTGCACCGCACCCAGCAGGTGCGCCAGCTTCTGTCGCTCGAGGGTGGCCGACAGATTGCCCGGAAAGGCATGCCAGCCGTCCTTGGGTTCGACCAGCGGCGGCGTGGTCCAGGGCTGCAGATGCACGCCCACTTCGGCGCCCCTTTCCAGAAACCCCTTGATCGTCGCCGCGCTCTGCGGATTGGAGACGACCGGAAAGTCGACGACATAGCAGGGGCGCAGGCCATAGCGTTCGAATATGATCTGGGCCCGGTTCAACTGCTCGATGGAATGGACCGATCCCTCATCGGCGACGACCCCCGCGGACCAAAGAAATTCGGACTCCGTATCGATGACGGCCGCAAGTGTCGGCCTGGACGCGGACTGCCGGACAAGGCGCAGGCCCGCCGGCCCGGGCCCCGCGGCAAGGGTGCTGCAGCCGGTCATCAGGGTTGCTTCCTGCTCCGCCTCAAGGGACAGGGTCTGTGAAGACACCAGCGAGCGATAGAGCGCGACATACCGCTTGGCCAGGTCGGGCAGCTGAAAATCCCGCTCTACGCGCTGCCGGGCACGGGCGCCCATTTGCTTTCTGAGCGCAGGATCCGCGGCCAGCGCCTTCAGATCGGCGAGGAATGCCGCATCGCTCGAGAACAGGTATCCGCAAACGCCATGCTCGATGAAGGTGTCGGTCACGTCGCCGATATAGCGCGATACGACGGGCAATCCGAACGACATGGCCTCCAACAGGACATTGCCGAAGCCCTCGCTGTAGGAGGCAAAGGCGAAAATATCCGATGCCAGATAATATTGTCCCGGATCGTCGGCATAGGGAATGTGGGTGACGCGGCCGGTCAGCTCCGCCTGGTCGATATACTGGAAGACGCCGGCGGCATAGTCCGGTTCGATGTCGGGTCCAACAATGACGAGGCGCACATCGGCGGACTGCCTGGCAAGCTCTGCAAAGCACTTGACCAGGGAAACAATGCCCTTGCGCGCCGAAATGGAGCCGACATAGAGGATGACGATCTCATTGTCCTTTACGCCAAGGGAATGCCGCAAGGACTCGCGATCGCGGGCATCGCAAAGCGCCGGCATGGTTACGCCCTGCGGGATGACGGTGGCCCTGTCCTCGCCGACCCACCGGCTTTTCCCGGAATAGAGGCGGGGGCTGATGCCCACGAAATGGTCGATGCCCCGAATCAGCCGCCGCGCCAGGAGCCGGAACGATGGGCGATAGCGCGACAGCATTTCGTCGGCGCTGTCTTCCAGCGTGGACGAGTACAGCACGCTGAGGCCCAGAAACCGGGCGAGCCAATAGCTCAAAAATGTCCGATCGACATGGGAGTGGATATGCAGGACGTCGAAATTCGCGGCGTTCGCCCATAACCACCGCATCAGCGCCAGGCGCGGCCGTTCCCCCGATCCATCGCTTAGATAATGGACGGGAAAATCGCTGGTCAGGGGTGTCGCGGGCCGCGGCGTTTCGAATACGACGACGGTATGACTGGTATTGGCCTGTGCCATCAAGGGAATCAGGCGCGCATAAAAAATGCCGTCGCCCGTGAAATCGGGGCGAAACCGCCGGTACAGATGGGCGATGCGCAATTCGCCCGTCGGCGATGGATTTTTTTTGCGTTTAGGAGGCAAAACGGGGCAGGCCTTTCAAAATAATCTCGCGATAGGTCGGTACAAGGGCTTCGGGGAGCCGCTTTGCCCGCATCGTGCGCAGGGTATCGACCTGGGCCTGGTAGGTCGAGGCATCGGGCTTGCGCGCGATATCGCGTATCGCGCGAATCATCTCCTCCTCGCCGTCGCAAAGATATCCGATCGGGCCGAACTCGCTGAAGAACTGCTCGGTGAGGGGAATGCGTGTCGCGATAACGGGCTTCAGGGCCGCGACGGCATCCAGGAAGGTCCCGCTTGCCGACAGGCCGTAATAGGTCTCCTTGTAGGGAAAAACGAAATAATGCAAGCGGTTGATCCGCGCCAGGAATTCCGACCGCGTGAGTTGCTTGGCGGCCGGCGGTTCTTCCAGCAGGCTGTAAAGCGCCGGATCGGTTCCTTGCACAAAAGTCCCGATATGGTGGAACCGCACCAGATCACCCAGTTCCTGCTTGAGCTGCTTTGCAATTCTGAGGAACGATCCCATGCCTTTTTCCTGGCTCCCCAATCCCACCAGGCCGACGCGCAGCGGCAGCTCCAGCGGCCTTTCTGGCAGGACATGTCCTTGCAGGGCAAGCGGGTGGGGCAGGACGTCGGTCACCCCGGCGGTCGCCGGGCTGATCGCGGCGAGCCGGGAGCGAATGAACTCTTCCAGTACCAGATAGCGCAGGCGGCCGTGATAATTTCTCGACAGGACCGATTTGAGATCCAGGGCCCGCCGCACCGGATCGCCATGACGCCAGTCGGTAAGCTCGTTCAGGTTTCCGTGCAATTGCGCCTGGATAAAGGTTCTGCCCCGCCGCAGGCGCGACAGGATGTCGGCAATAACGATGGAGGTCGACGTGGCCGAAAGAAGGATCAGCAGGCAGTCCTCGGACGCCGGCACCTGCGCAAGCGCCTTGCGGATGATCCCTGCCTCCCGAAAGATGCGCTTGACGGACACGATGTGCGGCTTGTGCCGGAATGATTTACTCAGTTCGATCGGGTGGTACTGGACCGTCGGCGAGGGTTTGGCGCCGAGGACCGTCTGCACCTCTTCAAGGTGCCTGGCGTCGGCGAAAATGTGCATCTGCTGGCTTGGAAATGCCATTCGGGCAATGTCCAAAAGCGTGGCATTGCCGGGGGCATGGATGGTGCCCGTCCAGGTGGGCTCGATCGCCAGTATCATGCAATTCTCCGTGAATCCCTTTGCCCGGCCCTGGCGTGCCACTCCTGGACTTGCATTACGCCGGTCTTGGTTAAGGAAGACGTTCCATGCCGTTGGCGGGCGGAACTTCCTGTCCTGAAATACGTCGCCCCGATTGCGGCAAACCCGGGGTTGGCGTAGCTAAGCCCCTATAAAAAATCCCATTTTTTAGATACCTTAACCATGTGATCACCGATCAGGCTAGGGGATGCCGTGCGGCTTGAGACCTATGCAATTGCGGCTGCCCCCCCGGGCGTTCGCGCCCTGTTCGATCGGCAGGGGCGCGCGGAAGGGTGCTGGGACTGGTTTGAGATTATTGCCGGTACCACCCTGTCCGGCCGGGAGCGAGCCTGCGTCATGGCGCTGGTCGACGAGGATGGCCGGGCGGTGTCGGCCATGCCGGTGGTGACAATCGAGGGCATCGCGGTTCGCGGTCTGACGTCACCTTTTACCACCCTGTTCGCGGCGCCGCTTGGCAAGGATGAGGATGCCGGAATGCTCGGCAGGCTGATGGCCGGCAAGATTGGCGACACGCTGAGGCTGGACGCGCTGGACCCGGCTGGCGGCGCCTGGCGGTCCTTCCAGGACGGGCTGGCGGCGGGCGGCCTGGTGGTCGCGCGGTTCCGGCATTTCGCAAACTGGTTTGAACGGATCGACGGTTTTACCGCGTATTGGAACGGCCGGGGATCCCAGCTCAGATCGACGGTCAAGCGAAAGACCGCCGCGCTTCATCATGGCGACCGGCTGGCTTTCGCGCAGATTGACCTGGCGGCGGACTGGCGGCGCGGGGCACAGATTTATCAGGCGATCTACGCCCGCAGCTGGAAGCCCGCCGAGCCGCATGCGCATTTCATCGATTCCCTCCTGGAAAAAATGGGACGGCACGGGATTGCCCGCCTGGGCATTGCCACGATCGACGGCATGCCGGCGGCCGCGCAGATCTGGCTGGTGCAACAGGACCGCGCGACCATATTCAAACTGGCGCACGATCCGGCCTTTGACCGTCAATCGCCAGGCACCCTGCTCACCCATTGGATGCTGCGCCTGCTGCACGACAAGGATGGCGTGCGGGAGGTGGATTTTGGGCGCGGCGACGATGTTTACAAGCGGCAATGGCTCGCCCTGAGCCAGGACCGGGAGGGGATATTGGCGGCCAATCCGCGAACCCTTAAAGGATTGTTGTCGGTTGGTGCCGATATTCTGCCCTCCAGGCTCGCGAAATATCTGCGCCGGAATTTTGGCGGAGGTGCCGCCGGTCCCGCATCCGCCATCGCCCACCGCCACCGAACCGAAGCAAGAAAATCATGACCGCGCTGTTTCTCATCTGGGGACATGAAGCCGCAGTCGTTGCCTATGTCGTCTTTGCGGCGATTGTCGCCTTTCGCAGTTCCCGCACCGTGCTGGCCGCTTTGTTCCTGGCGGTCATGGTGGCCACCGCGGGCTGGTCCCAATTGTTCGTGATGGTCTATCTGGGATATGTCCCGGTCTGGCTGGGCGCCGTGTTGACCGCGGTCCGTGACGCGGCCTGGCTTGCCCTTTCGCTGGGGCTCATGCAGCGGCATGCCAACCGCACCAATTATTTTCGGACACTTGCCGTCACGGCGGTGGTTCTGCTGGCATTGCAAATTGTACTCGGCGTGAATGGCCTGACGGTCGGAAAATTCGCCGGCGTGCAGCTCGACGTTACGCTTATTCGCGTGATGATGACGATTCTGGGTTTTGTCGTTGTCGAGAATGTCATGCGCAATGCATCCCAGGCCGAAGTGTGGGCGCTGAAGCATTGGGCGATCGGCTATGGCGCCGTTTTGACACTCCAGCTTCTGTCCCGAGTCCCCGAATTTCTTTTCCATCGCGCGGACCTCAGCCTGGCGGTCGCAAGCCCCGTGGTCTACATCGTCGCCCTGCCGTTTTTTGTGGTGAGCTCCACGCGCCTTCCCCAGCTCAAGGTGCGCGTTCACTCGTCCCGGACGTTCGTCTTTCATTCCACGACGCTGGTGGCCGTTGGAATCATGCTGCAAGGCATTGCCCTTGCGGCCTGGTATGTGCGGACCTATGGCGGTTCCAACGGTACGGCGCTTGCGGTCATCGTGGCCTTTGGCGGTGTCGCGGCTCTTGCCGCCGTGCTGGTGTCGTCGGGCATGCGGTCGCGTTTTCGCCGGTTCATCAACGAAAATTTCTTCAGTCTGAAATATGACTACCGGGTCGAATGGGAAAAAGCGATTCGCGAGCTTACCGTCAGCCCGGGACAGGACACGCCGGAGCGGGTGTTGCGCATTTTGTGCGACCTGATGGACACGTCGGGCGGCGCCATCTGGCTCTATCGCGAGAGCTGGCGGCAATTCACGCCCGCCGCAAAAAGGGGCGATGCCGCGGTCGTTTCACCCGTTCCCGAAGACGATCCGCGCGTCGAGGCCCTGCGTTTGGCAGACCAATCCTTCACCAGCTTCGACGAGGATGAGCGCGGCGGCGGCCTTTTTACCCCCTGGCGAAGATTCGTCGATAACGCCTGGATTGTCGTGCCCATGCGGTATCGATCGACCGTCGCGGGCTTTGCCATTCTCAACCAGCCGCGCGCCCCCCGAAACCTGGATTGGGAGGATCAAAGCCTGCTGCGGCTGGTCGCCATGCAGCTCGCCGCTTATCTGGTCCAGGAGGAAACCGCCCAATCCCTGGCCGATGCCCGTCAGCTCGAGGATTTCAACAAGCGCTTCGCCTTTGTGGTGCACGACATCAAGAACACGATCGGGCAGCTGCGTCTTTTGGTGTCGAACATCAGCAAGTTCGGCGACGAGAAAGAGTTCCGCGACGATATGGTGATAACGCTGGGCAACTCGGTGGAACGGCTGGAAGGGATGCTCAAAAGCCTCACCGTGGTCGGCGGGCAGCGCCCGGCCAGCGGGGAGAATCACCAAGTGGTTGATTTGGTTGAGTTTCTTGAAAAGTTTACCAAAGAGAAATGCTCCCTGGGGCACAATCTGGTTCTTAATACAAATCTTGCAAACTCATCGCCAGTACGGACGGATTTCGCTATTTTGCATCGCGTTCTTGAACATGTTGTCTCCAATGCGCTCGAAGCCAGCGCAGCTGGAAAGGCCGTTAGCATCAATGTATCGGCCACCGGGAGAACGCTTCAGATCGCAGTCTCGGACCAGGGATCGGGCATGACGCAGCAGTTTATCAACGAGGAACTTTTCAGGCCGCTCAAGACCACCAAGCGCGGAGGTTTTGGAATCGGCGGCTATCAGGTTCGCGAGTTGATGCGCGATCTCGGGGGGGATGTGACCGTCGACAGCGTGGTGGGGCAGGGTACCTGCGTGACGCTTTGCCTGCCGCTTGCGTCGAAATAGCCGTCCCATGAAAAAAACAGCGCCCGATACCGCCGCGCCTGCGCCAACCGAAGAGCATCGCGTCCTTCTGGTGGAGGATGATGTCGGGCTGCAAAAGCAGATGCGTTGGGCGCTTTCGCCCTATGTCGTCGATGTCGCCGCAAACCGTGTCGAAGCGTTGGAAAAGATATCCGGCGCCAAGGTGTATCATGTCGTGGTTCTTGATCTGGGGCTGCCGCCGGACGAGAACAGCGCCAGCGAAGGCCTCAAGGCGCTGGACGAAATCCTGAACTTGGCGCCGCGCACCAAGGTCATCGTCGCAAGCGGCAATGTGGAGCGCGCCAACGCGGTGAGGGCGGTCGCCAAGGGCGCCTTCGATTTTGTCGCGAAACCGCTCGACAGCGAAGTCCTGAAAATCATCATCGATCGTGCGGTTCGCATGAACGAACTGGAAGAGGAAAACAAGCAGCTGCGCGAGCAATCTGCGCGCGCGACCGATGGGCTTGTCTTTGGCTCGGAAAAAATGGCCCAAATCGCGCAGGTCCTCAATCGCGTGGGACCGATGGACGTGAGTGTGCTGCTGATCGGGGAGACCGGCACCGGCAAGGAAGTCCTGGCCAAGGCGCTGCACCGGCTTTCTCCGCGCAGCGCGCAGCCCTTTATCGCGATCAACTGTGCCTCCATCCCGGAGAATCTTCTGGAAAGCGAGCTTTTCGGGCACGAAAAGGGGGCCTTCACCGGCGCCGTCAAGAGGACCCACGGGAAGTTTGAACTGGCGGATAACGGCACGCTTTTTCTCGACGAAATCGGCGACATGCCGCTGCCCCTGCAGGCCAAGCTGCTGCGATTCCTGCAGGAACGCCGCCTGGAGCGCGTGGGCGGACGCGAGTCCATTACCGTAAATGTAAGGTTGGTGACGGCGACCAACCAGAAGCTTGAAAAGTTGATCGCCGACGGCCGCTTCCGGGAAGACCTCTATTATCGTATCAACGATGTGCGCATAGACCTGCCTGCCCTCAGGGAGCGCGATGGCGACCCGGTCCTGCTGGCCCAGTATTTCCTGAACGGCTTCAACAAGACCTATTCCAAGCATATTTCCGGATTTACCGAGGATGCCCTGGCGGCGCTGTCGATTCATCCCTGGCCGGGCAATGTCCGGGAACTCGAAAACCGCGTGAAGCGCGCCGTCATCATGGCCGAGACCAAGCGCATTACCGCCCACGACCTGGACTTGGGTGACATCAAGGCCGGCGACCGGGACCTGAATTTGCGCAAGGAAGTCGCGAAGGTCGAAAAGCGGCTTGCCGCCGAGGCGCTGGCGCTGTCAGATGGAAATATATCCAAGGCCGCCAAGCTACTGGGCGTCAGCCGGCCGCATTTCTACAGCTTGATCGGCCACAATGAATAAGACACTGTCGAGGATAGATGTGACTCACCACGCTGTTTCAAATTCCGGCAAAATACGGCGCCTGGCGCTGTTTGGAGCCGCGATCCTGGCAAGCCTGAGCGCGGCCGGTCCCGCCTTTGCCGATGTCCCCCCCGCTTCCTCCATACAGGGCGGTTCCGGTGGCGGGAACGGCGCCGTCGTCGATAAATTGCTCTCGGACGCCCAGAAGGCGGTGAAGAGCGGAAATATTCAGCTCGCGCTCATCCATCTCAGAAATGCTGTCAGCGCCGCGCCGCGCAACGGCACCGCGCGCGCGCAGCTGGGAATCGTCCTGATCGCGGCCGGAGAAGAGCCGGCCGCCGAACGCGAGCTGCGCCAGGCGCGAAAGGATGGCGCGCCCGAACTCCTAGTCTTGCCGCCTCTGTTTGAGGTCATGCTTGCGAGAGACGAGTTTCAGTTGCTGTTGGACCAGTTCGCCGATCCGGGAACAGGCGCCGGCAAGCCCGCCGCCGCCGATATCCTCAAAGCCCGGGCGCTTGCGCTTCAGAATTTGGGTAAGACATCCGAGGCCACCGATGCGATGGATCGCTCGCTTGCGCTGCGGCGCGATGGATCTGGTCTGCTGACCCGCGCGCGGCTGTCATACCTGCAAAAAGATATTCCCGCAGCCAAAAAATACATCGACGAGGCCATCGCGAAGTCGGAAGACCCGGGTGCCAGGCTGTTCAAGATCGCGATGCTGATCGCGGCCACGGACTATACCGCGGCATTGGACGAGGCCGATCAGTTGTTGGCGAAATTTCCCGGCAATCTTCGGGGCCGGTTCGCGCGCATCGAGGTTTATCTGGACCTGAAGCAGGACGCGAAGGCGAAAGCCGAAGTCGACGATATCCTCGCCAAATACCCCAATGCCTTTCTGGCGATCTATTACCGGGCCCAGCTGCTGGCCCGTGGGGGTGATGTCAAGGGGGCCTGGAATATTGCGCAGAATTTGCCGGAGGAATTCCGGGACACCCAGCCGGGCATCTCGATCGTATTGGCCCAGATGGCCGAAGACGCCGGCAGCATCGATACGGCCGCTTCGATTTTGGGCCGGGTCCTGGTGACGCACCCGGATGAAATGGCCCCGCGCGTGCGCCTGGGCGCCATCCGTCTGAAGCAAGGCAAGCCGGCGGACGCGCTCAATGTCCTCACGCCGCTCAAGGACTCCTCGGACCCCAGGGCCATCGAACTTCTTTGCAATACCTATATCGCCCTGCACAGAGACAAGGAGGCGCTGGATGCGCTGAAAAAGCTGGATACGCTCGGAAAAGGCAGGGCCGACGTGAAGCGCAGCATCGCCATGCTGGAAATTCAAATGGGCCAGACGGACCAGGGGATCAAGAACCTGCTCCAGCTCGCTTCCGCAGATCCCACAAATTTCTCCATCGTTGACCCGCTTATCGAAGCTCTCACGCGATCGCAGCGCCTTCCGGAAGCTTTGGCGGTCGCCGACCGGCTCGGGGCGGATCCGGCCAAGCGTGCGGCGGCTTTGACCTATCGTGGCGGCATTCTTGCGCTGCAGCATGACAATGCCGGCGCCATGCTCGCCTTTGACAAGGCAGTCGCGAGCGATCCCAAGAGCATCGGCGCCCTCAATGCGCGGGCCCAGTTTCTGGTGTCCACGCGAAAATTCCCGGAGGCCGGCCGCGATTTGCGGACGATCCTTTCCTTGGACGCCAAGAACATTCCGGCGCTCATGAAGCTGGCCGAGATCGCCGAACAACAGGGTGAGGACCAGAATGTCCGAAAGTTCCTGGGTCAGGCGATCGCTGCGGCGCCCGCCGATATGACGCCCAGATTTGCGCTCCTGCGCTATTTGACGGGCCACCACAATTACGCGGAAGCCCTGACGGCGGCCAATGACCTGCTTCGGATAGAGCCCAACAATACCGACGGGCTGGTGTTTCGCGGCCAGGCCCAATCCGGCCTGGGCCAGAAGAAGGAAGCGGTGACGACGTATCGCCGTCTGGTGTCGCTGATGCCGACCGCGGCCGCGCCCCAGGTCCTGCTGGGCAATGCGCTTTTCGTGGCGGGCGACCGGATGGGAGCGTCGGGTGCCATGGAAACCGCGGTCAAGCTGGGCCCCAATGCCGCGGATGTGAGAGCCGCCCAGATCAGTTTGCAGATCGCCCGGAAGGACTTTGACGCGGCCGTGGCGTCGGCCCGGGCATTTCAGGCCACCAATCCGGGATCGGCGGCCGACGTTCTGCTGGCGGATACGCTGGACAGGGTGAACCGCCGTGACCAGGCGACGGCGGTACTGAACAAAAGCTATTCCGAGCGGCCCAGTGCGGAAGTTCTCTTGCGCCTGGTGCGTATAGCCGCACAGGCCGGCGACCGCAGTCGCGCAGGCGATATGATGTCCAGCTGGCTTGCCGCGAATCCGGGCGATACCGGCATACGATTGGAATATGCGAACTTCCTGATGGGGCAGGAAAGCAATAGCCAAGCGATTGCGCAATACCAGATCGTGCTCAAACGGGAACCGAACAATGTCCTGGCCATGAATAATCTGGGATGGCTGCTCCAGGACAGCGATCCCGAGCGGGCAATTTCCATGCTCACGCTTGCACGGCAATTGGCGCCGAATTCCGCGGATATTGCCGATACGCTTGGCTGGGTGAAGTTGCAGCAAAAGGACGTCGCCGGCGGACTGGACCTGCTCAGCAAGGCTCATGCGATGCGGCCGCGGGACGGACAGATTACCTATCACCTGGTGATCGCATTGGATGCCAATGGCAGGCGGGACGCCGCGCGGGGGCTGCTCAAAGCCTTGTTGGCGCGTGGCGATAAATTCAAGGACTTGCCGGCCGCAACGAAACTGTCCTCATCCTGGCACTGACGGATTGGGCAGGATCGTGCGTGCCTAGGTGCCGGCGCCGCGCAACCTGCGGTACAGCCTGCGTACGGCCCGCTCGGCCTTCAGGCGCGGCCTGTCCCTCTGGGCCCGGCACCACAGCATCGTTCCCATGAAGCGCCCCAACCTGGCCTTGTAATGCGCGTCTCCGGCCAGAAAGTCGTAGACCTGCAAGCCGCGGTCCCTGGCCTGATCGATCGCCATGGCGTGGGCAATCAGTCCGGGCCGGTCCCGATTGTCGGTGCTGTAGGAAAATCCGCTCTGATAATTGTACGCCCGGCCCGCATATTGGAAATTATACAGGTAACCCATCACCTGGTTTCCGGCGGCAAGTTCCAGCAAATCCACATTCGCCAGGCCACCCTGGAAGGCGATGAGTTCGCGGTGGAAGGTCCGCGAAAACGCCGTCGCGAAGGCGCCGGGCCTGTTTTTTCCCCGCCAGTACGCCGTATGCAGGACCACCATTTTCTCGAAAAATTCCAGCGCCTGCCCCGTGTCTTTGGCCCGTGTCAGATGCAGCGGCCCGGCCTGCTCCGCGAAGGCGCGCGACTGGCGTATCTGTGCGCGCAGGTTGGCTGAAAGCGTGTCTTCCCAGCGCCCCGGCGCGGTTTCGACCGACAGATCGACACCGAAATCGGGCGCGCTGCGGTCGGTTTCGACATGCAGGCCGGCCGCCTCGGCCAAGGCAACCATATGGGACGGAACACCACCCAGGACGATTTCGTCCCAGTCGGACTGGGTCGATTGCAGGGCGCGCAGGATTTCCACGACCATGTTCTCGGGGGCGTGGTGCGCCACCAGAAAATTGTTATATTCGATCATCACCGCATCGAAGTCCGCCATGCCAGTCTCATGCAGGCATAGTTGGTTGACGGACAAGAAGTGGCGTCTGCGCCGCAAGGGGGTCAACAGGCCCAGGGCCAGGATCAAATCGCCGTCGGTTGCCTTGACCAGCAAGGGCCGTATGCCGGTGGTGCGCAGCCAGGTGCCGATCCATCGCCAGGACAGGAAGAAATTTCCGCTTGCCCGCTGCTCAAGCGCCGTCCAGCTGGCCGCCAGCTCGGACAGGTCAAAGGAGTGGGAGACCTCGATTTTCATCGCTGCCGGACCGCGGCGTCAGCCAAGGCCACGAATGAGCCATGGACCGATGACATTCGCGACGGGCAAGGGAAGCTTTTTCCATGCCGCGATAAAAAGCCGGTATTTCGGGTTGAGGGGATTCTTGTCGGGCATCGTCTGGCCCGGCAGGAAATGATACTCATAGGCGAGCCATTGGGGCGCGAAGCCCCAATTCTTCTTGAACGAAAAGGCGCCGGTACCGGCCTTGCTGCGTCCGAAATCGAACCGGCGATAGCCACGCATGGCCGCACGTCGCATGACTTCCCAATAGAGAAAATCATTTGCCCCATTGCGGCGCGCCCGAACCGTTCCGCCGCCATAGTAAGGCAGAACCGTGTCCTTGTGATAGAAATTCAGGACGGCGCTGACGGGAATGCCGCCTTCCCGGACCACCACCGCATCGCAATCCTTGCCGAAAACGCTTTTCAGCGTGGCGAAGTAACGCTTTGCGAAAACCGGCGTCCCCAGGTTGCGCACGCTTTGCGCATAGACCTGGAATACGTCATCCATCGCGTCGGTGGTTTCGCTCACCAAGCCGCTTTCCAGGGTCTTGCGCACGACCGCCCTTTGCTTGCGCGGTATCGCCAGCAGGTTTTCCTTGTCGTCGGCGCTGAGCGGCCCGGAGAATGTCGCATACAGGTCCTCGCGGACGGCCCAGCCGGCTTGCCGCGCATGACGGCTGCGAAATTCGATGTAGGGCGCTTTCGTTTCGGTCTGTATCGAAAGGGCGGCCGACACCAGGGCGTTGCCGGCCGGCTCGTCGGCGGCAATTGGCCCGCCCTCGACGCAAAATGGCGCGGCCACCAGCGCGTCGCCGAAAAGCCGGCTGCGCTGGTGCACGAGAGGGAGGATTCCGACGATATTCCGGCCGCGTTCGGCGATGAGGTAGCGGGGGGTGAGGCGGAACACATCCCGGAAGATGCCGTGCCACCCGCTGCGATGAAAGAAGGTTCCGTCCGCGTGCGCCAGCACGAATGCGTCCCACCGCGGCATGTCCTGGCTCTCTGCGGGCCGGACAATCACGGGAGCATCGGAAGTGGTACCGGGCTGTTGCGTTGCGGGATCGTCAGACCCAGATTGCACAAAATGACCTATAGCGTATGGCTAAGCCCAACGGTAACGCGCACGTCGCTCAGGTTTCCGGTAAACGGCGAAAGCGATTGGAGGGACGAGGAGGACCGGCGCGTCAGGTAGTCCGTGCGGAAGTAGACCCGGGTATCCGGCGACAGCGTGTACGTCAATTGGCCGTCAATATTGTAATTCTGGGCGTGGCCACCCAACTCCTGGAAGTTGGTATAGCCGCCCCCCACCGATGCGGTGAACAACCGGGTAAGGTCATGGGCGAAGTTTGCCTGTGCGCCCCAGGAACTGGGATTGGGCGTACCGAAGTAGAACGTGTCCAGTATCGTCTGCTTCATGCCGTATAACGAGACAGTGGCGTGGTCGCGGTCAAAGTCCTGTGAATAGTTCAGCATGATGCGCTGATAGCGCGAAATATTCTGGTTGTACGAAAGAGACCCGGACGGCTGCGCACTGAAGGAACCCAGGGATGAGGCCGCACCGCTCGCATAAACATTGGCGATCGAGGTCAGCGTGCCATTGGCCGACGAAGTAAGGTTGGAGAGGCTGTTGAGGAGTTGTCCTTCGGGAGTGGTGATCGTATCGGTCGCCGATCCGGTAAGGGCGGCGTTCGGTGTGATGTTCCAGCGCAAGACCCCCTGGTAGCTCGCGCTATTGTATTTCTGGCCGACTTCAACCTGGAAGTACAAATCTTCTCCGACCGTGATCCCGACGCCGCCCGTTGCGACCGGCCCGCTGACGTCGCGGGTCAGAGGGGTCGTATTGGAGATGGCATCATAGCCGCCGGTTGCGAGCAGGGATATTTCGCGGGTAATCGCATATTGGAAATGGCCCAGGCCGACTTTTTCCGAAAACAATCCCTGGGGGCGGTCAAGCTCCTGCAGAACGCCCGACAGGGTCCAAATCAAGCGGCTGAAGTCGGTCCCGCTGGTCAGCGTTTCGTTGATGCTCCGCATCACCATATTCTGGGGCCCCCGCACGCCGGGAATCGCCGAAAGCGCCGCGTTGCCGCCGGGATTGGTGAAATAGGCGGCGCCATAATTCGCCGTGGTGTCGGAATCCGCAAAATTGCCGAAGTGGAACGTAAGGTCCGGCCCGCCGGACAGGCCGTAGGAATTGCGAAAGCCGTTGGAGGCTACGCTGCCATTGGCCGTCGCCACACCCACATTGCTGATCACGACCGGCTGGGCAAAGGCCCGGCCGACGAAAGTCAGATAGTCCGGAATCGCGATGACGCTGCCGACGGCCTGCAGATCATTGATGAACTGGGTGGACTGGTTTCCGTTGGCGTAAAAATTGGCGGAGCCATGATAGGAGGCGTCGAGACTGACGCGGGCAGAGTGTTCATTGATTTGCAGGCTCCCACCGACGAGGGTGATCCAGTCGGATCGCGCATTACCCGCGAACCCGGCCACATTGGTGGCATAGGTCTCGCTAAGGTTAACCGCCGCCGTCACGGCGAACCCCGGGATCAGCGAGCCGACGTAATCCGACACGCCGCCGGAGGGGCGTTGCTCCGAAGAGGAGGAGGGCGTGGCCGTGCCCGCCTGGGAAGATCCGCCTGCTGCCGGACCTTCCTGCGCATGGGCAAGGGGCGCCGCCAACAGCGAAACCGCCAAGGCGGCCGAAGCGGCGCCATACTTGAGAAATCTACGATGCGGTCTGGACAGCATCTGGCGCGTTTTGTGTCCCAAAGAATGCTTCCCTAGCTCGTAGTGAATCCCAGCCGTTCAACGGCAAATCAGAAGAAGGATTGGGGAATGATGATGATATCGCCGGGCTGCAGCTCCGTATTGGCGGTGAGGTCGCCGTCCTTGAGAAGATCCGACAGCCGCAAGGTCGTACTGACTTCCTTGCCGTTGGCCTTGCGCACAAGCTTGGCGCGATTTCCCGATGCAAAGGGCGTCAGGCCGCCGGCAGCGATCATCGCATCCAGCACGGTCATATGGGCCGAATAGGGAAGGGCCTTGGGTGTACCGGCCTCGCCCACGATACGCACCTGCTGGCTATAGGGGCCGACAAAGCTGCTGACGATCACCGTCACGATGGGATCGGAGACGTATTTCTTCAGGCGGGCCTCGATGTCATGGCTGAGTTCTTCCGGCGTCCGGCCGGCCGCCACGACGTCCGTCACCAGGGGGGTGGAAATTCTGCCATCCGGCCGTACCGGAACCTTGGTCGACAACTCTGGATTGTGCCAGACGGAGATTTCGAGCTGGTCGCCCGGGCCGATCACATATTTGGAAACTTCCGTCGCCGCCGGGGTCGGCTGGGCGACCGCAGGGCCGGTCGCATAGCACAGGCCCGTGAACAGGATCGCCGCCGCCGCCAGAGTCGAATTGATCCAGCCGCGCAATGCGAAATTCGGTTTCATGATTACCCCCTTAAGTAGACCTCGGCCGAGCCATGGCCTCATTTCCTGATAAGCTATTGAATCCTAAGAAACAGTGCAATGCAAAGCTGCATGCTGCGCCATCATAACCGTGCGATCTGACGAAATGGCAAACACAGAGGGATACAAAATTACAACTTATGGTTGTTATTTGACCGGGCCTGGTCCTCGAAGATTTGGCAGACCCGCGACGGCGAGCGTTGCGCAATCACCGACACACGGGCCCCAGTATGGTCCGCGCCCAGTGGCCGGCCGCAGCAGGGGCGGTCCTTCGTCGCTGGCGGTCCGCAGCCTGGGTGTCGGCTCTGCCTGGGCGGTGCGCAGCGCCGGTGCCTGATCCTGGCTGGCGGTTCGCAGCATCGGCGTAGCGGCCTCGCGCGTGATGCGCAGTCCCGGCGTCGGCGCCACGCCGGCGGGATCGCCGAGATAGACCTTGGCCGTCATCGAAACGCCGACGCGCAGCGGATTGCGGGCAAGTTCTTCGGGGTCCAGGGCGATGCGAACCGGCAGGCGTTGAACCACCTTGATCCAGTTCCCGGTCGCATTCTGGGCGGGAATGACCGCGAAGGCCGATCCTGTGCCGCCGCCCAGCCCCTCCACCCGGCCGTGAAAGACCACATCGCTCCCATAGAGATCTGATATCAGGTCAACCCGCTGGCCGGGCCGGATGTGCTGCAACTGCACTTCCTTGAAATTCGCATCGACATGCGCGTCCATCAGGGGGACGACGTTCATCAGGTTGGACCCGACCTTGATGCGTTGACCGATCTGGGCATGCCGGCCCGCCACAACCCCGTCGACCGGGGCGCGAATTTGGGTGCGCGCCAGGTCCAGCAACGCCTTGTCCAGGGCCGCCTTTGCGGCCAGGACCTCGGGATTGCGCGCGATATCGTCGCCCTGGGTCAGGGTCCGCTGTGCCGCCAATTGCTGTTCGGCCACGCTCAGCTCGGATCTTGCGGCATCCAGGGCGTTTCTGGCGTTGGAAATTTCTTCCGCTGAAACCGCGCCGGTTTCCGAAACGCCGGTCCGCCGGCGCAGGGCCAGTTCGGCGCGCCTCAGATTGGACTGTTTGCCCGCGACGTTCGCCTGGGCCGCGTTGACGTTGGCGACATATTGCTCCCCCCGCCGCGTTGCCTGGTCGTAGGCCGCCCGGGCCTGCTGAACGGCAAGATCGGCGTCGGCCGGGTCGAGCTGAATCAACAGATCCCCGCGCCGCACATGCTGGGTATCGGAGACCAGGACCCTTGCGATGGTGCCGTCGGTCTGCGGCGTGATTTCCGCGAGCGGCGCTTCCACATAGGCATCGTCGGTGGATACGAATCTCGTGCTTTCCAGGTACCAGCGGACGGCGAACACCGCCGCGCCGGTCAGGGCACAAAGCGCCAGCCCCGTCAAAAGACGCTTGCGCCAAAAGGCGCGGACGTCCCGGCTGGCGGAGAGGTGGGAATCGGAAACAGATCCGCCGGGCATAGGAATTGCCTCGGAATGGGCCATGCGGCTACCTCAGAACACGGCGATTGCACCCGCGCTTCGTGCCGCCCGCTGCCCCGGCTCTCATTGCCCTTCCACCCAATCCCGCCCAACGGCGTGCTTTTCAAGCAGAAAAGACTGCCGGCGGCGGCAACACGAACCCAACCGGCCGGCAGATCAAAAACGCTCCGGCTCACGCTGCCGAGCCGAATCACTTTCTTCAAAACTACTACGGATTATCGGGCCGGGCACGGCAAAATCGCCCGCCCGGCAGCCGCGCGCGGCGGCGGCGGCGGGGCCGGCGCCATCCTTGTTGCGCGGCGGGACTAGCGCTAATCCTATTCCATCGCCCGGCCAACATCATCGCCAAAGCAAACCGTGGAACATGCACCTCGCGCCGCTGCCGTGAGTTCGCCAGCCGGCCGGGACGCCGGTTTGCCGCCCATGACCGGTGCGCCGCTGGTCGCGGCGATATTCGTGCTGTCTCTCGCCACCTTCATTGTGATCCTGGACACCACGATCATCAATGTCGCCGTCCCCCACATCGCCGGCGCCTTCGCGGCCTCCGCCAATGAAGGGACATGGACCATAACCTCCTATGCGGTCGCCGAAGCCTTTACCGTTCCTTTGTCGGGCTGGCTGGTCGCGCGCTTCGGCGTGGTTCGTACCTTCCTGGTCGCGATTGTCGGCTTTGCGATGTTTTCCATGTTGTGCGGTATCGCCTCGTCCCTGACCATGCTGGTCGTGTTCCGGGTGTTTCAGGGCCTGTGCGGCGGCCCGCTGATGCCGGCGTCGCAGACCCTGATCATGCGCGTGACGCCGTCCCATCGCGTGGAACTGGCGATGGGGTTGTGGATGATGACGACCATCCTGGCGCCGATAGCCGGCCCGATCCTGGGCGGCACCCTGGCCGACAGCATCGGCTGGCGGTGGGCCTTCTACATAAATATTCCGGTGGCCATCGTCTGTGCGTTCGGTGCCTGGTCGCTGTTTCGCAAACGTGAGACGGCGACTGCCAAAGTGCCGATTGATTTCACCGGCCTGGTCCTGCTGGCGATCTGGGTGAGTGCGTTGCAGATCATGCTGGACAATGGGCAAAACCAGGACTGGTTTGCCTCTCCCTGGATCCTGGGGCTGCTGGTTGTCGCGGTTCTGGGATTCGTCGCATTCCTCATCTGGGAACTGACGGACGACCACCCGATCGTGGATTTGCGCGTGTTCCGGCATCGCGGCTTTGCCGTCTCGGCCGCCGCGATGACTTTCGCATTTGGCGCCTTTTTCGCGTCGATCGTCCTGCTGCCGCTCTGGCTGCAGCTCAATCTCGGTTACACCTCGACCCTGTCCGGCTATGTCCTGTCGTTCCAGGCCGTGTTTGGGGTAATCGTCGCGCCCCTGGCGGCCATTCTCATGACGCGCGTCGATCCGCGTGCCCTGATGTCGCTGGGGCTTGGCATCCTGTCCCTGTCGATCTTCTATCGTGCCGGCTTTGCCCTCAACATCAGCTTCGAGACGATGATCCTGCCGCAACTGGCGATGGGGATCGGCATCCCGCTCTTCTTCGTACCGCTGATGACCCTGTCCATGACGGCGGTGAAGCCGAGCGAGACTGCCGCGGCCTCGGGCCTGATAAATTTCCTGCGCACCATTGCCGGCGCCATTGCAACCGCTGCCGTCATTTCGGCCTGGAGTTCGGACGCCACCGCCTCGCGCAGCGCCCTGGTGGGCAGCTTGCATCGCTCGCAGGACTTCCTGGCGAAACTGGGCGAGCGGGGCTTGCCCGCCAATCAGGCGCTGGGCGCCCTGGACGGGATGGTGCAGGACCAGAGCATCATGCTGGCGACCAACCACATGTTCGCGCTGCTGGGCACGGTGGTCGCGCTTACGGCGGTGGGAATATGGCTGATGCCCAGGTCGGTCAGGGCCTGACATCCGCGCGGTTGAAAGCCTTATTGAGGATACCGCCTGATGGGCGCTAGCCCGCCGGATCCTGGACCAGCTGGGCCAGCGGGCGGCGCAGGGAGCGGCTTTCGAGCTTGGCCCTGGGAAAGCCGATGCGGCCCAGAAATCCCACGGTCGGCAGGTCCGACAGTTCCCTGTCGGCTTGTCGGGCAAGATTTTCGGCCTTGCGCCGCTCCCCGGTGCTGACCGTAAACGCTTCGCCGGCGCGCCCGTAATGCCCGAAGGCCAGCGTCGCCAGGCAAGGCTGCAGCGCGAGCCCCCGTTTGGCGGCGGTCAGCCAGAAGCGCTGAACCGCCTGTCCCAGGCGCAGCGTCTGGTTCACCTGTTCGTGCTGATCGGCGCAGCGCTGCGCGAGGCGGAATACGAAGTAGGCGGCGCTGAAGATGCCGGGCAGGAAGTCCATCTGCAGACCCGCGAAGAAAGGCGAGCCCAGGCGGTTCGCGACTTCGGTGCGGGCGCGTTTGGCCAGGGTCCAGTGCATCATTTTCACGGTAAGGGCGTCCACCCCCAGGGCGCTGGCGGGGATCGCGTCGGGACTGTAGGCCCGCTTCCAGTCCACGATGCGGTTGTGAATCTCGAAGGTTTCTGGGATGCGCAGCCTTATGTCGGTGGCCAGGCGGGTCAGGGCCGCGATTCGGCGGCGGGCGGCCAGGCTTTCATGCCATTCGACGGAAAATTCGCTGCCCGCGGTTTCTCTCAAGGCGCGCCGGTCTTCGGCGCCAAGGGCGCGCAGCTGGTAGGGCCTGCGGTCCACCGCGCGGGCCTGGATCTGGCCGAACAGGGGATGTTCGCCCGATGCCGCATCCTCTTCCAGCTGCACGCTTATGCGGTGCACGCCGCCGGCGAGCCCCAGATAGGTCCACCGCGCCCGCTTGCCCTGGGAAGGCGCCGCAATCGCGATATTTTCCAGCAAGGTGCCGGCGGAAATCAGGGTCGGCTCGCCGTGCCGGTATTCGTAGACATTTCCTGCCTCGATGCGCACGCAGACGTCGAAATGATCGGCGTCCCGGACCTCGAACGACCAGGGCTGGGCATTGTCGCCGCTCGGCGCCCAGTGTGCCGCGTCCAGTATCCGCTCAACGGCCGGCGGCAGATGGGAATAGTTCAGCACTGCTGGCACCCAATTGCTTTCTCAGCATCCGCTCGACGGCATTGCCTTTCCATCGCTGGATCAGGCCGTTGTTGCCGCGTCGTGGACCGCTCTTGAATATGTTCAGATAGGCATCGAAGTGATAGTGGAAGGGCGCCGGCTTCACGTCGCCGCGCGCGAGCAGGAGTTTCACGGCCTGTGCCGCCGTGAACGAGGCGCAGAGTTGCACGCCGATCATGGTCGAAGGAGCCTTGCGCTTGGCGATGTCCAGCCGGGCGGGGTCGACGAGATAGGAGCGGTGCATCCCGCTCGGGGCCAGGCCCATCAGGAAATTGATGTACTGGCGCAATTCCGACTTGCCCTCGAAACGGAAATAATCCTCGAACGGCATGCCGTCCTTGGTGAAAAGCAGAAAGGCGGCGCCCATGCCGACCGGCGCCGCGGTCATTGCCGGGATGCCCAGTTCGCGGCAGCGGGCAAAGGTCTTGCGCCTAATGTCCAGCACGAAGAAATCGAATCCGTCGATGAACAGGTCCGCTCCCTGCAGAAAGGCGTCGATATTCTGCGCCGTCACGCCGGCGGGGAACTCCACGATTTCCACTTCGGGATTTATGTCCCTGGCCATCCTGGCCAGGACCTCGACCTTGGGCTGCTCCAGGGTCGACATCATGGCGCCGACCTGGCGGTTGAAATTGGCGACCTCGAAGAAGTCCAGGTCGGCGATGTGGAACTTGGCGACGCCCAGCCGGACCAGGGTCAGAAGATGCACACCGCCGACGCCGCCCATGCCCGCGATGGCGATGGTCTTGCCCTTGAGGGATTGCTGCTCCGGCCCGGTGAACCAGCCGAGGTTGCGGTCGAATGCGTCTGCGTAGGAGAAGCGCGGGACCATCCCATATCTTTCAGAACCGATTGCCGGGGATTAGACGCCGTCCGGCTTAAGAATCCCCTGCCGCGCCCGGCGGCCGAGCCCGACGATACACCAGGGGGGTGGCGGGATTAACCTAATTCGCGGGGCGCCCGTGCCGGACCCCGCCTGTTGCCGCCGGCTGCCCCGGGATTGCGGGCGGTGGCGGCGCCGGGCCGGTTGGGAACGTGCGGGAAGCGGCCTAGGCGATCTTCTTCTGGGGGCATGGCGCTTGCGTCAGCAGCGCCAGCCTCTGGCTCAGCTCGCCGCCATTGGTGATGACGTCCCAATGGTCGCGGTTCTCGAACCGCAGCTCTTCGAGCATGGTGGGAAGATAGCAATAGGACGGTTGGCGGAAGCCGTGATGGAAGACCACCGGTCCTATCGAGGTAAAGTGGATGCCCATGCGCGCCAGCATGCGCAGGAAGGTTCCTTCCATCACCGCCGTCCAATAGAGTACGCCCTGTTCGACGCTTTGGCGCAGCAGGAACTGGATAAGGCTCAGGCAGGGCAGGTTGGTTTGCCGGGCCGTTTCCTGCCGCGACAGCGGGTGTCCGACCGCGATGGCGCGCTCGTCGGTCCAGCGGCGCCGGAATTCCTTGGAAATGGCGAAGCGGGAGACTTCCACGGTATCGTCGATGCGGACAAAGTCGGCGAGATCCATGTTGTTCTCGCGCAGCAGCTGGGCGATGGGCAGGCCGGCCTGCGCGCAGGCGGCTGGCTGGATTATTCTGACGGTGCCGATCGCCTGGCCGGTCGGGCGGTGGAACAGCACGCCCTGGATGGCGCGGCTGTCAAACTCATCGGTTTCCATGCCGCCGCTATGTTCATCGGCGTTCTCGAATTTTCGCTCCACGCAATAGACCTGATAGCGGAGCGCATGCGCGGCTTCGACAAGGGCGGGACAATCGGCGACGCGGGTTTCGAAGAACACGTCATGGCGCGCCAGAAGGCTCAGTTCGGTCTGCCAGGTTTCGGTGGAACTCGCGAGGAGTTCGCCTGGAAGCCCCCTGCCGATCGCGCCCATTTGCTACCCCTCATGCAACCGCGCCGTTCATCTTTCGGCGTCTGCTTATCAGAACTCAGAACAATTACTTTGGCGCTAATCGCGTGCGAAAAATTGTCGGGAACCCTGTGCATGGGCCGCTGCGGCCGGTTCGGTAAATTTTGAACTTTCTCGTCAACCGCCCAATGGCGCAATTCAAACTGTTCCGTGTTTTTTCCATGCTGTCAAACCGGTTATCGCGGCATCATGGTAAATGGCGCGGCGGGCCGCGCCGCATTCCGGCCACACAGGTTTCTGTTTGCTTTCGCGGTTCATGCGCGGCGTGAAGGGCGGGCCGCCTCATTGCTGCGACGCCGCGCCAAGTGAGCGGTCCGCGATCCGGCCCGGGACGCGGTTGTCCCGGAAAACCGCAATTCGGTCCGGCCAAGATCGCGATGGCAGCCGGCGCCAGATCAGCTGCACAGGGCACAAACAAAAACGGCGCCCAGAGGGCGCCGTTTCTGCAACCGGAGGAAAGTCGATCAGGCCTTTTTGGCCTTGCGGCGGCGGACCGCAGCGACACCGGCCAGACCCGCGCCGAACAGCGACAGGGTAAGAGGCTCGGGGATCACGTTCAAAGTCGCATGATTGGTACCGCAAACCAGCCACCGGCTGGCCCGTGGAACCGCACTGCGTGGTATTGGCAGAACCCTGGTAGAGGGCGTCGGCCAACTGACCGGTGAAGGAGTTCTGGAAGCTGTCGGTATAGAACAGGCCCGCGGAAGCACCACCGGTGATGTCGAGATAGACCGCCGAAGTGCTGGCCGCAGCGAAGTTGTTCAGCCCGCCGAGGATATCGATGTAGAGCGTGTGGGTGGCATCGATCAGCTGGGGGGTCAGGCTCAACTCAAGCGTACCGGCCTGGATGGCGGCAATCGCGGCAGCCTGGGTCCCGGCGTTGCTGGTCAGCGTAGTGCCCGCAAACAGGTTGGTGGCGTTCGAATAGTAATTCAGCGCGCCACCGGTAAAGGTCAGATGGAAGCCGGCGGTCCCAATGGGGGTCACGGTATCAAGCACGAAGCCAGTGAAGGTACCCATCAGGTAGGGATTGCTGTAGTTGTAGGTAATCCCGCTGATGCCGTTGATCTGGGCAACGTTGAAGATGCCATTCAGGACATCGCCCGGCTGTTGCACCAGGCTTTCGTAGCTCACTTCCCCGTGCTCGCGATGCCGCCGCTACCCCACGGACCCGCCAGTGCGGCGGTCGTGCCGATTACAGTGGCCGCAACAGCAAAAGCCGCCGAGGTAAGGAATGAAGGAATACGCATGTGGAATCTCCGGTTCAATGTTGGGCAGAAACATGCAGTTCGCGTGCCAATAAAAATACATTAGCAATATCAAATGGTTGAAAAAATATTGGGTTAGCCTCATCGCGAAATTGTAAAGGCGAATTACACTTTTTGGCGGTTTTGGGGGCGACCCGTTATCACTCCCGATCAAGTAAGCGGCAGATCCGGGGCCCCCAATATGTAGGGGGCGGAGCCCCTGGGGAACCGGGCCGGGGCAAGGCTGCGGACCCGGCCCGGCAGCCGGGACGGGTGATCAGGCGACTTCTACATCTTGGAGGTCAGCCGGCGTTTTCCCTGGCGCGGATCGCGTCCTCTTTCGCACGCCTGCGCTCGATCAGCAGGACGCTGAAGATGGATATTTCGTAGAGCGCGACCAGCGGCACCGCCAGGCTGAGCATCGAGAAGGCGTCCGGGGGGGTGAAGATCGCGGCGACGCCGAACAGGCCGACTATGGCATAGCGGCGCATCTCGCGCAGGGCCCGGGCGGTGACAATGCCGATCTTGGCGAGCAATGTCAGAAGTATGGGCAGCTGGAAGGTCAGGCCGAACGCGAAGATCAGGGTCATCACCAGGTCCAGATAGTCGCTGACCTTGGCCTGGAGCTGGATGCCCATGGCGTCCGCGGTTCCCATCGTCTGAAACCCGGTGAAGAATTTTATCGATAGGGGCAGCATCAGATAGTAGACGAACGCCGCCCCCAGGATGAACATCACGGGCGTTCCCACCAGGAAGGGCCAAAAGGCCTGCTTTTCGTGGCGATACAGGCCGGGCGCGACGAAAATCCAGACCTGCGCCGCGATCGCCGGAAAGCCCAGGCAAAGCCCGCCGAACATGCCGATCTTGACGTTGGTGAAAAACACCTCGGTCAGCGCGGTGTAGATCAGATGGTCGTTGGCTTGGCCTTCCAGCGCCTTGTGCAGCGGCAGGGTCAGGAAGGTGAAGATCGGCTTGGCGAAAAAGAAGCAGATGACAAAGCAGATGAAGAAGGACACCAGGGCCCAGACCAGCCTGGTGCGCAATTCCAGCAAATGTTCCAGCAGCGGCGCCTTGGTGGCGTCGAGGGCGGCTTCGTCTTCGGGGGTCGGCTTAACCACGGGGCGGGCGCGTGTTGGAGGGGGTTTCGGTGATTTCCAGGCTGGACAGCGGATTTTTCTTTTTCAGCGCGGTCATTTCGGCGCGCAAGCCGTCCAGCTCGGCGGTGCGGGTCAGATCGTCCAGATTCTTGCGCAACCCATTGGCCACGGACTTGCCCTTGCGGACCCATTTTGCGGCCATGCTCATGAGACGGGGTAAATCCTTGGGCCCGACCACGACCAGCGCGATCACGACCAATATGATGATGTGTTGCCAACTGAAAATATTGAACATCTGCCGTGTCCGCGCCAGTGGTTAGGCGCTGATCTTGTCCTTGTTCACAGCTGCTTCGGCGGCCGGCTCGGCAACGATGGCAGGGGGCTCGTCCTTGCTTTCGGCCAGGCCCTTCTTGAAGCTGTTGATGCCCTTGCCGAAATCGCCCATCAGATCCGAGACCTTGCCCCGGCCCCCGAACAGGACCAGCGCGATCGCGCCCAAAATCAGAATGTGCCACATGCTAAAAGCACCCATGGGGTATCTCCTCAGGCGAAAAATCGCGCTACTGTTGCAAAATTAGACCCACCGCTGCGCCAATTGAACTCGCCTGCGGGATAAAGCCAGACGTGTCCTTAAACTACAATGGAACATAGTCGGTTGCATGCGAGGGTAACAACCAAACTGCGCTAAATTGTTAATATTGCTCTAGTTAATGCCTTGCGCCCCCAAAGGGCGCTGGTCTTGTATGTGAACGTTGGTCTGCACATCAGCCTTTATTGAAATTCTTGAATATACCTGTCTATCGCAAGGTGTTGATTTCATTCATATTTAATAATGTTTGAGGATTGAATAAAGAAAGGATTTGCCGGGCATGATAGAAGCCTGATCGAGCTTTTGTTTGAATTAAGCGCAGCGAGCAATGCCTGGGATGGTCAATGCCAGCATTGCGCGTGTTGATGTAGGACCATACTCCGACCAATCTTCTGTCCAGTGAGGCTCGATATTTTACGACTTTGGCGGGAGATTTCATGACAAAGTGTCCTGTGACGGCTTACGCGGCGACGTCTTTTCTTACTTGTTTTGCCTTGGGTACCGCTCTAGTTCTAGTGGTGTCTGGCGGATCAATTGCCCAGGCGGCCACGGCAGGACCGGCCCGCAGGGCCGCGCCAACATTTGCGGATTATTGCCACCAAGCGAAGAATACGGTCGCTACTGCCCCTTGCCTGGATGCTGCAAAACAGTATGCCAGCGGCGGTGTTGGGTTGGCGTTTACCCTGATACGAAAGGCAGTCAGAGCATCTCCAAATGATGGAAATCTACGGATGCTGACAGGTATCATCCTTCAAAGGCTAGGCGATGATGCCCGCGCAGAGCGGGAATTGCGTTTGGCGCGGAAATATGGCGCATCAGACCAAGTAGTGTTATTGCCACTCTTTCGTTCCATGGTAGCCCGCCACGAGGAAAATCAGCTGCTTAGCGAATTCCCCAGTCCTGCGATAAATGCTCGGGGTGATGTTGCATCGCAAATATTGCACGGCCGCGCTTTAGCCTTGAAGTCTCTTCACCGCATTGATGAAGCGGCGGCTCAGATGGATCGATCGTTGGCGTTGCGCAGGTCCCCCCTGTCGTTGTCTGACAGAGCGGACATCGCGCTCCAACAAGAAAATCCTGCATTGGCAGACAAACTGATCGACGAGGCGCTGAAAGTCGCCCCGACATACGGCCCCGCGCTGATTGCCAGACTCAATCGGTTGGAGCGCTCCGGCGACACGGCAAGAATTCTTGCCTTCAGCGAGCACATTTTAAAGATGTATCCTAATAACATTGAATCGCACGCAGCCAGGATCAACACTTTCCTAATGCTTAATCAGGATCGTCGGGCCAAAACCGAATTGGATTCCGTTCTGATCCGGTCCCCGCGCGCACCATTGGCCCGTTATTATCAAGCAGTCCTGATGTCCCGCGCAAAGAATACCAGAGGGGCCTTTCAAATCATTCTGGCGCTTCCCCCGGAATTTGTGAGGTCACATCCAGAGTTCGCCATGCAAATGGCGGATATTGCGTTTGACAATGGAAATGTCGAGCGGGGCGCAAGCATCTTGGGGGGCGCACTAGCAGAGGCGCCCGAACTGCTCGATGTGCGGCTGCGGCTTGTGGCCCTGCGTATGAGCCAAAACAGCCCGCAATCAGCTATGGTACTCCTGAGCCCTGTAAAGGATTTTCACGACCCGCGCGTTAAAGAACAACTGGCTAAGATCCAGAAAGCCATCGCCAAGAATCGTGACTTTTGAATCGGTTGGCGATAGGGAGTGAATTGACTGGCACCTGCCCTCTTGGCCGGTTAACGAAGAACTCAATGATTTTGTCTATGGTTTTGGAATCATGGCCAACGAAACACGAGTAATGCCCAAGGCCATCGCGGACGAACAGATGATGCTACGTCCGGGCCTGGCCTTATTCCCTCTTGATGACGAATTGGTAGTTTTTTCGGAAGCGTCACAGTCCTTAGTTGGGTTGAATGCCACGGCGGCCTTCATTGTACGCAAGCTGCGGGATGGTGTGCCGGCGTCGGCGCTGGCTGGAGTGCTTGTCGCCGAGAAGGGCGTGGCACCTGGCAAGGCTGCGGATTGGGTGGCGGGAACGTTTGGCGCACTTGGTTCGCTAGGTCTGCTGGCCGACGGTACGACAATCACCACCCCCATATTCGACTCTTTGGGCATGGACAGGGTGCTGGTACGGGCGCGCGCAAGGGTGCCGCCCATTACGCCCTTCAAGGTCCGCGCCGAAGGGCGCTATCGTCTGCTGGGGACTTCCGTCTTGATCCGTTATGCAGAATGGGCCCAGGCGCGGATGGTGGATGCGGTTATCGGGCATCTAAAATCTGACGAACCCGCTATGCCCGGCTTGGTAATGGATATTTTGGGCACCCGCTGGGGTGATAGACAGCTTTGCAGCGATATCTACGCCAATCGAGAGCCGATAGCCCGGGCTGAACAGCTTTCCACTCTGGGTCCATTGGTAAAAAGCGTCCTGTGGTCGACAGCCGTCAATGCTCACGACTTCATGCTTTATTTGCATGCTGGCGTCGTTGGAAAAGGCGAGAAATGCGTCCTATTGCCGGCTGCAGCCGGCAGCGGCAAATCCTCGCTCGCAGCGGCATTGACCCACAGCGGATTTGACTATTATTCCGACGAGGTGGCGCTGGTCGAGCGCGGCACGTACCAGGTCCCGCCGGTCCCGCTTGCCGTCTGCGTCAAAAGCACCGGTTGGGACATGATGTCCCGCTACTACCCCGAAATTTCCGCCGTGCCTGTTCACGGACGCAACGACGGCAAGGTCGTCCGCTACGTGCCTCCTCTCGCCGCGACGGTACGGCGTACGCCCGGCCTAGTGAGCCACATTTTCTTTCCGCGCTATACCAAAGGTAAGCGGACCAGGCTTCAGCCTCTTTCACGCTCCACCGCCCTTGCCCGCTTGATGGAGCAATGCCTGGCGCTGCGCCAGCGTCTGGATAGGGACAACGTGCAGGAGTTGATCCGCTGGATCGGCGGGATCGAGTGCTATTCGCTAACTTTTTCATCTTTGGATGAGGCTGTGGCGCTTATTAAAGATACGGTGCCCTAGCGCCACGATTTAGAAGCATTCAACGCAATTCCGCGGACCCGCAGAGATCGTCCAGGAAGCTTTTTGACGCAATAGAGGTATCAATTCTCAGGCATGTCGGCTCTGCTTAGTTTCCCCAAATTCCTGCGCCGACTGGCCGCTCCGCCGCGAATGATGAAGCTGGTCCTGGTTTGCGGCACCTGGGGAGGCGGTACTTCAGTCGTAGCAGGCCTCATGGCAAAACTGGGCGGGCAGGGGTTTGGTCCCTATCACCATACCAATGAACCGCGAACCCCAGTCAGCTATGAATTCCTTGTGTTTCGCGACCTTATTCGCCGTTTCGTGTCTGAAGAAAATCTCGAACTTAAGCCGGGCGCTGCCGAAGAAGCCTTGACGCACTTGCGCCGCCTTCACCGCGACATCAAGCGGCAAAAATACGGATTGCATGACCCCGATGGCGAAGTTCCGATATTGTTCAAATATCCATTATCCATTTTTCTTATTGCGCAGATATGCGAGGTTTTCGATACGCGACTCATCTACGTCGTAAGGTCCTTGGAGGATATCGAGAGGACCCGGGTGCGCATGCAATGGCCGGCCCAATATGGCCGCCAAGGCGCTGAGGTCATTTATCGTGCCATGCATGACTTTGGACAACGTCATTCACGTCCCATCATCACTGTACCGTATGCCGAATTGCTGGCCGCACCCGCTGCCTATGCCCAGGAACTCGCGAGGTTTGCCGGTCTTGCACCGACGTCCGCCGTGCTTGAACTGGCCGTCAGATTTGTCCGGTCAAACGAGAAACTGCGGGCCTCTGAGATGGCAGGCGCGTAATACCGCCTGCGAACTCCTGATTTTCCCGACGCGGATGCAGAGGGGCCAATGCACCGCGCTTCGAATTTGCACGGTTTAGGTCATACCCAAAAATTTCTGCGGTCGACCCGATCGGAACAAATTTGTCGTCGATAAGCTTGCATAACTTGCGCCGCTCGGTGTCGATGATGCAGTTGCGCGGGAGACGGTGGCCCCCCTGCTTCCGGTCCATCAAGGACGGATAGCGCACTTGCCGGCCGCTCGGATTCCTGGTCGGACGGAAATTGGAAAAGCTCCACGCCGGAAAGCCGGGGTGATTGATGACCGGTTCGGAGTCTATCCAGAAGGCGATACGCGCGTAGGCCTGTGCCAAAATACCATTACGAATCAATACGTTAGAGATTCTGGCCTGTCGGTTCAATGTCCATCCGGGCTCAGTAAAATATCTTGCTGCATATCAGCATGGTTCAGCTGAGACTGGCGCCGCTAAAAAAATCATTTGTAATCAATATGATAACAACTATTGCCGGAATACCAGCCCGATCCTGAACCGCAAACTCGATACCGGATGTGGAATATTTTTTTACAGTTCAGCGGAAAAATAACTATGCTCAAATTCAACTAATTGAAAGCAAACAAGAAAAAAAATTGGCATCGGAATTGCTTTGTTTTCCTCGAAGCGTGTGTTCATTGGGAATTGCACGGATCAATTTTTAGTGGGGTTACAGACATGGCTGATAAGACGGAAATTGAAAACATTGTCACGGAGGCGAAGTCTCGCCGTTCCGCGATCAAGACTGCCGCTCAGGTGGCCGTGACCGCGCCGGCCGTCGGACTGCTCCTCAGCGCCAGCACCAAGGCTGCCGGCGCGCAGGTTTTGACTTACGCGAATAACTTCACCGGCGACGATGCCTATGCTTCCGATGCCGTCCAGGGCTCGGACAGCTTTTCGCTGGGCGGCCATGCGGACGACTTGGTCGGTCAGCAGGATGACGTCGGTCAGCCTCCGACCGGTACATAATACTCGGTTCTAGGTAAGTTTTAGCGGCAGAACCCCTACATTCATTGTGTAGGGGTTCTGTTGTTTTAGGGCCTTGTGATTTGCGCTCCGCCCGCTAGGCCGCGACGTGATGGCACGTCACTCCGTTTCTGTCGTTGGCGAGGACCTTGGTCATAACCGGACCGGCGTCACGCCCAGCCGTGTCGGACGAACGGCGCCGCGACCCGCTACCTATGCAGCACAATTCGTTTACCACTCGCGGATTCACCCTGGGGGGTGTTGCGTGAATATCTGGTGGGCTTCGTTGCATCCGCACGCCGTATAGACTTGCTTAAATCTTGGTGGCAGAGGAACTGGTCGATTGCGCCGAGACTTGATTCAGATCAACGCTACAGGTCCCTTGCCAGGCAAGAATCCTGCCATGAATGAGGGTCAAGTTGTTCCAGCGCACACAAAAAAATCCAGCTCCATCCGCTGGTTAACCAGAGTTCCAACTTTCCGAATTATTCACGCATAATGCCCTATCATTGACGAAAGACACTTTAGTGGAGAACTCGCATGCAGTCGGCTAATGTCAATTGCACCCTAGCTTCTCAGGCGAATGGCGACGCGCTACAACCCGCCAAGCCTATGCGGTTTCTCGACAATGTGGCGCTTCAAACACTCATTTCACCAATGTCTGAGGAAGAATTCCGTGCGCAGTATTGGGACCTTAAACCGCTTGTTATCAGCCGGAAAAATCCCGGATACTATGGCGACCTGTTTACGCTGGAAGACTTCGACGAAACCATCACGCGCGCGCCCAGCTACGTCAAAGTCGCCGAGGCGACGGCCAATAAGAACGCGCGCCATCACGGCACAAGTGCGAAATCTCGCGAGCGCATGCTTGCCGACATGCGCGAAGGCGCCACGCTTGTTCTGGATGGCGTGCAGCAAGGCGAACCAAAACTTAACTTGATGTGTCGGGAACTATCAAAGGAACTTGGATACAATTTCCAAACCAACCTGTATCTGACCCCTCCCAATGGCAAGGGGTTTACGCCGCACTATGATAACCATGACGTTTTCGTTCTTCAAGTTTTGGGATCGAAGCACTGGAAGGTGGAGAATGAGCGGCGCCTTCTGCCAGAGAAGGATGCGAATACTCCGGACGAGGACCGCGTATTCCGGGGCGCAGTGACGTCTTTCACACTGGAACAGGGCGATATGGTCTACGTTCCGCGCGGATTTCTACACGCTGCCGAATGTGGGCCGGAGAGTTCTCTTCACATCACGCTGGGAGCCTATCCGCCTGAATGGGCTGATTTCCTGGTTGCGATCGTCAATGCAGCTGCCCGGCGGGACTCAAATCTTCGGATGGCCTTGCCGATGAGATTTCTGAGCAATGGGCGCGAAGAGCTCGCCAGCCAGGCGCTAGAGGCATTGCGTGGCATGCTCGACCGCGAATTCCTGGAAAAGGTCGTGGATCTCTACAGGAATGACATTGTTAAGGGGTTCCCGCTCGATGTCTCTGGACAGATTGCATCATTTTTCCGCCCCGCCCCTTTGACGCTTGACGACCAAGTCGGGCCACGCGCCGGCACGGTATACACAATAAACACCGCTCCGGAATCCGTAAGCGTCTATATTGGAGCTCGGACGATAACCTTTCCCGATTTTTTCGGTGAGGCGCTGGATTTCGCGCTGAAGACGCCCCGCTATTCCATCCGCGATCTTCCGGGCGAACTGGAGGACGAGGAAAGGCTTGCCTTTGCCGAGCGGGTTATGCAGGAAGGCCTGATCGTCCGAAAATAGGATTGCAGACCGAAAGAAAACTGCAGTCGCGGCAAACCGGTTACGATTCTTGCTGCCCGGTGACGAGTTGGGCAATCGCGATTCACTTGCGCAGGAACACCCAAAAGTCGGCGCGACCGGCCGAAAGTTTTTGGCATAAAGATGCCAACCGGCATCAAAGGCCCGACCGCAAAAGTCCATTGCTGGTATTCGGCCGCGCGAATGTCGGGACGATCTCTGTCGGGCGTTGGGGCCTATGAGGCTGGAATGGGATTATAATAGTTACGAGAAGAGTATGGTCTCATCGCCGTGAGAACAGACAGAAGATGAGAGCAAGAAGCCCAAGTCCTAAGGCGCCCGTAGACACCAAAACGGCATGCCCCTTAGTTGTCGCCCACCTCGTAAGCCGGAATCAAAGTCAGATTTGGATTCAAGAAAGAGGCCATCGTGCTCACAGAGCTCGACGCGTGAACCAGAAAATTGCAGCGGGAGAGCAGAAGCGTGTCGACGAGAACGTCCTCGGCATCGGCGAGCGATAACGTTCCCCAATCACCACGATGGACTTCTTGCATTGATGCCGTCGTTCGCCTGACGTGATTCCGGACGATCAAGCGGGAGCCAAAAGCTTCTTTGAACGCGTTCGCCGCCTCGGCATCGTCGGTCGCAAGAAATATCCTGGCATCCATTCTTCCTAAGGATTGAAGCAGGTTGTCGCAGCGGCCCAGCAGTGTATTGAGCGACGGTACCCTTCCGCTTCTCTGCAAACTTGCAACTCCCGCGTTGCCAACACGCCGGTGAACGCCTAGGCAAAAGCTACCCTCAAAAAAGTCCGCATGTGTCTGATGCGTTTGCGATAGCACATTTTGGTTTGATATCTCAATCCACTTCGTGATCGTGCGGTGGTAGGCCTTTCTTTGATTCTGCAGGGCCGTTCCGCTCAGATAGTGTTTCCCAGTACCCCACAATGTGTAGTCGACGGCAAAATCGGCTCGGAATGCGTCGGGTCGCGGACCTATTCCAATTGGTCGAAACAGTCCGGGCCAAACATCGCTGCCAACGGCGCCATATCGAAAGCCCAATTCGCTGCCATCGAGTTTCCAGTCGACATACACACTCGCGTCCGGCCGGACGCGGTCGAGCACTTCGATGACATGAAGCAAGTTGGCCAGCAGACCTTCGGTACCCATATGGCGTATGACCACTGTCGGGGCGTCACCCATCCGCCTGCTGTATGCGAATACCGCACTAGCCGTCTTGCATTTTATTCTCAACCGCTCGCGAAATGTGAAAGGCCGCTGTCCTTTCTTGGTCCGATTTACGTATTTGGTTGGCGCGATTGCCCAAGCACGTCCAGCGTCGGCTCCGGCTCGGTTGACCGAACGAATGGAGCCGAGAATTCCATTTTTCAGAGTGGGGGATGCGTCTGGATTGTGGAGCATCTCGATTTGACCAGTATGACAGTCGAAACATACCAAAAATATGGGGCAAGCCGCCGGTCAAATCCAGACTGTCTGGCTTATGGGCTCGAAGGGGACAAGTCTGTCGTCGACGAGCCTATACAGTTTATGCTGCTCGGTGTCGATGATACAATCTTCCTGCAAAAGGCCGACTGGAGCCCTTGGGATCATTGAGCTCAAATAGCATTCCTTGCGCCCCTTAGTATCCTGAATTGGAAGGAATTTTGCGTAGGTTCCGGGAAAGTCCGGATGATTGATAATGGGCTTGGTGAAGATCCAATAGGACAATCGTGCATAGGACGCGGGTAGCCAATGAACTTTCATCCGCCATGTTTGCCATGAACGCCTGGACAAATTGTTGAAAGCGAAATCCAAACATCGGTCATCGCCGCTGCCTGGAAAGTCTGCTATAGTCTGGTGCCATTTCGACAGAAGTGCGCGCGCAGCAATGGAATTTCGATATAGCTGAACGCAGCCAAAGGACTTCAGCTGGTTGGTTGTGTACCATCGCGTTTCTCCAAAAAATCGAAGAAAGCGATTCTTGATCGGCGGTTGATCCGGGTGCATCCGGACTTCCACCCTAGCGAAAGTAGGCGTGTATTCTTGATCAGCGTATTTATTGTAAATAGCGAAATCGCAGGCGGCCCCCACGAGGTGATCAATTAGCTTGGGCTCGGAGATTATTTCACAATCCGCGTCGACATATAGGATTGGCTTCCTATGCCTCGTGAGGAGATGATGGATAAAATTCGGTTTCGTATAGCAGAGGTCGTCAACACCTCGACTGCCGATCGATCGATGGACTGCAGGGGCCTCGTAGATTGCATAAGGCAGCGCAAGCTTTTCGCACGATGCGATCAGACGAGCGGCCTTTTCAGCGTAAGAGGCCGTGAATAGGGCCCCGATCACATACGATCCCGTCACCCCGCCGCTTATCGTACGCAGGGAATGAAATGGCAGCGGGAAGCCATATGTTCTGCTCAATGGTCAGTCCGCACGGATAGTTGGTTTTCCTGAATCGAATCTAGGCACTCGATGATGAACTGTTCATTAACATAGCAGAAAAATCTATCTACACCTTGCTTCCAAGTCGGAGCCAGGCTCAATACCCCACTGTTCCGCATCCGACTTATCCGCGATTGCCGTGTCCCCATCGTGACCGTGCTATCGGCGCGCACGAGCAAGGCGCCGGAAAATTGCAATGCACAACTATATATCTGCTGTTACAGGACATGCGACCCTGGCCGATCGATGCCGCTGAAATAGGTTGTTGACGAAGCCGTTCTTCATTCATTGCCTTGATTGGAAGTTCTCCAACTAATGTTGGGCCACGCTGGTTAACGTTTTTGGGGCAGTAAAGCGAATTCATTTGGGAGGGCAGGGTGGTTTCGAAAAACTCTCGGGCGCCAAGTTCGCCTGTTGCCTTTCCCACATCGTCGTGTAGATGGATTCTAGGTCGCGCGCAAAGCGCTCAGTGTCGAACAGAGGTACGGAGTTGCGATTGCGCTTTAGTTTTTCCCGAATGGCGGTAAGCCTCTGGGGATCGCACGCCAGTGCCAATGCTAAGTTTTCATATTCGGCCAGGGATGTGGTCACGAGCTCCGGCACACCAGCCGCGTGTAGCAGACTTGCGGCGACGCGCCCAGGAAAGGTCTTTCCAATGCACGTCAATAACGGCAATCCCGCCCAAAGTGCATCCATGGCGGTCGCGTGAGCATTGTAGGGCAGGGTATCGAGAAAAAGATCGGCCAAATCCAGCCTGGCAAGGTGAAGTTCCAACAGCTTCTTCGTGCGCGCAAATACGAGACGGTCGACAGATATTCCGCGAGCTCTTGCCTCGTAGCGAAGATTGTTCTTCGCCGCGTGATCGGTGTCCTGTAGCCAAAGCACACTGCCTTCGACGGTGTGTAAGAGCCGCATCCAGATGTCAAAGATCTCTGGACTGATTTTGCTCAGCTTGTTGAAGCAGGCAAATACGAACCCCGTTTCGGGTAATCTTTCCTGCTCGCGGCTCGGGGCATTATTCCCAATTTTGCGCGACCTGTCATGCGGCAGGTAGGCGTGTGGCAGATATGCCACTTTCTCGCTGTAATAAATACGATGCTCCAGCGGGATCACGATGGGATCGGCGATGATGTAATCGATAAAGGGCGCCGCCATTGTCCCCGGATACCCCAAATAATTAACCTGTAGGGGGGCCGGCCGCGGTGAGAGGATCCCGGGACGTTTTCCGCCTGTAAGGCCGTTCAGGTCGACGGCGATATCAATTTCCAAATCCCGTATCAACTTTGCAAGGGACGCATCGTCCATGGCGCGCCCATCCACAAAGCGATGCACGGAAAATTCAACGCGCCGACGCACATCGCTCTGGTCATCGGGACCTATAGAAATCGCTGTGACTTCGAACGCATCTTTGTTGCTGCGTTCAAGGCAACCAACCATTGATATTCCTACCGGGTGCATTCGGAAATCGGTCGAGATATAGGCTAATCGAATTTTGTCATGCTTGTAGCGCTCGCCTTGCCATAAAGGATAGTCCGACCGTGGATACCCTTTTGCCCAAATCCGGGCGATGAGATAGGCCTCTTCTTCGGAGTCCGATATAGCTCGATGCACAAACGGTGTTATGACAGGTCTGCCGAGTCTTGCGCCTTCGGCGGCAAGTTGCCTGTCACCATCGCGGGTTCTCCAGTTGCAGGAGTAACAACGGGAAAAAAGTGCGATTCGGTTTGCTGCCAAGTGGTTCGGATCAAGACGCAAAGCTTCGTTACTTGCCTTTACCGCGTCCCCATAGCGTTTCAAGGATGCGAATGAGCCAGCTCGGACCGCCCAACCATTGGCGTCATTTTTATTAAAATCCGGTATGTCATGGACATCGGGATTTTTGCCGTCCTTTTTGAGAATGGCGACAGCGGCCCGGCGTTTTCCCCAATTGAAATCGTTGTCTGGTGTTAGCGCTAGCGCTTTGTCGTAATCGGCAATTGCCCGTTTATAGCATTTTAGATTCGCCATCGCGTCACCCAGGGCGGACCATGCTGCGCCATCCTTGGGATTGGTAGCCACTGCCGCGAGAGCTCGGGTACGGGCCTCCTGGTGGATTTTCCATTGTCTGCGGGATTCGGCTGATACTGGCGCCAGCGTCCGTGCAATGGGAGAGACCGCTACAATGTCACGAACACGATCTGCTAGCCCCGACAGATTCACATATGCCCGATACAAGGGCAGTGCCACGACATCGTGAGCAAGGCCGATGGGGATGTAGGCGCAGCTCAAGGCCTTTGGAAGATCTGCCAGAGTAACATGCTGCGGGTCGGGTAGGACCCAGGTACGAACGGCGTAGAACATTTGTCGGACAATGCCATCATGGAGGCGCAGTCGGTCCATCGACAAAGTCTTGTTGCTAGGAGGGCCGCCGGGCACTTCCAGTTCCCAGTGAGTGAGAATTCTCCTGACGATTCCGTTAACGACCGCGACCTCGTTGGCGGCTGCTAGGACAAATTCCGGGACCTTGGCGCCAAGGTAACCATGTGCCAGCGAGGCAGCCACCAAAAGCATGCGCAGGCATCCCTGCGCCCGCGCCCTCTCCGTGATGGCGTTCCAATTGAGCCCGGAATGGGACGCCAAGAAGTCTGCGAAATCGCACGCCCATTTAATGTCCCACCACAATTCCTTTCCGCCATGGATCGCGAGCAATATGAGCGTGTCTTCCGGCTCCAGGGTCAGCATCCAGTGCCCAGATATGTTTTCAGGACGAGCACGTCGCCATAAGCCGTCATAGTCAATGTCGAGCGCCATTTTTAAAGGCGTCAACCTTGTATGCGGCTCGATTGCTACGACACCCGGTTTGAACATGATTTCTTGGCCTTGGAGTTTGTGAATTACGTTCAATTGGGGCCAAGAGAGGTTGGCTTGGCGTTCGTAGCCAAGATCGCATAGGGTCTTAATGGTTTGAGGAAGGTCGCAATCGTGGATCAAAAAGTCCAAGTCGCGGAAACTGCGAAGGCCCAGATCGCCGAATGCCTGCATCGCAAGCACGGGCCCCTTGAACGAAATTGCATCCACTCGTATGGCTGCCAAATTCTCCAGCGATTGGGATAACTCGTCCAGTAGTGCGCGATTGCTCCTGCGCGTCTGTTCAAGGAGGGATTGAAATCCGGCCAGAATGTCGGCCGGTACGCTATCGGACGCCAAGCTAGCCAGTGCGTGTCCGACCAAGCTCGCTAGGCCATGATCGATAGCCTTTCGTACAAAGAGAGCCCAATCGACATCTTCCATCAACAACTGCCGGATAACCGTTTCGTCGTTGGCGGTCGGATGTGCACGTGCGCAGGCCAGAAGGAGCCGTAACTCTGCTGTTTTAGGCTGTTGCATTGCCGGCGCATCTCCCATTTCCGTCACCGTATCCATGTTGTCGTTCACGAATGAAGCGGGATAGCGGTTTGATATCGTTCACAATAGTCGCAGCTTGTTGCTGCACGCTATTTTCAATTTACGTCATGATTAAAGAATAGCAGGCCGTCATGTTAAGGAGTGTAAATGTTTGGCCGAGATTGGACAGATTGTTGCCGAAAAATAGCGTTCGCTTATTGCAAGTCGGTGGATTCGAGGCGGTAATTTCCTTGGCTTCTCACCAGTGGCCCAAAAAATTGACACGCTAGAAGAGCGTGACCATTTTTTTCATGTCGGGGCGCGGCCGTTCCTGCAGCTCCTCCCTGGGCGTACCGATATAAATGAAGCCCGCCATCCGCTCGCCCGGCTTCAGGCCGATCTTCTGCTTCACAGACGGATGATAGGAATACCATTCCGTCAGCCAGTTGCCGACGAAGCCCAGCGCATGGCTTGCGATCAGGATATTCTGGCACACCGCCCCGGCCGACAATTCCTGCTCCCATACCGGAATCTTAATCAGCTCGCGGGCGCCGGAAACCACGCCGATCACCACGGGCGCGGCCGTGACCCGCGCGCGCCATTCATCGATGTGGCTGGGGTTGGCGCCTTCCTGCGAAAGAATATTCACCAGTATGTCCGCGAAACGCTCGCGCCCGTCTCCTTCGAACAGGATGAAGCGCCAGGGGAACAGTTTGCCATGATCGGGAACGCGTGCGCCGGCCCGCAGGATATCGGCCAGCTGGCCTTTCGACGGCCCCGGCTCCGTCATCGCCCTGGCCGGGCAGGAACGGCGGCTCAGCAGCAAGTCCAGCACCGTCGGCCCGATGCGGTTCAGTTTCCCGGTATCCATGCGAACTCCAACCTTCCTCACCATCGTCCTTATCAGGCGCATTGCCCGCAATCCACTTCGCCCTGCGCGCTGCCGGATGTATTTCATGCAGACCGCGCCTGGGACCGTCAGGGTGCCGGCCGCGCGGCGCTTTCCTCGGAAGGGTCCGGACGGCCCAGAGGGGTGACGGCGCCCGAAAACCGATTTCTTTGCAGCGTAACGGGTCCGTCCGTGTAGTTCTTGACAAAGGCCGTCGCAACGCCGGTGTCATTGGAAAAGACATTGTCTTCTATGACGATGTCCCCCGGGAGGTTCAGGCCCTTTGCCTTTTCCGCGCCGATGGAAATCGCGGCGTTCTTGTTTTCCGACAGCGGTCCTTTCTCGAATGTGTTGCCGGATATCATCGCCGAACCGCCGTTGGGCATATCCACAAGATAGCTCGCCGATCCGTTCGGACCGTCCTGGACGGAATTGTTGATGATTTCGGTGCGCGCGGCGCGGGACTTGATGTGGTGTCCCACATGCTGCTCCTCGAACGTGGAACCCTCGACGCGCAGCAATGCTATGTGGCCAGCATAGATACCGTGGGCGCAGGCGGCGATACAGTTTCCGTTGCCGCGGAAGTAGCTGTTTTTTATCGTGATGATGCTGGCGGCATTGTCGCCGGCGAGAATGCCGTCCTCGTCATCTATGAAGCGGCTATCCTCCACCGTGAGGTTGTTGCCTTCGGCCCGGATACCCGAACCGTTGTGACTGCTGGCGCGGGCGGAGCGGAATGTGATGTTGCGGATCGTGATGTCGTTTCCCCTGGTTATGAAAAGCCCTTTGTTGTTGCAGACCTTGTCGGCAATGATCACGTTCGGCCCCGCGCCTTCAATCGTGAGCCCGTCCGCGTCCCATCGGGCGCAATCGGTATAGGTGCCCGGGAATATCTTGATGACATCGCCCCGCCGTGAAGCGAGGGCGGCCTGGCTGGGAAGGGCGTAGGCCTTTCCCGGTCCGACGGTCAGGGCTTCACGTGCGCCGGCAGCCGATCCCGGCGGCGGCGCCTGCGGTCCCTGCGCGACTGCGGTGGGCGGTGAAAAGCAACCGGAGGCGAGAAGCGGCACGAGCATCACCATCGCGCGCGCGGATCGAATTGGATGGGTCATCGCACCGGTTCAACCTTGATGTCTGTCCGATAATTTCGGGCCTGGCCGTTGCTGGCAACTGCCGAACTCGATGCTAGCCGATTAGCTTTAATTTTGTGCTTCGCCGCTCCGGCCCCCGGAGCCAGACTTGCGCGCCAAACCGGCTTCTGCGGCGCCTTTTTAGCATGTTTCCCGCGAAATTCCCTGGCGCGCCGCCGCATGCCGGCCGGGATCCGGCTATTTGACAAAGTCCGCGATGATGGAAGTGGGAGCGCCGCCGGCGCGCCGGTCATGCGGCGCGGCGCGTTGCACGAACATCTCATTTTCCGGTACCGGTTCGCACAGATAGGTGTGATCGTCCAGAAAGCCCTGATAAAAATGAATCATGCATCTGCGGATCTGCGATTTCAGCACCAGGTGGGTAACCAGTTCATAGCGCGGAAACCACAGATGGGCATCGCCGTCCTGGCTGAAACGCACCCGCGCCTCGCCGGTGGCCGGATCCAGATAGCTTGTGGCGCCCATCATCAGATCGCCGATCACTCGTCCGCGCGCATCATAGATTGAGCGGCGTTTGAGGACGGGGCTGCGATAGTCCGGCACGCTGAGCCGGAACGTCCCGCCGGGCCTGAGTACGCGGTAGATCTCGTCCAGGATGAAAGGCACGCTTTCGAAGGCCACATGCTCCAGCACATCCTGGGCTTGAATCTTGGCGATGGCATCGTCCGCATAGGGCAGCGGATCGGTGAGGTTGTGCTGGACTTCGCGGTCGTGGGCCGGCGCGAGCGCCAGACCGACGAAATTGGGAATCTGGAACTGGCGCTCGTGCAATCCCAGGCTGCCAAAATAGAGATATTGTTCCATGCTGATATTGTCGGATGCTGCGGCTATGGCTGCAAGGCGGCCAGGTTTCCCGGCGGCGGCGTCTGTGCGCAGGTCCGCGCTGGTCTGTGGGCCTGCCCATAAGCTTCTTGGGTGTGGATATGGCCGGCGGCAACCGGCTCGACAAAGATGTGTAAAATCGTGGGGAAAGGCTGATTGCCGCGCCGAAATAGGCCGGATGGGGCTTGAATTTGCTGCACTGCAACATAACATATAGAGGCCATACATGTGGCGCGAATTGGTGGCAAAGATGCGATTTGACGGACCTGGGTCCGGCGTAAAGGCGAACCCCTTGAAAGCCCGTCCGGCAGCATCGGGTACGCCGCTGGCGGAAGTGTCTTTCGCGCCCAATCCGGGCAATCTGCGCATGTTCCAATATCTGCCGCAGGGCATCGGGGCGGGCGCCCCGCTGGTTGTCGTTCTGCATGGCTGCGGCCAGACCGCCGGCGGCTATGATTTGGGCGCGGGCTGGACCCAGCTTGCCGACCAGCTGGGATTTGCGGTGCTGGCGGTGGAGCAGAAGGCCGTCAACAATCCCAACACCTGTTTCGACTGGTTCAATCCCGAGGATATCGCACGTGGCCAGGGCGAGGCCGCCTCGATCGCCGCGATGATCCACACCATGCTGGAAACCCACGGGCTGGATGCGGCCCGTGTCTTCATCACCGGCCTGTCGGCGGGCGGGGCGATGAGCGCGGTGATGCTGGCCACCTATCCGGAGCTGTTCGCGGGCGGTGCGATTATCGCCGGCCTGCCGTTCGGCGCGGCGCAGAATGTGCGCGAAGCACTGGAAAGCATGCGCAGTGCGCCGCTGCGCACCCCGGCGCAATGGGGCGACGCCGTGCGCGCCGCGTCCGACCACAAGGGGCCCTGGCCCAGGATTTCGATCTGGCATGGCGCCCTGGACACCACCGTGAACATCAACAATGCCCAGGCCAGTGTGGCGCAATGGGCCGATCTGCAGGAGCTTTCACTGACCGGCGCCCGCCAGGAGATGGTGAATGGCGCGATCCGCCTCAGCTGGGGCGACCGGCTTGAGGTTTATACCCTGGCGGCGCTTGGCCATGGCACACCGATCGACTCGGCCGACCTGGGCCAGGCCGGCCCCTTCCTTCTGGAATCGGGCATTTCCTCCACCCGCCGCATCGCGCAATTCTGGGGCCTGGTGCCCGCGGCCATCCCGCGGCCGGTGCCCAAGCCTGTACCGGTGCGCGCGGAACCCCCGGCACTGCCCGAAATCGAGGCAGTCCTGCTTTCCGGGACCGCGGGCGATACCGAGCACGCCCAGGCCGTGGTAAATCCGCGCGTGGAAAATATCATTCTGCGCGCCTTGAAGGCGGCGGGGTTGATCCGGCGCTGAAGGCGTCCGGCCCATATCAGGGTCACCGGCGCCGCCGGGTCCAGTCCACCCCGCGGACCATGATCCTGCGTTCCGCCAAGTTCAGGGATGACGCTGGCGGCTGCGTTCTGTACGCTGGAGTTCATGGCCGAGGCCCCCTCCATCATCGAGACAAGGCGCCACCAGATGTTTCCGCATCTGGACGATCACGACTTCGCCCACCTGCGCCGTTTTGGCGAGGTCCAGCACTTCGCCGACGGTGCCGCGATCATGAAGGCGGGCGAAGTGGCGCAAGGCCTGGTCTTTGTGCTGAACGGCAAGATCGACGTGCGCCAGGGCGGCGCGGTTTCGCAGCGCCAGTCCATTGTCCAGCACGGTCCCGGCGGGTTCCTGGGCGAGCTGGCGCAACTGTCGGACCGGCCCGCGCTGGTGGATGCCACCGCCGAAGGCGCGGTCGAAGCCATTGTGGTGCGGCCGCGCCGGCTGCGCGACGTGCTGGTGCAGCAGGCCGAACTGGGCGAACGCATCATGCGCGCCCTGATCCTGCGGCGCGTCGGCCTGCTGCAGGCCGGCCAGACCGGACCCATCCTGATCGGCCCCTTCGGCACCAGCGACATGCTGCGGCTGGAGAATTTCCTGCGCCGCAACGGCCATCCCCATCGCACCCTGGATTCGGCCAGCGATTCCTGTGCCCAGACCCTTCTCAAGCAGTTCACGATCCAGCCGGAGCATCTGCCCATCGTGCTGTGTCCGGGCGGCGAGATCCTGCGCAATCCCAGCGAAGGCGACCTTGCCCGCTGCATCGGCCTGCTCAGGCCGATCGATTCCACGACCATCTACGATACCGCCATTGTCGGTGCGGGTCCGGCGGGGTTGGCCGCCGCCGTCTATGCCGCCTCCGAGGGGCTTTCGACGATTGTCCTGGATTGCCGCAGTTTCGGCGGCCAGGCGGGTGCCTCCGCGCGTATCGAGAATTACCTGGGCTTTCCCACCGGCATTTCCGGCCTGGCGCTGATGGCGCGGGCCTACAACCAGGCCCAGAAATTCGGCGCCGAGATCGCCATCCCCGACGAGGTCCAGTTGCTGGAGGATGCCAGCGCGTCGCGGTTCCAGCTCAAGCTTGGCAATGGCGAGACGGTGAGCGCGCGCAGCGTGGTGCTGGCCAGCGGTGCGCGCTATCGCCGGCTCGATATCCCCAACCTGTCGGATTTCGAAGGCAGCTGCGTGCATTACTGGGCCAGCGCGATCGAGACCAGGCTATGCGCCGGGCAGGAAGTGGTCCTGACCGGGGCGGGCAATTCTGCGGGTCAGGCGACGGTGTTCCTGGCGGGCCAGGTGAAAAAGCTCTGGATGGTGGTGCGTGGGCACGACCTGGAAGCCACCATGTCGCAATATCTGATCGACCGCATCCGTGGGCTGCCCAATGTCGAGGTTCTCACCCGCAGCCAGATCTGCGGCCTGGAAGGGGAAGAGGGCAAACTGCAACGGGTACGCTGGAAGCACCGCGACACCGGCGAAGAGACCTGCTGTGAAGCGGGCCATGTCTTTTCCTTCATCGGCGCCGAACCCAATACCGATTGGCTGGCGGGCTCGGGCATCAGCCTGGATGACAAGGGATTTGTGATCACCGGCGCCGACGGCCGCCACCTGCTGGCGACCAACCGCGACGGTATCTTCGCGGTGGGGGACGTGCGCTGCGGCTCGGTCAAGCGGGTCGCGGCGGCGGTCGGCGAGGGCTCGACCGTGGTCTCGGCGATTCATGCCTGGCTGGCGCGCCGGCGCGCCGCCGGAGACGAGAAAGTGGCAGCCGAGTAATGGCCAAGGAAATTTGCAGCCATCTCGACACCATCCAGGTGGTGACGCCGGGCAGCAAGGGCTGCGAAGAGTGTCTGGCGCTGGGCTGGGAATGGTTTCACCTGCGGGTCTGCCGCAGCTGCGGCCATGTCGGCTGCTGCGACCAGAGCCGGGGCAAGCATGCCACCAAGCATTTCCACCGCGCCAAGCATCCCATCATCGAGGGTTATGACCCGCCCGAAGGCTGGGGCTGGTGCTATGTCGACGAAGTGATGTTCGATCTGGGCGACAATGTCACGCCGCAGATTGGGCCGATCCCGCGCTATTATTGAGGGCACCATGCACGAGAAGATCCGCGAAGGCTTTGACGTGTTTTTGCACGACGGCGAAAAGGGCTTCGGCGCGGTGCGCCAGGTGCGCAAGCACGAGCTTGTCGTCTATATCGAGAATGCCGGGGATTTCGAGGTTCCGTTCAGCGCGGTCAAGGATGCGGAGGCCGGCAAGGTGATCCTGGACGGCACCAAGCTGGACGTCCGGCTGAAGGATGCCATCCGCCGGGCGCACAAGGGCGAAGACCCGCGTATTCCATAACGTCACGTCCGAGGGCAAACATGATGAAACTGCTTTTGATCGGCGCCGTTCTGGCGCTGGCGCTGCCGGCGCAGGCGCGCGAGCGCTGGACGCCCGACCAGGCCAATGCCTGGTACGCCGGGCAGAAATGGCTGGTGGGCAGCAACTATATTCCCGCCAACGCCATCAACCAGCTGGAGATGTGGCAGGAGGCCAGCTTCGATGCGGCCCGCATCGACCAGGAACTGGGCTGGGCGCAGGCGATGGGCATGACCACCATGCGCGTCTTCCTGCACGATGCGCTGTGGCAGCAGGATGCGCCGGGCTTCAAGAAGCGCATCGACGTCTTCCTGGCGATCGCGGCCCGGCACGGCATCAAGCCGCTGCTGGTGCTGTTCGATTCCTGCTGGGATCCCATTCCCCGGCTCGGCGTCCAGCACCCCCCGATTCCCGGGGTGCACAATTCGGGCTGGGTGCAGGGGCCGGGCGCGGCGTCGCTGGCCGATCCGGCGCAATATCCGCGCCTGCAATCCTATGTGAAGGACATTGTGGGCCATTTCGCCAGGGACGACCGCGTCCTGGGCTGGGACCTGTGGAACGAGCCGGACAATCCGGGCGGCGGTTCCTATGGCGACAATTCCCAGGCCCGCTTCGACCATGTCGCCTTCCTGCTGCCCCAGGTGTTCGACTGGGCCCGGTCGGCCGATCCTTCTCAGCCGCTCACCAGCGGCGTCTGGCACCATGACCATTGGGAGAATCTGGCCGGCCTGAACGCGGTGGAACAGACCCAGCTGACCCAGTCCGATGTCATCTCGTTCCACGACTATAGCTGGCCGGAAATTTTCGAGGCGCGGGCGAAATCGCTGGAAGGCTATGGCCGGCCGCTGATCTGCACCGAATATATGGCACGCGGCGCCGGCTCGACCATCGACACCGTGCTGCCCATCGGCAAGCGCCGCAATATCGGCATGATCAACTGGGGCTTTGTGGAGGGCAAGACACAGACCACCTTGCCCTGGGACAGCTGGCAGCGGCCCTATGTCCTGCGTCCGCCCACGGTGTGGTTCCACGACCTTCTGCAACCCGACGGTACGCCATACCGCGCGCGCGAGATCGAGATCATCAGGAGACTGAGTGCAGCGCCGAAAACCGTGATACCCGCCATGGAATGAATGATTGCCATGGCGTCACTTCCACGGTGTGACGGGTGGAACCGTGTCGGTGGCGGGCTGCGCCTCGACCGAGCCGAAATCGGCCGGCGAAACGATTTCCATATATTCCATGTCCGGCGAGTAATCGAACAGATAGTGCACCATGCCGGGGCGCTGATGGACCACGTCGCCGGCTTCCACCAGGGTGACCTTGTCCTCGTACATGAACTTGGCCCAGCCCGTCATCATCACCACGATCTGGAAATCGCAGACGTGATAGTGCCAACCGGTACCGTCGGTGGGGGGCATGTTGGCCTTTACCAGATGGGCGATCACCTTGCCCTTGGTGGCGCCGGCAACGCCCAGGTCGCGATAGAGGAAGAAATCGCGCAAGCCCCCCGCCTTGTAGGGCGTGTCGCCGGGCTTGACGTGGCTGAAGAAGGTGCTTGTCGGCTCCTGACCCATGACGGACTCCGATCTGGAACGGGTTGCTGCGGTGCACCATTAAGGCACCGATTCCGGAGATTGGAAAGAGCTTATGAAACCGAGGTGAAATGAATCTTTTGGAGTTCTTTGCCAAAAAAATATGCAATGCAGCAATTCAATGGGCAGCGAGCTCCAATCCGCCGGCGCGCCAGGCCGCCGCCGCCTGGGGCGCGGTGAGAAAATCGATCAGGGCGCGGGCCTGCGCCGCATCGCCGGACGCCGTGGCGATCGCGGCCGAAAAATCCACTCCGGCGCCATAGGAGGCCGGTACCGGGCCCGCCAGGGTCACATCCTTGTTGGCCGCCAGCTCCGGAAGCATCTGCAGGGCGATCGTCGCCGTGCCGTCGGCCAGTCCGCGCACCGCCAGCCCCCGCACCGGCACGCGCCTGAGGCCTGCGAATTCGGGCGCAGAGAGCATGCGGTCGATCACCTTGCCCGCCGATGTGCCGGCCGCGGGATCGGCATAGGCGACGCCAGGGGCCGCCAGCAGCGCGGCGCGGAATTTCTCGGGCGTGGAGATGTCCGGCACCTTGCTGCCCGCCTGGACCGCCACGCCCACCGCGATGCGGCCGAGCGGCACCACGGCGGCGACGCCGGGCAGATTTGCGAAATCGGCGCTGGGCAGCAGCACCACGTCGGCGGGGCCGCCCGCCTTCAGGATTGCGAAAACCCGGCTGCGCGCGCCGCCGGCCACGCTAACCGCGATGCCGGTCCTGGCCGTGAAACGGACGGCGAGCCGTTCCGCGCCCGCCGCCGCGGAGGCCGGCGAAAGGATGGTGAGACCGGCCGCCGCGGCCGGCGCGGCCAAAACCGCAGCCAGCAGCAGCGCGAAACTACACCGTCGCAGGATCCACATGCAGGACATCGATCAGGTATTTGAGATTGCCCTTGATGTTCTCTTCCATGTTGCTGCCCGGCGGGATCATCGAAGCATCCAGGTCCAGCGTCACCCATCCCTTATAGTTCTTGGCGATAAGGAATTTCTGGATGGCGGGGAAATCCACGCCGCCCGAGTCGGGGCCGCCCAGGTTGCGGAACCAGCCATGGCCGCCCGCCTCGGGGCCGCTGCGCGGTACCGCGACGATCTTGCTGCCGCGCAGGTGACGGGGCGCGTCCTTGTAATGGACTTCCGCCACCCGCGGCCAGTAATCCTGCATGATCTGCAGCGGGTCCATGCCGCCCAGGGTCAGGTGCGAGGTGTCGGTGGTCAGCCAGACATATTTGGGATCGGTCAGCTTCATCAGCAGCCGCACCTCATGCTCGGTCTGCACCAGCGAATTGACGTGCGGATGCGGCGCCAGCCGGATGCCCATCTTGATGGTCTGCTCGCCGATCTTGTTGAGGGCATCGGCGCAGACCTTGATCTGGTCGTCATTGGTGTCATAGCCCGGCGGGCGCGACCCCATATTCATCTTGAAGTGATTGCAGTAGCCGAAGGGGACGATGAACTCGCGCACGAACTTGACGTGATCGGCAATGGTCTTGGGCGTCTTGGCCGGATCGTAGAAATTTCCCGAGAAATCCGGACCGCCGCCATTGGAGCAGGTCACCATCTGCAAGCCGGCATCGTCCATCAGTTTCTTCAGCGCCAGGGGCTTGCCCAGATAGTTCGCCACATTGGACCGGAACGGCTCGATGCCCGGCATCTTGAGCCGCTGGCCCACCCGGATGGCTTCCTCGATATTGGTGCCCCAGGAAATGGCGCTGTAGCCATAGCGGAAGGAAAGGGGCTTGGCGGCGGCGGTTCCCAGCCCCAGGCCGGCGGTGCCTGCCAGGGCGGCGGACGATTGCAGGAATAAGCGGCGCGTCGGCGTCATGATGGTTGAATCCTTCCCTAGTGTTTTGCCGCCACGATGACACAGCCACCGCATTCCTGTCTTGCCTAAAGGTGGCCCGTGCAGGCGAACCGGGCGGGGACTGGGGGGCGCAAACGCCCCAAAAGCGGCGATATCCGGGATCGCCGCCCCGATGGGCTTGGCTGCGCTGGTTTCGGCGTGCCGGCCCACCGGGCCGGTCGAGCTGCGGGTGCCCGGCGCCGGGCTTGGTGGTCGCGCGCATTTGCGCCGGAACAGGACGGGCATTATCCAATCGCCCTGATGCCCAGGAAGCACATATTGCCCGACCGGCTGCGGCCGGGACTGAAGCTGGTATTCTGCGGCACCGCCGCGGGCCGCCAGTCGGCGTTGCAGCAAGCCTATTACGCCCACAGCCAGAACAAATTCTGGACCACGCTGCACCGGGTCGGCCTGACGCCGCATCTGTTTGCGCCGCAGGACTATGAAAAACTCTGGGCGCTGGGAATCGGGCTTACCGATATCGCCAAGCACGCCTATGGCATGGACCATCAGCTGCCCAGCGAGGCGCTGGGGGCCGATGCCGTCGCGGCCCTGAAGGCGCGCATCCGCAAAGCGGGGCCGCGCATCCTGGCTTTCACCAGCCTCAATGGCGGGCGCAAGGTGATGGGGCCGCGCGCGGTCGCGGGCGAACAGTCCGAGAGGCTGGGCGATACGCGGGTCTTTATTCTGCCCTCGCCATCGCCCCTGGCGGCCAATCACTGGGACATCGCGCCCTGGCGCGAACTGGCGAAGGCGGTGGCCAAGCTGACATGAGGCGGCGGCGCATGGCGCGGCGGCACCAAAGCGCCGACGAGGCGGTCAGCCTTGCCGCGTTCCGCAACCGGTCAGACCCGTCGTGCGAAGGTCAGGCCCGCGATCAGAAACGCCAGGAAAATGACCAGGAAAACCAGGAACAGCACCTTGGCGATCGCCACGGAAGTGCCGGCGATGCCGGTGAAACCCAGCAGGCCCGCGATAAGGCCGATGACCAGAAAAACCAGGGCCCATTTGAGCACGGGTGCCTCCCTATTTTGAAATCATGCCCAAATGCAACTCGCATCCGGTCGCGAAGGTTCCGGGATTTGTTTGGCGGCGGCGATGGAACCATGGCGGCGCAGCGGGGCAACGGCCCGAAAAATAACGCACTGCGACAGCCGTCAGGGGCGTTGGCCGGCCGGCATGGGCGCACTCAGAGCCCAGTCGACGATGGCCGTCACCGCCTGCTCCAGCGCCTGGCGCAGCGCCTGGACCGCCGCGCCGGCGCTGTTGGCCGACGCGGTGCCGGTCTGAACGGTCTGCAGGGTGGAGACGATGGCGCGGCCGTGGGTTGTGGTCAGCTTGGCGGTGATGCTGACGGTGACGCCGGGAATGCCATCCTGCTGGCTGTAATGCGCCGAAAAATCCTTCACCTCGGTGACCAGATTATAGTCGGCATGCAGCGCGGACTGTTCCAGGGCCACCGCGTCGATGCGGCCCGAAGCCTCGAAACCGTCGAGCAGCGCCTGCTGCAGGATGGCGGGCAGGCTGTCGGGATAGGTGGCGCTGGCGTAATAGTCCATGGTGCCATCCGCCTGCAGCAAGGCGATACGGTCGCTGTCCAGCCCGCCGGCCATATCGGGGCGCGCGATCGCCAGCGCCCAGCCGGTTTTCTCGCCGCTGCGGGCCGCAAAGACCGGGCGCACCGGATAGATGACGCCGCTATCGGGCGGGCCGATCAGGGTCCGGCTGCAGGCGCCAAGGGTCAGGGCCGAAGCGCCGATCACGAATAGCCGCCGCTCAATCATGGAAGTTCTCATTTGGGTTCATATCCCTTGCGCCGGTCGCCGAACAGCAGCTTGGTGGGCGTGCGGTTCAATTGGTCGGAGAATTGGGTGAGGTCCGCCACCATCCGGCGCATCTCGCCGATCAGGCCGGATAGCTGCGCCACCTCGTCGCCATTGAGAAAGGCGTCCGCGTCGTCGGCCACCTTGCCGTATTTCCGGACGGCGAGGTCGACCTGGTCCAGGGTCGGCCGCATGCGGTTGGAGGCATCGCTGAGCTCGAGCATGGCCTTGTTGGTATTGGCGATGGTGGCCTCGATGTCGGCGCTGCGCCGCGCGATCATCTGCGTGGTCTCGTCCAGGTTGGCCAGCACATGGCCGACGGCGCGCCGGTTGTCGTCGTTGAGCATGTCGTTGATGCGGGACACCGCGATATTGAGCTTGGCGACGACTTCCGGGGCCGATTGCTGCAGCTCGGCGAAGGTGGACTGCCGGGTGCGGATCACCGGATAGCGCTGGCCCTCATGGGCCCGCAGCGGCGGCGAGGCGGCGGTGCCACCCGTGATCTCGACATAGGTGCCGCCGGTCAGGCCCAGGCTTTCAATCGAGGCGACGCTGTCCTCGCGGATATTGAGGCTGGGCTGCACCTGCATGTTGACGATCACGCGCTGCGGATCGTTCGGATCGAACTCCAGGCTGGTGATGCGCCCCACCTCGATGCCGTTGTAGCGGGTGGCGGTGCCCTTGCCCAAGCCGGTGACCGGGCCTTTGAAATAGGCCTGGTAATAGGCGTATTCCTGGCTGTACTGGATGCCGGCCAGCCACAGGATCGTCACCACCAGTCCGATGACGCAGGCCAGCACGAAGGCGCCCACTGCGACGTAATTGGCATTGGTTTCCATTACCGCGCCTCCTCTGACGCCAGCGCTGCCCGGCCGCGCACGCCCGAAAAATAGTCCCTGATCCAGGGATCGCTGCTTTGGCGCAGCTCGGCGATGGTGCCGATCACCAGTTTCTTGTTCACCAGCACGGCGATGCGGTCGGTCACGGCACGCAAGGTATCGATGTCGTGGGTCACAAGAAAGACGGTCAGGCCCAGGGCCTTTTGCAGCCGCCGGATCAGTTCATCGAACTGGTTGGCGGAAATCGGGTCCAGGCCGGCGGTGGGCTCGTCCAGGAAAAGAAGCTCGGGGTCCAGCGCCAGGGCACGGGCAAGGCCGGCCCGCTTCTTCATGCCGCCGGACAGTTCACTGGGATACTTGTTGCCGGTGTCGGGCGGCAGGCCCACCAGGATGAGCTTCATCTCGGCGATCTCGTCCATCAGGCTCTGGCTCATCCCGGTATATTCGCGCAAGGGCACCTGGATATTCTCCGCCACGGTCTGGGAGGAAAACAGCGCGCCTTCCTGGAACAGGACGCCCCAGCGCATTTCCAGCTGCCGCATGGCGGGGCTTTCGACATCGCTGCTGGTCGGCTGGCCGAACACGTCCACGCTGCCTTCCCTGGGGCGCACCAGCCCGATGATGGAACGCAGCAACACCGACTTGCCCGAGCCCGAGCCGCCCACCACGCCCAGGACCTCGCCGCGGCGCACGTCCAGGTCGATCTTGTCGTGGATCACCTTGTCGCCAAACCCGTTGACCAGCCCGCGCACCTTGATGATGTCGGCCCGCGCCGCGCCCGTCATCTGGTCTCCGGCACTGAGTGCCCGGCGAAAGAGAAGGGTGTTCCTTGCCTCGCCTGTCATCAGATCCCCAGCACCGAAAACACGACGGAAAAGGCGGCGTCCAGCACGATCACCAGGAAGATGCCTTCCACCACCGCGCGGGTGGTAAGCAGGCCGACGCTGGCGGCGTTGCGCTCCACCTGAAAGCCCTCATAGCAGCCGACCAGCGCGATGACGAAGGCGAAGACCGGCGCCTTGATCAGGCCCACCAGCATGGTGTTGACGTTCACCGCCTCGTTCAGCTGGCGCAGAAAGACCGGGATGGTGATGCCCAGCTGGAAGTAGCACATGACGGCGCCGCCGATCAGGCCCATGATGTCGGAATAGAAGGTCAGCAGCGGCAGGGCGATGACAAGTCCGATGATGCGCGGCAGCACCAGCGTATCGACGGTGTTCAGCCCCATGGTCTGCATGGCATCGATCTCTTCATTGACCCGCATGGTGCCGATCTGGGCGGTGAAGGCGCTGCCGCTGCGTCCCGCCACGATGATGGCGGTAATCAATCCGCCGATCTCGCGCAGGACGCCGACACCCAGAAGGTTGATGGTGAAGATTTCCGCGCCGAAACGCTTGAGCTGATCGGCGCCCTGATAGGCCAGCACGATGCCGATCAGAAAGGCCAGCAGGCCCACGATGGGCAGGGCGTTGATGCCGGTTTGTTCGATCTGGTGGAACATGGCGGCGACGCGAAGATTGCCCCGGGGCCTGACCACCGCCTCGGCGGTTTCCACCGTCACGCGCCCCAGATAGGCCAGTATTTCCACCGCCTGGGTGAAGGCCTGGACCGCGGCGCGGCCGATGATGTAGAGCCGCCCGCGAAAGCCCGGCGGGATGCGCGAATGGAGCAGTTCCACGTCGCAAGGTTGATCCAGGCTTTCCAGCAGCGGCCGGTACATTTCGGGCAGATGGATGTCGCAGGTTCCCGCGCCCGCCGCCTCCAGTGCGCGCCTTGTCCGCAGCAGCAGCCAGGCGCCGGCGCTGTCCAGCCGGGTGATCTGGCTGGCGTCAATCGCGTCGATGCTGCGCCCGTGCAGATCCAGCCCGTGCAGGGCCCGGTCCATCTCGGCGCTGTCGGCAATGGTCCAGGGGCCGCCCGCGACCAGCGTGCGGCCGCTCTGGTCCAGCTTGAACCAAGCCTCCGGCTCAGCCGAAGCGTTTTCCAGGGCGGTCATCGAACGGCACGATCCCGTGCGCCCGGGGCTGGGCGTTTTCACCGCAACAATGCAGCAGAATCCGCGCAATATCCATGCATTCCGGACGCTGGTCCGCCGGGGTGGGAAAGGGGCCGTCTTGCTGCATGGTGCGCCGGTTTGGCTTTTGGGCGCCTGCCTTCTAAAAAGCGCACAGTTATTGGGAGGCGATCATGGAACTTGTCCGTCTGGGTCATACCGGCCTGAAGGTCTCGCGCATCTGTCTGGGCACCATGACCTATGGCGATCCCAAATGGCGCGACTGGGTGCTGGACGAGGCCGCCAGCCGCCCCTTCATCCAGCGCGCCCTGGAAGCGGGGATCAACTTCTTCGACACCGCCGACATTTATTCCACCGGCGCCTCCGAAGAGGTGGTGGGGCGGGCGCTGAAGGATTTCGCCGGCAGGCGCGAGGCCTATGTGCTGGCGACCAAGGTGTTCTTTCCCCTCGACGGCCGCCTCGGCGGGCTGTCGCGCAAGCACATCCTGCATGCCATCGACGAGTCCCTGCGGCGGCTGGGCACCGACTATGTGGACCTCTACCAGATCCACCGGTTCGACAACCACACCCCGATCGCGGAAACCGTCGAGGCGCTGCACGATGTCGTGAAGGCGGGCAAGGCGCGCTATATCGGCGCTTCTTCCATGCATGCCTGGCAGTTCGCCAAATTTCTTGCCACCGCCGAAAATATGGGGATGACGAAATTCGTCTCGATGCAGAATTTCTACAACCTGGTGTACCGGGAGGAGGAGCGTGAGATGCTGCCGCTGTGCCGCGATGCCGGTGTCGGCGTGATCCCCTGGAGCCCGCTGGCCCGCGGATTCCTGGGCCGCGGTCATGCCCATGCGCTGGACCGGCAAAGCACCCGCGCCAAAAGCGACAATATCCTCGACATGCCGTTCGACGACACTGACATGGAGATTCTGCGCCGTGTCGAGGAAACCGGCCGCAGGCACGCCCGGAGCAACGCCCAGATCGCCATCGCCTGGCTGCTGGCCAAGGGCGTCACCGCGCCGATCGTCGGCGCCTCCAAAATGAGTCATCTGGAAGACGCCATTGCCGCGGCCGAGATCGTATTGACGGCGGACGAGGTCGCCTATCTCGACGCGCCCTACAAGCCCAAGGCGGTGGCGGGCAATTTGCGCTGAAACAAAAGGGCGCCATTTGGCGCCCTTTTCATTTTATCCGCTACCCCGGCCCACCTCCCTATCGCGCCCCTAGCACCGTCAGGTGCGAAGGGCGGCGGGGGTCACTTACAATGGCCACCAGTCGAGCTGGTTCTTGTAGCCGGCGTCGTCGGTCTTCTGGTCCCAGCCGCCGCCCAGCGCATTGTAGAGCGAAAGGCTGGCTTCCAGCCGCGCCAGCTTGACCTGCACCAGCGACTGCTGGGCGGTGAACAGTTGCTGCTGGTTGTTGAGCAGCGACAGGATGTCGATGGTGCCTTCGCGATACTGCAGCTCGGAGATGCGGAAGGCTTCGGCGTCCGCCTTGGCCTGGGTTTCCACCAGCGCCAGCTGGTCGGTGGTGCTCTTGACCGTGTCCAGCGAGATCTCCACGTCGCTGAAGGCGGTGAACACCGTCTTGCGGTAGCTGGCGATCAGCTCCTGCTGCGCGGCGAGTGCCCGGTCGTTCAGGGCATGGATGCGCCCGCCGTCGAAGATCGACTGCACGATCGCCGCGCTGATGGTCCAGGCGAAGCCCGCCGGCCCGAACAGGTTGGACAACGCCGACACCGGGCCGTAGCCCGCGCCGCCCGACAGGTTCAGCGACGGGAAGTAGGTCGAGCGCGCGGCATCGACATTGGCATGGGCGGCATACAGTTCGGCTTCGGACTGGGCGATGGAGGGATTGCGCAGCAGCAGTTCCGACGGCAATCCCGGCTGGATCGAGGGCGGGGTGATGCCGTCCAGGTTCTGCGCGCTGACGTCATAGCCCTCGGGCGCGCGGCCCAGGAGGATGGCCAGCGCATAGCGCGCCTGCTTTTCCTGCTGGATCAGGCCCGGCAGGATGGATTCCTGCTGCGCCAGGATGGCCTGCTGTTCGGCCAGGTCCAGGTTCGAGGAGACGCCGCTGTTCACCTTGGCTTCGGTGATGGTCAGGATGCGTTTGGCGGCTTCGATGTTGGCATTGGCGATGGCGATGCGTTCGCGGTAGGCCAGGACGCGGAAATATTCGTCCGCCACCTGGGTGGAGATGGAGATTCCGGTCACGGCGGCGGCATAGCGCGCCGCGCGCAGGTCTTCGCGCGCCGCCTGCAAATTCAGATACTGGGTGCCGAAGAAGCCCTGCTGGTAGCTGGCCGTCAGTCCGGCGTTAAAGGCGCTATGGGCGCGCGGCACCTGGGAGTTGCCGCCGCTGCGCCCGGCGCTGAACGAACCGCCCAGGCTGGGGAAAAGCGCGGACAGGGCGACGCCGTCGCTGGCTTCGGCCTGCAGCACCCGGGCCGCGGCCTGGGCAATGTCGAGATTTTCCTTCTGCGCGGTCTGCTGCAGCGGCGTCAGTTCTTCGGCGCCGAACTTCGCCCACCAGTCGGCCTGGGGCCAGACCGGGGCGGTAGTGTCGCTGGGCGCGGCAAAGGCCGACGGCATGTCACCGGGGCGGTCCAGGGCCTTGGGATTGGCGGTGCAGGCGGCCACGCTGGCGGCCAGCACGGTCATGCTTACGCCGCGAAGAAAGGCGCCACGAAACAAGGACTTCATCGGTCTCTCTTTGCCAATTGGGGCGGCCCCGGGCCGCAGTGGATTCGGTCTGTATTTTGGAGGCCCCTGATACCCGCATCCGGCCCCCCCCGCAAATATGGGGCAGGCGGGCCCGGAGGCAAGGGCCAGCCTTGTAAAGCTTTGTCGCGGCCTTACGGGCTGCCCCCGGATGGGCGGGTGGTGGAAAGGGGACGGCCGGACTTGTGGCTTAACGTGGGGGGCACCTCAACCGGTCCGGCCGTCATGGCTTGATCCGCATGGTGGAGCGCCGAACGGACACCAAGCCGGCAGAAAGTCTCCATCGGCCGGGGTGGCAGGTGAAGGGTTGGGGGCGCTCTAATTTGTAACGGAATGTCGCCTGCGGGCCCCTGTTCAGGTCCGGCGAAGGAAATCGTCCGGACGCCCGGCGAGAAATTTTTCGCCGACGGGAAGCAGGGATGTGGCCGCTGTCTCCTTGATCAGTTTTTGAGCCCGAAGGCCACGACATGGGCATCGTGGGTGACGACATAGACCTTGCCCAGCGCCACCACCGGCTCGCTGAAATGCACCCAGTCGGTCAGCGTCTTGCCGCTGGACCACAACTGCTTGCCGCTTTCGGCGTCATAGGCATACAGCACCATGGCGTTGACGGGGGTGGAGCGCAGCACCGAACTGATGTCGTAAGGCAGGCGCTTCTCGCCCGGATGGGCCATGTTCTGCATCGCCTGGCCGCCGGTGGACAGCGCATAGACCACGCCGTTCGCCACCACCGGCGGATCGGGCATGATCATGTCGGCGGAGGTCCAGGCCGGCACCGCGGAAATCTTGCCGGCGTCGTCGATGACCTGGAACGCCATGATGCTGCCATTGGGGATGGCGCCGTTGGTCCTGGGAAACACCGGCGCGTCCTTGGAGGGATGGCCCAGCACCGGCAGATAGAGATAGCGCCTGGCGCCGGTTTCATAGGTGGCGATGGCGCCCCACACGCCGCGTCCCGGATCGGTGCCGGTCTTTTCGTCATTGCCCAGCTTGGGCGACTGCCACAAAGGCGTCATGTGGTTCGCGCCGCCCAGATTGCCGGCATCCAGGATGCGCAGCACCGCTTCCTTCTGCGACGCCGCGATCAAGGTCTTGCCGGCGAAGTTGAACACCACCGGCGAGGCCGAGCCCGACATGTCGTGCATCAGATTGTCCATCCAGTTGGTGGGCGTGAAGCTGTCCATCAGCCGCGCAGCCCTGGGCGCGATCTTCAGGATGCTTTCGCTGAAATCGCCGGCCGCCGGATCGTAGCGGCCGTTGCTGGTTTCCAGCACCACCCCGCCGGGGGCGCGCACCGCGCCGCCGCGGCCCCAGGGCGCCGCCGGGCGCGCGCCGCTGGTGAAGAAGTGGGTGACCACGGGATGGGCGAGGTCGCTGACATCGGCGGCGTTGAGCGCCGAGGCATCCAGCAGGGGGCCCGAACCGGCGCGGCGCAGGCCCGAGATGGCGGCGGCATATTCGAGACTGGATTTGTCGGTGATCTCGCCGCAGGCCCGTCCGCTGGTGGAATAGAGCACATCGTCAATCAGGTTCAGGCTCCAGGCCCGCGCGAAGGGCGCGGTCATGGCGACCGGCGCCAGCCGCTCGGCGCCGTCGGCGAGATTGAGCCCGCGCAGCTTGCCGTCGCTGGTGATGAAGAAGACGATGCCGCGCGCCTTGTCGATGGTGGGCGTGTCGTTGGCGGTGCCGGGGCACAGCCATTCCTTGGGCTTCTTGGGTGATTGCGGATTGGGGAAACTCTTGGACCAGAGTTGTTTGCCGCTGGCGGCATCCACCGCGAACAGCACGTCGTTGGCGCCCAGCACGAACAGCATGTCGGTGGGACCGCTGGCGGTCGGCACGCCCGCCGCGATCACCGGCGCTGTCATGGTGGACAGGACATACTGGTCCACCGGCACGGCGAGCTGGGTGGACCACAGCTGTTTCAGCTTGCCGACATTCTTCGGCGTCAGCGTGGTTTCGGCCCGGTTCCAGCCGGTGCGCTCCTGGTCGTAGCCCCAGGTCAGCCATTCGTTGGTGGCGGGGGGAATTTCGAACGTCACCGGGTCCGCCGGCACCACCGCCATGCGCCGGGCGATGGCAGGGTCCATGCCCTCGGTCATGCCGGCGGGGGCCTGGGCCAGGCTGGCGCCGGCGCACAGCAGCGAAGCCAGGGAAACAACGGCAATTGACGTGATTTTCATGAGGATACCTGTTTTCTAGCCCTGACCGCCTGCGCGTTTTTTTGAAATCGCGGGCTCCGGCCCGCGTTGGACCGGAGGCTCCGGTTTTACGGACAAATTGTCAACGCGGCGATTTGCTTATCGGCATACTGCTATGCGGTCCGCCAGACGACGATCCATGGATCGCATCACGGACTTTTTCGACCGCGATCACGCGCTCTCAGCCTTGTCCAAACGGATTGTCGTGAAAGTCGGCCACCGGGCGCAGCGGCACCGGCAGGGCGGCGCGGGCGCCGATGTAAAGTTCCAGGGTCATCTGGTTGGTCGCCTTGTCCCACACCATCTGGGGGGCGATGCCGCCGGGCTTGCGGAAAGTCTTGCCGTCGAAATCGAAACTGCGCGGCTCGACCGCGCCCCAGCCATTGGCCAGGCCGGCCGCCAGCCGCGCCCGGTATTCGTTGATCTGCGCGCCCGTGCCCGCGACGTTGGTGATGTCCGGCGCCATCACCCGGACCTGGCCGCCGGGCAGGATCTCGACCCGCGCCGCCACCATGTCGCCGCCGCGTTCATAGCCGCCCTCCCACTTGCCCACCGGCGCGGTGGGCTTGGAACAGGCCGATAGCGCCAGCAAAAGGGCCGACAAGACCACCGCAAACCGCATGGCTTCCCCGACTCATGAACCCCAGCGCGGCATAATAGGGCGTTATGCACCGCGGGGCGACCCGAAAGCTGCCAAAGCCCCTTGCCGGGCACCGGGGCGGTTGCTAGGGGAAGCGCCGTTTTCAAAGGTTCTGCGTCATGGCGCTGCCCAAAGGTTTCCTGGCCGAGTCCCTCGGCCGCATCCAGCCTTCGCCCACCATCGCGGTGACCAGCAAGGCGCGCGAGCTGAAGGCCGCGGGCCGCGACGTCATCGGGCTGGGCGCGGGCGAGCCCGACTTCGACACCCCCGACAATATCAAGGAGGCCGCGATCGCGGCGATCCGCGCGGCGAGACCAAATACACCGCCGTGGAAGGCATCCCCGAACTGCGCGCCGCCATCGCCGCCAAGTTCAAGCGCGAGAACAATCTCGACTACAAGCCGTCGCAGACCTTCGTGGCGCCGGGCGGCAAGACCGTCATCTACAACGCGCTGCTGGCGACGCTCAATCCCGGCGACGAAGTGATCGTGCCGGCGCCCTACTGGGTGAGCTATCCCGACATCGTGCTGCTGGGCGGCGCCACGCCCGTCATCGTCGAGATGCGCGCTGGAAGACGGCTTCCGCCTGACGCCCGAGGCGCTGGAAAGCGGCGATCACGCCCAAGACCAAATGGCTGATCTTCAACCAGCCGTCCAATCCCACCGGCGCCTGCTACACGCGCGAGCAGCTGAAGGCGCTGACCGACGTGCTGATGAAGCATCCGCAGGTCTGGGTGCTGACCGACGACATGTACGAGCATCTGGTCTATGGCGGCTTCAAGTTCACCACCATCGCCGAAGTCGAGCCGGGGCTTTACGAGCGCACCCTGACCATGAACGGCGTGTCGAAGGCCTATGCCATGACCGGCTGGCGCATCGGCTATTGCGCCGGGCCCGAAGCCCTGATCAAGGCGATGGCCAAGCTGCAGAGCCAGTCGGCGACCAACGCCGCCTCCATCTCGCAATGGGCGGCGGTGGAGGCGCTGAACGGGCCGCAGGATTTCATCCCGAAATTCCAGAAGATCTTCGAGGAACGCCGCGATCTGGTGGTCTCGATGCTCAACCAGGTGCCGGCATCGAATGTCCCCGCCCCGAAGGGGCGTTCTACGTCTATCCCTCGATCCGCAAGCTGATCGGCAAGAAGACGCCCGGCGGCAAGGTGATCGCCACCGACGAGGATTTCGCCGGCGCACTGCTGGAGGCGACCGGGGTGGCGGTGGTGCATGGCGCGGCCTTCGGCCTGTCGCCCTTTTTCCGCATCTCCTACGCCACTTCCAACACGGCGCTGGAAGAAGCGTGCAAGCGCATCCAGAGCTTTTGCAACAGTCTTAGCTAGCCGCCGCCGCTCGCCCAAGCTCGCGGCGTTCGTCGCTCGAAATGGTCCGCCGGACCATTTCGTTCGCCTATGGCGAACCGCTCCTCACTTTTCCGAATCTCCTACGCCACTTCCAACACGGCGCTGGAAGAAGCGTGCAAGCGCATCCAGAGCTTTTGCAACAGCCCGGTCTGAGGCTGATTTGGCCGCTTGTTTGCCTGGGTTTTTGCCGTAAATCCGGAATTAAGCAGCCCCGTCTATATTGGGCCGATGCGTTTTGGCCTCGCCATTTCGGCCATGCTGACCGCGGCGTGCTTCGCCACCGATGCAAGGGCTCTCGATCTTGCCGACGATCTTGCGATCAGCGGCTATCTGGATGTGCGCGCCGTCGCTCCCAGCGGCCAGCAAAGCTGGCTGAACGGCGGGCTGGGCAAGCTGCGCTATGGCGGCGACCAGAAATTCGGCGCCGAAGCGGTGCTGCAGGCGGACCTCACGCTGGGCAGCGGCCTGCATCTTGTCAGTGTGCTGCGGGCCGAGCCGCAGACGCCCGGCGTGGCGGACGCGCTGGAAACCTATCTGCGCTACGATCGGCTGGGCGGGGATATCGGCTGGTCGGTGAAGGCCGGCGCCTTCTTTCCCACCATCAGCCTGGAGAATGACGATCTGGGCTGGACCAGCCCCTACACATTGACGCCGTCCGCCATCAACAGCTGGATCGGCGACGAACTGCGCACCATCGGCAGCGAAGCCACGCTGCGCTGGAAAAGCGATCTGGGTACCGTGTCGCTGATCGGGGCGCTGCTGTGCTGCAACGACGAGTCTGGCGTGCTGATGGCCGACCGCGGCTGGGCGATGAACGACCGCCCGTTCGGGCTGTTTGAACGCGAACGCCTGCCCGACGCCACCTTGACCCTATTCCATGCCCCTGTTCCCGGCCGCACCGGCATGTTCGACGAGATCGACGGCCAGGTGGGCTGGTATCTGGGCGCGGCCTGGCAGTTGCCCGGCATCGTCAAGCTCACCGTCACGCGCTACGACAACCAGGGCGAACCGGCATCCTTCACGGCGCACGACAGGGGCTGGCGCACCAAGTTCTGGAATTTCGGCGCCCGCACCCAGGTCGGGCCGTTGGTGCTGATCGCCCAGCAGATGAGCGGCTATACCGAAGTCGAAGTGCGCGGCAACGAGAGCAGCACCAAGTTCCAGTCCGGATTCCTGCTTGCCAGCTACGACTTGGATGTCTGGCGCTTCAGCGTCCGCGAAGACCTGTTCCAGACAAGGCGGGTGGGCGCGACCACCAACATCTGGTCGGAAGACGGCAACGCCACCACCGGCGCGGTCTCCTGGCTGGGAATCGATGGCGTGCGGCTGACCGGCGAAGTCATCAAAATGCATTCGCGGCGCGGCGAATATGTCCCGGCCGGCCTCGGCCTGAACCGGGGCGATCTCCAGCTCCAGTTCGACGCGCGCTACTTCCTTTGATTTTCCCCTGATTTTGCACCGGGCGAAAGTGCGCTGCCGGCAGGGGGTTGCACTGTATGAAAATATTCATACAATACGACAATGCTCGAGGGGCTTGCGATCCAGAACAACGGCGTTCCGATCTATGTCCAGCTGCGCCAGCAGATCCTGGCGCTGATCGGGCGGGGTGCGCTGAAGCCCGGCGCGCAGATGCCCACCATGCGCCAGGTGGCGGTGGCGCTGAAGATCGATCTCAACACCGTGCAACGCGCCTATGCCGAGCTGGAACGCGACGGCGTTCTGTCCAAGCAGCGCGGCGTCGGCACCTTCGTCACCGCCGCGCCGCCGCCGATGCCGCGCGGCGGGCGCCGGCAGGCGCAGGACTTCGCCTATAGCGTCGCCGCCCAGGCCAGGGCGCAGGGTATCGCGCTGGATGAACTGGCCGCGGCGCTGGCGCGGCTGGCGGAGCGGCCGCGATGAGCAATCTGGGTTTCATCATCTTCGCCATCGCACTGCTGATCATCTGGGGGCAGGTGGCCGCAATGCTGGCCAGGGGCCGGAAGAAAGACCCCTGGAGCCGGCCCGTGCCGTCCCTGGTGCGGCGGACCGCGGCGGCGGAAAGCCTGGGCCTGACCGCGGCCCTGGCAAGACAGAATGCGTCCGACAGTTTTTCATCCAACACGTCATCAACGGAGGTTCATATGAATCCGATCAGCGCACTTGTCTTCATCGTTTTCGCCGGCGGCGCGGTGCTGGCCCGGCTGGCCGACATGCCCATCGCCGTCACCATCGTCCTGGCCCTGATCGGCGTCTTCCTGGGCTATTCCATCAAGATGGCCCAGCAATGGGAGCGGGCTGTGGTGCTGCGGCTGGGCAAGCTGCAGGCCGTCAAGGGCCCCGGCCTGTTCATCCTGATCCCGATCGTCGATGCGGTGGCGACCTGGATCGACCAGCGTATCCGCACCACCGAGGTCAATGCCGAGCAGGCCCTGACCAAGGACACGGTGCCGGTGAATGTCGATGCCATCGTGTTCTGGATGGTGCATGACGCCGAGCGCGCCGCGCTGGAGATCGCCGATTACAACAGCGCGGTGCAGCGCGTCGCCCAGACGAGCCTGCGCGAGATGATCGGCTCCTCGGTGCTGTCGGAGCTGCTGTCGGAACGCAAGACCGCCGATGCCACCCTCAAGGAGGTGATCGGCGCCAAGACGGCGGAGTGGGGCGTCACCGTCAATTCGGTGGAAATCCGCGACGTTGCCATCCCCGACAATCTGCAGGATGCCATGAGCCGCCAGGCCCAGGCCGAGCGCGAGAAGCAGGCGCGCGTCATCCTGGGTTCGGCGGAAGAGGAAGTGGCGCAGAAATTCGTCAATGCCGCGAAACTCTACGCCACCAACCCGGAGGCCCTGCAGCTGCGCGCCATGAACATCATCTACGAGACCACCAAGGAACGCGGCGCCACCATCCTGATGCCGACCAGCATGGTGGATGCGATGAATCCCGGCGCGGCGGCCTTTGCGCTGAACATGGCCAAGGCCGATGCGGCGCAAGCGCACGCCGTCCCGGCAACCTCGGTGCCGCCGGTGCCGCGCAGGGACGGCTGAATCCGCGCCCGCAGGGTGCCCGATAGCCACCTATTTGATTGTGGCTTTCTCCCCCTACGATTCCAATGCTTGAGACGGAAAATCCGCCTTTCTCAGGCGGTTGCTGCAAGCGCACAGGTTTATTTGCGGTAACGCCGGCCATTCCGCGGTGAAGACCGGCACGATTTTTGGGCCCGGACGACCGGTTCGTCTTGCATTGGTGCGCCAACGGCGCGAGCATTTCCCATCTGGAAGGGCGCTCCCGCGCCACTCGCGGACCCGCCCGAAGCCATTGCTTTCAAGCAATGGGGTTTTCGCAAGCGGAGGCGCGCATGTCCCAGGACAATTCCAAGGAAAATTCCAACAAGATAAAAGCGTCGCCGCGCGCCATCGCGCTGGTCGGCCCGCATGGCGGCGGCAAGACGACGCTGCTGGAAAGCATCGCCACCATTACCGGCGCGGTTGCGCGCAAGGGCTCGGTGAGCGGCGGCACCAGCCTGGGCGACACCAGCCCGCAAGCCCGCGCCCGGGGGATGAGCGTGGAATTGAACGTGCTGACCACGCAATATCTGGGCGAGGAACTCACCTTCCTGGACTGTCCCGGCTCCATCGAGTTCCTGGGCGACACGCTGAACGTGCTGCCGGGCATCGACGCCGCGGTGGTGGTGTGCGAGCCCGACGCCGCCAAAGTGATGATGCTGCAGCCCTATCTCAAGCGGCTGGCCGACGCCCATGTGCCGCATCTGCTGTTCGTCAACAAGTTCGACAAGGCGCGCGGACCGCTGCGGGCCCTGCTGGCGTCCCTGCAGGAGGCCAGCGAAACGCCGCTGCTGCTGCGGCAGATTCCCATCTGGGAGCAGGGCGTCGCCACCGGCTTTGTCGATCTGGCGCTGGAGCGGGCTTTCGTCTACCGCCCCCACGCCGCCAGCGAGGTGGTGGATATCGGCGACTATGCCCGCGAAAAGGACGCCCGCTTCCAGATGCTGGAAAAGCTGGCCGACTATGACGAACATCTGATGGAGGAACTGCTGGAGGACGTCGAACCGCCGCGTGACGAGATCTTCGGCGAATTGCGGCGCGAACTGGCCTCGGGCCTGGTGGTGCCGGTGCTGATCGGCTCGGCGGAGGGCGATAATGGCGTGCGCCGCCTGCTCAAGGCGCTGCGCCACGACGTGCCGGAAGTCAGTGTCGCGGCGGGGCGTGCCGCGGTCGGGGAGGGCGCCGACGCGGTGGTGCAGATTCTCAAGACCCTGCATGGCGGGCATGGCGGCAAGCTCAGCCTGGCGCGGGTGCTGCGCGGCCATCTCAAGGACGGCGCGGTGCTGCATGGCGAAGGGGGCCGCGAAGCGCGCATCGGCGGCATCCTGGCGCTGGCCGGCGACAAGCAGGTCAAGCGCGGCTCGGCCCAGGCGGGCGACACGGTGGCGCTGGCGCGGCTGGAACCCTTTGTCACCGGCGAGACGCTGTCCACCGCCAAGTCCGGCGGCGGCCGCATGGCGCTGGAACGGCTGACGCCGGTCTATCGGCTGGCGGTGACGGCGCCGGACCGCAAGGATGAAGTCAAGTTGAGCGCGGCGATGGCAAAACTGTGCGAGGAGGATCCCTCGCTGCTGTTCGAGCAGAATGCCGAGAACTCACGACCTGATCCTGGCCGGACAGGGCGAAATCCATCTCAAGGCGGCGGTCGAGAAGCTGCAAAGCCGCTATGGCCTGACCTTGACGACCGGCGCCCCGCGCGTGCCCTATCGCGAGACCATCCGCAAGGCGGCGACGGCGCGTGGACGCCATAAGCGCCAGTCCGGCGGCCACGGCCAGTTCGGCGATGTGGTGCTGGAAATTTCTCCCGCCCCGCGCGGCGCCGGCTTCACCTTTCACGACCGCATCAAGGGCGGGGTGGTTCCCAAGCAATGGATCGGCTCGGTGGAACGCGGCATCCGCGACTATATGAAGGCGGGGCCGCTGGGCTTTCCGGTGGTGGACGTGGCGGTGGCGCTGGTCGACGGCTCCTATCATACGGTGGATTCCTCCGACGCCGCCTTCCAGACCGCCGGCCGGCTGGGGATGAGCGAAGGCATGCCCGATTGCGCCCCGGTGCTGCTGGAGCCGATCATGCGGGTGCTGGTGCATGTCCCCTCCGAGGCCACCGCCAAGGTCAACGGGCTGGTCAGCGGCCGGCGGGGCGCCCCGCTGGGCTATGACGCCCGGCCCGGCTGGCGCGGCTGGGACACGGTGCGCTGCGAAATGCCGCTGTCGGAAGTGTCGGACCTGATCGTGGATCTGCGCTCGCTGACCCAGGGGGCGGGAACCTATGAGATGGAATTCGACCGGCTGGCGGAACTGGGCGGCAAGCTGGCCGACAATATCGTGGCCGACCGCAAGGCGGCGTGACCGAAAAAAGCCGGTGCGGCAATCCGTTAGGGCCTGCGCCCAAGAAAAAGGGCCGGAGCAGCGAATGGCGCGCTCCGGCCCAGTTCGAAACCTCGCTCAAGGGGAAAGAGCGAAGCCATGGCCGCCGTCCGGGGGGAGGGGATAGGCGGTAAAGCACAGATAGTATGGCTTTTGGGCGTTTCAAGGGCCGGTGCTGTTCCTGGTTCGCCGGACCGAACACCCGCAATCAAGTCCCTGGCCCGGCCGCGCTCAATCGGTTTCGGGCGTCTCGGCCAAGGTCATGTCCGGCGCCATCGCGGCGAACCGCCGGGCGAGCGCCATGGCTTCCTCCTCATGGCCGATCCAGCGCAGCTTGAGCACCAGGTGACGCGCCCCGACAGGATCGGATGGCAGCGGGATGTGACGGTGTGGAACATTGGTGACCGTTTCAGGCATTGTTTTCTCCCATACGTTCCCCCCAAAGGATAAGGGCGTCCGGTGAAAATGGATGCCTGCCCCGGAATCAAATCTGGTACCGGACGCGCGAATTCGCCAGCCGCGCGTCGTTATTTTAATTTCATGCTGCCGCGGTTCACCGCGTTGCCGCCGTCCCGTCGCGGCGCGCGCGTTACGGGATTTTTAGCGGGCCAGGTCTTTTCCTTGATCGGCATCAACGCAATGTCATGCCCGGGTGTCACAATGGCACGATGATGGAAGTGGGGGCATCGCACCTCGAAACCGGGAAGGTGGGCATGCCCCCGCGAAAATATCTGCTTTGCCTGGTCCGGTTCCGGGCCCTCGAATGCGGGACGGGAGCCGCGTGATGGACCTGCGCGGCAAGAAGGGCCTGATCGTCGGCATCGCCAACGAGCAGAGTATTGCCTATGGCTGCGCCAGGATTTTCCGGAGCCTGGGCGCGGAGCTGGCGGTTACCTATCTCAACGCCAAGGCCGAGCCCCATGTCCGTCCGCTGGCGGAAACGCTGCAATGCCCCATCATCGTTCCCTGCGACGTGCGGATCGCCGGCCAGCTGGAAGCCGTCTTCGCGCAGGTGACCAAGGCATGGGGCAAGCTGGATTTCCTGCTGCATTCCATCGCCTTTGCGCCCAAGGAGGATCTGCACAGCCGGATCGTGGATTGCTCGCAGGACGGCTTTGCCACGGCGATGGACATCTCCTGCCATTCCTTCATCCGCATGGCGCGCCTGTCGGAACCGCTGATGCGTGGCGGCGGATGCCTGCTGACCGTGACCTTCTACGGGTCCGAAAAGGTCGTGCAGGAATATAATCTGATGGGCCCGGTCAAGGCGGCGCTGGAGAGTTCGGTGCGCTATCTTGCCGCCGAACTGGGGCCCGGGCGCATCCGGGTTCACGCCCTGTCGCCGGGGCCGCTCAAGACCCGCGCCGCGTCGGGAATCGACCGTTTCGACGAATTGCTGGAGCGCGCGCGCACCCGCACGCCGGAACATTTGCTTGTCGATATCGACGATGTCGGTAATTTGGCGGCCTTCCTGGTCAGCGACGCGGCCAAGGCCCTGACCGGCAATATAGAGTATGTGGATGCCGGCTATCACATCCTTGCCTAGGAATTCCAATATGGTCCGCATCGAGAACAAGACCTTTGCCGAGATCGAGATTGGCGACACCGCCAGCCTGACGCGGCAGCTGACCCAGCGCGACATCCAGCTGTTCGCCGTCATGTCCGGCGACGTCAATCCCGCCCATGTCGATCCCGAATATGCCAAGAGCGACATGTTCCATGAAGTGATCGCCCACGGCATGTGGGGCGGGGCCATCATCTCCGCCGTCCTTGGCACCGAGCTGCCGGGACCGGGCACCATCTATCTGGGGCAGACCTTCCGCTTCCGCCACCCGGTCGCGCTGGGCGACACCGTGACGGTCACGGTCAAGGTTTCGGCCAAGCAGGAGGAAAAGCACCGCGTCCAGCTGGACTGCGTCATGGTCAACCAGAAAGGGCAGGTGGTGATCGAGGGCAGCGCGGATGTGATCGCGCCCACCGAAAAGATCTCCCGGCCGCGCATGGAGCTTCCCGACGTGACGGTGCGCGAGAAGGGCCGCCACTACCGGCGGCTGCTGGCGCAGTGCGAGGGCAAGGAGCCGCTTCGCACCGCGGTGGTGCATCCGGTCGACATCGTCTCCCTGACGGGAGCGATCGAGGCGGCGCGGGCCGGCCTCATCGTGCCGGTGCTGGTGGGGCCGGAAAAGAAGATCCGCGCCGCCGCCGCGCTGGCGCAGCTGGACCTGGGCCCCTACACCATCGTTCCCACCGAGCACAGTCATGCCGCCGCCGCCCGGGCGGTGGAGATGGCCAAGGAGCATTCGGTCGAGGCCCTGATGAAGGGCAGCCTGCACACCGACGAACTGATGCATGCGGTGATGGGCGAGCCCCTGCTGCACACGGCGCGGCGCATGAGCCACGTCTTCGTCATCGACGTGCCCGGCTATGCGCGCCCGCTCTATCTCAGCGACGCGGCGATCAACATCTATCCGAGCCTGGAGGACAAGCGCGATATCGTCCAGAACGCCATCGACCTCGCCCATGCGCTGGGCCTGGAATCGCCCAAGGTGGCGATCCTGTCGGCGGTGGAGACGGTGACGGAAAAGATCAAGTCGACGATAGATGCCGCCGCTTTGTGCAAGATGGCGGACCGCCAGCAGATCACCGGCGGCGTCCTGGACGGGCCGCTCGCCTTCGACAATGCCGTTTCGCCGGAAGCCGCCAAGGTGAAGGGCATCGTTTCCCCGGTGGCGGGGCTGGCGGACATATTGATCGTGCCGGACATCGAAGCGGGCAACATGCTGGCCAAGCAGCTGGGATATCTGGCCGAGGCCGATGCGGCGGGCGTGGTGGTCGGCGCGCGGGTTCCCATCATCCTGACCAGCCGCGCCGACCACACCCTGGCGCGTCTCAGTTCCTGCGCCGTGGCACTGCTGGCGGCGCGCCACAGGGCGGGAGAGGCAGTGTGAGCGGCGCCCTTCTGACCCTCAATGCCGGTTCTTCCAGCATAAAATTCGCGCTGTACGATGCGGTGCGCCCCCTGTCGCCCGATGTTCTGTCTTGCGAAGGCCAGATTTCGGGCCTGGGCGATGCCGGACATTTCCGCGCCAGGGACGCGCGCGGGGCACCCTTGGTGGACAGGCCGCTGGATGGTCCGGCCAGCCATGACAATGCCCTGAAGACCCTGTTGCGCTGGATCGAGGGCGGCGATAGCGGACGGACCCTGGTGGCGGCGGGCCACCGGGTCGTGCATGGCGGCACGCGTTTCTCGGCGCCGACGCCAATCACGCAGGAGGTGATGGCGGCGCTGCGCGCGCTTGTTCCGCTGGCGCCGCTGCACCAGCCGCACAATCTGGCGGCGATCGAGGCGGTCGGCGCCCTGCATCCGGACCTGCCGCAAATCGCCTGCTTCGACACCGCGTTCCATCACGACCAGGAACCGGTGGTCACCGCCTTCGCGCTGCCCGGCGAACTATCCGCCCAGGGCATCCGCCGCTACGGCTTTCACGGACTTTCCTATGAATATATCGCCGACAGGCTGCCGCAGGTGCTGGGGCCGGGCCTGGCCGAGGGGCGGGTGGTGGTCGCCCATCTTGGCGCCGGCGCCAGCCTGTGTGCCATGCGCGGGCGCAGAAGCGTCGCCACCACCATGGGGTTTACCGCCCTTGACGGGCTGATGATGGCCCGGCGCTGCGGCAGCATCGATCCCGGCGTCATCCTCTACCTGATTCAGCAGCAAGGCATGAGCGCGCAGGGCGTTCATGATCTTCTCTACCACCGCTCCGGCCTGCTTGGCGTATCGGGGTTCAGCGACGATATGCGCATCTTGCTGGCCAGCAGCGATCCCAGGGCGAAAGCGGCGATCGATCTCTTCGTCTACCGGATCGCGCGCGAGCTGGGCTCGCTGTGCGCGGCGCTGGGCGGGCTGGACGCCCTGATCTTTACCGCCGGCATCGGCGAGCATGCCGCCGAGATTCGCCGCCGCGTCTGCCGGGACGCCGCCTGGCTGGGCATCAGGCTGGATGAGGCCGCCAACACGAGCGGCGGCCCCTGCATCTCCGACAGCCGCGTATCGGCCTGGGTGGTGCCGACCGACGAGGATCTGATGATCGCGCGCCATACGATGGATCTGGTGTTCCCAGGTTGACACAGCTGGCCAAATCGCCGCGATTTCGGCTTTGACCGGGCGCAAAGCGTCCTCCCATTCTGCGGGTTATTCTTACTTATGGATAAGAAAGCCACAGGGACTGTGACAGCCGTGCGCGGCGGCGTCGTGGACGTGGTCTTTCCTGCCGCCTTGCTGCCGCAGATTGATGAGGCGCTGGTGGTCGAGTGGGACAGGCCCGAACCCCTGCTGCTGGAAGTTCATGCCCATCTGGACGAATGCCATGTCCGCGCCATCGCCCTTCATGCCACGGCCGGGCTGGCGCGCGGCACGCCGGTGCGCGCCACCGGCAAGCCGATTTCCATACCGGTGGGCGATGCGCTTCTGGGGCGGCTGCTGGATGTGGTCGGCGACTGCCGCGACAACGGCCCCGCCTTGCCCGGCGATCTGCCGCGCCGGTCCATCCATCGCGCGCCACCGCCCCTGGAACAGCAGAGCGCGGCGACGGAGGTTTTCGAGACCGGCATAAAACTGATCGACCTGCTGGCCCCCATTCCCCAGGGCGGCAAGGCGGCGATGTTCGGCGGTGCGGGCGTCGGCAAGACCGTAATGCTGATGGAGCTGATCCGCGCCATGGTGCAGAGCTATCACGGCATCTCGGTATTCGCCGGCATTGGCGAGCGCTCGCGCGAGGGCTTCGAGCTGCTCTCCGACATGCGCCAGTCCGGTGTCATCGATCGCAGCGTCCTGGTGTTCGGGCAAATGAACGAGCCGCCGGGCGCGCGCTGGCGGGTGGGGCTGTCGGCCCTGACCGTTGCGGAGTATTTCCGCGACAGCAAGCACCAAAACGTCCTTCTGCTGATGGACAATGCCTTCCGCTTCGTCCAGGCGGGGAGTGAAGTCTCCGGGCTGCTCGGCCGTCTGTCCTCGCGGGTCGGCTATCAGCCGACCCTGGCGACGGAAGTGGCCGGCCTGCAGGAGCGCATCGCCTCGGTCGGCGGCGCGGCGATTACCGCGATCGAGGCGGTCTATGTCCCGGCCGACGATTTCACCGATCCCGCCGTGACCGCTATTTCCAGCCACCTGGACAGCGTGGTGGTGCTGTCGCGTGCCATGGCGGCCGAAGGCATGTATCCGGCCATCGATCCGCTGGCCTCCTCGTCGGCTATGCTCGACCCGATCGTGGTGGGGCAGGAGCATTATCGCCTGGCCGGGAAGGTTCGCGAGGTGATCGCCCATTACCACGAGCTGCAGGACATCATCTCGCTTCTGGGGATGGAAGAACTGAGCACCCGCGATCGGCTGCTGGTGCAGCGCGCCCGCCGCCTGCAGCGCTTTCTCACCCAGCCCTTCACGGTCACCGAAGCCTTCACGGGCAAGCCGGGCCGCAGCGTCGCGCTGGCGGACACGCTGGCCGGCTGCCGCGCCATCCTGGATGGCGCGTGCGACGCCTGGGCGGAAAGCTCATTCTACATGGTCGGGACGCTGGAGGAGGCGCGCCGGAAGGAAGATGCGAGCTCCAAGGTGGCGGTCTCATGAGGCTGGTCATCACCACCCCTTCCGCCGTGGTCGTCGACAGCAATGACGTGACGGCCCTGCGCGCCGAGGACGCCAGCGGCAGCTTCGGCGTCCTGGAAGGCCATACCGAATTTCTCACCGTGCTCTCGGTTTGCATCCTGCACTGGCGCCAGCGCGACGGCGCCGAGCGCCATTGCGCCCTGCGCGGCGGTGTCCTGACGGTCAGCGGCGGCCGCACCGTGACCGTGGCGACGCGCGACGCGGTGTCGAGCGAGGACCTGCAACATCTGGAAGATGCCGTCCTGATCCGCTTCCGCGCCGCGGCGGAGGAGGAGTCCGATGCCCGGGCCGCGGCGGCTCAGCTTGAACTGGCCGCCATCCGCCGCATCATCCGCCACCTCAGGCCGGGCGGGGCTTCCATGCTGGGGCAGGGCGGATGAACGGTTCGTCCGAATTTCTTGCCGTCATTCGCCGCAGCGCGGCGCGGCTGCGGCGCGCGCGCGCGCAAGGCGAGCCGTCTTTCGGGGGCCAGCTCGCACAAGTGGGCGTGCTGGGCTGGATTGTGGTGACGCCGGCCCTGGCGGGCGTGTTCCTGGGGCGCTGGCTGGATCGTACCCTGGCCAGCGGCATATTCTGGTCCGCGGGTCTTCTGATCCTGGGCGTGGCCCTGGGATTTTGGTCCGCCTGGCGATGGATGCACGCGCCATGAGCCAGGCGATCCTCATTGCCGGCCTGTTTTTCGCCTTCGGCGGGCTGGCCGGACATCTGCATTTCGCGCTTCTGGCCGGGGCGGTGCGCGCGCTCGCCGATCAGGGCCGCGGCGCGCGGGGCGCCTCCCTGCGGCTGCTCCTGACGCCTGGCGCCTTTGCCCTGGCGGCGACGCAGGGCGCGGTGGCGATGACGGCAATGCTGGCCGGGTTCGTGGCGGTCCGCACGATCGTCCTATACCGCGCCCAGGGAGCAGCGCCATGACATCGCCCCTGACGGCAACCGTCCTGTTCCAGTTGGGGCCCGTGCCGGTCACCATGCCGGTGGTCGTGACCTGGGCGATCATGGCGCTGCTGGCGATAGGGGCGATGCTCGCCACGGCACGGCTGTCGCTGGCGCCGTCGCGCCTGCAGGCGGCGCTGGAATTGATCGTCGAGGCGACCGACGGACAGATCCGCGACACGATGCGCCAGGAACCGGCGCGCTATCGCGCCCTGATCGGCACCCTGTTTCTGTATATCCTCTTCGCCAACTGGTCTTCCCTGGTGCCGGGAGTCGAACCGCCCACCGCTCACCTGGAGACCGATGCCGCCATGGCGGCCATCGTGTTCTGCGCGGCGATCTATTTCGGCATCCGCACCCGCGGACTCGGCGGCTATCTCAAGAGTTTTGCCCGCCCCAGCGTCGTGATGATACCGCTCAACATCGTGGAGACCTTCACCCGCACCTTCTCGATGATGGTGCGCCTGTTCGGCAATGTGATGAGCGGCGTTTTCATCATCGGCGTGGTCTTGTCCCTGGCCGGGCTGTTCGTGCCCATACCGTTGATGGCGCTGGATCTGCTGACGGGCGCCGTCCAGGCTTACATCTTTACCGTGCTTTCGATGGTGTCCATTGCCGGCGCCGTCAGCGAAGGGCCTTCACCCAACAAGGAAAGGATTGTTTCATGAACTGGATTGAAATCGTCAGCATCGGCGCGGCGGCATGGGTCGTCAGCCTCGGCGCCATCGGACCGGCGCTGGGCGAGGGCCGCGCCGTGGCCGCCGCAATGGACGCGATCGCCCGCCAGCCGGAATCGGCCAATACCTTGTCGCGCACGCTGTTCGTCGGACTGGCGATGATCGAAACCACGGCGATCTACTGCCTGGTGGTGGCGCTGCTGGTGCTGTTCGCCAACCCGTTCGTGCACTGACATGCATCTCGACTGGTGGACGCTGGCGATTTAAGCGGTCAACGTCCTGATTCTTGTCTGGATTCTGAAGCGGTTCTTCTATCGTCCGCTGCTCGGCATTATCGACCGGCGCCGCGCCGCCTCGGAAAAGCAGCTGGCCGACGCGAAGGCAACGCAGGCGCAGGCCGAGGCCGCCAAGGAGGAGCTCGCCGGTGCCCGGGCGGGGATCGGCGACGAGCGCGACCGCCTGCTGGCGCAGGCCCGCAGCCAGATCGTGGACGAGCGTGCGGCGATGCGCAAACAGGCCGATGCCGAGATTGCCAGGCGGCAGGCCGACAGCGCGGCGAGCGCGGCGCGCGCACGGCGGGCCATGGAGGCGGAGATGGCGGGCAAGGCCGCCCAGCTCGCCGTGAAAATCGCCGCGCGCCTGGTGGCGAAGCATCCCACCCCTGCGCCGGCGGCCGATCGCCTCCGCGCCTTGGTCGCCGGCCTGCCGCAACGCAGCCGCGCCTTGCTGGCCGCCGCGGCGCAGGGCGGCAAGCTCACCGTCGCCAGTGCGCCCGCGCTCGACGACGCCGCCCAGCAAGCGTGCGGCGAGGCGCTCGGCAAGGCGCTCGGCGTTCCGGTTCTTCCGGCATTCGCCAGCGCGCCGGAGCTGATTGCCGGATTCGAACTCAGGACAGAGTCGCTTGTGGTGCAGGACAATTGGCGCGATGACCTGTCGCAGATCCTGGAAAATCTCGAGAATGCGGATGGACAGCAGCAAGTTTCTTGATGGCTGGCTGTCGCAGGCCAGCACACGGGTGGCGGAGGCGCAGCTTGCCCCCCGCCTGGACGAGGTCGGCCGTGTGGAATTGGTGGCGGACGGTGTCGCCTTTGTGTCCGGGCTGCCCAGCGCGCGCCTGGACGAACTGCTGGACTTTGGCGGCGGCATCATGGGGTTTGTCCAAGCCCTGGATATCGATCGCGCCGGATGCGTGCTGTTGGACGACAGCGCGTCGCTGCAAGCGGGCGGCGTGGTGCGCGGCACCGGTGCGGTTGTGCGCGTGCCGGTGGGCGAGGGTCTTCTGGGCCGCGTCGTCGATCCGCTGGGACGGCCGTTGGACGATGAAGGTCCCGTCGAGGCGGCCGGGCACCAGCCCGTGGAGCGCCCGGCGCCGGCGATCATCGACCGGGATCAGGTCGAACAGCCGGTGCAGACCGGCACCCTGGTGGTGGATTCGCTGTTCGCGCTTGGCCGCGGCCAGCGCGAACTTGTGATCGGCGACCGGGCCACCGGCAAGACTGCCCTGGTCACCGACTGCATCATCAACCAGAAGCACAGCGACATGATCTGCGTCTATGTCGCGATCGGGCAGAAATCCTCGGCCGTGAAACGCGCCATCGACGCCATTCGCCGGTTCGGCGCGCCGCAGCGCTGCATCTTCGTGGACGCATCGGCCTCCTCGTCGCCGGGCCTGCAATGGATTGCGCCCTTCGCCGCTTTCACCATGGCGGAGTATTTTCGCGACCGGGGGCGGCACGCCCTTGTGGTGCTGGACGATCTCACCAAACACGCCGCCACGCACCGCGAATTGGCGCTGCTGATGCGCCAGCCGCCGGGCCGCGAAGCCTATCCGGGTGACGTGTTTTACCTGCATGCCCGCCTTCTGGAGCGCGCCACGCGTCTTTCGCCGGCCAAGGGCGGCGGTTCGCTGACCGCGCTGCCCGTGGCCGAAACCGAGGCGGGCAACCTGAGCGGCTATATTCCGACCAACCTGATCTCGATCACCGATGGCCAGATCGTGCTGGACAGCAAGCTGTTCCAGCAGGGTCAGAAGCCCGCGGTGGATGTCGGCAAGAGCGTCAGCCGGGTCGGCGGAAGAACCCAGGCGGCGGCGTTGCGCCAATCGGCCGAAGACCTGCGCCTGGACTATGCCCAGTTCCTGGAACTGGAGATTTTCACCCGCTTTGGCGGCATGACCGACACGCGGGTGAAAAAGCAGATCACCCGGGGAAGCCGCATTCGCGCGGTGCTGGAGCAGCCGCAATACGCGCCTTATGACCTGGCCGCCGAGGTGGCGCTGATCCTGGCGCTGCAGGGCGGGCTGCTCGACGGCCTGCCGCTCGACAAGGTGCGCGCCTACTGCGCCGGCATGCCGGCCCGGCTGGCGGCGCATGCCGCCGAGGATTCATCCGCCCTCAACCGGACCGGCCAACTGGAGCAGGCCGCCCGGGCCCGCCTGCTGGAGGTTCTCAAGGATTATGCCGCGACGTTTGCGCAAGGAGCGCCATGACGGAGAGGCTGGCGGACATCCAGGCGCGCAAGGACAATGTCGCCCAGCTCGAAGCGGTGGTCACGGCGATGCGGGGCATCGCGGCGGCACGGGTCCAGCAAAGCCGCGGCCTGCTGGGCGGGATCCAGGCCTATACGCGCGTCATCACCGCCGCCATGGGGCAGGCGTTGCGACTGGTGCAGATGGATCCCGCGCCGCCGCCGCCGCCAAAGGATGACCGTGCGGGACCGCAAAAGGATGACCGTGCGATTGTGGTATTCGGTGCGGAACAGGGACTGGCCGGCGGCTTCAGCAACCGTGTTCTGGATACGGTGGATGCACAGGCCGCGCAGGGCCTGATTTTCATGGTCGGCACGCGCGCCGCCGCCGGCGCCCGCGAACGCGGCATGGACCCGCACTGGACCTGCCGCATGGCAAGCCAGGCGGGCGGCGTGCCGGCAGTCGGCGGCCGCATCGCCGAAGCCCTGTACGAACAGATCGCCAAGGGCAATGTCGCCCAGGCGGAGATGATCTATCCGCGCCTGGATGAGGGCCGCAAAATCCACGTGGCGCGTGTGCCGCTGTTTCCCCTGGATTTTCGCGCCTTTCCGAAATCCACGGCCACGATTCTTCCGCTGGTCAATCTGCCGCCGGGCGCCCTGATCGAGCATCTGACCGGCGAATATGTCTATGCGCAGCTGTGCGAAGCGGCGATGCAAGCCTTTGCCGCGGAAAACCAGGCCCGGATGGATGCGATGAGCGCCGCGGCCGAGAATATCGATCGCATGCTCGATGACATGGGCAAGCTGGAGAACCGGGTACGGCAGGAGGAAGTCACGGCGGAAATCGTCGAACTGGCCGCCGGCGTCGCGGCGTCCCGGCCCTAGCCGCCGGGCCCGCGCGATCCGCGGCCGAACAGGGACTCGATGGGATTGTAGCCGATCTCGGGACCGCCGATCTTCACGCATTGCGGGGGGCCTGCGCGCTTCTTGTCGGTAATGCAGCGCAGGCCTGGGCGCGTCTCACTGATCCAGTTGGCCGTCTCCTGGCGATCCAGGATGGGGCCGCGCGCGGCTTTTGCAGGTGCCGGCAAGGCGGAATTTGTCATCGCGGTCAGGAAAACGGCCAGGGCAGGCACGGCGAATTTTCGCATGGGACACCTGTCACCGGGTTGCCGGGGCGGGAGCGGTCCTTGGTATTGTGGGGGAGGGGAGGTCGAGGTTGGGGCCGACCTGCGTTTGCGCCGTTCGCAGCATGCCGCTCTTGTATGTGTAGGCGCCCAGGACCGCGATGGCCAGCACGACAAGAATCGCGCCGACGATCTTTGCGCCCAGTCCGGGATTTCGTCCCGAGACATGAAATTTTTGCAGGTCGCTCATGTTGCGTACTCCTGATGGTTGTTTTGCAAAAAACGCGCATGCGCGCCCGGCGGTTGCCTTGCGCAAAATCAATGTCGCCCTGCGTCCCGCGATTTGCGCACGGTTGCGGGGAATCGTCAGCCCGGGCGCCGCGCGGGTTTAAGATTATTAATGGCCGGTTCAAGAACCATCCATGTTCGCGCCTTAGATGAGGGGCACTCGGTTGCGGGTCCGCGCCGAACCCTATCTAGCGATGAAAGGTTCCATCATGACGGTTCATCCCTTTTCCAGGAAATTTCTCAAAACTCGAAGCGCCGTGCTGGCATTGCTCGTCGGCACCGCCGTCATATCCGGCGGCGTCGGCTATGCCATTTCCGCGCCTTCCGGCGCCGCCGCGCCGCCGCCGCTGAGCATCACGCCGGTCAGCCCCCAGGCGGGATTTGCCCCGCTCGTCGCGCGCGTCAAGCCGGCGGTGGTGCAGATCGCGACCATTTCGCGCCCGAACGGCGACCAGGATGGGGACAATCAGCTGCAACAGATGCCCGACCTTCCGGCCCCGTTCGGTGATTTTTTCCGGCATTATTTCGACCAGAACGGCGGTCCGGGCGCGATGGCGGAGCAGCGCGCGCTCGGCTCGGGATTCATCATCGATCCGGCGGGGTACATTGTCACCAACAACCATGTGGTGGATGGCGCCAAGCGCGTGTCGGTCACCTTGACGGACGGCAACAAATACAGGGCCAAGGTGATCGGCCGCGATTCCAAGACCGATCTGGCCCTGCTCAAGATCGATGTCGGACACAGCCTGCCCTATGTCGCATTCGGTGATTCCAACAAGGAACAGGAAGGCGACTGGGTCATTGCGGTCGGCAATCCCTATGGCCTCGGCGGTACCGTCACGGCCGGCATCGTGTCGGCGCATGGCCGCAACATCCATGCCGGCCCCTATGACGATTTCATGCAGATCGACGCGCCCATCAATCCGGGCAATTCCGGCGGCCCGCTGTTCAACCAGTCCGGCCAGGTCGTGGGTATCGACACCGCGATTTATTCGCCGTCGGGGGGCAGTATCGGCATCGGCTTCGCCATCCCCTCCAATGTCGCCAAGAGCATCGTCGCGCAGCTGCGCGATCACGGCAAGGTGACCCGCGGCTGGCTGGGAATTGCGATGCAGCCCTTGACTCCGGCACTGGCCAAGGCGGTGGGCCTGCATGACCATCAGGGCGTCATTGTCGACAGCGTGACGGACGGCTCGCCCGCGGCGGAAGCCAAGGTGCAGCAGGGCGACGTCATTACGGCCTTCGACGGCAAGCCGATCGCGGGCGCGCGCGATCTCGCATTGGCGGTGGCCGGCACGCCGGCCGGACACACGGTCGCCATGACGGTCTGGCGCGACAATCATGCGCGCGACTTGAACGTGACCATCCGCACGCAGGATCAGACCAAGGTCGCCAGCGCCGGCGGCGACGCCGGCATGAAGCCGGTGGGAATGTCGCTGGAAGCCTTGACCCAGGATTCCCGCAATCAGTTCAATATCGCACCGGGGGTCAGCGGTGTCCTGGTCGGCCAGGTTACACCGGGCAGCAATGCCGATGAGAGCGGATTGCGGGCCGGCGACGTCATCAAGCGGGTGGCCGGAGACCCGGTGCATACGCCCGGCGAGGTCGCCCGCGCCATTCACGCGGCCCAGCGCGAGAAAAAGGACGCCGTCTCCATGCTGGTGATGCGCGACGGCCAGACATCCTATCTGGGGCTTCAGCTGGCGGCCTGAGGCAGACCCGCCACGCCGAAAACGCGTGACGCGTGATCCTTGTGGCCCGGGGCGCTTCGCCTGGAAGCGCCCCGGGCCTTTGCGTCACTGGATTGTTGCGCGCCCCGAGTTGGCGATCGGCAGGGTGTCTGCGCTCCCGCGACTGGGGCGGTTCAGATTTGTTTCCTGAAGTGCTAGAGCATTAATCCGCCTTTCTCCGGGGCCGCCGGCATTCGGCTGGAGACGCGAAGTGTTGGAGACGTGATGGATATGGACCATTGACCGCGCCGCGACGGATCCGGAAGAACCGGTACCGGCTCGCCCTGCACGGGGGATTGCGCCCGGTGATCTTGAAAAAGTTCGAGCTATCCGCTGCCGACTTTCGCCGCACGGTTCTGGCCGCCCTTTGCCTCCTGTTGGCGGCAACCGGGCTGGGCATCGCTCAACCCGCGCCCGTCCCACCCTCGATTGCATTCGGCAGCCTGTATCGCGAAGTCGAAATGTCCGGCGTCTATGAGGACCAGAAGACGTTCGCCGACGCGGTTCCCAAAGAAGCGCCGGCGGCGATCCTCGCCGATTACGAGCGGCAAAAATCGCAACCGCATTTCGACCTCAAGGCGTTTGTTGCCGGCCATTTCACGCCGCCGCGCGAGCCGGCCCGGTCCCAGGCGCACCCCAGGGAAAGCCTGCGCGACTATATTGCCGGCATGTGGACGCTGTTGCGGCGCCCGCCGGACAAGGCTGAGCCCTATTCGTCGCTGTTGCCGCTCGGCCATCCCTATGTCGTGCCGGGGGGGCGGTTCCGGGAGATCTATTACTGGGACAGCTATTTCACCATGCTGGGGCTCGCGCAGGACGGGCGGCACCAGCTTGCCCGCGACATGCTGGCGAATTTTGCCTCCCTGATCGACCGCTACGGCCATATTCCCAATGGCAACCGCAGCTATTACCTCAGCCGTTCGCAGCCCCCTTTCTTCTCGTGCATGGTGGATCTGGTTGCCGCGCGGGACGGCGAGGGGATCTACCAGACCTATCTTCCGGAACTCCAGGCCGAATATGATTTCTGGATGGAGGGTGCCGACGGGCTGGCTCCGGGCGGCGCGTTCCGGCGCGTGCTGCGGCTCAGCGACGGCAGTCTCCTCAACCGATACTGGGACGACCGCGCCGTGCCGCGCGACGAATCCTATCGCCAGGACGTCGAAACCGCGCGCCGGTCGGCCAGGCCCGCCGCGCAGGTCTATCGCGATCTGCGCGCCGGCGCCGAAAGCGGCTGGGATTTCAGCTCGCGCTGGCTGGCGGATGGATCGCGGCTGGCGACGATCCGCACCACGGCCTTTGCCCCGGTCGATCTGAACAGCTTGATGATGCATCTGGAGCAGGTGCTGGCCCGGGCCTATCGGCACAAGGGTGATGCGGCCCGGTCGCGGTTTTACCGGACCAGGGCCCGGCAGCGCGGCGCCGTGATCCGCCGCCTGATGTGGGACGCCAAGGCCGGGCTGTTCACCGACTATGATTGGCGGCTAGGGCGAAGGAGTGGAGAATTTTCCGCCGCGACGGTATTTCCGCTCTATTTCGGCGCGGCCTCGTCCGAACAGGGCCATGGCGTTGCCGTCGCCCTGCGCCGCGAATTTCTCAGGCCCGGCGGTCTGGCAACGACAGAAAGGACAAGCGGTCAGCAATGGGATCGCCCCAATGGCTGGGCACCGCTGCAATATCTCGCGATTGAAGGGCTGAACCGGTACGGCGAACAAGGCTTGGCGCGCGAAATCGCCCGGCGCTGGCTGCATACGGTCATCTCCTCATACCGCAATTCCGGAATCCTGGTGGAAAAATACAATGTGGAGCAGCCTGCGAGCCCGCATACCGCGCGCGCCGGCGTCGGCGGCGAATATCCGGTGCAAGCCGGATTCGGCTGGACCAATGGGGTCCTTGCGCAGCTGATGTCGCAATATCCCCGGGAAACGGCTGCTGCCCTTGGACGCTGAAAGTCCCGCAAGGCCTTGCGACGGCGGATGCGGTTTCGCGCCACAGGCGATCCGACGCTTTTTTTGACTGTGATCAAGGAGCGCATGCGCAAATCCGGTCATAATGTTGTTTGCGATCCACCCGTTTCCGGAGGAAACCATGATCGAACTCATCGAAGGATTTCCGGAAAATGTCCTGGCCGTCAGCTGCAAGGGCCAGGTGACCAAGGGTGATTACGAACAGATCCTGATACCCGCCGTCGAGAAGGCGCTCCAGCGGCGCGACAAGATCCGGTTATACTATCGCATAGGCCCGGAATTTGAGGGCATTGCGCCTTCCGCCGTTCTTGAGGACGTCAAGGTCGGCTTTTCGCATCTGACGCGTTGGGAGCGGATCGCCCTGGTGACCGACATCGAATGGATACGTCTATCCATGCGCAGCTTTGCCTTTCTCCTGCCGTGCCCGATCAAGTGTTTTGCCCTGGATGCGGAAAGTCAGGCGCGCCAATGGATTTCCGCGGCCTGACGGCTGTCGGAGGAACCGTGCCCGGGACACGCCTGCAGGGCATTGCGGCGGCATGGCGTTTCGATGGAAGGCCCCGGCGGCTCAGGGCCGAGGCGGGACCGGTGCGCTGACGGGGGACGCGGCGGATTGCCCTGGCGCCTTCTTAGCCCGGTATGCGGTGTAGAAGCTCGCCGCCATGAGGCCGTAGAGCAGCCAGTCCGCCGTGTCGCTGACGGAGGCGGGCAGGACCAGCGCGGCGAGGCCGAAACAGAGTCCGGCCATCAGGGAGATCTGGCGCCACGGAATCTTGAAGTTGCGCAGGCGCGCGCGCTTCCATTCCTCCAGCTCGTCATCGACGGTTGGGGTTGGGGCATACGGCACGGGCGCCAGTCCGGGGACGGGTCCCGGGATCATCCACCGTCATGGGCGCGGCGGGCTCGGCCTGACGCCAGGCGGGACCGGCCGGTGGGGCACGGCGTCCGAATGTCCGGCTATTTGCCATCGAAGACTCCCGCGATCGACGGCGGATTGTCCCACGGCAAAGTTAGCCGCCGTTTAAGGCGTTGGGTAAACATGCCGAGAAGCTTCGCCGTTTGCGGCGGGAAAACCCGGGAATTTCCGGCCGGGGGCGCGAATTTGTTCGCCCGTTGCGGCCTGTTCGTGCCGCGGGCAGCCGCAATTCCTAGTCCGCGCCGAACTGGCCGAACAAAAGCGAAATATTGATCCGCCGCGAAAGGTAATCGCTCCTGAAGGTGAACGTATCGGTCCTGTGAAACAGGGTGGATTTGAAGATGACCGCCCTGTTCGACCGGTGCGCAACGATGGTCGCCCTGGCGCCCGAGCGCTTGAGAAAATCCCGCACGGCATCCTCATCGCCGTTGTATCTGCGCATTTGCGCGATATTGGTCGCCGCCACGTCCCAGATCTCCATCCCGCCGCGCGCCGGCTCCAGGTTGGCTTCGTCCGGCGCGATGTAGAAATTGACGTTGAAGATCGAATTGTCGGCATGGGTGTTGGTGCCGGCGCAAAGCTCGCTGTCATATTTGAAGGCGCCCAGATAGCGGAATTGCTCGTCGCCCAGGATCGGCCGGAACGTGGCCTGAATCTCGTCCACGATCTGCGCCAGCAGCGGGCAGGCGAACCCGTCTTCCGGTGCCGCGCCCAGATAGCCCGCCGCATAGATTTTCCGCCAGACGGTCGAACCGGCACAATAGGCGCGAAGCTTCTCGAGCGCGCTCGCCGTCAGGAAATTCTCGATGACGACCATCTGCGGCCGGCTGCCGCGCCAGGCCTCCACAAGCGCGGGTGTGGCATTCGCGGGATCGACGGCGGGCCCCGCAACCCGGCTTCCGTCCGCCAGCTGGAACATGTCCGGCACTTGCGCCGCGTCCGCCGGCGCCTTGCCGCGCCACAGATAGTCCCGCTGCGCAAGATCATGCTTCACCTTGTGCGGCGGATCGGGCTTGTCCGCGGGCGGCGCCTTTCCCGTTCCGTAAACCAGGGCCGCGCGGCGCATATAGTGTTCAAATCCCTCGGCAACATGGCCGTTTTCGGACAGGACCACACCCAGGTGATTATGGGCTTGGGCGAAATCAGGCTGGCTGGCCAGCGCCTGGCGATAACAGCCGATCGCTTCGTCCGTCTTGCCTTGCCCCAGCAAAGCGGTGCCCAGATTGTCCAGCAGCACGGCATTGCCGGGACTGGCGGCCAGCGCCTGGCGATACAGTGTCACGGCGGCGTCCGCGATTTCGGATTTGAGCGGTTCGAATTCTGGGGTCCGTCAGCCCCCGCTGCGCCGCCTGTCTCAAGATCGCTCCGGCCTCGGCGGGGTTTCCCGCCGCCAGCAGCCCCTTGGCCAGCGAGAAATAATAGAGCGGTTCTGCGGCATTGCTGTCCAGTACCGCTTTGAGGCGGGTGAGACCCTCTTCCATCCGTCCGGCCTGCACCAGCAACACGCCCAGGTGATGGTTGGCGCCGGCATGGCCGGGTTCGGCCGCGATCACGGCACGATATCCCGCTTCCGCCGCGGCCAGCCGTCCTGCCCGGTGGCTTGCGAGCGCTTCCTTGATCGCCGCGTCATGGATTGGAGAGGGCGCGGAACGGGACATGGCGGGGAGTTTAGGCGAAGCGGCGGCAAAAGTCCGCAAAGCGCGGTTGACCCCTTGCCACGCAAAGGTGTCCGATGGCGCGGCGGCAATAAGGATGGCGCCTTCGGCATGAAACGCAGGATCGCGATGCGGGCCGCCGCCCTGTTCTTCATTCTGGCCGCTATTCCCGCCGCCCAGGCGCAGGACCCGGATATTGCCGCCCTGAACGCGCGGGCCCTGGCCCTGGATGCCGAGGATTACCCTTTCGTGCAGCCGGTCTGCACCCGCTGCCACACACCGCAGATGTTTCTGCACTCGCGAAGTTGGTCGCAATGGCGGGACATTTTCAACCAGATGAGCGGTTACGGTGCCGCGGCCTCCCAGGAACAATGGGACCATATCTACAAATACTTCCAGCACGGCCTTACCCTGATAGACGTCAATCATGCCGACGAGGACGAACTGTCCGCGGTTTTGGGGGTGGACGAGAAAACCGCCATCGCCATTGTGCAGCGCCGCACGGATCGCCGCTTTCAGTCCGCCGCCGACCTTGAAGCCGTACCGGGCGTGGATAAGGACCAGATTGCGCGCATCGCGCCCCGCCTGCTGTTTGACCCCCTCCCGGAGGACCAGTAAAGTTCGGCCCTCTGGCACCACACGGGTCACGCGGCCTGAACCGGCCCTTCATTCGCCAACAAAAATTCTCCGACAAAAAAATCACGGGAGACGACCATGCAAACGCGCAAAGCCCTTATGACAACCGCAAGCCTGGCGATTATGGCCTGTCTGGCCGGTTCGGTGTCGGCGCAGGACGCCCGTGCGCCCGCCGCGGCGCCGCTGCCATACCAGAGCCCGCTGCGGCATCTGGTCTATATCGCCACGCCGGGAGACGAGGGCGCCGACGATCAGTCGGGCGTCATCGTTCTGGATGCCGACCACGATTACCGCTTCGTGAAGCGCATTCCCTATGGCCTGGCGGCCAGCGAACTGCCCGGCCCCAAGATCTCCGGCATGACCTCGAGCATCCCGGCCAACAAGATCTATGTCACCACCGATGGCGGCAGCATGATCGCCTTCGACCTCAAGACCGACAGGATCGCCTGGACCTTCGAGGGCGAGAAAAATCCGGTGAAGCTCCAGCGCCGTGGCTCCGCCGCGGACGGCTGCTGCGAGCGTCCCTATACCCTGCCGGGGGGCAAGACCCTGCTGGTCGCTTCCGCCTATAATGCCTGGTGGTACCTGATCGACGCCGCAACCGGCAAGCAGCTGGGCCGCATCGACACGCCCGAAACGCCGCGTTCCCACAACCTGGCCGTCACCGCCGACGGCAAGCTCGCCATTCTCGCCACCCTGTCGGGCCCCAAGGAAGGCACCGCGGGCGTCGCCGTGGTGGACCTGCCCAGCCAAAAGGTGCTGCGCTACATCCATTTCAGCGACGCGGTCCGCCCGATCACCATCAATCACGACGCAAGCCTGGTTTACGCCAATGTCAACAATCTGGACGGCTTCGAGATCGGCGATACCAGGACGGGCCAGATGATCAAGCGCGTCGAGCTGCCGGGCGAGATGTGGAAGGCCAAATGGGAGGACCCCAACCATCACCATTTCGGCCACGGCCTGCCGAGCCACGGCATCGGCATGACGCCCGACGAAAGCGAAATCTGGGTGACGGACGCCGCCAATGATGCGTGGCAGATCTGGGACAATCCCGGCGACGGGCGAAATCCGGTCTACAATCCCTCCAAGACCGTCCCGATCCAGGCGGGCATCGGCTCCAGCTGGATCTCGATGACCAATGACGGCAAGACCGCCATTGTCGGCGATGGCAGCGTCATCGACGTGCGGGCCCACCGGGTGATCGCCACGCTGAAGGACGAGTATGGCCGCCCCATCCATGCCGCCGAGAAAGTGCTCTTCATGACGTTCCGGGATGGCAAGCTGGTGGAGACCAGCAACCAGTTCGCCATCGGGGACGGCAAGGCCCGCGAGGCGCGACTGGGGGGCGAAACACGCGGCAAGCAGGCCAGCAACTGAGGCGGTCCGCCGCCGCCGGCCTCAATATTTCCAATCCCTGGCGCTCTTGACCGCGAAATCGCGGAACGCCGCCACCCGCTTGGATTGGCGCAGGGCGTCGGCATAGACCAGGTGCACGTCGAAACCCAGCGGCGCCACATCGGGCAGAACCCGTTCCAGGTCCGGGTGCTGGACCGCGACATAATCCGGCACCAGCCCGATGCCCAGTCCCGCTTCCACCGCCTGCAGGATGCCTGTCATGTTGTTGATGCGGATGACGCGGTTCTTGCTGCCGGGCTTGGCGTTCTTCTTGTAGACCTCCAGCAGCCAGTTGATCTCGCGGATCTCCGGCGCCGCCGTCTCGCCATAGACGATGATGGCGTGATCGGCGAGTTCTTCCAGCGTCTTGGGCGCCGGATGCTGCTTGAGATAACTCTTGGCGGCGTACATGTGGTAATGGACCGTGAACAGCTTGCGCTGGATCAGGTCGGCCTGGACCGGCGCGCGCATGCGGATGGCCAGGTCCGCCTCGCGCTGGGCGAGGTCGAGTTCCTTGTCGTCCATCACCAGGTGGATTTCCACCTCCGGATGCAGCGCCAAAAATTCGCCCAGCCTGGGGAGCAGCCAATAGGCGCCGATGCCGTGACTGGCGGTGATCTTCAGGGCGCCGCGCGGCGCGTCGTGGACATTCTTCAGGGCCTCTTCCGCCGCCGCCAGCCGCCCCAGCACGTCGGTCACCGCCGTGAACAGGAGTTCGCCTTCATCGGTCAGGGTCAGGCCGCGGGCATGACGCTGGAACAGGGGCGTGGATATTTCCTCTTCCAGGGCGCTGATCTGTCGGCTGACCGCCGACTGCGACAGGCCCAGGCTCTGGCCGGCATGGGTGAAGCTGCCGGCCGATGCGACGGCGTGGAAGATGCGAAGCTTGTCCCAGTCCATGCGTGCCCCCAAGGCCGTCGAACGGCCAGTCCCTTAATGTGTTCCCGCCAGGAAGCGTTCGGCCTCCAGCGCCGCCATGCAACCCATGCCCGCCGCCGTCACCGCCTGGCGGAACACCTTGTCCTTGACGTCGCCGGCCGCGAACACGCCCGCCACCGAGGTGTGGGTGGAATCGGGCGCGGTGGTGATATAGCCGCCATCGTCCATCTCCAGCTGGCCGTGAAACAGCCCCGTCGCCGGCGAATGGCCGATGGCGACGAACAGGCCGTCCACCGCCTTCTCGTGCAGCGAGCCGGTGACGGTATTGCGCAGACGCACGCCGGTGACGCCCTTGGGCTGGGCGGTGCCCAGCACTTCGGCGATCTCGGTGTCATAGAGCACATCGATCTTCTTGTTGGCCGCCAGCCGCGTCTGGTTGGTCTTGTCGGCGCGCAGGAAATCGCGGCGATGCACCAACGTCACCTGGTCGGCGAAGTTGGTGAGGAACAGGGCTTCCTCCACCGCGGTGTTGCCGCCGCCGACAACGGCCACTTTCTTGCCGCGGAAAAAGAAACCGTCGCAGGTGGCGCAGGCCGACACGCCAAAGCCCTGGAACCGGCTCTCGCTGGGCAGCCCCAGCCAATTGGCCGAAGCGCCGGTGGCGATAATCAGCGTGTCGGCGGTATAGACGTCGCCGCTGTCGCCCAGCAGGGTGAAGGGCCGCCGCGACAGATCGACATTGGCGATGGTGTCGCTGACAAAGTTGGTGCCCAGCGCCTTGGCCTGCTCCTGCATCTGGTCCATCAGCCAGGGACCCTGGATGGCTTCGGCATAGCCGGGATAATTCTCCACCTCGGTGGTGATGGTGAGCTGGCCGCCCGGCTGGATGCCCGCAATCAGCGTCGGCTCCAGCATGGCGCGCGCCGCATAGATGGCGGCGGTGCAGCCGGCAGGGCCGCTGCCCAGGATGATGACTTTGGAATGTTTGGCTGTGTTGGCGGTCATGGAGGGCTTCTGGTTCTGCTTTGCGGCTATCGCGGGTCTGGCCATGTCATATCGTAATGGCAAGACGCTCCGTCAAGCCGGGTCAAAAGGCAAGCCGGTGCATAAGGTTATGCAGGGTCCTTTCCACGCAAACTTCTGCCGGTTCGGCAACGATTCGAGAAATAATATTGCTTGCGCCACTGTCGCGGGCTATTAGGTCCCCGCCATTTTCCGACACAGGATTGCCGTGGATACCCGCAAGCTGGACGCTATCGACCTGCGCATCCTCTCGGAGCTGCAGGCCGATGGCCGTATCACCAATGTGGAGCTGTCGCGCCGTGCCAAGATCACTGCGCCGCCCTGCCTGCGCCGCATCCGGGCGCTGGAGAAGGCCGGTTACATCCGCGGCTATCATGCCGATCTGAACGGCAAGGCGCTGGGCTTCGAGGTCACCGGCTTTGTGTTTGTCGGCCTGGCCAGCCAGAAGGATGGCGACCTGCGGCATTTCGAGGACAGCGCGCGGCGCTGGCCGGAGGTGCGCGAGTGCCACATGCTGTCCGGCGAAGTGGATTTTATCCTCAAATGCGTGGCCAAGGATCTTTCGGCGTTCCAGAGCTTCATCACCAATACCGTCACGGCGGAGAAGAATGTGGCCAGCGTGAAAAGCTCGCTGGTGATCCATGCCTCCAAGCAGGAACCGGGTTTTCCCATCGCGGTGCCGTCATTAAAGGCATGATTGGCCCTTCTGCGGCCTGACAAAAATGCGCTAGGCTTGCGCCAACAGCTGGCAAGAAACCTTTGGGAGTGGGATCATGAAACGTGCAACTCTGTTTCTGGCGGGTGCGGCCATGCTGGCTTCCACCGCCCTGGTATTTGCCGCCGCGCCGACGGCACAGATGAAGGCTGCGGTGGCCGACAGCGAGCGTCCCGCCGCCGACACTGCGCGCGACGAGAACCGCAAGCCTGCCCAGATGCTGGCCTTTGCCGGCATCACGCCGGGCAAGGTGGTGGTGGATATGCTGCCGGGCGCGGGCTATTTCACCCGCATCTTCGCCAAGGCGGTGGAGCCGGGCGGCCGCGTCTATGCCTATTTCGGCACCCAGTATGACGCGCGCCTGAAGACCCAGGGCAAGGATCCCGACAACCAGTTCGCCGATCTGAAGCAGACCTACCACAATCTGGGGGTCATCCATGGCCCGCTGGGCGAGTTCGTCACCCCCGAGCCGGTCGATATCGTGTGGACCTCGGACAATTATCACGACATGCACACCCCGGCCTACGACATGGACGCGAATGCGGTGAACAAGGCGGTCTACAAGTCGCTGAAGCCGGGCGGCTATTACGTCATCATCGATCACAAGGCGGCCGAAAGCGCCGGCGACGACGTCGCCGAAAAGCTGCACCGGATCAAGGAATCCACCGTCAAGAAGGAATTGGCGGCGGCCGGATTCAAGCTGGTGGCCGAAGGCCATGACCTGCATCAACCCGGCGATAACGGCACCGAACGGGTGTTCGAGGCCGACATCCGCGGCAAGACCGATCAGTTCATGCTCAAATTCCAGAAGCCCCGTTGAAGCCAGCCTTCGGTTTGCTTATTGCCTGCGCCGCGGGAATCGCCGCGGCGCAATGCTTTGCAATGATGGACGCGCGGGCGGCGGCGCCGGTGGTGCGGGTCAAGGCCAGGCTCACCGCCTTTGACGGCCAGGTCATGACCCTGGAGCCGCTGCCATCCTCGCCAAAGCAGCAGGACGCGGCGCAGGCCAAGCCTTTTACTGTTTGGGTCCTGCCCGATACCCGCTACGTCGGTGCGGACAAGGCGTCGTTCGACGCCATCAAACCCGGCGATTATGTCGGCGCCGCCGTGAGCGACAGACGCGGCGGCAGATTGCGGGCACTGGACGTCTATCTGTATGCCGAGGCCCTGCGCGGCACCGGCGAGGGACGCTTTACCGAAGCCGGGCGGCTGATCGTCAACGGGGTGGTGCGCGCGGTGGCGCCCGCCAGCCCCGAAGGCAAGCAGGGCGGCGCCCTGACCTTGCACTATCGCGGCGCCGTGCTGAGCGGGCTGGGGCGTGGCCGTACCCTCTGCGAGGGCCGGGCGTCGCCGCCGGCCTATGCCAGCCCGCTGGCCTGCGAGGCCGATGCGAGCATAGAGGTGGCGCCCGGCACGCCGGTTTCGGCGCTGACCGTGGGCGACCGCAGCCTGCTGGTCCCTGGAAGCCTGGTCACCGTGGCCATGACCAGGAGCGATGGTGACAAGGATGTCACCCCCGGCGTGATCGTGGAAAAACCTGTTCCTGTGGAAAAACCGCCATCGCCGCCCTAAGCTTTTGCCATCCGTCCTATTGGAGAAGATACATGTCCCGCCTTCCGTTTCTGGCCTTGCTGTGTGCGGCGCTGTGCGCCTCCTGCGCGCCGACGCCCCAACCCAAGCTGGGCACCTGGGGCGTGGACCTCACCTCCCTGGACAGGTCCGAGAAGCCGGGTGACAATTTCTTCCTCTATGTGAATGGCGGCTGGCTGAAAACGGCCGAGATCGCCCCCGATCGCGCCTCGACCGGCTCTTTCCAGGACCTGCAGATTCTCAGCGAAGAGCGGCTGAAGACCATCGTCGCCGACCTGGAAAAGACCCCCGAGCCGCAATTGACGCCGGAAGGGCAAAAACTGCGCGATCTCTATGATTCCTTCACGGACACCGCCGCCATCGAGGCCAAGGGCCTGGCGCCGGTTCAAAAGGACCTGGACTATCTGGCGGGCCTGAAGACGCTGGATGACGTCGCCCGCGCCATGGGCTCCATCCGCCTTTCCACCATGAGCATCTACAATATCGGCGTCGGAGTGGACGACAAGAATCCGGACAATTACTCGGTCAATCTGGGCCAGGCCGGGTTGGGGATGCCCGATCGCGACTATTACCTGTCCAACGACGAAGCGATCGTCAAAACCCGCGCCGCCTACCGCAAATATCTCGCCGACATGATGACCCTGGCGGGGATGAGTGACGCGCAGGCGCGCGCCGACCGGGTTCTGGCGGTGGAAACCGAGATCGCCAAAGTGTCGTGGAACCGCGCCGACCGCCGCGACGCGGACAAGATCTACAATCCCATGCCGGTGTCCGCCTTGAAGAGTCTTGGCGCCGGATTTCGCCTGGGACCCGTTCCTGGCCGAAGGCGGCATTCCGCTCAGGAAGCCGGACGGCAACGAGCGCTACGTGATCGTGGCGGAGAAGTCCGCCTTTGAGCCGCTGGCCGCCGTCTTCAAGAATACGCCGGTCTCGACCTGGCGCGATTATCTGACGGTGCATTACCTGCACACTTTCTCCGCCTATCTGCCCAAGCGGTTCGACGATCTGGCCTTCTCCTTTTACGGCACGGTGCTGAGCGGACGCACCCAGCAGCTCGACCGGCAGACGCGCGCCGTGCACCTGCTGGACCGGCAGATGGGCGAGGCCCTGGGCAAACTGTATGTGGCGCGCTATTTCCCGCCCGACTCCAAGGCCAAGGCCGATCGCCTGGTGTCCAACCTGCTCAAGGCCTACGAGGCCGACATCCGGACCCTGGACTGGATGGGTCCCGACACCCGCGCCAAGGCGCTGGAAAAGATCCACCAGTTCACCCCCAAGATCGGCTATCCCAGCAAGTGGCGCGACTATTCCAAGTTCGAGGTGGTGCGCGGCGATCCGGTCGGCAACGCCCAGCGGGCGGGGATGTTCGAGTGGAACCGCGATGTGGACCGCATCAACAAGCCGGTCGACAAGAGCGAGTGGGGCATGACGCCGTCCACCATCAACGCCTATTACAATCCCTCCTTCAACGAGATCGTCTTCCCGGCCGCCATCCTGCAGCCGCCCTTTTTCGATCCCGCCGCCGACGATGCGGTGAATTACGGCGCCATCGGCGCGGTGATCGGCCATGAGATCAGCCACGGTTTCGATGACCAGGGCAGCAAGTATGACGGCAAGGGCGTGTTCCAGGACTGGTGGACCAAGCAGGACCGCGCCAATTTCGATGCCCGCACCGCGGCACTGGTGAAGCAGTATGACGCTTATGAGCCGCTGCCCGGCCTGCATGTCATCGGCAAGAACACGCTGGGCGAGAATATCGCCGACAATGCCGGCCTGGCCATCGCGCTCAAGGCCTATCACCTGGCGCTGCAGGGCCGGCCCGCGCCGGTGATCGACGGCTATACCGGCGACCAGCGCCTGTTCCTGTCCTTCGGCCAGGTCTGGCGCACCAAGATGCGCGACAGCGCCATCCGGACCCAGACCCTGTCCAACGAGCATACCGTGGCGGAATTCCGGGTCATCGGCCCCACCCGCAACCAGGATGCCTGGTATGACGGTTTCGACGTGAAACCGGGGGATAAATACTATCTGGCTCCGGCGGAACGCGTTCATCTGTGGTGAACACGCCTTTTTGTCGCTTGTCACGCGACCGCCGCGGGGGCTTGGGCACGGCGAAGCTGAACCGGGGCTGAACGCCGGCCGCCTACAACTGTAATAAAAAGGCGGCGCGGCGGAAACATCTGGGCTAGGCTGGCGTTGGCTCCACAGGGACCCCCATATGCAAGCCTATATCAATCGCATCGCCACGGCCGCGCCGCCCCATGACGTGCACGACACGTTCCTGCGCTTCGGCCAGCGGATGCTGGAGGGCGACAATCGCCGCCTGGCCCTGTTCAACCGCATGGCGGAGCGCAGCGGCATCGCGCACCGCTACTCTTTCCTGGAACCGGCCGCCGGCAGTGCGGTGGTGGACGGCGCGGGCTTCTACCGCCTGGGCGCCTTCCCGGACACCGCCGCACGGATGAAGAAGTTCGAGGATTGCGCCCCCGCCCTGGCGGCCCAGGCGGCCGAGAAATTGCTGGCGGGGGAGGACCGCTCGCGCATTACCCATGTCATTGTCACCAGCTGCACCGGCCTGTCCGCCCCCGGCATCGACCTGGAACTGGTGGAACGCTGCGGGCTGCCGCCCTCGGTCGAGCGCACCATGGTCGGATTCATGGGCTGCTATGCGGCGATCAACGCCCTCAAGCTGGCGCGCCATATCGTGCGTAGCGAGCCGCGCGCGCGCGTGCTGGCGGTGAATCTGGAACTGTGCACCCTGCATCTGCACGAGACCGACGACCTGGAGGAAATCCTGTCCTTCCTGCTGTTCGCCGATGGCTGTGCCGCCGCCTTGATCTCCGCCGATCCGGTGGGCGTGGAAATACGCTCGTTCCGCGCCGCGCTGGTGCCCGATACCAAGGAGCTGATCCGCTGGCATATCCGCCAGCAGGGGTTCGACATGGTGCTTTCGGGCGCGGTGCCGGGCACCATCCGCACGGCCCTGACGCGCGCCCGTGACGACATTTTGGGCGGTGCCAACGACATCGAGCTGTGGGCGGTGCATCCGGGCGGGCGCACGGTGCTGGATGCGGTGGAGCAAGCCTTTGCCCTGCCGCCAGCGGCGCTGGCGGCCTCGCGCGCCGTGCTGCAAAATTTCGGCAACATGTCGTCCGGCACGGTGATGTTCGTGCTGGACCGCATCATGCGCGCGGCATCGGCGGGACAGAATGGCTGTGCCATGTCCTTTGGGCCGGGCCTGGTGGCCGAGACCATGATGTTCCGCATGGCGGCGTGAGATGGGCGCGCCGGAACGGGCATTGACCCCGGAAATGCTGGATTTTCTTGCCCCCGAAGATCCCCGGGCGATGCGCTCGCGCCGCGACCTGGCGCGCATCAATATAGTGATGCGCCAAGGCGCGATCATGGCCGGGGCCCTGGCGGCCTGTCCGGCCCCCGGGACGCTGGCCGATCTGGGCGGCGGCGACGGGCGGTTCCTGCTCGGCGTGGCCAAACGGCTGGCGAAACACTGGCCCGGCGTGCGGGTTACGATTCTGGATCGCCAAAGCGTCGTCAGTGCCCGGACCCTGGCCGGCTTCGCGGCGCTGGGCTGGCATTGCGAGACCCTGGCGGGCGACATTTTCGAAACCCTGCCGCAGGTGAGGCCCGATATCGTGACCGCCAACCTGTTTCTGCATCATTTCGACGATCCGGCGCTCAGGCGGCTGCTGGCATTGGCGGCGTCACGGGCGCGCTGCTTTGTCGCCTGCGAACCGCGGCGCTCGGGCCTGGCACTGTTGGGGGCGCGGCTGGTGTTCGCGCTGGGCGCCAACCAGGTCACCCGCCACGATGCGGTGGCCAGCGTCGAGGCCGGTTTTGCGGGCCGCGATCTATCGGCGTTGTGGCCGCCGGGCGCCTCCTGGGTCCGCCGCGAGCAGGGCGCCTTTCCTTTCACCCACGTGTTTCGCGCCCATGTCGTATGACGCCTTGATCGTGGGCGCGGGCCCCGCCGGCTCCGCGGCGGCGCGGCTGCTGGCCCAGGCCGGCTGGGCGGTGGCGCTGGTGGAGAAGGCGGAATTTCCCCGCCGCAAGGTCTGCGGCGAGTTCATCTCTGCCACCACCATGCCGGTGCTTGCGGCCTGCGGCGTGGCGGAGCGTTTTCGCGCCGCCGCCGGGCCGCCGGTGACGCGGGTGGGCGCCTATGCCGGCAAAGCCATGCTGGCCGCGCCCGGCGCACAGGCCTGGGGCCAGGCCCTGGGCCGCGAACAGCTTGACGTGATGTTGCGCGACGCCGCCGTCAGCATGGGTGCGACGCTCATTCAGCCCGCCGAAGTGATCGCCGTGCGGCGCGCGGCGCGGGGGCATGTCTGCGTTCTGGATGACGGCAGCGAGATCGCGGCCGGCATTGTCATCGCCGCCTGCGGTTCGTGGAACCAGCGCGGCATGTTCGCGGTGCCGGCCCAGGCCGCCGCGCCCTCGGATCTGTTCGCCTTCAAGGCGCATTTCAGGAACGCGGCCCTGCCGCCCGGCCTGATGCCGCTGCTGGCATTTGCCGGCGGGTATGGCGGGCTGGTGCACAGCGATGGCGGGCGCACCTCCCTGTCCTGCTGCATCCGCCGCGATGCGCTGGCCCGCGCCCGCGCCCGTCATGGCGGCAAGGCGGCGGAGGCGGTGCTGGCGCATATCCTGCAAACCACCCGCGGCGCCCGCCTGGCACTGGGTGGCGCGGCGCTGGAAGGGAGCTTTCTTGCCACCGGTCCCATTCGCCCCGGCATTCGCCCGCGGCAAGCGGACGGTGTCTTTTTCTCCGGCAACATCGCGGGTGAGGCCCATCCGGTAATCGCCGAAGGCATCAGCATGGCGATCCAGTCCTCGGGCCTGCTGGCGAATCTGCTTCTGGCCCGGCGCGGTGAAAGCTATGCGGAAGAATGGAAGCGCCGCTTCGCGCCCCGCATCCGGGCCGCCTCGCTTTTCGCCCATCTGGCGATGAGCGACGCGGGGCGGATCGCCAGCCTGACTCTTTTGCGCGCCGCACCACGCCTGTTGGCTTTGGGGGCGCGGATCAGCGGCAAGGTGCCTGGCGCGGCCTGAGTTCTTCCCACCCCCGGTGTTTTTTGCTCTAGTGACAAAAAAGAGGGAAACGCCATGCGGCTCAGGCATATGCTTCTGACCGGCCTGCTGCTTTTGTCCGCGCCCGTGGCGGCACAGATATCTGACCCCCTGCTCAGGCCCGATCCCAAGGACTGGCTGACCTATTCGGGCCAGTATCACGCCCAGCGCCATTCGCCGCTCAAACAGATCACGGCGGCCAATGTCGGACGGCTGCAGGCCAAGTGGGTCTATCACATGACCGGCCAGAAGGACCTGGAAGCCACCCCCATTGTCGCCAACGGGGTGATGTACATCTCGCAGTATAACCGCATCGACGCGCTGGATGCGCGCAGCGGCAACGTCATCTGGCAATTCCAGCGCCAGCCCATCGCCACCGGGGCGCAGCGCGGCACGGGCTACTGGAACAACAAGCTGTATGTCACCACCTCGGACAAGCATCTGCTGGCGCTGGATGCGCGCAACGGCAGCGTGCTGTGGGACGTGGCGGTGCAGGACGGGTTGCAGCTGGCGGGCCAGGCGCCGCTGATCGCGGGCGGCAAGCTGATCGTCAGCGGCAACCAGCCCCATGGCTTCATCCAGGGCTATGACGCCGACACCGGAAAATATCTGTGGACCTGGTCGCCGATTCCCGCCGCCGACGATCCGGCGCTGGCGAGCTGGGGCGGACAGAAGCCGGACGGCATGCCGATCTGGGTGTCGGGGTCCTATGATCCGCAGCTGAACCTGATCTATTACGGCACCGGCCAGCCCGAGCCGCAATGGGCGGGCGAGGGCCGCAAGGGCGACAATCTCTACAGCGATTCCATCGTCGCGCTCGATCCGGACACCGGCAAGCTGAAATGGTGGTACCAGAACACCCCGCACGATACCCATGATTACGACTCGCTGGAAATGCCGGTGCTGGTCGATGCGATGTGGCAGGGCAAGCCGCGCAAGCTGCTGCTGCAGGCCAACCGCAACGGTTTCTATTACATCCTGGACCGCACCAATGGCGAGTTCCTGCAGGCCACCCAGTTCGTCAAGAAGGTGGACTGGCTGAAGGGCTGGGACGGCAAGGGCCATCCCATTCCCGATCCGGCGCATGACCCTTCCGTGCTGGGCACCACCACCTGTCCCTCGACGGCGGGCGCCACCAACTGGCCGTCGCCGACCTACGATCCGGCGCTGCACATGTTCTATTTCGTGGCCCAGGAGGGCTGCGGGGTGAATCTGCGCGACAGCGCCCGCAACTATGCCGGCACCGGCTATCTGGAAAGCCCGGAGGAGGGCAAGAGCTGGCAGCTTTTCACCCGCGCCCTGGACGCCTTCACCGGCAAGAAGGTGTGGGACTATGAACAGATCACCTCGCATCATTACGGGCCGGGGCTGATGTCCACCGCGGGCGGCGTCGTCTTCAGCCCCGAGGAGTTCGGCCAGTTCACCGCCCTGGAGTCCCGGACCGGCAAGGTGCTGTGGCACTTCAATACCGGCGACGTGATTACCGCCAGCCCGGTCAGCTACAGCGTGGACGGCCGGCAATATGTCGCCGTCATCTCCAGCAGCAATGTCTTTGCCTTTGGATTGCCGGGAGGCGGGCCATGAAGCGCCTGCTGCTGACCGCGATCCTGCTTGCCGCCGCGCCCGCCGCGCAGGCGCAAACCGCCAATCCCTATACCAATAATGCGGCGGCGATCGAGGAAGGTCGCGGTCTCTACAATGGAAGTTGCACCGGCTGCCACGGTCCCAACGGGTCGGCGGGCGAGATCGGTCCCGGCCTGGCGATCCCGGGCCGCTCCTATGCCCGCACCAGCGAGGCGCAGATCTTCGACGCCATCAAGAACGGCATCCCGGCCACGGTGATGCCGGCGCATGGGGCCAGGCTGAACGACGACCAGATCTGGAAGATCACCGCCTATGTCAAAGGCCTGCGCGGAACCGCGATCGATGCGCCTTCGCCCGGCGACGTGGCGCGCGGCGAGGCGGTGTTCTGGGGCAAGGGGGGGTGCGGGTCCTGTCATATGGTGCGGGGCAGGGGCAGCATCATCGGTCCGGACCTCAGCAACCTGGCATCCCTGCGCAAGACCAATTCCATCATCGCGGCGCTGACAAAGGAACAGCACCGGGTCTACGGCCCGGGCGGCGCCCAGCCGCACACGCTGGTGCCGCTGCAGACCTATCCGGTGGTGCGCGTCACCACCCGGGACGGCAAGACCGTGCGGGGCGTGCTGCGCAACGAGGACAGTTTTTCCATGCAGATCATGGGGCTGGATCAGAACCTGTATCTGCTCGATCGCGGCGGGCTGAAGTCCGTCGTCTATGAATCCGAAGGATTGATGCCGACCGACTATGACAAAAAGCTGGGCAAGGCGGAATTCGACGATTTGCTGGCTTTCCTCACCCGGCTGGGCAATGCGCCCAGCCCGCAAATGGCGCCGGTCCAGATGCCGGGCAAGGATCCCGACTGATGGCAAGAAATCACCGCTTCGTCTCCGCCCTCGTTGCCGCGCTGCTGCTGCCGGTTCCGGCCTTTGCCGCGCATTACATCATGTATGTCGGCACCTATACCGCCGGCACCTCCAAGGGCATCTATGCCTGGACGTTCGACAGCAAGGACGGCAGCATTGCGCCCCTGGGGCTGATGGCCGAGACGCCGCAGCCGGCGCATATCTGGATCGCGCCCAACGGCAGGACGCTCTACACGGTGAACTGGGAAGCGGATGGCGGGGTCAGCGCCTATCATATAGATCCCAGAACCGGGGCGCTGCGCTTCCTGAACAAAACCTCGGCGCACGGCGCCCAGCCCAACCAGGTGGTGGTGGACCCCTCGGGCCGGGTGGCGGTAACGGTCAACTACACTTCCGGCACCCTTGCCGCCTACAGGCTGGAGCCGGACGGCAAGCTGGGCGAGGCCTTTTACGTGGAAAGGCACGCCGGTATCCCCCTGTCGCCCAAGCAGCCGGGCCCCAAGCAGCACGGCATCCAGTTCAGCAAGGACGACAAGTTCATGTTCATCACCGACCTGGGACTGGACCGGGTCTACAGCTACCGCTTCGATGCCGCCGCGCCCTCGATAAAACCGTTCGATCCGCCCTATGTCAGCACCCATGCCGGGGCGGGGCCGCGCCGCATCCAGATGTCGCCGGACGGCAAGTTCCTCTATGTCGATCACGAGACCGACTCCGAGGTCGGCGTCTATACGATCGACGGCGGCAATCTGAAGGAGATTCAGGTCTTGAGCACCCTGCCGCCGGGCTTCAAGGATCGCAACTCCACCTCCGAACTCATGATCTCCGATGACGGACGGCACCTGTATGTCGCCAACCGCGGCCATGACAGCGTGGCGATCTTCGCCGTCGACCGCAGGACCGGCCTGCTGACCCATACCGAAAATGTGCCCTCGGGCGGACGCACGCCGCGCAATATCCGCTTCGATCCCACCGGCAACTGGTTCTTCGCCGCCAACGAGAATGGCAACAACCTCACCGAGTTCAAGGTGGACAAGGCCAGCGGGCATCTGACGCCGACCGGCGTCACCGCATCGATCGACACGCCGGGCAGCCTCTATTTCCTGAAGGTGAAATGACTATTGCGGCACTTTCAGGAACTCGCCGGGCTTCAGCGCCCGGTCGGTGAAACGCGCCTCGGCCACCGCGCCCTTGAACCAGTTCACATGGTTCATGCGCACGCCGACCATTGTGTGGCCGGGACCGTGCGGGGTGAAGGCGACATCGGCTTCGCCTTCCAGCACGCCGTTGACATAGGAGCGATAGGTCTTGCCGTCATAACTTTGTTGCACGGCATACCAGGGCCCGACGGGATGCAGCTTTTCGGGAAAGGCCAGCGCCTTGCTGCCCGCCTTGCTGTTGACGAAGGCGTCCAGGTACCACTGGTCCTTCACCACCCGGATCTCGAACATGAAGCGCGGATTGGGATCGGAGGTGCCGCCGGGATTGGCATCCAGCCCGGTCTTGGGGTCGGTTTCGGCGATGTGCATCCAGCGCTGCTGGAATTCGCCGCCCTCGGGGCGAAAGATCGCTTCGATGGTGAAGGTCTTGGCGCCCACCAGGGGATGCGCGGGAAAGAACAGCGCGGTATCGCTGCCGTTGAATTCGACCGCCTTGCCCAGGGGCGAATCCACCAGCCGGGGCTTGCCCTCGACCTTGGGCGTCAGCCCGCCGATGTGTGACAGGTTGTCGAATTTCCACACCTGTTCCCGCGCCCAAGAGTCGCTGGCGGAAATTGCCAGGATGCCCAGAAGCGCGGCGGCCGCGATGCTGCACCTGCTCATAGAAATTTCTCCCTCGCGTTCCAGTCCGGTGCGACGTTGACGCGTCTGCCCCGGCGCTGCAATCTCCCCGGCAATAAAAAACATTGGCTGGGGAGGGCTTTATGAAATCGCTGACATCGGGACTGGTGGCCCTCGGCCTTGCATTGGCGCCCATGGCGGCGTTGGCGCAGGCCGGCGGCGAAAAAGGTCCCGAGCGCATCGTCTGGGCGGCGCAGAAAGTGCCGGAGACTCCCTTTGACGGTCCCAACAAGCCGGTCACCCATATTGCCGATATTCTCAAGGCGCATCAGGGCCAGCAGAGCTGGGAACAGAAGGTCATGCTGACCCGCGACTATGACGGGCGCTATTTCAGTCTGGCGCCGGGCGAAAAGACCAAGGCGCAATTTTACGCCGACGATCGCTGCTTCATGTGGGTCTATAGCGGCCAGGTGAAGGTGACGATCGACGGACAGACGCCGACCGTCGCCACCAAGGGCTTTTTGATCGACGTGGCGCCGCGCCTGGCCTATGCGCTGGAAAATACCGGCACCGCGCCGGCGGTGATCTGGCGTGTCACCCCGGCGGGCCAGATGCCCAGCTATCCCCTCACCGAGACGCCCACGCCGGTCAAGGGCTGGAAATATATCCAGGCCAAGATCACCAGCACGGGCGGCTATGATTCGCCCAACCAGCCTTTCCTGGATTTCAACGCCTATGCCGCGGCCGGCGGCAAAAGCCGCGACTTCGCGTTCGACGGCCACACCTCGGCCCATGTCATTCGTGCCGGCGCCCTGACCGAGCTGCCGCCGTCCACCAGCTGGGGGCATTTTCACGAAAACATGGTCGAAGCCTGGGTGGTGATCGAGGGTACGCTCGATGTGCGGATCTCCGGTGTAAAAGATATCGTCACCGGCCAGCTGGGCGATGTGATCATGGTGCCAAATGAACGCTGGCACCGCGCCACCACACACCCCAACAGCGGTCCTTCCACCCGGCTGGCCATGACCCCGCGCAACCGGGAAGGCCAGGTCCACTACTTCCAGGTCGATACGCCGCCTGGTAACTAATCACGTCAAAGCCCGAAAGGAATTGCGATGGATCGCCGTCAACTCTTGGCCAATCTGGGAGCGCTATCGTGCTTCGCCCTGCCGTATCAGGCGCAGGCCCAGTATCTGCGCAAGAAGGTCAAGATCACCGACGTCAAGGTGATGATCATTCGCGGCACCTGGGACTGGAACCTGATCAAGATCGAGACCGATGCCGGGGTGTATGGCATCGGCGAGGGCTATTGGGGCCCCGGCCTCAAGGACATGGTCCTCAACCGGTTCCGCGAGCAGCTTATCGGCGAAGACCCGCTGAATGTGGTCAAGCTGGCGACCAAGCTTCTGTTTCTCAATGGCGGCTACGGCGCCATCGCCGGCGTCACCGTGCATGCCTCCTCGGGGATCGAGATCGCGCTGTGGGACCTGGCGGGGCGGTTGCTGCAGACGCCGGTGTGCAATCTCCTTGGGGGGCGCTTCCGCGACAAGGTGCGCTTCTATCGCACCCTGCAGGCGCCCAGGAACCACCCGGAAGATCCCAAAAGCTGGGGCGACCAGGCGGCCGAGGCCAAGACCGACAATCCCTATGGCTTCACCGCGTTCAAGTTCCAGGGCGACAGCGTGCCGCGCACCGCCGATCCCCAATTCAAGGAACCCGGTCACGATCCCTATACCAACCAGCTGACCAATCAGGACATCCGGCGCCTGGTGGACCGCATGGACCGGGTGCGCGCCGCGCTGGGCCCCGACACCGACATGGCCATCGAATGCCACTGGAAATATACGGTCAACGACGTCATCAAATACTGCAACGCCGTCGAGCATGTGAACCCGATGTGGGTGGAGGACCCCACCCCGGCGGAAAATGTCGAGACCATGGCGCGGGTGGCCCACGCCACCAACACGCCGATCTGCACCGGCGAAAATCTCTATCTGCTGGCGGGCTTCAGGGAACTGATCGAGAAGCAGGCCTGCGCCGGCGTGCATCTGGACATTCCCAAGATGGGCGGCTTGTTCGAGGCCAAGCGGGTTTCGGATTTCGCGGATCTCTACGGCATCTGGACCGCGGCCCATAATCCGGCGAGCCCGGTGGGCACCGCGGCGTCCGCGCATGCCTGCGCTTCGGTGCGCAATTTCCGCATCCATGAACTGGCCAACTGGGTGGATTGGTGGCCGACCCTGGTCACCCGCGAGGGGCCCTACTGGAAGGACGGCTATTTCCATATCGAGGACAAGCCCGGCCTGGGCTTTGACATCAATCCCGACGTCGCCAAGGCGCATCTGGCGCCGGGAGAGAGTTGGTGGGGGTGAGACACGACCGGCGAAGCCGGCCAGATCGATCCGGTGGATCGATTTGCGTGTCGAACGCAGCAAGCTGAGGCGAGCGCGCATGGCGCCGCGCCGATACAGGGAGACAGAAGCATGTGGAAATTTCCGAAATCCGTCCTGTTGAGCTTCATTGCGCTGACGCTCGCCGCACCCGCATGGGCGCAAGTCAAGCAAACCCGCGATCAGATAATGTTCTACACCGCGCAATGGAAGGGCGAGCGGTTCCCCGACGGCCGCCCCAAGGTCCCGGACGACCTGCTGCAACGGGTGGTGAATGTCTCGATCGAGGATCTGTGGGACTATCTGCGCGACAAGGGCTTCAACTGCCAGTTCGACACCGGTTTTCAGATGCTGCATCCCGACAAGCCCTTTGCGGGGCGCGCCCTGACGACGCAATATATGCCGCTGCGCATGGACATGTGGACGGCGATCGCCGCCGAGGGCAAGCGCGAGAACCGGGTCAGCGGCAACAACAGCTGGCCGATCGCCGAACTGCAGATGGGCGACATGTATGTCGCCGACGGCTTCGGCAAGATCGTCGAGGGCACCCTGATCGGCTCCAACCTGGGGTCGGGCATCGCCACCCGCTCGCATACCGGTTTTGTCTTCGATGCCGGCATCCGTGATGCCGAGGAAAACCGCGAGCTGGAGAATATGAACGGTCTTTACCGGGCCTATGATCCCAGCGCGTGGAAGGACATGACCTTGACCTCCATCAACGCCCCGATCCGCATCGGCCGGGCCACCGTACTGCCCGGCGACCTGGTGCTGGCCAAGAGCGACGGGGTGATCTTCATTCCGGCCTATCTGGCGGAAGACGCGGTTGCCCATGCCGAGTTCATCAAGCTGGAAGACACTTTCAATTTCGAGCTGAACCGTTCGGGCAAGAATGGCGGAGAATTCGAGGGCGGCTGGAATGCCGGCAAGTACAACGCCTTCATTCAGTGGATCAACGCCGATCCGTCCCGGCTCAAGATGCGCCGGGCGGAATTCGACGCTATCCTGGCGGAACGCCGAAGCCGCCGCGAGGGCGTTCCGGGCGCGCCGAAATAGATCGCCGGGCCTGACGGACCGGCTGCGCCCGGCCGCCTTTGCGGTGGCCGGGGCGCCCAGGCGCTATAGCTTGCCGTCGCGCTTTTCCGAAAGGTCCCAGTCCTCGTCGCGCGAGCCGTCGAACTCCGGCATCAGCGCGAACATGCCCAGGAGAAGGCCGATCACACCTATTGCGGTCAGGATTTCGCCGCCGGCGGGGCCCGATGGGTGCGGCGAGGGATGGAATTGCCATATTTGCCCGGCGGATGGCTTCCAGCCCTGCGGCATGGCGCCAGCCGCGCCGCAGGCGATGGGCTCGCCACTGCGCTCCTGGCAGGTGGGGGCGGCCAGGGCGGGTGCGGCAAACAGCAGGCAGGCGGCTACAAACAGAATCCGCATGGAGACAGTCTAGTCCCCAAGCGCATAGGCGACAAAGGCGCTTCCCTTGGGCGCGTGGTGGTCGTGTCCGGTGCTGGCGGCGATGACGATATATTGCTTGCCGCCCGCCATATAGGTGATCGGCGTGGCGTTGCCGGCATAGGGAAGCTCCGTGTCCCACAGCAGCTTGCCGGTCTTGCTGTCGAAGGCATGCAGCTTGCGGTCGAAATCCGTCGCCGCGATGATCAAAAGGCCGCTGGCGGTGGCCACGCCGCCGCCATAGCTCTCGCTGCCGGTATTGGCCATGCCCTTGGCCACCAGTTCGGGATATGCGCCGAAGGGGATGCGCCAGGCGAACTGGCCGGTCTTGAGATCGATGGCGGTGAGATGGCCCCAGGGCGCGGCGGTCGCGGGATAGCCTTCGGGATCGAGGAACTTGTTGTAGCCCGAAAAGGTGTAGCGCGAATGCGGCATGGGCACCGACACGCCGTTGGCCGGCGCCTTGCGGTCGATCACCGCCGTGGTCCACAGCACATTTTCCGTGTTGACGAACAGATATTGCAGCCGCGGGTCGAAACTCATGCCGCCCCATTCGTTGCCGCCGGAAAATCCGGGCAGCGCAACCGTCTCCTGGTTATAGGCGGGCGGGGTGAACATCGGCCCGTTCCGGAAAGTGGCGAATTTTTCCCGCGCCCATTTGTTGGCTTCGGGTGTTCTCTGGGTCAGGTCGTCGGCGGTGATGGTCTGGTGCGACAGGGGCGGCGGCAGGCGCGGCCGCGGCTGGGTCGGCCAGGCGGTGTCGCCCGGCGCGGTCGCGGGCGGCACAGCCACCTCGTCGATCGGGAACAGGGATTTGCCGGTCTCGCGGTTGAAGACATAGACATAGCCCGTCTTGTTGGTGGCGGCGACGGCGTCGATTTTCCTGCCCTTGCGGGTGACGGTGACCAAGACGGGCGGGGAGGCGAAATCATTGTCCCACACGTCATGGTGCACGGCCTGGAAATACCACAGCAGCTTGCCGGTCGCGGCGTCTATCGCCAGCATGCTGTCGGCATAGAGATTCCTGCCGGGCCGTTCGCCGCCATAGAAGTCATCCGACGCAGACCCCGTGCCGGCGAACAGGATGCCGCGCTTTTCATCCAGCACCATTCCCGGCCAGGCATTGGCGCCGCCCGCCGTCTTCCAGGCATCGGCCGCCCAGGTCTCGGCATTGCGCTCGCCGGGATGGGGAATCGTGTGAAAGGTCCAGGCCAGCTTGCCGGTGCGCACATCCCAGGCGCGGATATCGCCGGGCGAGGCGGGCGTCTGCTCGCCGACCTCGCCGCAGGTGAAGAACATGTCGTGCCAGACATTCACCGCCCCGCCCATGCGGACATAATTGTCCGAAGCCGGCCCGCGCAGATTGTCGTTGAGGTCGATGCGGCCATTGTCGCCGAAGGCGGGATCGGGCCGTCCCGTGGCGGGGTCCAGCGAATAGACGAAGTTCGAAGCGGTCACCAGCAGGCGGCTCTGATGCCCGTCCGTCCACCAGCTTTCACCGCGGTCGCGAAATCCGGCGCGCGATTTCTGCGGCAGATCGGGCGTGAAGACCCATTTTTCCGTTCCCGTCGCCGCATCCAGCGCCACCACCTTGCCGCTGCCCACCCCGTACAGCACGCCGTCGACCACGATGGGCGTGTTCTGCAATTCGCTGTCGGGTTTCAGATCGTAGCGCCAGGCCTGCTTCAGGCGGGTGACGTTGCGGGCATTGATCTGGGTGAGGGGGGAATAATGGGTTCCGCCGGCATCGCCGCCCGGATAGCGGACGTCGGTGTTCCGTTCCCTTGCCGGGGCCCCTGCCGGGGCAGCAAGACATGCGACAGCCACGCAGAGGCCTATGCGACGGATCATGTTTTCCCCCGGCTTTTGCTTGCGGCGAACATAACAGCAAGAAGTGGCGCCGCGAATGGGATGAAACGGGGAAGGGGTGGCCCGCCTGCTGCAGACCGGGGCCGGTCGGGACGGCGGGCCGGCGCTGCGGCCCGGCCACCGGCCGGGCCTGGAAAACCAGGTTTTTTGCGGGAACCCGCAAAGAATTTATCGAAAATTGTCTGTTCAAAATTACCTGATGGTATCGGCCGCCGCGCAAATATGGTGGTCCGAAACGACACGCAAAGCCGCTGCAGAACAATGGCACAACGCTCAACAGCTTTTTCCAGGAAACCGGAGGTTGTCGCCCCGGCCTTCGCCAGCGTTTCGGCGGCTGATGTCATCCGGGCGCCGGTCGTGCAAAGGGAAATTCCGCTCGAGCTCGCGCCCCTGCTGAAGCCGCACAAGCGCCATGGCAGGCTGACGCTGCGCGTGGAGCGCATGCCGCAACGCGCCAAGCTGTCGGCGGGGCGCAACAATGGCGACGGCTCCTGGTCCCTGGCGTCCGACGAACTGGAGGGGCTCAACCTGCTGGTCCCGTCCAACCTGGCCGGTGAACGCGAACTGGCCATTCGCATCATGAAATTTGACGACACCGCCGCGGTCACGCTCAAGGTGATCCCCTATCCGATTCCGCCTTGGAGCGGAGATCCGGATCCGCCCGAGGAGGACACGGTCGTGCGCTCCGCGGCGCAAGGGGACGACCCGATCCTGCACAATGAATTGGAAAAAATGCAGTCGCTGTTCGCCGTTCGGGAGTCCGATCTGGCGCAGTTGCGCGCGGCGCTGGAGCAGGCAGAAGCCGAGAAGGAGGCGGCGCTGGCGGCGGCACGGGCGGCATGGGAACAGGAGCTGAACCAGCGTCTGTCCGAGGCGGTCGTACTGGCAAAGGCGGAAAAAGAGCAGGAACACAAATCCCGGCAGACGGAGCAGAAGGGGCGCGCCGCCGAGACCGAAGCGCGGGTGCAGAAGGCGATCGCGCAGGAGCTTGGCCGCTGGAAGACACAGGCAGAGCAGCAGCTTGAGAGTGAGCGCCAGCGCTGGCAGGCCCAGGCCCAAGAGCTGGCCGCGGCGGAACGCCAGCGCTTGCAGGCCGAGGCCGATTTGCGCATCGAAGAGGAACGCCAGCGCTTGCAGGCCCAGACCGAGCAGCATGGCAGCGCGGAGCAACAGCGCTGGCAGGCGCAGGCGCAGGAGCAAATGGAAGCGGAACGCCAGCGCTTGCGGGCCGAAGCCGACGCGCGCGTGGAAGAGGAACGCCAGCGCGCCCAGGCACAGGCGCAAGAGCGCCTGGCGGCGGAACGCCAGCGCTTGCAGGCCCAGACCGAGGAGCATGGCAGCGCGGAACAACAGCGCTGGCAGGCGCAGGCGCAAGAGCAAATGGAAGCGGAACGCCAGCGCTTGCGGGCCGAGGCCGACGCGCGTGTGGAAGAGGAGCGCCAGCGCGGCCTGGCACAAACGCAAGAGCGCCTGGCGGCGGAATGCCAGCGCCTGCAGGCCGAGGCCGAAGCCGGCGTCGAAGCCGAACGCCGGCGCTTGCGGGCCGAGGCCGAAGAACGCGTGGAAGAAGAGCGTCAGCGTCTGCAGGCGCAGGCGCAGGAGCGCCTGGAGGCTGAGCGCCAGGGCTGGCAGGCGCAGGCAGATGAGCGCGGCACCGCCGAGCAGCAGCGCTGGCAGGCAAAGGCGGACGCGGCCATTGCGGTGGAACGCCAGGCGTTGCAGGCGCAATTCGCACAGCAGATGGAAGCCGAACGCCAGCGCTGGCAGGGCGAAGGCCAGGCGGCCCTGTCGCGGGAAGAAGGACGCTGGAAGGCGGAGGAGGCCACGCGGGCTGCCGCGGCCCTTTTGGACTGGCAGCAACAGTCGGCACGCCAGCTGGCGGTGGAGGCGGACAAGAACCGGAAATTGGAAGCGGCGCTGGCGGCGGCCCTGGCCCAACCCACCGAAGCGCCGGGGCCGGATGCCGGCGGCACCGATCTTGAGCGCTATCGGCATGAATTGGCGGCTTTGAAGGCCGCCCTGGCGGAGCGCGATCAGGCGCTTGCCCGCCACCGCACGGAAGCCGAGCAGGACGGCGAGCGCCGGCGGCGCGAGGCCGAGGCGTCCCTGGCGGCCGCGGCCGATGCCTGGAAGCGTGAGGAAGCCGCCCGGGCGGAAGCCCTGACGGCGCAGCTGCGCGCCGAGTTCGGGCGAAGCGCTGGCCGCGGCGACGTCACGCTATGAGAATGCCGAGCGCGAACTGGAAGCGCTCAGAAGCCAGTCCGAGGTTCCCGTCAATCGCTGGGACGACCAGTATGTCGAAGGCCTGCGCCGGGATATCTCGACCTTGCGGTCGGCCCTGGTGAACCGCGAGGTGGAGCTTGGTCACGCCCGGGCGGCGCTCGAACAGGAGCGCCCGCACCAAACCTATCGTGCGGCGGCCAACCCGTCTTCTGTCCGCAAGGCGGTCGGCACGGACGAGGAGCAGGTGCCCGTCAACGCGAAGCGCACGCTGTTTCGCGAATTTGCCATGGTGGTTTGCGTGGCGGTCCCGGCGATACTGGCCTATCCCTTTGTCGCCGTTTATCTGCCCCAAAGCGTCACCGATGGCGTCGCCACGATGACCGGCGGTCTTCTCAGTACCGGATATGCACCCGCACCGGCGACGCAGGCGGCCGTGCCCGGGCCCGCGCCGGCACCGGCTCCCGAGCGCCCGACGGCGGTCGTGACCCATGCCGTAAATATCCGCACCACCTATTCCACCAAGGCGGACGTCGTCCTGACGCTGCAGCGAGATACGACGGTGCGTGTCCTGCAGCAGCATGGAAGCTGGACGCTTGTCGAGTTTTCCAAGCCTGGCGCAGCGGGAAAGCCACAGCAGGGCTGGGTCTACAGCACCTACCTGAAAAGCCAGGATGAACCGGGCCAGCCGCTGGCGGCGCCAAAGGCGCCCGCAAAGCCCCAGAATCAGGTCAGCACGGGCGCGGCCAGTCCGGCCGCGCAAGGGAATTTACCGGCAGCGCCGAATGCGGGCGAGGCTCAGGCGGCGCCAAAGCCGCCCGCGAAGCCCCAGATCCAGATCGGCACGGGCACGATCACCCCGCCCGCGCGAGACAATTTGCCGGTGACACTGGATGCGGGCGAGGCTCCGGCGGCGCCAAAGGCACCCGCAATGCCCCAGTACCGGACCGGTACGGGCGCAACCGAACCGTCCGCGCAAGGCAATTTGCCGGCAACGGCTGGCGAGGCTTTGGCGATGCCCGTGGTGCCCGTGGTGCCCGCAAATCCCCCGGAACCGGATCAGGCCGGGCGCAATTGATCCGAGCGGTGCGCTATTTGCCGGAATCGGAGGGCAGCGTAATCTTGTAGGACGGCAGCTTGGCGTTCAGCTGGGTGATGACGTCGGCCGTGATGTCCATTGCCGGGTCATCCAGAATCGGCACTGCGCGCCTGTCCAGGACGAGATTGGCGCCGCGCTGAGCCGAGATCTGTCCCAGAATCGGTTCCAGGGCCTTGCTTACCGCGGCCTGGGCCTGCGCGTAGGCTGCCTTGAGCCGGTCATTCTTCTTCTGAATTTCGTTGCGCAAGGCCGTTTGTTTGGTTTCAAAGGCCGCCACACGCTTCTGTCTTTGGTCGGGGGCTAAACTTTCAAGCTGGGCCTGCAATTGGCGGCCCTCATTTTCAAGCGCCCGGGTGCGGCCGGCGAATTCGCTCCTGGTCTGGTTCTCAAACGCCTGCATCTGGCTTGCGAGGTCTCGCCCGACGCTGGACTGCTGGGTGACGGCCCCCAGGTCCAGCACCACCATCTTGGGCAGGGGCGGGCCCTGCGACGCGCTTGGGGCGGCGGCGGGCGCCTGCGGTGTTTTGGCGTCCGGCGCCTGTGAAAAAGGCTGCAGGAACAGATAGCCGCCCACCCCCGCCGCGATCAACAGGACAATACCGGCGATTATGAGAATTCTGTTCCGCGACACGCCATACGCTCCAGGGACCTTATTGCCCGGCAGGGATTAGCATGTCCCCCCGCGAGACCAAAGCCATTCCTCCCAAGCCGTAAAACCAACGGCGCGGCGGTTATTTCGGACAAGCGGCCAGGCCCCCTGCACGGCCGGTCATCGGCCTATTGGATTTGTTCCATCCGGCCGCCCGGCTCGGCCGATGCCACGGCGTTGTTGTGCAGCCTGGCGTCGCTGACATAAAGCGTAAGGCCGCTGACAATCAGTATCGCGGCCAGCAGGAAAAGTTTCCATTGCTTGGCGTTGGTCCTTGGCGTGGGGCGTGCCTGGCTCCGTGCTCTTTTTCATTGGCCCATCGTCCATTGGCCTATCGTCCATTTGTCTGGCGTCGCGGTAATCGATAAGCGGCACGCCAGACTTCCCGTTCCACGATGGTAAAATGGTGTGACAAATTCATGCGGCGGTCAAACCGCCGCGAGGTGAAAATTTTGTGAAGTTTTCAATAGACGCGATGATGGTTCCACGGTCGAAGTTCTGACGCCTGGCCGCAAGGGGCACGATGGCGCGCCACCGAGATCCGGATCCCGGGCGATCGCGATACGGCGTTCGCATCGGGGCATCGCTTCCATCCGGACGATAATGCCGCCCCGCGATCCGCGCCGCGTTTTCGGATTAAGCCGGTTCGAAGCCGGCTCGGCATGGATTTCTTTTTTGGCATGCGGCGCGGGCGGCGAATCCGCTACGGCCCCGGCGGCGAGCGACATCGCCTGTTGGAATATTCACTTTCCGGCCATGCGCAAACGGCACGATCAATGCGCTATTTTCGATAGGCACAGGACCGTGCCCGCTACTTGGGCGTGCCGCGTAATTGGGCGCTTTGAGAATTCGGTCATTTCGCTGTTGCCCCCAACGAAACCCGGGTGACACTCTATCGGCGTTCTGAAAGGAACACGCGGCTCGCCTGCTGGTTCAGGAGACAGGAAACGCCCGAGACTGCCTGGGCGGGCCGCGTCTGCCGTCACGGCTCCTTGGCGATTTCAATCACCGCGAGCCGTGATGTATTCGCGGCGGCAATGGGTATGCCCATGTGGTATTCGACGGCTTGCGAGGCGATGGAAAGGGGTAGATGCCTGGAGGTCAGATACCAGACCTTCGCGCGCATCGTCGAAGTTCACCGCGTCGGCGTGGGCCCCGCCGGAGACCATATCCTGAGTGGCTGGCAAATTCGGGGGCCCGGCACGGAGCGGGTCGGCTGGAAGTTGCTGAGCCTGGAGGAGCCCGCAAGCCTGGCGCTGACCGATATTCCATCCCATGCGCCGCGCCCCGACTATCGCCGCGGCGCCAAGCAGTTCATGGGAATAATTTGCGAGCTTTAGGGTCCGCAAAACCCGGCGGCCCGGCGCGCCGCCCGTGGAGGCCGAACGCTCGCGGGGCCGCGCCGGATCTAGGTGCCCGCGGCGAGGATTTTCGCAACAGGATTGGTGCGCAGGCGGTGGGCATCGGGCAAGTCCCGGCCCAGCAACGGCCTTAGATAGCGGCGGAATGCATCGGTCACATCCGTGCCGGTCCCGGCAATGAATTCGTCCGGCATCGTGCGGGTCTTGCCGGCCACCTTTGCAAGGTCGGTAAGTTCGTAGCTCACCGCATAATCCGCGACGCGGTGGATGGTGACCGAACCGTCCCGTTCGCCCCACATGGCGTATTGCACCGCCTTTTCACCGACTTCGCGCGCCTCGCATTGGTCGACGTCGGAGACGCAGCCCATGAAGCTGCGCTGCAGATACCCGAACGTGTCTGCGCGCACCCTCTGATACCCCAGCCTGTCCTTGACGGACTGCACCAGGAGGTCGGCCAGTGCCCCGCCGCCGAGCTGAACATTGCCATGAGCATCCTTCTCGACGTTCGCGGCCAGGCTGCTGGCGATGGGCACATGCCGGTCATCCGCAATTCCTTCGGATACCGCGATCACGCAGCGCCCGTGCCGGTCCATTTGGCCCTTCACGTCCGCCAGGAAGGACTCCAGGCGGAACGGCCGCTCCGGCAGATAGATCAGGTGGGGACCGTCTTGCGGCCCCTTCCTGCCCAGGGCCGCGGCGGCCGTCAGGAAACCGGCATGGCGGCCCATCACGACGCCAATATAGACGCCGGGGAGCGCCCAGTTATCGAGGTCGGCGCCCATAAAGGCCTGGGTGACGAAGCGGGCGGCGGAGGGAAAGCCCGGCGTATGATCGTTGACGGTCAGGTCGTTGTCGACGGTCTTGGGGACATGGATGCAGCGCAGCGGGTAGTTCGCCGCCCGCGCCGCATCGGAAACGATGCGAACGGTATCGGCGCTGTCATTGCCGCCGATGTAGAAAAAACAGCCAATTCCATGGGCCCGCACCGCCTGGAAAATCTGCTGGCAGTATTTCGAATCCGGCTTGTCCCGGGTCGAGCCCAGGGCCGACGACGGGGTTTCGGCCACCTTTTGCAGATTGTGCGTCGTTTCCCGGGTGAGATCGACAAAGTCCTCGTTCACGATCCCGCGAACGCCGTGATAGGCCCCATAGACGGCCTTGATGCCGGCGAATTTGCGCGCCTCGAGGGTGATGCCGACCAGCGACTGATTGATGACAGCCGTGGGACCGCCGCCCTGGGCGACGAGGACCTTGAAAGAATCGGATTGGGACACGGATCAGACCCCCTGAAATCTGTCTGCCTGGCAGGCAAACGCCCGTGGCGCGGCGCCAGACTAGGCTTTCAATAATGACGTGGCAATGCGTGCCTCCGCGCCCCCGGGGGCTCAGTCCGGTGCGGCCACCAATTCCTTGGCGGTCACGTCCGCCCGCAGCCGGGGCAGGGACTGCGGGAATTCCTCCTGCAGGCAAGCCAGCAATTTCTCCCGGATTTCGCAACGCAGGTCGAACGCCTTGGAGGAGTTCTCCGCGCTCATCAGCGCGCGCACCGCGATGGTGTGCTCGGTGGTGTCCGTCACCTGAAGGTTGACCACCTGGCCGTCCCACAGGGGGGAGGCGCGGACCAGGCCCTCCAGTTTTTCGCGCACCTTGGCAACCGGCGTGCGATGGTCAAGATGAAACATCACCACGCCGATGATGGAGGAGGTGGTCCGGGTCCAGTTTTGGAACGGCTTCTCCAGGAAATAGCCCAGCGGCACCACCAGCCGGCGCCAGTCCCACAGGCGAATGACGACGTAGGTGGAAGTGAATTCCTCGATCCAGCCCCATTCTCCCTCGACCACGACGGCGTCGTCGATGCGGATCGGCTGGGTCACGGCGATCTGCAGTCCGGCGATAAGGTTGCCCAGCAGCGGCTTGGCGGCCAGTCCCAGCGCCAGGCCGGCGATCCCGGCCGAGGCGAACAGGCTTACGCCAAATTGGCGCACGCCGTCGAAGGTCATCAGCGCAAAGCCCGAAGTGACCAGGATGATGACGATTTGCGCTGTCCGCTTCAGGACGCGGATCTGGGTTACCGCCTTGCGCGCCAGAAGATTGTCGGACGTGTCGGTATTGTAGTGATCGATATAGCGCTCAAGCGCCAGATTGCTCGCCACCACCGCAATCCAGCCCAGCAGCGTGATGAAGGCGGCAAGCAGGACATGATTCAGTGTCACCTGTATCGCCGCGTCGAAGGCAAGCGCGGGCATGACCAGCGTCAGGGCCAGGAGCACCAGGGCGAAACGCAGCAGGGGTTCGACATCGCGCAGAACCGCCATCCAGAAGGAATCGCCGAGTCCGGCGAAGCGGTTCAGCCAGGCGCGCAGCAGGCGGAAAACCAGCAGCGCGACGGCGATGGTGCCGGCGAGTGTGGCGGCGGCAATGACCCAGTCGGGCACGACCGCGATAACGCCAGGAAGCCAGGAACCGAGGAGCCCGGAAAGAGTCATGCCGGCTCCTTCACCGGCACCCCCTTGCCGAGCGCCGCCAGGAAATTCCGGCAATAGGTTGCGGCGTTCAGTTTGACCAATTGCGCCATCAGGCCGGCATGGCGCCGCCGGCGCTCTTCGAGCGGCATCATCAGCGCGGCATGCATGGCCTCGGCGATTTCGTCGGGATCATACGGGTTGACGATCAGGGCGTCCTGAAAATAGCTCGCCACACCCGCGAATTGCGACAGCACAAGCACGCCGGGATCGTCCGCATCCTGCGCCGCGACATACTCGTGCGCCACCAGGTTCATGCCGTCGCGGAACGGCGTCACCAGGCCGACCCGCGCGGCGCGGTAGAAGCCCGCCAGGGTGGACCGCGCCATGCTCTGGCTCATGTAGCGCAGGGGCACCCAGTCGAACGTCCCGTGCCGGCCGTTTATGTCCCCGGCCATGCGGCTGAGTTCCGGGCGCAGCGACGCATACTGGTTGACATCCTCGCGGGAGGGGACGGCGATCTGCAGATAACTTACCTGCCGAAGATGTTCGGGAAAGCGGGTCAGCATGCGATTGAACGCCTCGAAGCGATTGGGCAATCCCTTCGAATAGTCAAGCCGGTCGACGCCGATGGTCAGGTGGCGCCCCGCCAGGCTGTCGAGGAGCCGCTTGTTGTTGCGCCCCTTCGCGGCGCGCGCGGCCTGGCTCTGAAAGGAAACCGCGTCGATGCCGACCGGCGCGACGATCGAGAGAAGCTTGCGCCCGGGGGCGTAAATGGCGCCGCGGTCGTCCACCTTATAGCCGAGCAGGTGCCGAACCGTGTCACGGAAATCATTGCAATGCTCCGTGGTCTGAAACCCGACCACGTCGTAGGCGCAGAAGTCGCGCAAAAGCGCATCGCCTTGCGGCAGGGCCTCGAACACGCTGGGGGGAACAAAGGGAATATGCAGGTAAAATCCGATCCGGTTCGCGCATCCCAGCTCACGCAGGGCGTTGGCCAGCGGTATCAGGTGGTAGTCATGCACCCAGATGACATCGTCGGGGCGCAAAAGGCCCGCCAGGGCATGCGCCAGGGCCTTGTTGACCGCGCGATAGCCGTCAAGATGCTCGCGGCGAAACTCGATCAGGCCCAGCCGGAAATGAAACAGCGGCCACAGCGCGCCATTGGCGAAGCCGACGTAAAAATTCTGATATTCGCTTTTGCTGAGCCCGATTGTGGCGTAGTCGCAATCGCCACCCCGCGTGATTTCAACCGATTTATCGTCCGTGATCTTGCCGCTCCAGCCGAACCACAGGCCGATTTGGCCCAGTACGTCCTGCAATACGATCGCCAGACCGCCCGCCCGCGCCAGCTGATCCGGCACGGGAACCCGGTTGGAGACGACGACTAGGCGCCCCATGGCCATCGCTCCAGGGCGTTTTCAGCGGGCGCAATCGGATCGCTGATGGCGCAATCTCCAGTCACGGCCATTTTGGATCGAGCCATGCGCATTAGCGGCCTTGGGCCGGAACGGACGCATCGAGCCAGCGAAGGACTTCGGACGGGCGTCCGCCAAAAGAACGATGGACGTCCAGACCGATCCCACCCATGGCCTCGGCGGCCCGCATGCCATCCTGGTCGGTTACGTCGTCGCCGATGAACACGGGAACGCGGCCCTTGAAAGGCCGCATGTTCATGAATCGCTCAACAGGGGCAGCCTTGGTAAGACGGCGATTGCGGATTTCCACCGCCATGCTTGCCGGCAAGACTTCGAAGCGCGCCGCGTCTTCCGCGACAATGCTCTGCGCCAGTTCCAGCACCTTGCGCGCCTGCGCGGGTGCCTGGCGATAATGCACGGCGAGTCCGTAGGATTTGTTTTCCAGAACCACGCCATTCATGTTGCGCGTCGCCGCCCGAAGGAGTTCGCGCCAGCGCGTCGGTATCGCGTCCTTGGCGCCGGCAGTCTCGATCGTTCCGTCGGGCAGCCGGATGATCGCGCCATGTTCACTGGCGCAGGGCAAGACGAGTGGAGCCATCAATCGATCAATTTGATCCAGCGGCCTGCCGCTGACCAGCGCGATCGCGCCATCAAGCCAGGATTCGTAGCGTGCCAGAAGCGGTACCAGCGCTTCCGGCACGACGACGAAATCCGGGGTCATCGCGATATCGATCAACGTCCCGTCGATATCGAGGAAAAGCGCCCAGTCCGGCTGTGGATTTGAAATGGTCTGATCCGGCTGATGTTGGATCGCATGAGCCATGCGGGCAGTCTCCACAATAGACCGCACCCGTCAACCATTTTGGGCTGTGCAAACATGCGGCTTTTTTTCAGAATCGCGATTGCGGGAAGGCGGCAAACGCAAGGTTGGGCATAATAGGAATATATGCTATGCAACGTCCCATACGCGCGAAATGTTCCGGGTAGCTGCCATGCGCCAATTGGCCGTCTCACGCGGTCCGGCTTGGTGCGAGGCACTGCGCGTTCTTGTTCGCGATATGCAGGGCGAAGACATTGCGTGCGTGGTCTGGGTTGGAGCAAAACTGCCGCGGAGATTGCGAATGCATGCGCGCTGTTTTCACGCTGGCATACGCCGCGCGGCACCTGCCGGCCGGCTTGAACGAGACGACGTGTTTCCAACAGCGAACGGTACGGATTCTCCATGAATGAAATTCTGACATTCACGATCGCCGATTTCGGAGGCGCCCAGATCACCATCGGGCGCCTGCTGCTGGCATGCCTGGTGATAGCAGCCTCCGTTTTCGGGGCGCGCCTGCTTGTCCGGCTGCTGTCGCGCATACGGTCCCGAACGGTGAACGGCGGCAGTTCGCTCTACATTCTCGAAAAGCTGGGCGGCTACGGCGTCCTTCTGCTCGGCTTTCTTTTCGCGCTGACTTCCCTGGGCGTCAATCTCAGTTCCCTTGCGGTATTCGCCGGCGCTCTTGGCATCGGCGTCGGCCTTGGCCTGCAGGGCGTGGTGAAGGAATTTGTTTCCGGATTGGTTCTTCTGTTCGATGACATTCTGAGCGTCGGCGACTATATCGAGTTGCCGGGCCAGGGGGGGGTGCGCGGAATCATAATGGAAATCGGCACCCGCGCGATCCGGATTAAATCCAACGACAATGTTGATGTTCTGGTTCCAAATTCTCGGCTCATCGAGGAGGCCTTCGTCAATTGGACCCTGTACAGCCAGACGCGGCGCATTCACGTGCCTTTTTCCGTCGCCTACGGGACCGATAAGGCGATCGTACGCGACGTCGTCGTCGCGGCGGCGCGCAAGATTCCCGCGACCCTCGCGGAGGATGAGACGCACCGCACTCAGGTCTGGCTGGTCGGGTTCGGCAATTCCTCCCTGAATTTCGAACTGGTCGTCTGGCCGACCCTGGATGCCGTCAAACGGCCCGCCGCGATGCACGCCGCCTATACCTGGGCCATCGACGACGCCCTGCGCCAGGCCGGAATAGAAATACCGTTCCCGCAGCGCGATATTCGCGTGCGCAGTGTCTTTGGCCGCGAGGGCGATGCGGGACTGGAAGCCATCGGCCACAAGCCGACCGCGCGCGAGGCGCCGCCGTCCGGGCAGGCGCAGGGGCGCAACGACGCCGCCCTGGATCTCATGCGTGCCGACCCCCCCGAGCCGCCGCGAAAGCCCCCGCAAAACACCCCCTAGCCCCCGCGCGTTTGGCGCGATGTTAGGTGTCCGTCTCCCGCCCCGCCCGCCGCGCGGTTCGTGCTGCGCTGCACTCGCGGGCTCGGTCAACCCGCCGGACGCGTGGCGGGGGGCAAGTGGGGGAAAGTCTTCATCCGTGCGGCTTTTTCGAAACAGTAGGCGGTCGCAGAATTTGGTGCCAATCTTCATGTTAGCACCGTTCGCAATGGGGCCGAGGTTGTGTAGAAAGAGTTGCGATGCGAATCCTGATCGTCGAAGACGAAAAAAAGTTCGTAGAGATTCTAAGACGCAGCCTCAAGTCCGAGGGCTACATGGTGGATGGCGTTTCCACCGCCGCCGAGGGCCTGGACTACATCAAGACCTATCACTACGACCTGATCATACTCGATATTCAGCTGCCCGACGGCACCGGCACCGGTCTGTTGCGGCAGATCCGCCAGTTGGGCTTCACCATGCCCGCGCTGGTTCTGACGGCACGTGGCGACATCGACAGCAAGGTGGAAAATTTCCAGGCGGGGGCCGACGACTACCTCACCAAGCCTGTGGCCATGGCGGAGTTGTCCATCCGCGTCCAGGCCCTGCTGCGCCGGGCCCCGACGATTCAGGAGAATGTCCTCAAGGCGGGGACACTGGAAATAAACCGCCTGACCCGGCAGGTCAGGCGCGATGGAAAGCGTATCGAGCTGAGCCCCAAGGAATATTCGCTGCTGGAGTATCTTTTTCTGAATTCCGGCCGCGTGCTGTCGCGCAGCATGATCGTTGAAAGGATCTGGGATCAGTCTTTTGAAGGGCTGACCAACATCGTGGATGTCTATATCGGCCAGTTGCGGCGCAAGATCGACGAGGGACATGAACCGAAGATGATCCGCACGGTACGCGGCCTGGGTTACATGCTAGACGCGGAGCCGCCGCCATGATGCTCCGCTCGGTTACCTCCCGGCTGGTGCTGTCATATTGCCTGCTATTGGTGCTGCTTGGCGCGGCCTTTCTCGCCTTTACGGTTCTCAGCTTCACCTTCCATATGCGCGAGACGCTGGTCGGTATCCTGGCCAACCGCGCCGGAAATGTCTGGAGTGTTTCGGAGAATTTGCTGGACCAGCCGCAACGTCTCGCGGAAGTCATAGAACGGAGTTATACGCCCGAGGCCCAGAACCGCTTTATCCGGGTCCGCAGTGGCGACAGGGTCCTGTACAGTTCGGGCCCGCCGGTCGATGGCACGTTTGATCCCCGCGTTGCCCCGAAGGTGTCGCCGGCAGGTGCCAAAGAGGATTTCGAAGCAGGCGTGCATGGCGACCTTCTTCTTTATTCGCGCAATTTCCAGACCCGCACCGGGGCGATCGTCACCATCGATGCCGGCCAATCCTATGCCTTTGTCCGCTCGTTGGAGGCGCGCCTGGCAACCTCGCTGCTCATCGCGCTGCCGATCCTGCTCATCCTTGCGGCCTTGGCCGGATATGTCCTGATGCGGCGGGCCCTTACGCCGGTCGAGGTCATGATCAACGCCGCGGAATCCTATTCCTTCAAGGATCCGCACAAGCGGTTGCCGATGCCGGACAATGAACCGCGCATCGAGGCATTGGGCCTGGCACTGAACCGCATGCTCGACCGGCTCGATGCCGCCTATTCCCATGTCAGCCGTTTCTCGGCCGACGCCGCCCATGAATTGCGCACGCCGCTGACCATCATTCGCGGCGAGCTGGAGATGGTGGCGTCCGGCGAGAAACTGCCGGCACATGTCGAACAGGCCATAGCAAACGCATTGGAAGAGATTACGCGAATTTCCGAGATGGTGGGCGATCTCATCACCCTGTCGTGGATGGAAAGCATGCCGGGCAAGCTGTCTCGCGAAGCGGTGGACCTTCGGGCGCTGGCCGTGGAAACGATCGACCAGATGCATCTGCTGGCCGAGGAAAAGCAGATCGACCTTAGTCCGCCGCAGGGCGCCGCGGTGATCGTCGCCGCCGACCGCAACAGGCTGAAGCAGGTTCTGGTCAATCTGATCGACAATGCCATCAAGTACACGCCGGTGCGGGGCCGGGTTTCCGTCGAGACGGGGATCGCGGGCGCCATGGGTTTTGCCGAAGTCAAGGACAGCGGTATCGGCATCGATGCAAAGCTGCACGAACGCATCTTCGACCAATTCTTCCGGGTCTCGCCGGACCGCGGCGGTATCGGTGCCGGCCTGGGGCTGGCGATTGTCCGCTCGATCAGCCATGCCCATGGCGGTTCGGTATCTCTGAGAAGTACGCCAAAGGCCGGGAGCTGCTTTCGGATTGAAATTCCGCTGTTTTTGGCCAGCGTCAAAAGGGACAGGAACGCTCATATCCCGGCGGCGATGGTCGAGCCCGCAGGCCCGTGAGCCTTCGTGGCGAGCAATACAGCCGCTGAATATCGGCCGCGTCGGTCCCCCTCGGCGTGGAATTAGTGACGGCGCAGACCCGTCGTCGACCTTGCCGGGCAGGTTGCGGTTGAGAGCCTGGTCCGACGGATGGGCCCAGGTGCAATATAAGTAAAATATAAGAGTAAAGAATCACGCGTGCGGTGACAGGTCTGCGGTCCCATCGACAAGGACGGGGAAGGGCGCCCACCGGACAGGGCGCGTACCGGTGACCATGCCGTCCATATATGGATATTATTTGGTCATCGTAGCGTATGAATGACGATATATGAGCGGTTCTTCATCTCCCCCCTGTCTCCGATTTAATTTCCGCCTCTAGCGTCAGCGCTGCGTGGAGCGACGCAGCAGTACTTTTACGGGGACGGGAAGCGCAATTGCCGCAACGGCAAGGTGTTTCTTCACGGATAATTGCGGGTCCATCGGACCTTGCCCAGGGGGGAGTAGTAAACAATGAGTCACGTTCTTTTGATTGATGACAATCCGCTTTTTCGGTTGGGTTTGCGCGAGTTGATGAAGACCGCCCAGGCCGATCTTTCAATTCTTCGAGTTCGGAAACCTTTGCCGGAGCGCGCGCGATCCTTCGCGAAAACGACGATATCGCGTTGATCATGCTGGATATCAAGGTGCCCGATTGCGGCGGTTTTGTTGGACTTTTTCAGTTGCGGAGCGAATTTCCACAGATTCCCGTAATTACCCTCTCCGACAATGCGGGTGCGGACTTGGTGAGCCGCGCCGTCGCCTTCGGCGCTGCCGGTTTTATTCTGAAATCCGCGCCTTGTGACGCAATCGCACAGACCTTGAAGACGACATTGTGCGGCAAGACCTGGGGCCCCATGGCGATTGCCGGCAAGGCAGCCCAGAACGACCCCGTGGCCTCGCTTTCGCCGGCATTGCTGCGCGTGCTCATGGGCCTGAAGCGCGGGATGCGCAATAAGGAGATCGCCTTTGAACTGGGCCTGAGCGAAAAAACCATCAAGGCCTATCTGAGCGTTTTGTACCGCAAGCTGGGGGTGGGCAGCCGCACGCAGGCGCTGCTCATGCTGCAGGATGTCCCTTTGGAATCCTATGAAAAATCGAGCCCGAAAACTCAGGCTTCCCGACAGGAAACACAACGGCGCAGGGACGAAAGAGCGACACTTTCGGCCCAGTAAACGCTGCATTTCCAGATCATTTCCAGATCGATTGTGTGCCTGAAGCCACACTCGACCAAAGTCCATATTGGTCGCCCATCTGGTTGATGACAGGTTGCAATTAGAACCGGACTCAATACCGGCAATTTTATTTCATCTAGAGGGGCCCCCCATGAATTATGGATTGAACAAGACACGCGTGCGCCTCGCCGGCGGTGCCGCCATTTTGGCGTTGAGCGCTGGCGCTGCCATGGCGCAACAAGGTGTCGAACAGGTCGTGGTGTCCTCGACCCGCCTTCAGAGCGCGGGTTTTGATGCGCCGACCCCGACCACGGTGGTGAGCGCCGCCGACCTGGAAGCCAACGCCAAGCCCAACGTCTTCGACGCCATCACCCAGATGCCTGCCCTGCAGGGCTCGACAGGTGTCGGCTACAATACCGGTTCAACCACCACCGGCCTGATCGGCCTTTCCTCGCTTGGCCTTCGCGGCCTGTCGCCGCTGCGTACCCTGGTGCTGATCGACGGCCAGCGCGTGGTTGGCGGTAACTTCAACGGCGCCGTCGACGTCAGCCAGATGCCGCAGATGCTGATCAAGCGCGTCGACGTTGTGACCGGCGGTGCCTCGGCTTCCTGGGGTTCGGACGCCGTCGCCGGTGTCATCAACTTCGTCACCGACACACGGTTCGAAGGCTTCAAGGCCAATCTGCAGGCCGGTCTTTCGACCTATGGCGATGTCGGCAACGTCACCGCGCAGGCTGCGGCGGGCACCAGCTTTGCCGGCGGCCGCGGCCATTTCGAGGTCGCGGGCGAATATTCCTATAATGATGGCCTGCTGCCGCGCTATCCGGTCACCAGCCAGCACACCGCCCAGCCCAATATCGGCGGCCGCACCATCGCCCGCCAGTCCGGCCAGTCCAGCTACAGCTCCAACTCCGCCACGCCGGCCGGCCAGCCGCGCACCTATTATGGCCCCCTGATCCAGGACACGACCAGAGCCGCCAATGGCATCATCCTCAACGGCCCGCTGATCGGCACAACCTTCAACGGTGGTCAGGCGGTCGCATGGGACTATGCCGGCAACTGCTTCGTCGATCAGAACAATACGCTGCAAGGCAATATCGGCAACAATTGCTTCGGCACGCCGTCCGATCCGGGCAACCAGAACGATTCGCACCATTTTACCCAGGGCCTGCACGATCCGCTGACCCGCGGCGACATCTATGCCCGCGTCTCTTATGACCTGACGCCGACCACGCAGATCTTCGCCAGCCTGAACTATGGCATCAGCCGGACCCAGAACACCCCGGCCCAGGGCAACTCCTCCAAGAGCGGCACCCTCCATTGCGACAACCCCTATCTGATACAGATGGGTTTATTTGCCGACAGCACGGCCTGTATGGCGGCCTATACGCCCAAGACAGCCGGTGATCCCTCGACTTCCAGCATCACTTATGGCTCGAACTGGGTGAACATCCCCTATGACCAGCAGATGTTCCTGCTGCGCACCATGCGCCGCGCGGTTGTCGGGGCCAACGGCACCTTCGACTTCCTCAGCAAAACCTGGTCCTGGGATTCCTACTTCCAGCACGGCGAAACCGACACCAGCGTCAAGATCTACAACATGCCCCTGTCCAATGCGCCGTCCGATCCGGTTACGGGCAAGGTCAATGCAGCAGAATCGCGCTTCAACCTGTCGCAGGACGCGGTGCTCAATTCGAGGGGGCAGATCGTCTGCCGCAACACCATTGCCCAGGCCTATGGCTGCGTGCCATGGAACCCCTTTGGCGGCACCCTGTCCGCCGGCCAGGTCGCCTACTTTGACGGCCAGAACGGCCCCGGCGGCACCACCATTGGACCGACGTCGATCCAGACCGTGCGCCAGGAAGCCTTCAGCTTCGCGGTCAACGGCTCGCCGATCGACGACTGGGCCGGTCCTGTCTCGGTCGCGGCCGGTTACGAATACCGCGAGGAGCATTACAGCCAGCGTGCCGATCCGTACGCGGCCGGTGTGTCGGCCTCGACCCCGCCGACCATCGACATGCCCTGCACCGATCCGTTCGTCGACTGCGGCTTGACCACCAACGGTTCGCTGGGCGCCTGGAACGCGGGCAACTACCACAACGGCCGCGGCACCTATCACGTGAACGAAGTGTTCGTGGAGTTCGGTATTCCGCTGCTCAACGACCAATTCTGGGGCAAGATGGATCTCGACCTGGGTGGCCGCCATGCGCGCTACAGCACGGCCGGCGACGCCAACACCTGGAAGGTCGGTCTGACCTGGGACACGCCGGTCCCCGGCATCCGTCTGCGTGCGTTGCAGTCCCGCGACATTCGCGCGCCGAACCTGTCGGAACTGTTCTCGCCGCCGCAGGGCCTGAACGGCAGCTTCACCAACGAGTTCACCGGTCAGACGAACCAGCAGATCATCTCGATCAACGAGGGCAACAGCCTGCTGAAGCCGGAACGGGCGGCGACCACGGAACTGGGCATCGTGTGGCAGCCGGACTTCATTCCCGGCTTCCAGGCCTCGATCGATTATTACCGTATCGACGTGAAGGACGTTATCCAGGCGGTCGGTCAGGGAACGGTCGAAGATCTCTGCTTCCGGGGTTTCCAGACCTACTGCCAGCAGGACGTGATCACCACCGCCAATGGCGTCAACCAGAGTGCCACGGCTCCCGGTGGTCCTCCGGGTCCGGCCTATATCGGCAGCGTCCCCAACCAGGTCTTCCAGATCCACTCCAAGGCGTTCAACGCCGCGAGCCTGCTGACTGATGGTTTCGATTTGGAAGCCAGCTATCAGTTCGACCTGCAGGACTATGACGTCCCCGGCAACTTCACGCTGCGGTCGTTGGTCACCCACACCAGCAAGTTCATCTCCGACGCGGGTTTCCCAGGGTCGCAGCGGAACATCGAACTGGCCGGTGCGCTCGGCGGCGGCGGCAATAGCCAGACCTACAACCAGACCGGTGGTAACGTCCTGAACTGGAAGCTGCTGGAAACCCAGAGCTACCAGAACGACGTCTGGGGCCTGAACCTGACGGAACGCTGGTATTCGGGTGGCGTGTTCACCAACCGCAATACCCTGGTGTGCGCGCCCGGCACCTGCCCGGCTCCGACCACCCAGACCCCGACCATCAACTTCAACAAGGTCAGCTCGATCCTGTACCTGGATGTCGGTGCCAACTGGAACGTCAGCGACAAGACCCAGCTCTATACCAAGATCGACAATATCGCGAACACGCGTCCGCCCGATACCGGTGGCCAGAACGCCAACAACACGCTGTATGACGTTGTTGGCCGCATGTTCCGCGTCGGTGTGCGCTTCAGCAACTAGGCGAAGCGCAAGCCAAGAACAGGGGCTCCCGGCAACGGGAGCCCCTTTTTCTTTGCCTGTCCCGCCAAGGGGCGATGGCGCAGCGGGAGAGATTGCCTGGCCAACCGAAAACCCCGCCATTTCCGGAAGGCCGGGTTCCGTGAAATATTGGTCGCATGCCCAGGGTATGCCCGCCGACCTGCATCGCTCTGATTGCCGCGATGGCCGTCATCGGCGCACGGTCGCCCGCAGATGCCTCTGCGGCGCAATTGCCAACGGCCTGCGCATACCTCTCCGATGCGATGGAAGCCCAGTCTCCGGGACCTGTGTTTCTCGCAAGTTACCCCACCGTAAAATCCGGGCCGCTACAGGGGGCGGCATTTCTTTACGACAATGCGGTGGCGACGATGGCGCTGGTTGCCTGCGATGAAACCGGCAAGGCCGCGCAAATCGGTGACGCAATCCTCGCGGCCCTGGACCGTGACCGTTATTGGCATGACGGGCGCTTGCGCAACGGATATCTCGCGGGCCCCATCGCTCCTGGCCCGGTGAAGCTGGCGGGGTGGTGGGACGCCAAACAGAATATCTGGGTTGAGGACCGCTACCAGGCCGGCAGCGACAACGGCAATATGGCCTGGGCAATTCTGGCCTTGCTGGCGCTGGACCGCGCGACGGGGGATCACCGCTATCGCGACGGCGCGGCGCGCATCGGCGGCTGGATCAGGCAATGGCGCGGCAAAAGCAGACCCGGCGGTTTTACCGGCGGCACCTTCGCCCATGAGCCCGCGCCCGTTGTCGTGGCGTGGAAATCGACCGAGCATAATGCCGATCTGGCCGCGGCGTTCACGGGCTTGGCGCAGGCGACCGGCGCCAAGACCTGGCTGGTCGAGGCCCGCGCGGCGCGGGACTTTGTGCGCGCCATGTGGCGGCCCGAATGCGGCTGTTTCGCGGTAGGGACCATGCAGGACGGAAAAACGCGCAATCTCTACCTGGCGCTGGATGCCCAAACATGGCCGCTGCTTGCGATTCCCGGCGCCGCCAAACGCTACAAAGCGGCGATGGCGCACAGCAGATTGCGCGACGGGGATGGTTTTGCCTACAGCGAGGCGAAGGAGGGGTTGTGGACCGAGGGCACGGCGCAGGTGGCGCTGTTGCTGGAACTGTCGGGCCGCGACGCCGAGGCGGACCGATTTATGAAAGCGGTCGATGCGATGCGCACCCCCGACGGTTCCTACTATGCCGCAAGCAGCCGGGGACTTCCCACCGGCTTCATGTTGGAAACCGATCCCACCCAGCCGCGCCGATATTTTCATATTGCGCATTTGGCCGCCGTGTCATGGGTTGCGATTGCCCAGCAGCGATACAATCCCTTCACCGGCACGTATGCGCTGCCCTAGGTGCCGGCGCGGCGCGGGAGGACCGTCCGCGAGAAGTCCGCATTCGGCCCACGGCAGACGGTCTCCCGCATTGCGGTCTGGCCAATAGCGCATTCGCCATCGACGACGGCATGGGCGTGGGACCGCCTTGCCGGCGGTCGGCCGGACATGCCGCCAGGCTACCGGATGGTCGGGACGATTTTCAGGGATTGGCGGACAGAGAGGGATTCGAACCCTCGAACGGCTTTCACCGTTACACACTTTCCAGGCGTGCGCCTTCAACCACTCGGCCACCTGTCCTGCCAGGGAAGAGGGGAGATACACGCAGCCGGGCGCCCCCGCAAGACCCGCCCAAGTTATTCTGGCAAAAGGCTTTTTGGCTGCTCGGCCGCGTCCGCCGCGGCGGCGCCCGCGTCGCGCCTGGCAATGAGGATCGAGATGGCATAGCCCGCCACCGAGTCGAACAGGCACAGGGCGGTGATGAAAAAAAACACCGACGTGCCAAATCCCCGCAGCAGGATGAACTCCGCCAGCGCCCCCAGGAAGGTCAGGGTCGACAGGACGTGATTGAGAATTTCACGATGGCTGGTCCTGGCCGCCTGGATGGTTTCGATGAACAGCAGCAGCAGGGCCAACGCCAGCAACCCGTCGCCCAGCGATATTTTCCAGACGTCGCCGGAATAGGCCGTCACCGGGAAATTCTGGCCCAGCAGGCCGGCGACATCATGGCCGGTCGCGCCGGCGCCGAACACCAGCGCGTTGTAGGCCGCCACCGCAATCAGGATCATGGGAAAGGCGCGCATTGAACCCCCTTCAGGCGGTGGCCGAGGCCGCACGGCGGTCACGGTAGATCATCCAGATATTGCGTGCATAGATCGGCAGCGGCAGGGCGGCGCCCAGCAGCAGCGGCCATTCGCGCTGGTGGACGATATAGGTGAAACTCAGAATGCCGCCGACCAGGCTGCAATACCAGAAGGCGATGGGGATGACGCTGTGACCCTTTTTTTCGCTGGTCAGCCACTGGATCAGGAAACGGATGCCGAACACGATCTGCCCCGCATAGCCCACCCCCATCCATATCGTGTCATAGGGATTCTGCAGGGCGTTGAAATACAGATTGCTCATATAACCCATGTCACAGCTCCCGTATCTCGGCGCGGCCGCGATGGCGTCGCTGCAGCCAGCGCACGCCCAGAAGATCCTGCACACTGACCAGCAGGCGGCCGAAGTTGGTGTATTTGGAGATCCCCGTCAGGCGCGGGCGGTGGTTGACCGGCACAAAGCGCACCTGCCAGCCCTCGCGCTGCACCAGCGCGATCAGGAAGCGGTGCAGGTGATCGAAATAGGGCAGGTCCAGGAACACCGCGCGGCGGAACGCCTTCAACCCGCAGCCGGTATCGGCGGCGCCGTCGCCCAACAGGGCGCTGCGAAGGCCGTTGCCCAGCCGGGAGGCCCAGCGGCGGCTCAGACTGTCGCGGCGCTTCACCCGCACCCCCGAAACCATCGCCACCTCCGGCTCGGCCCGCAAGGCCGCCAGCAGCCTGGGAATGTCGGCGGGGTCATTCTGGCCGTCGCCGTCCAGGGTGACGATGATGTCGCCGCGCGCAGCCTTCGCCCCGGTGCGGATACCGCGGCTTTGGCCAAGGTTGCGGTCATGGCGCAGCACCCGCAGCTGCGGGATTTCGCTTTTCAGGGCCGCCAGGACCTTGTCCGTGCCGTCGCGCGAACCATCATCGACGAAGATTATTTCATGGTCCTGATCTGTCAGCGCGGCGGCGATTTCCCGTGCCAGCGGGCCGACATTGCCGGCCTCGTCCTTGACCGGGACAACGACAGATATGGCAACACCATCTGACAATCTCGTTCTCCAGCCTGTGAATTGCGGCTTATACAGGCCCGGCTCTTTGCAACATAGGGGCCGGACCGACATAGTTCCTCTCCATGACCAACTCGCAAAGCCCCGAAATCGCTCAGGAAACGGCCCCGGCCGCGGCGGCTTCGACCGCCGCGCCCCCCTGGCTGACGCGCCTGGCGGCGCGGCCATTCGCGGTCCTGGCCCTGCTGGGGCTTGTCTTGTGGCTGCCGGGCATCCTCAGCCTGCCGGCGCTGGACCGGGACGAAAGCCGTTTTGCCCAATCCTCCCGCCAGATGGTGGAATCGGGCGATCTGGTGGACATCCGCTTCGGCCATGTCCCCCGCTACAAGAAGCCGATCGGGATCTATTGGCTGCAGGCGGCCTCCACGGCCGTCGCCGCGCCCTTCGCGGGCGGGGACCATCATATCTGGACATACCGGTTGCCCTCGCTCCTGGGCGCCATCGTCGCCAGCTGGCTGACGCTGTGGTGCGCCCTGGCCGTGACGGGCGCTGAAGCGGCTTTTCTGGCGGGCCTGCTGATGCTGGGCTCGGTGCTGCTGACGGCGGAAGCCACCATCGCCACCACCGATGCGGTGCTGCTGGCCTGCGTGCTGGCGGTGCAGGGGGTCCTGCTGCGGCTTTATCGGGCAGCGCACGAAGCGGATTTTCCGGCCCCCCGCAGCGCGGTGGTGCTGTGGGGCTGGGCCGCCCTGGGCTTTGGCATCCTGATCAAGGGCCCGGTGGTGCTGGGGGTCGCGGCCGCCACCATTCTCGGCCTGGTGGCCTGGGACAGCTGGGAGCAGCGGCGCGGCCCGCCTGCGCAGGCACCCGTCGCGCCGGCCTGGGCGTGGCTGCAGGCGCTCAAATCGTGGCGCGGAATCCTGCTGGTCCTGCTGCTGATCCTGCCCTGGCTGGTCGCCATAACCATCCAGAGCCGCGGCGCCTTCCTGGAACAGTCGCTGGGCGACGACTTTGCCGCCAAGATGGCGGGGGGGCAGGAAAGCCATGGCGGCTGGCCCGGCTATTATCTGCTGCTGTCGGGGCTGAGTTTCTGGCCCGCCATCCTGTTTGTCCTGCCGGGGATCGCGCAGGGCGTGGCGCGCCGCACCGAGCCGGCGATCCGCTTTATACTGGTGTGGGCGGCGAGCTGGTGGCTGGCGGTGGAACTGGTGCCGACCAAGCTGCCGCATTATGTGATCGACGCCTATCCGCCGCTGGCGATCCTGGCCGCGCTGTTCGTGCTCGATCCCCGGCCGGTGCGGTTCGCGGCGGCGGCACGATGGATCGCCATCACCCAGTTCGCGATCGGTGGCGTCCTGCTGGCGGCCGCGCCGTTCGTCCTGCATCTGCGCTTTGGCGGCGGCAGTGCCTGGTGGCTGAGCCTGCCCGGCGCCCTGGGCGGGCTGGTGGCCTTGGCCGCGCTGATCCTGTTCCTGCGGCGCAGGCACTATTGGGCTCTTTGCCTGGGCCTGCTGGCCCTGTTCATGATCGTGCCCACCCTGACAGCGGTGGTGGGACCCCGGCTGGACCGGCTGTGGCTGAGCGGCAAGCTCGAGCATGCCGTCGCCGCGCTTTCCCGGCCCGGCGACCCGCCGCCCATACTGGCCGGCTATCAGGAGCCCAGCCTGGTTTTCGCCCTGGGCAAGGATGTGGTGCTGGCCGACGGCAAGGGCGCGGCGGAGGTGGGCGCCCGGTCCGGCGGGCTGGTCCTGGTGGAAGACAGCGAAAGAGGCGATTTCCTGGCGCGGCTGGCGGAATTGCAGTCCGACGCAACCTGGCTGGAGGCCCTGTCCGGCTACAATTATTCGCGCAGCAAAGAGGTGAAGGTGAATTTCTATCGCGTCGCCCCCCAGCGCGACCTCAACTAGGAACCCCATGCTGCCCGGCTTCGCCGACGTCCAGGCCGCCGCATCGCGCATCGCGCCCCATGCGGTGCGCACGCCGCTGGTGGAAAGCCCGGTGCTGAGCGCGCGCACCGGCGGGCGGGTGCTGCTGAAGCTGGAGACCTTGCAGCGCACCGGCTCCTTCAAGTTTCGCGGCGCCTGCAACCGGCTGGCGATGATCGCGCAAGCGGCGCGCGCCAGGGGCGTGGTGGCCTTTTCCTCCGGCAATCACGCCCAGGGCGTGGCGGCGGCGGCGCAACTGTTCGCCATGCCGGCACTGATCGTGATGCCGTCGGACGCGCCGCGCCCCAAGATCGAGGGCACCCGCGCCTACGGCGCCGAGATTGTCAATTACGACCGGCTGCGCGACGACCGCGAGGCCATCGCGGCGCGGATCTGCGCCGAGCGCGGCGCGGTGCTGGTCAAGCCGTTCGACGATCCGGGGATCATCGCGGGCCAGGGCACGGCGGGCCTGGAGATCGCCGAGGACGCAAACCGCTTGGGGTTCGATCTGGATGCGGTGCTGGTGCCGTGCAGCGGCGGCGGCCTGGTCAGCGGCATCGCGCTGGCGCTGAAGGGGGCCGGTGTCGCCGCCAAAGTTCATAGTGTGGAGCCGCAGGATTTCGACGGCATGAAGCGGTCGCTGGACGCGGGCCAAAGGGTTGCCGCGCCGGGCGGCAAGCTGTCCGTCGCCGATGCGCTGATGGCGCCCATTCCCGGCGCGATCGTGTTTGAAGTCGCCCGGACCCTGCTGGCGCCCGGTTTTGCGGTCAGCGACGCGGAACTGGAGCGCGCGGTGGTTTTCGCGGCGCAGGAATTGAAATTGCTGGTCGAGCCGGGCGGGGCGGCGGCACTGGCGGCGCTGCTGGCGGGCCGGCTGGATGCGAAGGGCAAGACCGTGGTGATCGTCCTGTCGGGGGCGAATGTGGAGCTTGCGGCGGTGGCGGAGATGGCGGGCAGGCTTGGCGCACTTACGGATCCTCACGCCGGCTGATGTCCGCCTTGCGCCAATAGCGGACATCGCGGCGCAAGGCGAAGGTTCCGAAATTGTGGTCCAAGTCCCCGGCTCGCCCGGTCTGTCAGGCCCAAATTGACGGCTAGACCCCCAACATGAAACGGCTGCCGAGCACCCAGAGGCGGGCGACCATTGCGTCCTTCTCCGGCGCCTGGACTGCGGCGAAGGTCTTCTGGGCGGCGGCCTTCTGGCCGGCGGCGAGATAGGCCTGGCCCAGGCGTATCCGGGCATTGGCCATATCCTTCAAAGGCTTCTTCAGGCCCTGCTGGATCACACCGATGGCGTCCTTGGCCTTGCCCTGCCCGAGCATGGTCTCGCCAAGCTTGACCAGTGCATCACCTTGGCGCTCCGCCTGGGCGGCAGCGATGTTCTGCTGCAGGCTTGCCGAGTCGGCGATGGCCCGGCCCTTGGCCAGCTTAAGCAGGCGCGCGGAACGGTCATCGCTTAAAACCCCGGCAGACATGCCCTTTTCGATTACGGATTGGGCCTCCGCGGCATTTCCCAGCTGTAGCGCCAGTTGCGCCAACAGGGTGTATTGGTCCTTGGTCTCCAACCCGCCGGTCATCATGCGGATGCGATTGATGTCCAATAGGTTGTGGTCGCTGAGACCTTGGGTATGCTCGCTGAGATTGAGCAGGCTCTTCCAATATTCCGGCTTGTCCGAGCGGCCGGCCAGGGCTTCCAACGCCCGGCGCTGGGTGATGCTGTCGCCGGCCTCGTAGGCGCAGCGTGCCTCCAGTTCCAGCGCGGCGTCGCTGGAGGCCGGCAGGTTGGTCCTCACATAGCGCACGCAGCCCGCATGGTCGCCGGCCTTGTAATAGGCCTGGGCGATGATGAGCATGGATCGATTGTCCAGGGCATCATGCTTGCGCAACAGGTCGCCGTCTGCAATCACGTCGCGGAACCTGCCCGCATTATAGTCGTTGGCGAACTTCGCCTTTGCGCCTGCCGCGCCGCCAATCGCGGCGTCACCCGATCTGACGCCGATGTACAGCTTCATCTGGTCGATGATGACGGTATCGTCCGGCGAGAGCTTGGCGGCTTCCGCCTCGCGCACCTTGGCCATTGCGGACTTGTAGTTGCCGGCGGCGGCCAGGCCCTGAGCCTCTTTCAGCAGGGTGCCAACTTTGTTGCTCACGGTGGCAGCCTGGGACGGCGCGGCCGTGAAGAGGACCGCGGTGGTCGCCGCGGCGGCGCCAAGAAAAATCGCGGTGAGACCGGCGTGCAAATGTCCATTCATCATGGCTCGGTATCCTTCCTGGGGCCCTGCAATGGATAATCGGCCCAGGACGCAGGGTGAGATAGAAGCGATGAACCGGGTCTGAACCAACGCGGGCGGAATTAAGGCACTGCCACATTCTCAGCGATCGACTTTTCCGGACAGGGCCAGCGCTTGTGCCAGGCGTACGCCGCCATGCCCACAAACGCTGTGGTCCATTTTTGACCCGCTCAGGGGCAATGGCGATCATCGACCCGTTTGACCTGGGTCAAGGCCCGCCGCGCCAATCCATGTTGAGCATGCAGGATGCGGCATTGTTTTTTCGAGCGTTGGCGAAGAGGGCCTGGGTGTGCCATTCCTGCCCGGCCGGGGGCGCGGGCGGTGGATTGGCGCCGGGCGATATGCTTGTTCAATCTCGCATGAGAATAGTGCGGCTTTTCTGGTTCCTGCTCGGCCTGGTGCTGGCGGCATCGCCTGCCGCCGCGCAGGCTCCGACGCCTGTCGGCGTCTGGCTTCACGCGAACCAGCGCATACAGATGGAGATTGCGCCCTGTGACGACCGGTTGTGCGCAAAAATCATCTGGTTCAAGTGGCCGAACGACGCCCGGGGCCTGCCCCTTGTCGATCTGAAGAACAGCGATCCGGCGCTTCGCGGTCGCCCGCTCCTGGGGCTCGAGGTCCTCCAGGGGCTTCACCAGACCGGCGAAAACAGCTGGACGGAGGGCAGAATCTACAACCCCGATGACGGCATGAACTACCGGGCGCGCATGTCCATCGCGGACGACGGCAGCCTGCGCATACGCGCCTATCTGGGGCTGCCCCTTTTCGGTCACACGCTTGTCTGGACCCGGGTGCGCTGACGGCGCGGCGCTTTGGCGCCTGTCGGCCGCCGGGACGCGGCCGACACATGGCATCAACTCAGGGCTTGAAAATCCGGTGACGCTGTTTCAGCGCGGCGCCAGAACCATCATCATCTGGCGGCCTTCCATCTTCGGATACTGTTCCAGTTTCGCGAAGACTTCGGTGTCCTTCTGCACCCGGGTGAGCAGGTCCATGCCCAGATGCTGGTGCGCCATCTCGCGGCCGCGGAAGCGCAGGGTGACCTTGACCTTGTCGCCGTCGTCGAAGAAGCGCTTCATCGCCCGCATCTTCACGTCATAATCGTGATCGTCGATGGTGGGGCGCATCTTGATCTCCTTGATCTCGATGACCTTCTGCTTCTTGCGGGCCTCGTTGGCCTTCTTCTGCTGCTCGTATTTGTACTTGCCATAGTCCATCAGCTTGCAGACGGGCGGCTTGTTGTCGGGCGACACCTCAACCACGTCGAAGCCTTTTTCATCGCCCAGGGCGAGCGCCTCATCCAGCCCGATCTCGCCATACTTATGGCCGTCGTCGCCGATCAGCAGAACTGTCTTGGAAGTGATTTCGTCGTTGATGCGCGGGCCATCCTTGGCCGGGGCGGGGGCGTTACCCTGAAAACGTCTGGGGACTATGACATTCTCTCCTGTAAACAGCCGCGCACATCCACGCTTCGCCGGTTCCGTTTGGTTCCAGGCGAAACGAGGTTCGATCATGGACGCAAGCGGGGGACCTTTCGATGGATGCGCCGGGTTGGCGCGCCCGGCCGATTTGGCCGGATTGCGGCTAAGATAGGGTGTAAATGCCGCCCCGAAAAGGGCTATTCGGCAACATCGACCCGGGATTCCGCCTTGTTTTTGAGGCGGGCGACGAAAGTTTGCAGTGGTTCGCGCCAGGGGTTAGCGCCAAGGGTCAGCGCCGGTTAGCGAAGGTCGGGCGGGACGGCGTCCGCGGCCAGCAGAGAGACCGCCTTCTCCAGTGCCAGGTTCTCCTGGCCCTCCGAGCCCAGTTTCCGCACGGTGACGGTGCGGTTTTCAGCCTCCCGGCGGCCCAAAACCAACAGATTGGGCACCTTGGCAAGGCTGTGCCGGCGCACCTTGTAATTCACGGTCTGGTTTTCGGTGTCCAGCACCACCCGCAATCCGGCCGTTTTGAGCGCCGCCACCACCTCGCCGGCATAGCCATCGGCGTCCGCCACCACGGTGGCGACGGCGACCTGGACCGGCGCCAGCCACAACGGGAACTTGCCGGCGTAATGCTCGATCAGCACACCGATGAAGCGCTCCAGAGAGCCGACAATGGCGCGGTGAAGCATCACGGGCGGGTGGCGGTTGCCGTCGTCGGCGATGTAGCTGGCGCCAAGCCGCTCGGCGGTGTTGAAGTCGACCTGCAAGGTGCCGCACTGCCAGTCGCGCCCGATGGAGTCGCGCAGCACGAATTCCAGCTTGGGGCCGTAAAAGGCGCCTTCGCCCGGATTGACGGTGTAGTCCAGGCCCGCCGCGCTGGTGGCTTCCGCCAGGGCTTTTTCGGCCTGGTCCCACACCGCGTCGCTGCCGATGCGGTTTTCGGGCCGCGTCGCAAGCTTCACCTGCACCTCGTCGAAGCCCAGATCGCGATAGCAGGCCAGCAGCAGCTTGCAGAAGGACGTCGTCTCCGGCGTGATCTGTTCGTGGGTGCAGAAGATGTGGGCGTCGTCCTGCACGAAGCCGCGCACCCGCATGATGCCGTGCAGCGCGCCCGACGGTTCGTAGCGGTGGCAGGAGCCGAACTCCGCCATGCGGATCGGCAATTCGCGATAGGATTTCAGCCCTTCATTGAAGATCTGCACATGCGCCGGGCAATTCATCGGCTTGACCACCAGGGTGCGGTTCTCGTCTTCCACTTCCGCCAGGAACATGTGCTCGCGGTAGTTTTCCCAATGGCCGCTGGCTTCCCACAATTTGCGGTCCAGCAACTGCGGCGTCTTCACTTCGATGTATTCGGCGCGCACCAGCTGGCGGCGGATATAGTTTTCCAGCGCGCGGTACAAGGTATAGCCGTTGGCGTGCCAGAAGATCTGCCCGGTGGCGACCTCCTGGGTGTGGAACAGGTCCATTTCCCTGCCGATCTTGCGGTGGTCGCGCTTTTCGGCTTCCTCCATCCGCGTCAGATAGGCGTCGAGTTCCTTCTTGTCGCGCCATGCGGTGCCGTAGATGCGCTGCAGCTGCGCGTTCCTGGCGTCGCCGCGCCAATAGGCGCCGGAGATCTTGGTCAGCTTGAAGGCGTCGCCCACCTCGGCGGTGGTGCGAAAATGCGGACCCCGGCACAGGTCGTGCCAATCGCCATGCCAGTAGATGGAGACGTCCTCGCCCGCCGGGATGGAGGCGATCAGTTCGGCCTTGTAGGTCTCGCCGATACCCTTGAAATGCGCGACGGCGGAATCGCGCGGCCACACTTCGCGGCGGGTGGGAAGCCCCGCCTTGATGATCTTGCGCATCTCCTCTTCGATCTTGGGCAGGTCTTCGGGCGTGAAGGGCTCGGCGCGTGCGAAGTCGTAATAGAAGCCGTCCTCGATGGCGGGGCCGATGGTGACCTGGGTGCCCGGATAGAGCGCCTGCACCGCCATGGCCAGGATATGGGCCATGTCGTGGCGGATCAGTTCCAGCGCCTCGGGGTCCTTCTTGGTGATGATGCGGATGCTGGCGTCCTGTTCGATGGGACGGAACAAGTCATATTCCTGGCCGTTGACCATGATGATCAGCGCCGCCTTGGCCAGCCCCGGCCCGATGGCGGCGGCGATCTCGCCGCCGGTGACGCCCCTGGCGAAGGTCAGGGCCTTGCCGTCGGGCAGGGTCATGGTCACCTGTTGGGAAGCAGCGGACACGGGGATTCTCCAGAGATTTCGCCAGTCGGGGCGGACCTTTGGCTCCTGAAGCCGCCCCCGTCAAGACCTGCCCCTTGCGGTTATTATGACATGTGTAGTAGAGTTGGGGGCGCGCGTGGAAGAGACCCATGCAACCCTTGCGAGGGGCATCGCTTGGAGGAAGTCATGAAAAAGATTGTGGCCACGTTGGCGCTGGCGGGCGTCCTTGTTTCCGCTCCGGCCTTTGCCGCCAAGACCTGCCTGGACGTCCGTCAGATGGTGAGCAGTGATTCCAAGGACGGCAGGACCATGGTGTTCAAGATGAAGGACGGCAGCACCTATGTGAACCATCTGCAGGGCTTTTGTCCGGATCTGAAATTCACCGGCTTTGCCTGGCAGTTGCCGTCGGGCGACACCAAGGTCTGCGAGATGCAGAACACGTTCCATGTCCTGCAATCGGGGCAGATCTGCACCCTGGGCAAGTTCGACCCGCCCACCATGGAAAAGCGCGCCGCCAATTAAGGCCGGATCGACCGGAACAAAAGGCCCGGCGCTCCGCACCGGGCCTTTTAGGGCTGGTCAGCTTTGCGGCTTGCCTCGAACAAGACCCAGTTGCGCTTTGCGGCCGTGCCGCCGGGCTTGTCGGCGATCTTGTGGGCGGCGCACATCCGCCGACCCCGGCTTGTCGTCTTTCATCAACGCGGCAGCCCGGCAAGGCGCGACGGGAGGAGCGATCGTCCTAAAGCGATGGCGATCGCCTGAACTTCTGAAATTCGTCCGCGAGCAATCCTTCCAGGATTCGATATCGGCTTTCATCTGTCTCGCTTTTCAGCAGGTTCTGGAATCGCGTGATATTCTGCGCGGCGATCCAATCGGCCCGCAATTCGTCTCGGGACTTCCTTTTCATGTGTCGCTCCGGCATCAGGATGGAACTGGGCTCGGCCGTTGTGCAGGTTCTTCGCGCCTCTCAAACGGCCGCGAAATGGAACCACGGATTGCAAAATGCTCTTTCGCCGGCATTCAAACTGTATCGGATTGAACAGTCCTGCCGCGGCCGCCTCTGGTGGCAGGACTCGACTGACAGTTCCTCATAAATAATCTGCTGTGGTTCCTCACGCACATCGTTTCGCCGGCACAGCTGCAAGAGACTGATTGCAGGCGATAATATTCGGCCGCAATTGTGCATTCCCGGCAACGCGCGCTGCGAGTCTGCTTGGAAGTTGCATGCATGTCGCGTAGGGTGTGCGTCGTTGTTCATATGAGAGCCGGATGCCAAGCAAGCAATCGCCGGCCTTTGGCCTGGCAACATTCCTCGCCCGGCGCGGCAAGGGACGAAGCATCGTCGGCGTTCGCAAGAACGGGGTCATCTTCTCCCAGGGCGATGCCGCCGACGCCGTCTTCTATGTCCTGGATGGAAGGGTGAAAATCACGGTCATCTCCGACCGGGGCAAGGAAGCGGTCACCGCCATCCTTGGGCCGGAGGAATTCTTCGGCGAAGCCTGCATGGCGGGCGAGTCGCTGCGCCTGATGAGCGCGTCGGCCATGTCGGACACGGTCGTGGCCAGGATCGAAAAAGCCGCGATGATGCGGCTGCTGCGGGATCAGACCAACTTTGCCCCGCTGTTCATGGCCCATATCCTCAACCGGACCATGCGGGTCGAGGCCGACCTGATTGACCAACTGTTCAATTCCAGCGAGCGGCGGCTGGCGCGCCTGCTGCTGCTGCTGGCGAACTACGGCAAGGAAGGCAGCGATCCCGAACCGGTCATCGCCAAGATCAGCCAGGAAACCCTGGCCGAAATGCTGGGCACCACCCGGTCGCGCGTCTGCTTCTTCATGAACCGTTTTCGAAAGATGGGCCTCATCGACTATAATGGCGAGATACATGTCCACAAGTCGCTGCTGAATCGTGTTCTTCTCGAGCAGCCGCAGATCCGGACATGAATGCGCGCCGCGTTCACGGCATTGTGCCGGTCCGCCGGCCATCGAAAAGGTAGCGTCATTGACCAGCGATTATCTGAAACACTCCCGGAGTCTTGAGGAGGTTTACGCCCTCATCGACAAGAACCGGGGGGACGCCGCCAAGGCCGCCCAGGCCAAATTCCACAACGACATAGAGGCGGCGATCGCCACCATCGTCAGCATCGGCTCCATCGCCGCCGCCCGCGTCCAGGCGGACAGCCGCGTCGCCTCCGCCAAGGTCCTGATCGATGCCGAACTGGCCGCGACCCGCCTGCTGGCGGCGGCGGAAATGGAAGTCTCCAAATGCGCCAGTGAGATAATGACCAAGCCAAGAGAGGTCGTGGAGGCGACCCTGGCGGAAATAGGCCGGAATACGAGCCTGCAGCTCATCGGGACCGCCAAGGCGTCGGTCGAAAAAATTCACCAGGATGCGGAGGCCGCCATCAAGGTCCTGCGGGAGACCGGGGCCATCGCGATCGGCGAGGTCCAGGCCATGGCCATCAATGTGGCGGAACAGACAAGACGCGATGCCGATCTGGCGGTCGAAAAGCTGATGGAATATCGCAAAAATGCACACTCGGCGGCGGAAGCCGCGTCCCAGGGTGTGGATCTGGCCCAGATCGTGATCAAGGCGGCCCAGGATGCATCGGTCAAACTGCAGGAGACCATCAAGACCACCCTGGCCAGGATCAACGCCATCACCGATGAGGCCTGTTCGGTGGTGCACAAGGCCGCGCTGGACGCCGAAAGAAGGATTATGGAGGGGCAGGAGCGGGCGCTGGCGCGGTTGAAGGAGACCCTGCGCGCCCACCTGTGATCGGCGCAACGCGTGGCGGCAGGTGAGCGAGGCCGGCATCCTTTGTCGCGGCCATTCGCGGCGACCCGACGCGCGGAAAATTTCCGGACCATGCTACAGTGCGGGCGAACATGGCTGAGGAAAACGAAAAATGAGCAAAGAACAGAAAAGCAATCGCGAGAAGAAAAAACCCAAGCAGGATAAGAGCGCAAAGGCGGCGGCAACCGGCTCGGCATACGCCCAGGCTTTCAAGACCAAGGGTTCCAAGAAGTAATCGCTCACGCATCGGCGCAGCCGTGCGATCGGGGCGCGGCGGTCTTCCGCGCGCACAGATGGACGAACACAAGGCTGCTGGTGGCGCCCCACCGCGCCGCCTGGCCCGGCGTTGCGCCCGCCTGCCTTGTATTGTCCCGGATAAAGGCGCATAGCTCCCGGTGCGACTGCTCCAGAAGAAGCGCCAAACCCGACCCGCCTCGCGCGCGCCTGGCCCAGACACTTCCCGACTTGATGTTTTCGCCTTCCTGGCATCCGTCCGGACGATTCTTCGCAAAGGAACTATTATGACTATTGGTACCGTGAAATTCTTCAATTCTTCCAAGGGCTTCGGCTTCATCGCACCGGAAGGTGGCGCCAAGGATGTGTTCGTCCATGCCACGGCGCTGGAAGCCGCCGGAATGACCTCATTGTCGGAAGGCCAGAAGCTGTCTTTTGACATCCAGCCTGACGCCAAGGGCTCCAAGGCCGTGAACCTGCAGAACGCCTAAATCGTTCGACGGGGCAGGCGGCGGAGACCAGCGTCTTCGCCGCCTGTTTCTTTTCATGCTCGCGCAAAGGACTTCCCATGGCCCAAGACCGGAACGCACCCCGCCCGACCATCGTGGAAGAGCTCGTCGCCGCGCTTGCGCCCCATCCCGGGGGGTTGCGGCGCTGGTCGGTGATGCGCGCCATCCGCAAGAGCCGCGAGGCCGTCGCGCGCGAGATTCCGCTCAAGCTGGAAGCCGACGTCGAACGCGCCTTCCGCCAATACTGCCGCAATGACGGCATGCGGGCCTCGGGCACGGCGCTTTTTTTCCGCCCCGCCGAAAAGGCCGGCGAAGTCTGGGCGCTCGATGCGCGCCATGCCGGCGCTGACGAAACCCCGTCCGACGAAATCCCGTCCGCCGACGAAACCCCGTCCCAGGAATAGAGAGAAACATGGCGCCCAGACCCCCGAACTATTCCCAGGACCGCCTGCAGCGCGAGCGCGCCCAGGCTGCAAAGGTCAAGGAAAAGGCCGAGCGCCGCGCCGAGGAAACCGCCCGGCGCAAGGCCGAACAGGGCAAGACCTCCGAGGACGGCGCAAGCTAGGCGAGACGCATTCTTCGCTTCCGGCGCAAGGGGAAGGTTGCGCCGGCGGCAAAGGCCGGTTCAACCCGCCAACGAGTGCCATGCCCAAGTACCAAAGCCGAAGGCAGGCGAGCGGGTTTGGGCACCGCCGATTTATTCCCAAATCAACCAGTGCCCGAAGTGCCGCTCGTTTTCGAGATGGCCGTCCCCGGTGCTTGCGCAGCGGGCCCTTTTCGTTGCGGCGCGGGGTCCGCGGGACCGGTTACGCCCCGCCGCCCAGATAGTCGCCCTTGCCCAGCGCCACACCGCGGTTGCGCAGGATCGCGTAGGCGGTGGTGATGTGGAAATAGGCGTTGGGCAACACGAATTTCCCCACATAGTCCGCGCCGTTGAATTCAAGGGTGACGCTGGGGAATTTCAGCACGATCTGCTTGGTCTCCGAGCCGGCGAAGGCCTTGCGGTCCAGGCCCTTGAGGAAGGTGATGGTCTTGGCCACCCGCGCCTTCAGCTCGGCGAAGCTGGTTTCGGTGTCCTCGTATTTGGGCATCTCCACCCCGGCCAGCCGCGCGCCGCAGCCCTTGGCGGTATCGGTGGCGATATAGACCTGCGCCTTGAGGGGCAGCATGTCGGGCGCCAGCCGGGCCTCGGCCGGATCGATGCCGCCATGGGCCTCGCCCTTGGACAGGATGGCGGAGAGGCCGCCCAGCATGTGGATCAGCGGCGGAATGGAGGCGTCGTAAATGTCATAGGCCATGAATCGTCCCTCGAAGGTTATCGTGTGCGCCGTATCTGCAAACCGGCGGGCGGAATTGAAGGCCAAATCCCGCCGCTTTCAACCCCGATGGCGTCAGGGACTTGAGGACAGGGGGCATTTGGGCCTAGGAAGCGGGGCTTTCCTTAAAAAAAGACCCACCCATGACAGACGAAAAAGCCCAGGCCGAAACCGCCGCGATGCCCGACCGGCTTTCCACCAATCCCGCCAGCCCCTTTCACAATGCCGAATTGCTGGAACGCGGGGTAGGCGTGAAGTTCAACGGCGTGGACCGCAACAATGTCGAGGAATATTGCGTCAGCGAGGGCTGGGTGCGCCTGGCGGTGGGCAAGACGGTGGACCGCAACGGCAACGCCATGACGGTGAAGTACAAGGGCAAGGTCGAGCCCTATCCGCGCTAGCCGCTCGTTTCGCGCCCTGCGTATGTCGCCCGGGTCACCAAATCCCGCGCGGCTTTCGTCCCGTCACAATGCAAAAGGCCCGGCGATTGCGCACCGGGCCTTTTGCGTGCATGGCGCCGGGTGCGGCTATTTGGCGACGTTCACGAACGGCACGCTGTTGCCGGGCAGCATGGTGGTGGGCAGCACCCCGTTCCATTTCTCGGCGGCGACCAGGGTCGGCAGGGTGGGATTGTTGCGCAGGGCGTCGCCGCGCGCCTGGATGGCGCCGGCCTCGGCCTTGCCCTGGACCTCGATCTGGTGCGCCTTGGCGTCGGCGGCGGCCTTGACCTCATAGGCGCTGGCGTCGGCATCGATGATGCGCTTCTGCTTGTCGGCTTCGGCCTGCTGCTGCTTGACGATGGCCTGCATGCGGGCTTCGACGGCGGTTTCATACTGGTTGGAGAAGGTGATGTCCTCGATCTGCACGCTGTCGATCACCACCGGGCCGCTCACCGCCTTGCGGATGGCGTCGAACACTTCGGTATTCAGGACCGCGCGCTTCTGGATGGCGTCGGCGGCGTCGAACTGGCCGAACACGTTCTTGACCTGCTCATAGGCGCGCGAATTGATGACACGCGCCTTCATGTTGTCCAGCGAGCCGTATTGGGAATAGACCGCCGAGGCGTCGGTGACGTGATAGTTCACCGCCATGGCGATGGTGGCGGGCTGCTGGTCACGCGAATAGGCCTGCAGGCGGGTGTCGGCCTGGGCGGTCTTCTCGAAGGCATCCTTCTGGATCTGCACCGAGATCTTCTGGATGGTGGTGATGACGGGCATCTTGAAGTGCAGGCCCGGCTCGGCCTCGCCGACGACGGCGCCCCAGTGCAGGATCACCCCGCGCTCGCCCTGGTCGATGGTGAAATAGCTGGAGGCCAGCAGCACCAGCAGCACGACGGCGGCGACGCCGCCGGTGACGACGTTGGGCGGCAGGCCTTTCATACCGTTAAAGTTGATGGGCGGAATCTTGCTGGGCGATGGCGACCAGGGGCTGCTCATGATGGGGTTCCTCAACGCTGGATTCGGCGCTTGCGGCGCTCGGATTTGAAAAGCCGCTACAAACTCGACGCTATTGCACCCGGACGCAACGATAATCGGGCGAAATCCACCGAAATCGGCATGCAGCAAGGCGTTGCGGGCCGTCCGCTGGCGCAAGCGGGTTCGCAAAAGCGTCAAACAAAAGGCCCGGCGCGGCGGAAAAAGCGCAACCGGTTTCGCTCGAGGCCGGCCGCAAGGGATGATGCGCGACGAACGCCCTGGGCGCAGCGCGCCGCAATGATCCGTCAATCGTTGGCAAGATAGGCGGAGAGCGCCGAAGCCTGCCGCAGCGTCATGTCCCAGGTATGGCGATTCATGGGATCGCTGGCACGCCTGTTCGACATGAAGGATCTGAGCTGCCGGGTCAGATAGTCGCCATGCTGGCCGGCGATGCGCGGCGTGGTGCCGATGCCCTGGCCATCCTGCCCGTGGCAAACCGCACAGGCGGGCATGGCCGGCTTGGCACCGTGCCGGAATATCTCGGCGCCGGCGTCGGCAAGCGCGCCGGAGCCCGCCCTGCGGGGCGGCGCCTGACGGCTGAAATATCGCGCCAGCGCGGCCGCGTCCTCATCGCTGATGGGGCTGGTCCACGTCATTTGATTGCCGTGCGGTACTTTGCGCGCGGGATCGAGAAAGGCCTTGAGCCGCGCAAGAATATAGTCGCCTTGCTGGCCGTTGAGCCGCGGGACATCCGTGTTCCGGCTGTCGCCGCGCGGGCCATGGCAGGATTCGCATCCTTTGACGAGCGGCGAGGACGCATCCAATTCAACCGCGACCGCGGCGCCGGGAAAGGCCAGCGCAAAAAACAGCCACGTCACACGAAGACTGCGAAGAAGGCCATTCATCGTCACGCCGCCTTTCGTCACAAGGTCCTTTGCGCCGACCCCGCGAAAACGCCAAGGATGCGCGGGTCGGGGCGCGCCCGCCTTGATCCAGATCATGTGTCCGGCCGGAAGCGCCGCAATGGAATCCGGACGCGCCTGACAGGGGCCGCGCTTGCGCATCGCGTCAATCCCCGAACGTGCGTTGGACATTGAGGCCGACACGGACGCCGGAGAGGGCGAGGCGCGGTTCGCGGTAGTTGAGGGCGGTGCTGTTGCGGGGGCCATAATAGATTTCCCGCGTATGATAGACGGGCCGGTCCAGAATGTTCATCGCCGACATGCGAATCAACCATTGCGGCCGCGGCTTGTATTCGACGAAGAGATCGAAGGTTTCGGGATAGTCGTCGTAGCGGATCTCGTCGAACCGGAAGTTCGCCCGGTGCTGGGCGTGGGTGAAGGTGGCGCCCCAGCGCAAATTCAATTTCGGTATGTCGTCGGTCAGGTTGACCGTGCCTTCCACCCCGTTTTCCATCGTAATGCGCCGCTTTTCCAGGGTGGTCGGATCGGTGACCTGTGAAATGCGCCGCAAAAGGCTGCCTTGCAGCGTCACGCCCGCTAGGTCGATCCCGTCCAGGGGCAGCAGGAAATCGGCCTGAAACTCGTCCCGCTGTCCGCTGCCGATGTTGCCGATGCCGTCGAACGCGCCGGCGGGGGAATAGACGGCGACATGATCCACCGCATTGTCGATATTTTCGTGCCGCGCCGTCAGAACCACCGAGCCCGCGGCGATCCGGTGCTCCCAGGATACTTCGGCATGCCATAGCGTATAGGGTTCCAGGTTCGCGTTGCCGACAGTGATCATGTTGGTGGCGAGATGGAGCATGGGAATGAAATTGGTGAAATCCAGCTGCCCGGCACGGCGCTCATAAATAAAGCGCAGCTCGTCCTTGGCAAACGGCTTCCAGCTCACCAGCATGCGGGGCTTGAGAAAGTACAGGTCCTTTTTCAGGGTGCTGGCGCTCTGCTGCTTGAGACTCGACATCTCGTAGCGCAGGCCGGTCTCCAGGGTCAGATTGGGGCGGGCCTGCCATGTCGCGGTGGAGAAAAACTCGGTGCGCCATTCGCTGATGCGCACATTGGCGCCGGGCAGGGGGATGTCCACCCCGTCGGAGACATAGGCGAGATCGTTGTTGAGCGTGTTGATCGCGCTTTCCACGCCGCTTTCCAGCGAAAACGCCCCAAGTCGCTGGCGCAGCGCGCCGCGCAGGATGGTCTCGCTGGTGTAGGTCTGCGCGAAACTGGAATCGTCTCTCGCCGACGAAGTGACGGTCTGGGCGGCATGTTCAAGGCTGCTGCGGCGAATTCCGACCAGCTCGGCCTGGCCGCCCGTCCACAATCGGTGTTGGTACTGGAGGTTGAATTCGCTGGCCGCGGTAAAGTCGCGGGTGATCCCCGGCGCGTTCACGGTCGCGGGATAGAAGCGCGCTTCCAGCTCGTCGGCAAAGGCGCGGGTATCCTTGTAAAGGGCGTTGAAGCGGACACTGCCGCCCAACAGCGGCTGGCGATAGTTGCCCGTCACGGTCCAGTCGTCCTCATACCGGAACGACTTGGCGGTGGCGAGGGTCAGGGTGGTGCCGTCCGGCGCGAAACGGTTGCGGGTGCCGATGCCGCCCCTCTGGAAGTCGAGTATGCGCTCCAGGGTGGCCGAAAGCTCCAGCACCTGTTCGGACCCCAGCGAAACTTCGCCGGCCAGCCGCGGCGCATAGGCGCCATAATGCGGCGCGTAGATCGTCTCCGCTTCCACCCGCCCGTGCGGGGCATTGCTCACATTGCGCACGACATTGGCCATCAGCGCATAGCCCTGCATGTCGATGCCGGCGGCGCCGGGGCGGATGAGTTCGATGCGCTGCACCGAGGCCGCGGGAATGCGCCTGAGGATGACCTCCAGCGTGTCCTGCTTGCTGGCGGGCGGGCGGCCGTCGATCAGGACATTGCCAAGGGCCCCCGAATAGCCGCGCACCAGGGGATCGCCTTCCTGAAAGCGAAAACCGGGCAGCAGTTGCACCATTTCCATTGCGGAGGTCGGATTGGACCCGGCAAAAAAGTCCGGCGTAAAACCGGCGACGGACTCGCGGATATCGGCCTGTCCGAAGGCCGGCATCAGCGGCACGCTCAGCAGAATAAACAGAGAACAGAAAAGCGGGGCTTTGCGCATGGGTCGAACCATGAAGAAAGCGATCCGGCAGGGCAAGCAAACTGCAAATGTCGCGAAATGTCGCGAAGTATCGCGATCGGATTTCGTGTTCGCAAAAGCGCCAGGCAAAAGGCCCGGTGCGCCAACACCGGGCCTTTGCTCGTTCGCATTGCGCGCTCAGTGCGCCTCCGGCACCTGTTTGTGCACGAAATACATCAGCCCCAGCGAGACCAGCGCCACCGCCATCACGATCACGCCCAGCCAGTTGAAATGGCGCAGCGTGCCGTCCGGCGCCACGGTCAGCACCGCGCCGGCGATCGCCGCCGACACCCCGCCCGCGGCCTGCTGCAGCGAGGCGCTGACGGCGTTGAAGGCGCCGCGCTTGGTGACGTCGGGAATGGCCGAGATCAGCGCCTGGGAGGGAATGATGCGCGAGAAGATGCCCAGGAACAGCAGCACATTGACCGCGATCACGGCGCCAAGCGAGACATGGCCGAGATTGGTCCAGATCGCCACCATCACGATGGTGACCAGGCTGCCGAAGCAGAAGGTGTGGAACTTGCCGAACCCGTCGCTGGCCCGGCCGATCAGCGGCCCGGCGACCACGATGCTGAGGCCCGTGACCAGATAGATGGTGGGCAGGTCGCTGAGCGGCAGCCCGATATTGTCGCTCATATAGGCGGTGGAGAAGGGCATCAGCATGAAGCCGCCGGTGGGCAGCAGCATGGTGAGGATGAAGGCCAGCCGATAGCGCGGCTCGGCCAGGGTGTGGGCCAGGTGCATCAGGGGGCTGCGTTCCTGCTTGAGAGCCAGATGCGCCGCCACCGGCTTCATGAAGACGGCGATCACCAGCCCGGCCGGGACCGCGACCGCGATGATCGCCAGGAAGGGCGCGTGCCAGTCCCAGTGATTGGCGAAATAGAGCCCGGCGGGCAGGCCCAGCACCTGGCTGGCGGCAAAGGCGGTCTGGATGTAGCCGATCACCCGGCCGCGCACCTCAAGCGCGAACAGGTCGGTGGCGATGGCCAGCACCACCGAGCCGACCACCCCGCCGAACAGCCCGGTGACGATCCGCGCCGCCAGCAGCAGGGGATAGGTGTCGGCCAGGGCGCAGAGCAGGGTGCCGACCACGAAGCCCGCATAGAAGAAGAGCAGCATGCGCTTCCTGTCGAAGCGGTCGGCGAACCCCGCCGCCAGCAGGCCCGCGGCGGCGGCGCTGAAGGCGTAGGAGGAGACCGCCAGGCCGAACTGCTGCGGGTTGATGCGCAAGGTGGGCATCAGCATCGCGCCCAGCGGCGAAATGATCATGAAGTCCAGGATGACGGTGAACTGCAGGAAGGCGAGGACGGCGATGACGAACGTCTGGTAGCGCGTAAAGATCGCGCCGGGTCTTATGCCGTCTGACGATGCCTGGTCCATTGCCGCCCGGAGCCGTAAATCGGCCCTATATAGCAGAGTTCGGCACGACCGGCATGCCGGTCAAATCGGTCCGCCGCCGGCGCCAGCGTGATGCGGTGACCGATTTGCCTGCCGAATGGTTCGTGGCGCCAGCCTACGAACGGCCAGGGGCGCGGCAGGAGCGGTTCGCTCCACGCGAATTGGGTATCGTGTCCCCGGAATTTCGTTCCTCTCGGGGCGCCTATGAACGTGGAGTATTGCAATTCCCACAATCATGACTGATCCCAAGATTTCTCGCCACCGTCGTTATGTGCATTACAGGTCTTACAATGTCCAGCTGGTTTGCCCCGTAATAGATGTGATCGTCGGCATGGTGTTGGACAAGCTCGAGCTGAACTCATCAGATCCGCTAGCGTTGTCACGGCTGGAGCGGCCAATTTAGTTGAAGTGAGTGTAGGGCTCGTAGTTATGTTCGGGCCGCCCCCGAAAAAGTCCAAACGAGCATTTGAAAAACTTGGAGTTAAGTATCTGGAAGGCAGAGGTGGGAGAGGGGGCGTAATCGAATACGTACTCCTCTGGAGTCTTATAGATTTTCTCGAGTTCTTCATTGCTTGGTAAAGTGACTTTCTGTTATTGCTTCTCGAACTTATATCCACTTCAGCTAGTCTTCATACGGTAGACTCTCCAGCCTCTTCGGCAAATAAGCTCAAATATCGGCCCTCAGGATCGGATGTAGCTTGATCCATTTGCCGATGTCGTAGCTGAAGTTCTACTTCGAGTGCCGGTGACATGGCCTAGGTGGTGATCCGCAGGCCCCCGGCCTAGGCCGCGTTCCGCGGCGCCGCGCGCACCGCCCCGGTCGGCGCCGTCATCAGGCGCCAGGAAAGATACAGCGCCGCGACCACGTCATAGCTGAGGCAGAACATCGGCCACCATGCCGGCACGCCCGGGTCCGCGATGAGACGGGCATGGGTCAGATCGAAAAGCCCATGGCCGGCCAGGGCGGCAACGACAATCCAGAGATTTTTCCGCAAGCCCAGGATCGCCAGGGTCACAAAGGCGGCAGCCGGCACCATCTCGGCGCCCAGCGTCCACGCCGTTCCGCCCAGAACGGCGAACAGGATGTAACAGGCGGCAATGACGATCAGAAGGACGGGATAAAATCCACGCTCCCGTTCAAGCCCGGCCACCGTCGCCCCGCGCGAAACCGCCAGGGCCAGGAATATTCCCACCATAAAGTCCATCTTCGCGCCCTTGCGGAAAACAACCGGAGCCGGCAGCGCGCCGGCCCCGGCCGGGGATCAATCGGCGCAACGGCAGGACGGCGCGCAGGCCTGCGTGGTGGTGCAGTTGCAAGACGTGCCGCAGTTGCAGCCGGGGCCGCAGTTGCAGGCATTCGCCGCGCAGCCGCAGGACGGGTTGCAGGTGCAGGACGGGACTTCTGTTTCGTCATTCATGGGACTCTCCAGCTTCGGGTTGTTGACGGCGCCTTACTAGCGGGAGGCGGCGGGACCCACTTGAACGAAAGGGCTATGCGATTTGCAGGGACGCCGCGGCAATGCCGAACATGCGGCGGAAGGTGCGGCTGAAATGGGCGGAATCGGCAAATCCGGCTTCGTGGGCGGCCCGGGTCAGGGAGGCGCCGCCGGCAAAAATTGCCACCGCCCGCATGATGCGCAGCCAAAGCAGGTATTTGCGGAACGCCAGCCCCGTCTGCTCGACGAAAAGATGGCGCGCCCGCCCCGCCGACAGGCCCGCGCTTCTGGCCGCCGCGCCCAGGGTGACCGCCCCGTCGAGCCTTGCGGCCGCATAGGCCATGATTTTGCGGACCCTGGGATCGGGCAGTTCGGCCTGGGCGAGCCCGGCAAGGCGCGCCACCAGCTGACGGGCCAGGTCTTCCAGCGCGCGCTCGTCCACCCTGGGGCGGCGATAGTGGTCGCGCATCTGGCGGGCCAGGTCGCCGACCAATTTCCTGGGGACCGCGACAAGCTCGCGCCCCTCGAACAGCGATTTGGCGATGGCCCGGCCGGACTGGCTCTCGGGCTCGATGAAGATCAGGGCCATCAGCCCCGCCGCCGCGAAGACATGGGCCACGTCCGGGGCGACCGCCGCATCCCTTGCCAGGCTTTGGGCCGGGGTTCGCAGCCGGAACCGGCCGTCCAGGGCCAGCGTCACCTGGATGGCGTGGTGGGCGTGAAAATCCGTTGCATTCAGGGCCGCGCCGGGCGCCTGCAGGGCCTGCATGATCCACAGGCTGCCGCCCTCCCAGATGATTATTCGGCCCCGGCCGGCGACTTTCATGGCCAAAGCCTAGCACAAATGAAAAGGGCCGGATTGCTCCGGCCCTTTTGCATTGGATAGTGGCTGGATGGCCGGACTTTAGAAGTCCATGTCGCCCATGCCGCCCATGCCGCCGCCGCCGCCGGGCATCTGCGGCGCAGTGTCCTTCTTGGGACGGTCGGTGATCATGGCTTCGGTGGTGATCAGCAGGCCCGCGACCGAGGCCGCGTTCTGCAGCGCCACGCGCACAACCTTGGTCGGGTCCACGATGCCGGCATCGATGAAGTCGACATACTTCTCGTTCTGGGCGTCGAAGCCATAGGTGTTGGACTTCTGCTCCATCAGCTTGCCGACGATGATCGAGGCTTCCTGGCCGGCATTCGAAACGATGATGCGGATCGGGTACTGGATCGCGCGGCGCACGATGGCAATGCCCTGGGTCTGATCTTCGTTGTCGCCGGTCAGGTCCTTGAGCGCCTTGGAGGCATAGAGCAGGGCGGTGCCGCCGCCCGGGATGATGCCTTCTTCCACGGCGGCCTTGGTGGCGTTCAGCGCGTCATCGACGCGGTCCTTGCGCTCCTTGACCTCGACTTCCGTGGCGCCGCCGACGCGGATCACCGCAACGCCGCCGGCCAGCTTGGCCAGGCGTTCCTGCAGCTTTTCCTTGTCATAGTCGCTGGTGGTCTCTTCGATCTGGGTCTTGATCTGGGCGACGCGGGCCTGGATGTCGGCCTTCTTGCCGCCGCCGTCGATGATCGTGGTGTTGTCCTTGTCGATCTTGACGGTCTTGGCCTTGCCCAGCATGTCGAGCTTGACGTTCTCAAGCTTGATGCCCAGGTCCTCGCTGATGACCTGGCCGCCGGTGACGACGGCGATGTCTTCCAGCATGGCCTTGCGGCGGTCGCCGAAGCCCGGGGCCTTCACCGCCGCGACCTTGAGGCCGCCGCGCAGCTTGTTGACCACCAGGGTGGCCAGGGCCTCGCCTTCGATTTCCTCGGCGATGATCAGCAGCGGACGGCCCGACTGCACCACCGCTTCCAGCACCGGCAGCATCGGCTGCAGGCTGGTGAGCTTCTTCTCATGGATGAGAACCAGCGCGTCGTTCAGCTCGGCGACCATCTTGTCGGGGTTGGTGATGAAATAGGGGCTGATATAGCCGCGGTCGAACTGCATGCCCTCGACCACGTCCAGCTCGGTCGCCAGGGACTTGGCTTCCTCGACGGTGATGACGCCCTCATTGCCGACCTTGGCCATGGCCTTGGCGATCATGTCGCCGACTTCCTTGTCGCCATTGGCCGAAATCGTGCCGACCTGGCCGATCTCGTCGTTGGACTTGACCTTCTTGGAGCGCTTCTTGAGGTCGGCGACGACGGCTTCCACCGCCTGTTCGATGCCGCGCTTGAGGTCCATCGGGTTCATGCCGGCCGCGACGCTCTTGGAGCCTTCGCGCACGATGGCGCGGGCCAGGACGGTGGCGGTGGTGGTGCCGTCGCCGGCCACGTCATTGGTCTTGGAGGCGACTTCGCGCACCATCTGGGCGCCCATATTCTCGAACTTGTCGGCCAGTTCGATTTCCTTGGCCACGGTCACGCCGTCCTTGGTGGTGCGCGGGGCCCCGAAGCTCTTGTCGATCACGACGTTGCGGCCCTTGGGGCCCAGCGTCACCTGCACGGCGTCGGCGAGGATGTCGATGCCGCGAAGCATCTTCTCGCGGGCGTCGGCGCCGAATTTCACGTCTTTGGCTGCCATTGGATAATTCTCCTAGATTTCAGTTTCTGAATTTCGATGGGTGCGAAAACCGCGGTTACTTCTTCTTGCGGCCTTCCAGCACGCCCATGATGTCGCTCTCCTTCATGATCAGGAGTTCTTCGCCATCGACCTTGACCTCGGTGCCCGACCATTTGCCGAACAGCACATTGTCGCCGGCCTTCACTTCGGGGGTCACGCGCTTGCCCAATTCGTCGAGTGCGCCGGGGCCGACCGAGATGACTTCCCCTTCCTGGGGCTTTTCCGCGACGGTATCGGGAATGATGATGCCGCCAGCGGTCTTCTGATCTTCCTTGATGCGGCGGACCACGACGCGGTCGCCAAGCGGACGGAATTTCATTGGGATCCTCTTTCGTAAGTTTCTGATAATATTGGAATATTCACGAGTTGCAGCACTCGTCACTGATGAGTGCCAATGCCGCACCCGGTATTTAGGGATGCCCGGGGACCCGGTCAAGGCGCGGGCGGGGCCAAAATCGCCAAAAATGTGGCCCCCCGAAGGTTTCTGGGGAGCGCTCGCCCGGTTTCCAGACTTTTTCGCGGTATTTCGGCCCGCGCCGCAAGGTCCCGGCCCTGTTCATGTGCGGTTCAGCCGGTCTTCCCCAAAATGCAGCCACTGAGGGGATCGGTATTGGAGCAATGGAGATCATGATGAGAAAATTCACGAAGATCGCCCTGGGCGCGCTGATGGCGGCGGGCGCCGCCACCGCGACCATGGCAGCGGTCGCCACCCCGGCCGAGGCACGCGTTGTGGTCGGCGTCGGCATCGGCGGCCCCGGCTATTACGGCTATTACGGCCCCCGGCATTACGGCCCGCGCTATTACGGCCCGCGCTACTACGACCCCTATTACGACCCCGCCTACTACGACCCCTACTATTATCCCGCCTATTACGGCCCCTCCTTCTACATCGGCAGCTATGGCGGCCATTGGGGTGGATATCGCGGTGGCTATCGCGGCGGCTATCACGGCGGCGGCGGCTACCGCGGCGGGCATCATGGTGGCGGCGGCCACGGCGGCGGACGTCATCGCTAGTCCTTTCCCGCAACAGACAAACGGCTCCGTGTATCGGGGCCGTTTTTCTTTTTTTGCATCGCCGGGGCGGTTGCGCCTGCCGCCCGCGAAGCCGAGAATTGCGCGAACACAATTAAAACCCATTCGGTTCAGATACGGTTCAGCGGGCACCGCGCAATCTCATCGTCAACCGCGGATCATCGCGGCGCAGAGACGGGAGCGAAATACATGAGAAACCTGATCAAGGCGGCCGTCGTCGCCTTCGGAGTGGCAGGCGCGCTGGCGGCGACGCCGGCCGGCGCGCAGCCTTACGATCCCTATTCCGATCCCTATTCCGATGGCTATGGCGGTTACGACCAGTCCTATGGCCCGGATAATTATGGCGGTCCCGATGACGGCTATTACGATCCGGATGACGGCTATTACGGTCCCGACTACGGCTATTGCGATCCCTATTATGGCTGCCCCGACGACTATTACGACCTGCCGCTCTACTATGGCGAGGTCTATTATGGCGGCGGCTGGTACAATGGCCCCTTCTATTATCGCGACTATGGCGGACGCCGGCAGTTCTGGGTGCATGGCGGCTGGCAGTATGGAAATGCCCGCGGCGGCCGCTTCGGCCAGGCGCTGGGCCGCGATTTCTACCGCAGCCACGGCCTCAGCGGACGCAGCTTCACGCGCGGCGGCAATTTCGGTTCCCAGAATTATTCCCGCCACGCCTATCAGCCGCAGCAGACTTTTTCGCCGCGGCCCTATACCGGCAACCGCAACGGCGACCGCGGCGGGTTCGGCGGTACCCGGAGCCGGCAGAGCTTCCAGGGCAGCCAGAATGTCCAGCCCCAGATCTATCGGGGCGGCGGCACCCAGAGCCGGCAGAGCTTCCAGGGCGGCCAGAATGTCCAGCCCCAGGCCTATCGGGGCGGCGGCGGTGCGCGGACTCAGTCGGCGCCGCAGCGCAGCTTCGGCGGCGGCCATGACGGTGGCGGGCGCGGCGGCTGGAATGGCGGCGGTCACCGCGGCCGCTAGGTGAAACGCGACTGAAAGGCCCCCGGCGCCCCTGGCGATCCGGGGGCTTTTCGTTGCGCCTCCGATTAACCACTCGTTAACCGGCAAGGCGCGGGCAATGGGGAAATTCGACGGTTAACACATTGGAAACGAGGCGGCGGCGATAGTGGAATCATGTCCGATCGCATCTCCACCGTCACCAAGGCGCTGCTGACTCTCAGCATGTTCTTCATTTGCGCCACCGTGGGCGCGGCGCTGGCGCTGTTCACCGGCTGGCCGGTGGCCATCCTGTCGGGGATCGTCGGGTTCATCTGCTTGCAGCAGCTGGCGGGCGGGTTTTCGCGCCGCCGCGACAAGCGCGCGATCGCCAGGGAAATGGCGCAGCTGCGCAGGAGCCATCTGGAATTCGAGACCGCGCTGCAGGACACGCGCGCGCGTCTGGGCGAGATGGGCGCGGCGGTCGAACAGCGCGCCAGCAGCCAGGAACGAAAGATCGTCGCCGAACTCCAGGTGCTGGAAAGCCTGATGCGCGATTTCGCCGGCAAGGTTTCGCGCGGCGCCGCCCAGGTCCCGCACAAGCCGCAAAAAGCCCAGCGCGGCCCGACCGGCGCCTATCTCAATACCCTGGGCGAGAAGGGCGAGCTGCTGGAGACCATCCGCGCCAGCCTGGAGGAAAACCGCGTCGATCTGTATCTGCAGCCCATGGTCAGCCTGCCGCAGCGCAAGCTGCGCTACTACGAGGCGCTGTCGCGGCTGCGGGATCACAACGGCCAGATCATCATGCCCGCCCAGTATATGCAGGTGGCCGGCCAGGCCGGGTTGATGAGCGTGGTCGACAATCTGCTGCTGTTCCGCTGCGTGCAGATCGTGCGCCGCCTTACCCAGAAAAGCCGCGACATCGGCATCTTCTGCAACATTTCCGGCGACACCTTGGCCGACAAGGAATTCTTCCCGCAGTTCCTCGACTATATGCGCGTCAATCGCGACCTGGCGGGACAGATCATCTTCGAGTTCAACCAGCAGGCCGTGCTCAAGGCCGGCACCGAGGGCGAAAAAAATCTCACCGCGCTCGCCACCATGGGCTTTGCCCTTTCCATGGACCATGTCGAGAGCCTGGCGCTGGATTTCCTGCGCCTCAAGGCGATCGGCTTCCGCCATCTGAAGGTGCGCGCGGCGACGCTGACGCGCGGCATGAGCGGCGCGGGCGCCGCCGTGGCGGCGGAAGACTTCAAGAAGCTGCTCACCCGCCATGGCCTGAACCTGATCGCCGAACGGGTCGAGGACGAAAAGACCGTGGTGCAGCTGCTCGACTATGCGGTGGACTACGCCCAGGGCTACCTGTTCGGCGAGCCGCGCGCGGTGCGCGAAGATTCGATCAAGCCGGTCAGCGCCCTGGAACCCGGCGCGGTGGTTCCTTTCAAGAGGGCGGGCTGACGCCGTCTCGCCTGCGGCGCGTTAATGACACCGGCATGACGGTCATGCGGCCTTGCGGCATTGACGCGGCCGAGCGCGCATGCGACCGCTTTGCCGCATTTTTCGCAGCAGCAGGTCATGCTTCCCCGTCTGATTTCCGGTCTGTCCGAGATTGCCGCCGGCCACGATGCGTTGATCTGCGACGTCTGGGGCGTGGTGCATGACGGCCATCGCCATCATCCCGCCGCCGCCGAGGCACTCACCCGCTTCAAGCGGGAGCATGGCCCGGTGCTGCTCTTGACCAACGCCCCGCGCGTGCCTTCGGAAGTCGCCGCCCAGTGCGCCGGCTATGGCCTGCCGCCCGATTGCTATGACGCCATCGTCAGTTCGGGGGGCGCGGCACGGGAATATCTGGAAGCCGCGGCGGCCGGCAAAGGCAGGCTTGCGCTTTATTATATAGGCCCGGACCGCGACCTGACGATGATCCAGGGGCTGGACATCGAGCGCACCGGCATCGGGCAGGCCGCGGTGGCGCTGGCGGTCGGCCTGCGCGACGACCTGGCTGAGACCCCTGAGGATTATGCCGGGGAACTGGCGGCGATGCGGGCACGGGGCCTGACCATGCTGTGCGCCAATCCCGACCTTGTGGTGCACCGGGGCGATCGGCTGGTCTATTGCGCCGGCGCGCTGGCCCAGGCCTATGAGGCCCTGGGGGGGACGGTGATCTATTACGGCAAGCCGCATCTGCCGGTCTACGAATCGGCCCTGGCCAGGCTGGGGCTCCTGCTGGGGCACCCGCCCCGGCGGCCCCTGGCGGTGGGCGACGGGCTTTTGACCGATATCAAGGGCGCCAATGCCGCGGGCCTGGAGGCCTTGTTCATCGCCGATGGGGTTCATGGCGAGGAAATTGCGCCTTATACTGACGAACATCTTGCAGCCCTGTTCACCCGCTTCGGGGCGATGGCGGGCACCGCAACCCGCAAACTGTCCTGGTGAGGCGATGACCAGCGTTTATCTCGACGAGCTGCAGCCCGGCATGTCCGCCGCCATCGAACACACTGTCACCGAGCGGGACATCCAGCTGTTCGGCGAGGCCACCGGCGACATGAATCCGGTGCATTTCGACGAAGACTATGCGCGCAAGACGGTCTTTCGGGGGCGGGTGGCGCATGGCGCGCTCAGCATCGGCTTCATCTCGGCCCTGCTGGGCACCAAGCTGCCGGGCGACGGCTCGATCTTCTTGTCCGCCAGCATCGTGTTCAAGACACCGGTGCGGATCGGCGATACCGTCGTCACGACCGCGACGGTGCGCGAAGTCAACGGCCGCGCCGTGGTGATGGACTGCGTCTGCAAGGTGGAAGACCGCCTGGTGCTGGAATCGGAGGCCCATGTGCTGGCGCCGCGCCGTCCGGTCGCGACCGGCGCCAGGGACTAGGGACCAGGGACTAGTGTCCTTCGATTCCGAAATTCGCCGGGGGTTCGATATAGAGATCATGCGGATTTCGGAATCGGGACACTAGGGTGCGCATCTTCCGCCATTTCGACGATCTGCCCGCCGCCTGTCGCGGCGCGGTCGTGGCGATCGGCAATTTCGACGGCGTGCATCGCGGCCATCGCGCCCTGATCGCGGAGGCAAAGCTCCAGGCCGAGGCGCGGCGCAGCGCCCTGGCGGTGCTCAGTTTCGAGCCCCATCCGCAGGAATATTTCAAGCCTTCGCCGGTCTCCTTTCGCCTGACTCCCCTGCGCGCCAAGGCGCGGCTGCTGGCGGATCTGGGTGTCGACGTGCTTTTCGCGCTGCCCTTCGATGGCGACATGGCGCGCCGCACGCCGCAGGATTTCGTGCAGAATATTCTGGTCGCGGGCCTGGGCATCGGCGGGGCGGTGGTGGGCCATGATTTCGAGTTCGGCCAGCGCCGCGCCGGAAACCTGGCGACCCTGGCCTATATGGGCGAAATGGAGGGCTTCAGCGTCACCGCCTTCGATACCGTCACCGCGTCCGGCGACGAGAAGATTTCCTCCACCCTGATCCGCCAGATGCTCAAGGAGGCCCGGCCCGAGGAAGCGGCGCGGCTGCTGGGCCATGCCTGGGCGGTGGAGGCGCGGGTGGAGCATGGCGACGCGCGCGGGCGCACCATGGGTTTTCCCACCGCCAACATGCATCTGGGGCACTGCCTGGCGCCGGCCTTTGGGGTCTATGCCGTCCGGGTCAACATCCTGGAGGGGGACCGGGCGGTGGCGCGCCATGACGGCGTCGCCAATTTCGGCATCCGCCCCATGTACCAGGTCAATGTGCCGCTGCTGGAAACCCACCTGTTCGATTTCGATGGCGACCTCTACGGCAAATATCTGTCGGTCGAGCTGATCCGGTACATCCGGCCCGAGGCAAAATTCCCCAGTCTGGACGCCCTGATCGCCCAGATCGCCGCCGACGCCGCCAAGGCACGGACAATTCTGGCAAAAACCGCGTAACTGGACGCCCCGAAGCCCCCCTGTTAGAAGCCTCCTCCATGGCCGAAAAACCCGCCGAATCCCCCGATTACCGGGCGACTCTGTTCCTGCCCGCGACCGATTTCCCCATGAAGGCGGGGTTGCCGGAGGCCGAGCCCCGATGGCTGGCGCATTGGGCGCAGATCGACCTCTACGGCAAGCTGCGGGCCCGGGCCAAGGCCCAGGAGGAGGCGGGCAGGAAGAGGCCGTTGTTCGTGCTGCATGACGGGCCGATCTACGCCAATGGCGACATCCATTCCGGCACCGGCCTCAACCACATCCTCAAGGACTTTGTGGTGCGTTCCCAGGGCATGCTGGGCAAGGACGCGCCCTATGTTCCGGGCTGGGACTGTCACGGCCTTCCCATCGAATGGAAGGTGGAGGAAGAATTCCGCAGCCAGGGCAAGGCCAAGGATGACATCGCCAAGGACGTGCTGCGCCGCGAATGCCGCAAGTTCGCCGGCCACTGGCTGAACATACAGCGCGAACAGATCAAGCGGCTGGGCCAGATCGGCGATTTCGAGCATCCCTACACCACCATGAATTTCAAGGCCGAAGCGGTGATCGCGCGCGAGGCGATGAAGTTCGTGGAGAATGGCCTTCTGTATCGCGGTTTTCGCCCGGTGATGTGGTCGCCGGTGGAAAAGACCGCGCTCGCCGATGCCGAGGTCGAGTATCACGAGAAAACCTCGCCCACCATCTATGTGAAATTCCCGCTGGTGAAATCCACGCCGGAGCTGGCGCACACCTTCATCGTGATCTGGACCACCACGCCCTGGACCATTCCCGGCAACCGCGCCATCGCCTTTTCGCCGGATATTTCCTATGGCCTTTACCAAGTAGCCGACGCCACCGACGGCTCCCTGGCGCGGGCCAGCGAGCATTTGCTGCTGGCCGACACATTGGCCGAGCAGGTGGCCAAGCACGCCAAGATGATGCTGAGCCGGGTGCGCACCGTTTCCACCGGAGAGTTGACGTCCCTGGTTGCGGCGCATCCCCTGCGCAGCCTGGGTTACGGCTTCGACGTGCCGGTGCTGCCGGCGGCTTTCGTCACCGCCGATACCGGCACCGGCTTTGTCCATAACGCGCCCGGCCACGGCGAGGACGATTTCGAGCTGCTGGTGGGGATGGACCGCGACTACGCGGCCAAGAATCCCGACGCCTTTGCCCTGGTGCAGCCGGACGGCTCTTACGCCCCCAATGTGCCGGCCTTCGCGGGTAAGCGCATTCTTACGCCCGAAGGCAAGGACGGCGATGCCAATGGCGCGGTGATCAAGGAGCTGATCGCCCATGGCAAGCTGCTGGCCAAGGGAACCCTGCGCCATTCCTATCCCCACAGTTGGCGCTCCAAGGCGCCGGTGATCTTCCGCGCCACGCCGCAATGGTTCGTTGCCATCGACAAGCCTTTTTCCAATGGCAAGGAGGGCATGGCCGGCAAGACGCTGCGCCAGCTGGCCATGGCCGCCATCGGCGAGACCCAATGGTATCCGCCGCGCGGCGCCAACCGCATCGGTTCGATGGTGGAAGGGCGCCCCGACTGGGTGCTGTCGCGCCAGCGCGCCTGGGGCGTGCCGCTGGCGATCTTTGTCGACAAGAAGACCGGCCAGGTGCTGAACGATCCGGACGTGTTCCGGCGCATCGAACAGGCCTTCGAGGCCGAGGGCGCCGATGCCTGGTTCACCTCCCCGCCGTCGCGTTTCCTGGGCGAGGGGCGCGAACCCGGCGATTACGAGCAGGTCACCGACATTCTGGATGTCTGGTTCGATTCCGGATCCACCCATGTCTTCGTGGTGGAAAATCCCATCGATCCCAGCTGGCCCAGGGCCGCGCGCGCCGATCTTTATCTGGAAGGCTCCGACCAGCATCGCGGCTGGTTTCAGTCCTCGCTGCTGGAAAGCGTGGGCACGCGCGGGCAGGCGCCCTATCGCGGCGTGCTGACCCACGGCTTCGTGCTGGACGAGCAGGGCCGCAAGATGTCCAAGAGCCTGGGCAACACGCTGGCGCCGCAGGTCATCGCGGAAAAGAACGGCGCGGAGATATTGCGCCTGTGGGCGGCGTCCTCGGATTTCACCGAGGACCTGCGCATCGGCCAGGACATCATCAAGGCCAATGTCGATGCCTATCGCCGGCTGCGCAACACCATCCGCTTCATGCTGGCCAACCTGTCGGGGTTCGACGAGAAGGAGCGCATCGAAGTCTCCAGGATGCCGGAGCTGGAGCGCTACATGCTGGCGCGGCTGGCCGAACTCGACACCATCGTGCGCGGGGCCTACGGGAATTTCGATTTCGGGCTGGTGAATTCCACCCTGTTCAATTTCTGCACCAACGATCTGTCGGCCTTCTATTTCGACATCCGCAAGGATGCGCTGTATTGCGACCGCGCCGATAGCGCGCGCCGCCGCAGTGTCCGCACCGTCACCGACGAGATTTTCCGCCGTATCGTCACCTGGTTCGCGCCCATCCTCTGCTTCACGATGGAGGAGGCCTGGACCACGCGCTTCGGCATGGATCATAGCGTGCACCTCAATGATTTTTTCCCCGCGCCGGAAGAATGGGCGAATGCCGAGCTGATCCGCAAATGGTCGCGCATCCGTGATCTGCGCAAGGTCATAACCGGGGCGCTGGAAGTCGTGCGGGCCAACAAGGAGATCGGCTCCAGTCTGGAAGCGGATATCACGCTTCAGGTTCCCGTCCTGTCGGACAAGGCACTGTTTGAAACGGTCGATCTGGCGGAACTGGCCATCACCTCAAATGCCGATGTCGAGGTCGGCGGCGCCAGCCCGGTCGCCGTGTTCCGGCTGGCGTCGGGGGGCAAATGCGCCCGCTGCTGGCGGGTTCTGGAAGAGACCCATGCCGATACGCATCTGTGCAACCGCTGCACCGATGCGGTTGCCGCCACCCAGGAGATTGTGCCCGCATGATGCGCCTGCAGCCGCGTGAGGTCGGCCTGATTGCCGCAGCCCTGGCGCTCGTCGCCGATCAGGGTTCCAAATTGTTCATGCTCTATGGCGCCGGCTTCGCCCAGATGCCGCCCGGGGCCTCGGTGCCAGTCTTGCCGTTTTTTAATCTGGTGATGGTGTGGAATCCCGGCATTTCCTATGGCCTGTTTCCGGCCTCCAGCGCCCTGGGCACGGCCGTTTTGGTGGCGGTGGACGTGGTTGCGGTGGCCGGCCTGACCTGGTGGCTGTGGGGCTCGACAAGCCGCTCTTTGACCGCCGGATTCGGCCTGATTATCGGCGGCGCGCTGGGAAACCTGATCGACCGGCTGGTCTATCGCAAGGTCGCGGATTTTTTCCACTTTTACGGCTTCGGCTATGACTGGTATGTCTTCAATATAGCCGACCTGGCGATCACCCTGGGGGCCGTGGCCATCCTCTATGATGTGCTCAAGCCCCAGGCTTCGCCCGATGCCGGTCATGAGGTTTGAAATGAAACTGCTGCCTGCCTTTCTGGCCCTGTGTCTGTGCACCAGTGTGCTCAGCGGCTGCGAGTCCGTGCGCCGTGCGGCGGGCTTGCAGAAGAAGTCGCCCGACGAGTTCGCCGTGACCACCAAGGCGCCGCTGGTCATTCCCCCCGATTTCAACCTGCGTCCGCCGACCCCGGGGGCACCGCCCTCCAACACCCGCGATCCTTCCAGCAACGCGGAGACCGCCCTGTTCGGCAGTGCCGATCCCCAGGTCGTGGCCAACGGCATGCGGGGCAACTTCACGCCGGGCGAGAAAATGCTGCTGGCCAACGCCAAGGCGCAGAACAGCGATCCCGCCATCCGCTCCCGCCTGAATGCCGACCAGCGCGCCGTGCAGAATGCCGACCGCAGCTTCACCGACCGCATCCTGAACAGTTCCGCCACGCCCGATACCGGAAGGCCGGTCAATGCGGATGCGGAAATCGCCAAGGGCAGCAAGACGGCTCCCAAGAAAGAAGATACGAGCGGCGGCTGGTTTGACTGGTTCTAGGAACGATTTTCTCCGCACCATTGGTTTGATCGCAGCGCTGTGCGTGGCGGTGCCCGCGGCCGCCGAGCTCTCCAAGGCCGACAACCGGGCCAAGCTGTCCGAGCCCGCCCCGCCCAATCCGCGCCAGACCGGCAACAACACGTTTCAGTTTGCGCTGCGCAATGGCATGCAGGTCCTGGTGATTCCCGATCACCGCGCTCCGGTCGCCACCCAGATGCTGTGGTTCCGGGTCGGCGCGGTGGACGATCCGCCCGGCATCTCCGGCCTGGCGCATTTTTTCGAGCATATGATGTTTCGCGGCACCAAGACGGTGCCCAATGATGAGTTTTCCCAGATCATCGCCAAGAATGGCGGCGAGACCAACGCCTTCACCGACCATGACTATACCGCCTTCTATGAGCAGATCGCCAAGGACCGGCTGCCGCTGGCGATGAAGCTGGAGGCCGACCGCCTGGCCAATCTGGATCTTTCCGATTCCCATGTCGGGCCGGAACGCGACGTGGTGCTGGAGGAGCGCCGCATGCGGGTGGAAAACGATCCGCAGGCGCTGATGAGCGAGCAGATGGAGGCCGCGCTGCATCTCTCCCACCCATACGGCCGCCCGGTGATCGGCTGGGCCGACGAGGTGCGCCGCATCGACCGCGTCTCCGCCCAGGATTTCTACGACCACCATTATGCGCCCAACAATGCCATCCTGGTGGTCGCCGGCGATGTGACGCCGGACGAGGTGCGCACCATGGCGCAGGAGGCCTATGGCAATGTGCCGGCCCGCGAGTTGCAGCCCCGCGCCGAATTCGCCGAGCCGCCGCGTCTGGCGGAGACGCGCATGACGATCGTGCGTGCCGATGCGCGGGTGCCGCTGTTCAACCGCATCTACCGCGTGCCGTCCTATGCCCAGGGCCGGCCGGGGCAGGCCGAGGGGCTTGAGACCTATGCCCAGCTGCTGGGCGGCGACCAGACCTCGGTCCTTTACCGGGTGCTGGTGGAGCAGAAGAAGCTGGCCACCGATGCCGGCGCCAGCTACGACGGCTATGTCCGCGACGCCGGGGAATTCTCGGTCTATGCGGTGCCGCGTCCCGGCGTGAGCCTGCAGGCGCTGGAAAAAGCCGTGGACCAGGTGCTGGCCGTGCACACTCTGGCGCTGCCGCGGGACAGTGACCTGGCCCGTGCCAAGACGGGACTGATCGCCAGCGTCACCTATCGCCGCGACAGCCAGTTTGCGCTCGCCACCGCGTACGGCCAGGCGTTGACGATCGGGCTGACGGTGGACGACGTCAATGAATGGCCCGCCCGCATTCGTGCCGTGAGCGCCGAAGGCGTGCGCAAGGCGGCGCAATTGCTGTCGCGCAAGGAAGCGGTCAGCGCCTACCTGGTTCCGGGAGGCAAGAAATGAAGCGTCTTCTCGTCCTCCTTGCCTTGGCCGTGCTGGCCGCGACGCCTGTGCGGGCCGCGGAGATCCAGAACATCGACCTGGGCAAGCGCGCGCAGGTCTGGTTTGCCGAGGACCACACCGTCCCGATCATCGCCTTCAACATCTCGCTGCCCGCGGGCTCCGCCTATGATCCGGCCGGCAAGGCGGGGCTGGCCGCCTTTGCCAGCGCGATGATCGATGAAGGCGCCGGTGGGCTGAATTCCAAGGCGTTTCACGAGGCCCTGGCCAATCGCGCGATTTCCTTCAGCGCCCATGCCGAGCGCGATTACCTGGTGATTTCCATTTCCACGCTCAAGGAGAATGCGCCCGAGGCGCTGCACCTGCTGCAGCTGGCGCTCACCCATCCGCGTTTCGACAATGACGCCCTGCAAAAGGTGCGGGCCCAGATCATCCAGTCGCTGCAACAGGATCAGGCCGAGCCTGGGAGCCTGGCCGCGCGCGGCTTCATGCGCCAGTTTTTCGGCGGTCATGTCTATGCCCATCCCGTCACCGGCGAGATCGACAGCATTTCCTCCATTACCGCCGCCGATCTGCGCAATTTCACCCGCGGCCATTGGGTGAAAGGCGGGTTGAAGGTGGCGGTCGCGGGCGACATCACCGCGCCGGCCCTGACGAAATTGCTGGGCGATAGCTTCGGGCCGGTTTCGGGCGCCACGCCTCCGCCCCTGCCCAATGTCGGCCGGCTGGGCGCGCCGGGCATTCATGTCATTGCCCTTCCGGTACCCCAGCCCAACGCCGTCTTCGGACTGCCGGGAATCATGCGCGCCGATCCGGATTTCATTCCCGGCTATGTCGCCAATTACATTCTGGGCGGTGGCGGCTTTTCCTCGCGCCTGATGAATGAAGTCCGGGAGAAGCGCGGGCTGACCTATGGCGTCTATACCTCGCTGGTTGCCTACAACAAGGCTGCGGTGCTGGAGGGTTCTGTGGCGACCCGCGCCAACGCCATCCGCCAGGCGGTGCAGGTGGTGAAGGACACGCTGGCGGAATTCGCCAAGAACGGCCCCACCCAGCAGGAGCTGGATGACGCCAAGACCTATCTCACCGGCAGCTTCCCGCTGGCCTTTGCCTCCAACCGCGGCACCGCGGCGCAGCTGGGCACGTTCCAGCGGCAGAATCTGGACATCGGCTATGTCGCCCGGCGCAATTCCCTGATCGAGGCGGTGACCCTGGCGGATGTGAAGCGGGTGGCCAAACGCCTGTTCAATCCGGCGCGGCTGACCGTGGTGATCGGCGGCACGCCGGCGGATGGCGGGCGCGCCGCGCCGCAGGTTCCGCGTCCGCCGGTTCGGCCCGCGCCGACGGCGGCGCCGGCACAAGCCAAGGTTCCCGTCGTCACACCGGCGTCAAAGCCGGCCGATAAACCGCCGCAAGGACCGATCACGACGCCGAAAGCCGTTCAGAAGCCCTGAGACCTGTTGATGATTGCGGCTTTCGAGGCGGTATCCCCAACCCCTCTGCTAGAGTAGGCCCATGCCCCAATCCGCCCCTTTTTCAATCGATCTCGACCTCGCTTTGTCCGGCAAGGGCGCGCCGCCGCGCAGCGCCTATGACCAGGCGCTGGCCAGGAGCGCTGCCGCGCTGGATTGGCTGCGCGCGCAGCATGACGGGCGGGGACTTGAACTGCTGGGCATTCCGATGCGCAGCGACGATCTGCGCGCCGCCGCAAAACAGGCCGCGGCGCTGAAGGGCTTTGCCACCATCGCCGTGCTGGGCATCGGCGGCTCCAGCCTGGGCGGGCAGGCGCTGACCGCGCTGCGCAAGGTCAGCAGGCCCTTTGTCGAATTCCACGACAATCCCGATCCCTTCAGCTGGGCCAAGGCGCTCAAGCGCTTCGATCTCAAGAAGACGCATTTCATCGCCATCTCCAAGTCCGGCGGCACCGCCGAAACCTTGATGCAGGTTCTGACGGCGACGGACGCGCTGGAGAGGGCAGGCGTCAAGTCCCTGAAGAAGCACTTCACCATCATCACCGAGCCGCACCAGAGCGCGCTGGGTGATTTCGCCGACGGCATCGGCGCGGTGAAGCTGGATCATCCCCTCGGCGTGGGGGGGCGCTATTCGGTGCTGACCATGGTGGGGGCGCTGCCCGGCCTGGCGATGGGCCTGAATTTCAAGCAGCTGCGTGCCGGCGCCCAGGCCGCGCTGGTCCAGGTCCTGAACGCCATCGCGCCGGCCGACGCGCCCGCCGCCTGCGGCGCGGCGCTGCATTATGCGCTGAGCCAGCAGGGCAAGCTGGCGACCACGGTGCTGTGGCCTTATGCCGACGACCTCGCGGTGTTCGGCGGCTGGTGGCGGCAGTTGTGGGCCGAAAGCCTGGGCAAGGACGGGCAGGGCTCGACGCCGGTATCGGTGCTGGGGCCGGTGGACCAGCACAGCCAGCTGCAATTGTTCCGCGACGGGCCCGGCACCGCCCTGTTCACCGTGATGACGGTGGACACCAAGGGCAAGGGCCCCGCCGCGCCGCGCGGACGCGCCAATGCGCTGGGGCTGAAATATCTGGCCGGAAAGAAGCTGGGCGACCTGGTGGACGCGGAAGCCCGCGCCACCGCCCAGACCCTGTTCAAGAATGGCCGTCCGGTGCGCCGGATCCATCTCGCCAAGGTCGATGAATTCCACATGGGCGCGCTGATGATGCACTTCATGCTGGAGACCATCATCATGGGCAAATTGATGAACGTCGATCCCTTCGACCAGCCCGGCGTGGAAGAGGGCAAGATACTGGCGCGGCAGTATCTGGCCGGGCGTTGATGGGTGCGGGCGGCGACGCGCGCAAGATCCGGCGGCTGTCGGAAGGCACCGTCAATCGCATCGCCGCCGGCGAAGTCGTCGAGCGTCCCGCCGCCGCGATCAAGGAACTGGTGGAAAATGCCATGGATGCGGGCGCCACCCGCATCGATATCGCCGCCTCGGCCGGCGGCGCCGAGCTGCTGCTGGTGGAGGATGACGGCATCGGCATGACGGACGGCGACCTCAAGCTTGCCATCGAACGCCACGCCACCTCCAAGCTGCCGGTGAGGGGCGGCGAGGACGATCTATCGCATATCGTCACCATGGGTTTTCGCGGCGAGGCGCTGCCCTCGATCGGGGCGGTGGCGCGGCTGACCCTGGCCAGCCGCACGGCGGACGGCGAGGCGGCGCAGATCCGGGTGGATGGCGGCCGGATCGAGGGTCCGCGGCCCGCCGCGTTCCGCGCCCGCGGCCAGCACGGCACCCGCGCTGAAGTGCGCGAGCTTTTCTACGCCACGCCGGCGCGGCTGAAATTCCTCAAATCCGCCCGGTCCGAGGACCTGGCGATCAGCGACATCGTCAAGCGGCTGGCGATGGCGCGCCCCGATATCGGCTTCACCCTGACCCTGGACGGGCGCAAGGCGCTGGATCTCGCCGCCGAACCCGATCTGATGGACGGCCGCCTGCCGCGCCTGGCCCGCATCATGGGCCGCGAGTTCGGCGATAATGCCGCGCGGGTGGAGGCGGTGCGCGAAGGCGTGACCCTGTCGGGCTATGCCGGGCTGCCCACCTACAACCGTGCCAATGCCGCCATGCAGTTCCTGTTCGTCAACGGCCGCCCGGTGCGCGACAAGCTTTTGGTGGGGGCGGTGCGCGGCGCCTATGCCGACTTCCTGGCCCGCGACCGCCATCCGGCGCTGGCGCTGTTCCTGGAATGCGATCCCGCTTTCGTCGACGTCAATGTCCATCCCGCCAAGTCCGAAGTGCGTTTTCGCGACGCCGGCCTGGTGCGGGGCCTGATCGTGGGCGCCCTGAAGCAGGCCCTGAGCGACGCGGGGCATCGCGCCTCCACCACCGTGGCGTCCTCGGCCCTGGATTCTTTCAGGATCGAGTCGGCGTTCCAGCGCCAGGCACCACACTCCTACCCAAGCGCCAATTCCTTTGCCGTCCTGCGCGAGCCCGCACCCGCCATGTTCGCGGGCCCGATGTCGGCGCGGGTGGAAGAGGCCGCGCAGCCGGCGCCCGGTGCGCCGCAGGAGAATTACCAGCTGGGCGTCGCCCGCGCCCAGCTGCACGAGACCTATGTCGTGGCCCAGACCGAAGACGGCATCGTGATCGTCGACCAGCATGCCGCCCATGAACGGCTGGTCTATGAGCGGATGAAAAAGGCGCTGGCCAATGGCGGGATCGCGCGCCAGCCGCTGCTGATCCCCGAAGTGGTGGAGCTGGATCCGTCGGAAGTGACGCGCGTGGCGGGGCGCGCCGCCGAACTGGCCGAACTGGGTCTGGTGATCGAGGCCTTCGGCCCCGACGCCGTGGTGGTGCGCGAGGTTCCGGCCCTGCTGGGCCAGCTCGACGTCAAGGGCCTGGTGCGCGACCTGGCGGACGAGATCGCCGAAACCGGCAATGCCCTGTCGCTCAAGGAACGGCTGGAAGAGGTTTCGGGCACGCTGGCCTGTCACATGAGCGTGCGCGCCGGGCGGCGGCTGACGGGCGAGGAAATGAATGCCCTGCTGCGCGAGATGGAGGCCACGCCCCATTCCGGCCAGTGCAACCATGGCCGCCCGACCTATGTCGAGCTCAAGCTCGCCGATATCGAAAAGCTATTCGGCAGGCGTTAAAAACCGCACCCGTGTCTCGCCATAGTCGCGCTCGTCCAGCAGGGTGAAGCCGGCAATGTCTATCGCTTCACCGGCATCGCTTTCGGCCACCAGCAAGGCGTGATCGGCCAGCCAGCCGCCGTCCTTCAAACTCGTCAGCGCCTTGGGGATCAGTTCCTTGCGATAGGGCGGATCCAGAAAAATCAGCTTGAACGGCCCGCCCGCGCTGGGACCCAGCGGTCCCAGATCGGTGGCGTCGCGCCGCCAGATGCGGGTGGCGCCGGTCAGGCCCAGGGCTTCGATATTCTCGCGCTGGATGGCGCGGCTTTCGGCGCTGTCGTCCACCAGCAGGCACCAGCGCGCGCCATGGGAAAGCGCCTCGATCCCCAAGGCGCCGGTGCCGGCGAACAGGTCCAGCACGGCGGCGCCCTCCAGGGCAAAGCCGATGCCGAAATCCTTGTGCCGCAGCATGTTGAAGATGGCCTGGCGGGTGCGGTCGGAGGTGGGGCGCACCGAAAGGTCACGGGGCGCGGCCAGTTGCCGCCCACGGTAAATACCGCCTGTAATCCTCATAAACCCTCAATGAATTATGGGTAACCGCCCGCCGCAACTGGCGAATAGCATGACGACGGTCTATAGGGCAGTGGCATGAAACGCATTCTTCTTTTCCTGGCCTTGCTGCTGGCCGCGGCGCCGGCCTTCGCCCAGGACGGCCTCAAGGTCCATGCCCGTCTGGTGGCCGAGGACAAGGCGGTGGCCCCCGGCGGCACCATCACGGTCGCGCTGGAAGAAAAGATCGCGCCGGGCTGGCACACCTATTGGAAGAATCCGGGCGACGCCGGCGCGCCCACCGAGATCGCATGGACATTGCCGCCGGGCTGGAAGGCCGACGCCATCCAGTGGCCGCGTCCCATGCGCCTGCCGGTCGGGCCGCTGATGGATTACGGCTATGAGGGCACGCCCTGGCTTCTCACCAGGTTGACCGCGCCCGCCGATGCCAGCGGCACGGTGACGATCAAGGCGGCGGTGAGCTGGCTGGTGTGCCAGCAGATCTGCGTGCCGGAGGAGGCCACGCTCAACCTGACCGTGCCGGTCGGCAATCAGGCCGCCGATCCGGCGGTGGCCAAGGATTTCGCCGCGGCCCGCGCCCTGCTGCCGGTGGCCTCGCCCTGGAAGCTCAGTTATGCGCTGGGCGAACATCTGGATTTGTACGCCGCCGCGCCGCCGCTGGCCGCCGCTCATCCCGTCGGCGCCGATTTCTTTCCCGCCGCGTCGGGCATGATCAAGAATGCCGCGCCGCAATTGGTCGGCTATGCCCAGGACGGGCTGGTGCTGCGCCTGGCCCCCGGCCGGAAAGTCGGCGGTGTGCTGGAAGGCCTGCTGGTTCTCACCTCCACCGATGGCTCGATCCAGGCGCTGGAGGTCAGCGCCCAGCCGGGGCCGGTGCCGCCGGCGCAATTCGATACCGCGGCAAGCGGCGAACTGACCTTGCTGCTGGCGGTGCTGTTCGCCTTTATCGGCGGACTGATTCTCAATGCCATGCCTTGCGTGCTGCCCATCCTGGCGCTGAAGGCGCTGTCGATCGCGCGCCACGGCGCCAACGGCCGCAGCGAAAGCTTCGCCTATGCCGCGGGCGCGGTTCTGTCCTTTGTCGCGCTGGGCCTGGCCATCGTGGCGCTGCGCGCGGGCGGTGAGGGCATCGGCTGGGGCTTTCAGTTGCAGTCGCCTGTCGCGGTGGCGGGCTTCGCGCTGCTGGTGTTCGCGGTGGGGCTCAATCTCTCCGGCCTGTTCGAGGTGGGCAGCATCACCGCCGGCGAAAGCCTGGCCGGCCATAGCGGCCTGGCCGGGGCATTTTTCACCGGCGTGCTGGCGGTGGCGGTGGCCGCGCCCTGCACCGCGCCCTTCATGGCGGCGGCGCTGGGTTTCGCCCTGGCCCAGAGCGCCATGCCGGCCCTGGCGGTGTTCGTGGCCTTGGGCTTGGGCTTTTCGTTGCCCTTCCTGCTGTTCGGCATCTGGCCGCGTTCGCTGGCTTTCATTCCCAAACCCGGCCCCTGGATGCTGATCCTCAAGCAGTTCCTGGCCTTCCCCATGTATGCGGCGGCGGCCTGGCTGGTGTGGGTGCTGGCGCAGGAAGCCGGGCCGCGCGGCGTGGTGCTGGTGCTGGCGGCAATGATCGCCCTGGCGCTGGCCGCCTGGCTGTGGAGCGTGACACGCAATTTGGCGGCGCGCGGACGCGGCGTCGGCGCGCTGGCCGCGCTGGTGATTCTGGTCGCCGGCGTCTATGGCGTCAGCCTGCTGCAGGGCGCCACCGCCGCACCCGTCAGCCGGGGCGCGAAAGCGGGCGAGCCCTTCACCGCCGAGAAACTCGCCGCCTTGCGCGCCGAGAACCGCCCGGTGTTCGTGGATGCCACCGCCGCCTGGTGCATCACCTGCCTGGTCAATGAGGAAGCGGTGCTGTCGCGCGACGGCGTCAGAAGCGCCTTCGCCACCAGGAACGTCGCCTATCTCATCGCCGACTGGACCAACCAGGATCCGCAAGTCACCGCCCTGCTCAAGGACAATGGCCGCTCGGGCGTGCCGCTCTATCTCTATTATGCGCCGGGCGCGACGGCGCCCATCATCCTGCCGCAGATCCTGACGGAAAGCGGTGTGCTGGGTGCCATCGGCGGCTAGAGCGTCAGTGCAGCGCGTGCTTTTGCGCGCGCGCGCGCGGGCGCGTCAACACACCGGCCCGATACTGCCGCTCCCAGTCGAGGTATTCTTCAGTCGAAAGCCGGTAGCGGCGGCAGGCCTCCGGCATGCCGATCATTCCGGCATGCACGGCGGCGACCACTTGTGCCTTGCGGCGGGGGACCCATCGCACCGTGTAGGTGGGCGGCAGGTCGCGTGGGACCATCGCGCCGAAATCCGGCGGGGCGGTCAGTCCGATATGCTTGACTGAGACGTCTTTCATGGGCGGCTCCTTGGTTGGCCGCCCCCAGCGCCGCAAGTCTAAAAAATCGCATCTTAACGGGGCGTAAAAAATCCCGGCGCATTTTAAGCATCTGCTATTTCTTCGATTCGGCGCCCGCTCTGGCTTTTTTTTCGGCTTGTGCCACGTCGGCACTGTCCGCCGCGCCGCTTTCGCGGCCCACCGGCGCGCCGACGATGTGATTGCCGCCCGCATAGGAGGGCGGATCGCTGGCCGGAAACGTGTCGGCCACCTGGGCGTCGATCTTTTCCTCTTTTGTCTTGGCCGGCGCGGCGGTGGAAAAATGCTCCGGCATTTTTTCATGCGATTCGCGGTTCTGCTTGCTCATGACGGCACTCCCTAAGTCGCGGTGGTGAAGAAGTGGGGAAATATCCCGACCAGCCCGATGAAGATCAGGTAGATGGCGATCAGGTAATTCAGCAGCCGCGGCAGGATCAGAATCAGGATTCCGAACAGCAGGGCGACGAGCGGCTGGATCGTGATGATGTCAACATGCATGGCCGGGCTCCGTTGGTTTTGGCTGTGATAACCATAACGCGCCAGCCGGGTTCCCGGGGGCAGGAAAGCGCCGCGTCCTCCGCAAAAGCTTGAAAAACCTGGGTTTGCGCCCGTCCGGGGCCTGTGTTAGTGGCCGCCCATGGTCTTTGCTTCCCTGTTTCCCGGCCTTCCCAGGCGCGGCGGCAGAATTCTGGTCGCCTTTGCCAGTCAGACGGGCGCGGCGGAACGCATCGCCTGGCTCAGCGCCAACGCGCTGGCGGCCAGCGGCGGCGCCAATCGCGTGGTGCGGGTCGCGCCCCTGGGCGGGCTCAGCGTGGCGGAAATCGCCGATGCGGGCCTGCTGCTGGTGGTGACCAGCACCTATGGCGCGGGCGAGGCGCCGGACACCGCCCGCGCCTTTGCCCGCAGGCAGATGACGCAGGTGCCCGCGCTGAAGGGGCTCAGCTATGGCGTGCTGGCATTGGGCGACAGGAAATACGACGCCACCTTTTGCGGATTCGGCCGCAGCGTGGACCGCTGGCTGGCGTCGGGACAGGCGCGCCGCCTGTTCGAGGCGGTATGCGTCAACGGCGATGACGATGTCGCGGCCATGACCCGATGGTCCCAGCAGCTCAGCCGGCTGGGCGCCAGGACATCCGCCGAAGCCCTGATGCCGGGGCCGCCCCAGGACTGGATTCTCGAGGAACGCCGCCTGCTCAATGCCGGCAGCCCCGGCGGCGAGGCCTGGCATATCGCCCTGCGCCCCAAGGATGCGGCGCAGCTGCACTGGACGGCGGGCGACATCGCGGAAATCTGGCCGCGCAACGAAGAAGCCGCGGTCGCGCAATTCCTGGCGCAACACGGGCTGGACGGCACAAAAAGCTTCCGCTGGCGCGGGCAATGGACCTTCCTGCACGACATCATCGCCCATTCGCGGCTGCCCAGCGCCCACGAGGTCGAGGGCATAACGCTGGACTGGCTGGTGGAGCGGCTGGAGGCTTTCCCCCACCGCGAATATTCCATCGCCTCGCTGCCCGATTGCGGCCGCATGGAGCTGCTGGTGCGCAAGGCGGTGAAGGATGACGGCCAAATGGGCCTGGGTTCGGGCTGGCTGACGCAAGGCTGCGCCCCCGGCGGCATCGTCAAGCTGCGGCTAAGGCCCAATCCCAATTTCCATCCGCCGCCCGACGGCCCGCAGATATTGATCGGTGCGGGCACGGGAATAGCGGGCCTGCGCGCCCATCTTCTCTATCGCCGGCACAGGAAGCTGGGCGACGGCTGGCTGCTGTTCGGCGAGCGCGGCCAGGCCACCGATCTTTATTATGGCGACGACCTGAAGGCGTTGCAGGCAGACGGCACCCTGGTGCGCAGCGACCTGGTGTTCTCGCGCGATGACGGTCCGAAACGATACGTCCAGCATGTGGTGGGCGAACAGGCGGCCGAGATCGGGCGCTGGGTACGCGAGCGCGGCGCCTCGATCCTGGTGTGCGGCGGGCTCGAGATGGCGGCGGGGGTGCAGGAGGCACTGGTCGCCACCCTGGGCGAGGAAAAGCTCGACCAGATGACCCAGGACGGCCTCTACCGGCGGGATATCTACTAGGCGGTTTCGTCTTTCTGCGATTGGGAAGCGCTTTGCGTCAGGTGATGCAGCATCAGCGCCGCGGCCTTATCGGCATAGCCGGCCTCCAGCGCCGCCAAAATCTCCAGGTGGTCGTCGATGGCGCTGTGCACCTGCTGCATCGGATAGTCCCATTGGCCGATCAGGAACTGGCGCAGCTGGTTCTGGCGCTGGATCGCCCGCAGCATGGTGCGGTTGCCCGAGCAGCGCGCCAGCTGCTCGTGAAAATCGGCATTCACGGCGTGAAAGGCGGCGCCGTCGCCGGCGCGCCAGGCCTTGCGGCGCAGTTTCTGGTGCTGGCCGCGGGCTTTTTCCGCCCAGCCGCGGTCCAGCTGAAATCCCGGCTGCAGCAGCATCTGCGGTTCCAGGGCGCGGCGAAAGGCATAGCTCTCGTTGAGGATGCGGGCGGGATCGCCGGCAAAGGCCCAGCCGTTGCCGGGCCTGCGCTCCACCACGCCCAGTTCCGCCAGCTGGCGCAGGACCTCCAGCACCGTGGCGAGGCGGGCATGGAAGCGCCGCACGATTTCCTGCTGGGTGAACTGGTCGCGCAGTTTGCCGCCGTTGCGGGCGCGCGCCAGGGCGTCGAACAGGCGCTGTTCCTGGTCGTCGGCGCCGGCGGCTTGCGTGTCGTCCGCCGGAAGCCTGGCCAGGACAAATCCGCGCCCGGCGCGCGGCGACACCACGCCCTGCGCCGCCAGCAGCCTCAGGGCGCCGCGGATGGGCGTGCGCGACACGTCGAAGGTGCGGCAAAGCTCCAGCTCGACCAGGTGATGGCCGGGCGGGGCGTCCTGTTCGCGCAGGAAAACGGCGATGCGGCGCGCCAGTTCGGCTTGCAGGGGGCTGGCTTTGGGGCGTTTGGTCATCGCGCCGCGACCTTGGTCTTTCGTCGCGAAAAATACAATTGTCGGCCGGTTAAAAAAAGGCCCGGTTCCCCGGGCCTTTTCTTGTGCGTCTAGCGCTGTCTGTTCTGCGGATCGCCGGACTTGCCCGCCTGCGAATCGCGGCCCTGCTGGCCCGCTTGGCCCTGCTGGCCTGGCTGGCGCTGCTGCTGGCCGGTCTGCTGGCCGGACTGGGGCTGGTTCTGGTGCTTTTGCTGCTGGTCCTTCTGGCCAGACGGATTGTTCTGGTTCGTCATCACTGTCTCCACGGTTGGTTTTGCTCCAGCCCATGGAGGAAATGTCCCCCAACCGGCATCGTTCCGGCGGAACCGGGGAGTTCCGCGTGTTTCTTTGTTCACTTTTCGGCGCTTGCCCAAAAGCGCGGCCTGCCCCTTTCGCGTCTGCAATATCGCGGTCGATTTGATCCGCGCGGAACTCGCTTCTAGGATCGCCGGCAACAAAAGCCAGAATCACGCTTGGCAGGGTCGGGGAAAAATCCATGCAGCATAATCCGCGCGCGCTGAGCCGCCGCCGCCTGCTTGCCTCCGTGGCGGCACTGCCGATCCTGGCGGCCTCGGCGGAGGGGCGCAGCCTGTCGGGCACGCTGCCCTGGTCGCCCTTCGCGGGCGATCCGCCCAAGCCGGTCAATCCGCTGGGCTGGTACTATTTCACGCCCGGCGAGGCCGCGACGGTGGAAGCCATCGTCGACCGCTTTGTCCCGGCCGATCATCTGTCGCCCGGCGGCAAGGATTGCGGCTGCGCCGTCTTCATCGACCGCCAGCTCGCGGGCTCCTTCGGCCAGTCCAGCCGGCTCTACAACAAGGGGCCCTTCATGCCGGGGCTTGCCACCCAGGGCTATCAGGGCGATCTCAACCCGGCCGGCCGCTACCGCCTGGGCCTGCGGGCCCTGAACGACCACACCAACACCGCCTACAAGAAGAATTTCCGCGAGCTGACGGCGCAGCAGCAGGATGCCGTCCTGTCCGGCCTGGAGGACGGCACCATCACGCTCAAGCTCAAGCCGGGCTTCGGCACCAAGAGTTTTTTCGACCTGCTGTTGCAGAACACCATGGAAGGCTTCTTCGCCGACCCCCTCTATGGCGGCAACAAGGGCATGGCGAGCTGGAAGATGATCGGCTTTCCCGGCGCGCGCTACGACTATCGCGACCATATCGACAAGCACAACCAGCCCTATCCCCATGGCCCCGTTTCGATCTACGGGGAGACATAGGTGGCGCGGATACTTCCCAGAAAGGACGCGGTGATCGTCGGCCTGGGCTGGACCGGCGCGATCCTGGCCCAGCAGCTCACCGAGGCGGGCCTGAACGTGGTCGCCATCGAGCGCGGGCCGTGGCGCGACACCGCCACCGATTTCAACATCGCCTATATGCAGGACGAGCTGCGCTATGCGGTGCGCAAGGACCTGTTCCTGCAGCCCCATGTCGAAGCCATGACCATGCGCAACAATGCCGGCCAGACGGCGCTGCCGATGCGCGACTATGGCTCCTTCCTGCCGGGCGACGGCGTGGGCGGGGCGGGGGTGCACTGGAACGGCAAGACCTGGCGCTTCTGGGACAGCGATTTTTCCATCCGCAGCCACCTGACCCGGCGCTACGGCGCCGCCAAGCTGAAGGGCCTGCAGCTGCAGGACTGGGGCGTGAGCTGGAACGAGATCGAACACAGTTTCGACCAGTTCGAGTATCTGTGCGGCATTTCCGGCAAGGCCGGCAATATCAACGGCCAGATTCAGCCGGGCGGCAATCCGTTCGAAAGCCCGCGCAAGCGCGAATATCCCAACCCGCCGATCAAGACCGGCTATTGCCCGACGCTGTTTGCCGACACCGTGCGCGGGCTTGGCTATCATCCCTTTCCCCAGCCCTCGGCCAACCTCTCCCAGGCCTATGTCAATCCGCTGGGCATCCGCATGGGCCAGTGCAGCTATTGCGGCTTCTGCGAGCGCTTCGCCTGCGGCAACTATTCCAAGGCCAGCGCCCAGACCACGATCCTGCCGGTGCTGATGAAGAAGCCGAATTTCGAGCTGCGCACCGAATGCGAGGTGCTCAAGGTCAACCTCACCGCCGACGGCAAGATGGCCCGCAGCGTCACCTATATCGACGCCAATGGCGAGGAATGCGAACAGCCGGGCGACCTGGTGGTGATCTGCGCCTATGCCCTGATGAATGTGCGCATGATGCTGCTGTCGGGAATCGGCACCCAGTATGACCCGGTCTCCGGCAAGGGCACGGTGGGCCGCAACTATTGCTACCAGACCAGCTCGGCCGCCCGCCTGATGTTCGAGGGCAAGCACTTCAATCCCTTCATCGGTTCCGGCTCGATGGGCCGCACGATGGACGATTTCAACGGCGATGCCTTCGACCATGCACCCCTCGATTTTCTGGGCGGCGCGGGCATCAGCTGCGATCCCAGCAACGGCAGGCCTATCAGCAACCGCCCGACCGCGCCGGGCACTCCGCGCTGGGGCGCCAAATGGAAGCAGGCCACGGTGGACGGCTATCAGAACACCATGGGCTTCGGGGCGCAGGGCTCCTCCTATCCGGTGCGGGAGAATTATCTCGACCTCGATCCCAGCTATGCCGACCGGCACGGCCGGCCGCTGCTGCGTGTCACTTTCGACTGGCCGGACAATGATATCCGCATGTCCAACTGGATTTCGGACCAGCTGGAGCGGATCGCCAAGCCGTTCGGCGCCAAATACACCAGCGTGTCGCGGATCCGGAAGGGCTGGAACTCGGTGCCCTACCAGAGCACCCACAATACCGGCGGCGCGGTGATGGGGGACGATCCCGGCACCAGCGCGGTGAACAAGTACCTGCAGAGCTGGGACGTGCCCAACGTGTTCGTGATCGGGGCTTCGGCCTTCGCGCACAATGCGGGCATGAATCCCACCGGCACGGTGGGAGCGCTGGCCTTCTGGGCGGCCGAGGCCATCACCACCAAATACATCAAGTCCCCTGGCGCGCTGGTGCATGCATGACCCACTTCCCTGACCGTTCCGGATTTGGCCGGCGCTGCGTGGTTGTCGCGGCGCTGTTGGCCGCCCTTTCGTCACCGGCGTTCGGCGCCGACACCGCTGCCGGAAAATACCAGGTGATCGTGGGCGATTGCGAAGGCTGTCACGGCAAGGACTTGGCGGGCGGCGTGGTGCTGCAGACGCCGTTCGGAAAGATGCTGACCTCCAACATCACGCCCGACAAGGAAACCGGCATCGGCAATTACAGCGCCGCCGATTTCAAGCTGGCGATGCGCCGGGGCGTGTCGCCGGGCGGCAAGCGGCTTTTTCCGGCCATGCCCTATCCCTATTTCGCCCGGATGAGCGACAAGAATATCGCCGATCTGTGGGACTATATGCGCACCGTCAAGCCGGTGAAGAAGAGCGTCGACGTCAACCAGCTGCGCTTCCCCTTCAACCTGCGTTTCCTGATGCGCGGCTGGAACAAGCTGTTTTTCCATCCCACGCCGCGCGCCCACGATCCGGCCAGGAGCGGGGCATGGAATCGCGGCGCCTATCTGGTGAACGGCCCGGCGCATTGCGGCGCCTGCCACACGCCCAAGAACATGTTCGGCGCCGACAAGGGCACCGCGCTGACCGGCGCCGCGTTGCAGGGCTGGTTTGCCCCCGACCTGACCAGCGATCGCATCACGGGGCTGGGCGCGTGGAACGTCGCGGACATGGTCGCCTATCTGCAGACCGGGCGCGGCAACCATTCGCTGGCCTCCGGGCCGATGGCCGAAGTGGTGGAGAATTCCACCTCCCGCTTGACCAACTATGATCTCAATTCCATCGCCGTCTATCTCAGGGATTTGCCGCCGTCGCGCGGCAATGGCGGCGGCGCCACCGGCGTGGACGCCCAGATGAAAGCCGGCGCGGTGGCCTATGACATCAGCTGTGCCGCCTGTCATGGCCGCGACGGCAAGGGCAGTGTGCTGTTCCCTCCGCTTGCCGGCAACGCCAATGTCGCCCAGGTGCGGGCCGATACCGTGGTGCGGATGGTGCTGGAGGGCGGCCGGGCCGCGGCGACGCCCCTGGCGCCCACCGGTCCGGCCATGCCCAGTCTTGGCTGGCGCCTCTCCGACGAGCAGGTGAGCAATATCCTCACCTATGTCCGCAACAATTGGGGCAACACGGCGCCGGCGGTTTCGCCCGAGACGGTGGGCCGGATCCGCAGTTCGCTTCGCGGCGGCAGCTAGGCGTCCTTCGCGCCTGCGCGAAATTCCCGGGCGCAAGCGCGCTCAGCCGGGCGCCGGGGACGCCATCATCTGGCGATAAAGCGCCTCGATGTCGCGCGCCAGGCGCGGCGTATCGAACAGCGGCGCGGTGGCGCGGTTTGCCGCCAGTTTTTCGCGCAAGCCCTTGAGCCGGGCCGGATCGCGCGCCAGCGTCAGGGCCAGGGCTTCATATTCTTGCGCCGTTTCGGTGATCAGCTCCGCAAGGCCCGCCGCCGTCAGCAGGCTGGCGGCGACACGCCCGGCATAGGCGGTGCCCTTGCAGGTCAGCACCGGCAGACCCGCCCACAACGCGTCGCAGGCGGTGGCATGGGCGTTGTAGGGCAGGGTGTCCACGAACAGGTCGGCCAGCCGGTGCCGGGCGAGATGAACCTCCAGCGCCGCGGGCGGCGCGAACACCAGCCGGTCCGGCGCGACACCGTGGTCTTTTGCCGCCTGCCGCAGATTGGCCTTGGCTTTATCGCCGGCCTGCTTGAGCCACAGTACGCTGTGCGGCACGGCCGCCAGCAGCCGCATCCAGGTGGTGAAAACCGCTTCGGTGATTTTCCAGTTGTTGTTGAAGGAACAGAAGACGAAAGCATCGTGCGGCAAGCCGGCTTCGGCCCGGCTGGGAGGCCTGCCGATCACGCGGCCGGTGTCGGTGGGAAAAAAGCTGTTGGGCAGGGCGGCGATCTTTTCGGAAAAAGCCGCCGGGTTGGGCGCCACGATCCGGTCGGCGATGACGTAATCGATAAAGGGGGCGGCGGAGGTGCCGGCATAGCCCAGCCAGCAGGCCTGCACCGGCGCCGGGCGATGGCTGAGAATATCGAATTGATCGCCCTGGGTATGGCCGTTCAGATCCACCAGCAGGTCCACTTCCAGGGCCCGAAGCTGCCGGGCGACGGCAAGGGGCGCCTGCTGATGGGCGTCGATGAAGCGGTCGAAGGCCGCGACCAGGCGGCGGCGCTGGGGGGAGCCGTCATCGGCATTGGTGCCGACGCCGATGATTTCGAATTTTTCGCGGTCATGGCTTTCGATCAGCTGCACCACCTGGGTCGCCACCGGGTGATAGCCGACATCCGAAGAGATATAGGCCAGCCGGATCTTGCCGTGACTGTAGCCTGGCGGCGCCAGCGGCGGCGGCGGCGCGGCAAAGCGCCGGGCGATGACATTGGCGGCGCACTGACGCTGCAGCAGCTCGTCGCCGCTATAGCCCAGCAGGACCCAGGGCGCGATGGGCTCGCCGGCCACGATGCGCGGGCGCATCTGCGCCCCGATTTCGGCCGCCCTTTTCCAGTCGCACAGATTGATCGCGGCCATCGCCGCGCCGCCGAAGGCATGGGGCTGGCCCGGCGCCGCAAGGGCGCGGTCGAAGGCGGCCAGCGCCTCGTCATGCCGCTTCATCTGCTGCAGGGCTTCGCCGCGGTTGTTCAGCGCTTCGGCATAGTCCGGGCGCAAAGCGAGGGCCTGGTCGTAGGCCGCCAGCGCTTCCTCGTAGCGCATCAGGCCTTGCAGGGCATTGCCGCGATTGTTCAGCATTTGCGCATCATCGGCGCGCAGCGCCAAAGCGCGGTCGAAACAGAAAAGCGCGTCGCCGTAGCGCTTCATCTCCAGCAGCACGCTGCCGCGGTTGTTGAAGGCGGCGGCGAATCGGGGCGACAGCCGCAGCGCCTGGTCATAGGCGGCCAGCGCTTCGGCCGGCCGCTTGAGATCCTGCAACACGCTGCCGCGATTGTTCAGGGCCTCGGCATAGTCGGGGGCCGCCGCCAGCGCGCGATCATAGGCCGCCAGCGCCTCGGCATGGCGCCCCAGCGCCTGCAGCACCGTGCCGCGGTTGTTCTCGGCCTGCGGCCATCCCGGTTTGGACGCCAGGGCGCGTTCGAACCCGGCCAGGGCGTCCTCCGGACGGCCGAGAAGCTTGAGGACATTGGCATGATTGAGCAGCGCCTCCGGATCATCCGGCCGTATCTGGAGCGCCTGGGCGATATCGGCCAGGCCCTGGTCCATGCGTCCGGACTGCGCCCGCATCACGCCCAGAAGGTGGCGGGCGGCGAAATCGCGCGGGTCCTGCGCCAGCACCTTCAGATACAGGCTTTCGGCCTCCGCCCACCGTCCGCTGCGGTGCAGCGCGACAGCCTGCTCATTCAGGACTTTTGTATTCATATTTCCCGTACCCGCCCGGCATGGTATCCCTTCGCCAACCAGCAAAAGCAATGGGGATACGCATGCAAGGCAGCAATCGCCGCGAAGTCATGGGCTTGATGGGCGCCGCCGCGCTGGCGGGCGGCGTGCGGCCCGCCTTTGCTGCCGCCACGCCGGTGATTGAATGGAACATGCACATGTTCAGCGCCAACACCGCGAAATTCCCCTTTCATCCCAATGCCGTCTACAAGCCGGATGCGAGCCGGATGCCGCTCGATCCGCTGCCGCCCTACCAGGCGCACCTGAAGGAATTCGGCATCGACAAGGCGATGTTCGTGCAGCCCGAACCGTATGGCGACGACCACACCCTGGTGCTGGATTGCCTGCGCCGCACCGCACCCGACAAATTCAAGGCCACCAGCCTGTTTTATCCCAAGAATCCGCAGTCGCCGAAAAAGCTTGCGGCCCTGGTCAAGAGCCAGCCGCGCATCGTCTCCACCCGCTTCCACGCCCATCGTGGCAAGGAGATGTACCTGGACTCCTTTGCCGCCGACTATGTGCGGGCGCTGTGGCGCCAGGCGGTGGAGCTCAATCTGGTGATCGAGCTGCACATCGGCCCCAACTATGCGCTGCAGGCGCGCGACGCCATCCGCGCCTTTCCGGGCTGCAAGGTGCTGATCGACCATATGGGCGAGCCCAAGCTGGGCAATCCCTATGAGTATGCCAACATGCTGGACTTGGCCAAGCTGCCCAATGTCTACATGAAACTGTCGGGCCTCGACTATATCGCCAACGACGGCCCCTATTTTGAGAGCGTGTTGCCTTTCACCTCGCGCCTGATCAAGGAATACGGACCAGACAGGGTGGTGTGGAGCGGGGGATCGCCCAAGATCGCCGACATCCATATGAAGGGCTATTCGGCGGCCGACATCGCCAAGGTCAAGGGTGGAAATCTGCAGCGGCTGCTGAACTGGTAGAACGCCGCTCCGCAGCGCATAGGATATCGCAATGAAGAATATTTTTTCTCTCCGTGTGGCAGCGCTTGCTTGCGCTCTGTGTATTCCGAATGGCGTTCCCGCGCTGGCGGAGCCGACGCGCGACGCGGTGATGGCGGGTGCCGAGCGCTGCGAAGGCATTCCCGACAACCGCGTCTGGCTGGATTGTTTCTACGGTTCGGCGCAGCCGATGCGCGCCGTGCTGGGCCTCCGGCCGGCACCGGAAAGCCAGACAAGGCTGGTACCGGGGCCCGGCACCGCCTATGGCGGCGCGGCCGCACCGTTGCGCGCGAGCGCCCGCCAACCATCGCGTGAAAAATCCGGCGGCTTCTGGAGCGATCTGGTCGGCAACACCAAGCCGCTGGCCGCCAACATGGCGATGACCGCCTATGGTTTCGGGCGGGACGGCAAGTTCACGGTCACCATGGCGGACGGCCACGTCTGGCAACAGGCGGAGTCCGATATTCGCTCCGCCAACTGGACCGGACCCGCCCAGTCCTACAAGGCGACGATCAATTACGGTACCGCGCCGGAGTTCTTCAACATGCGCGTCAATGGCGTGGTCTACAAGGTCACCCGCGTCAAATAGGCCCACGTCAAATAGGCCCACGTCAAATAGGAAGGTCCCGCAATGAAGAAGCGGCGCGAAATCCTGGAAGCGGCGGGCCTGGGTTCGGCCGCGCTGATATCGGCGATGGCGATGGGTGCCGGCGAGGCGCAGGCCGAGACCCTGGCGGCTGCCCCGCAACCTGCCCCCACACATCATATCCGTTTCGGGGTCTGCGGCATCAGCCATGACCATATCCACGGCATGATCGGCGCCATCCGGCGCGGGGGTGGCGAGCTGGTTTCCTATTGGGGTGCGGAGCCCGACAAGCTGGCGGTGTTCGCCCGCCGCTATCCCGGCGCCAGGGCGGCCCGCAGCCAGGACGAAGTCCTGCACGATGGGTCGCTGCAGCTGGTGCTGTCCTCGCATATCGCCAATGAGCGGGCCGGGATCGGCGTGCGGGCCATGCAGGCGGGCAAGGATTTTCTCTCCGACAAGCCCGGCATCACCACGCTTGAGGACCTGGCGCTGGTGCGCCGGACCATCGCCCAGACCGGGCGCATCTATGCCATTCTCTATTCCGAGCGGCTGGAGGTGCGCGCCGCCGTCCATGCCGGAGAGCTGATCAAGCAGGGCGCCATCGGCAAGGTCATCCAGACCATCAATATCGCGCCCCACCAGGTGATCCAGCACGCGGGCGACAATGGCGGCGGGGTTCCGCGTCCCGCCTGGTTCTGGGAAGATGTCCAGTTTGGTGGCATTCTTTGCGACATCGGTTCGCACCAGATCGACCAGTTTCTTTATTATACCGGCTCGACCAGGGCCGAGATCGTCGCCGCCCAGGTCGCCAATCTGCGGCATCCGGGTCATCCCCATTTCCAGGATTTCGGTGACATGATGCTGCGCGGCGACCAGGGCTTCGGCTATGTGCGGCTGGACTGGTTCACTCCGGACGGGCTGGGTACCTGGGGCGACGGGCGGCTGTTTGTGCTGGGTACCGACGGCTATATCGAGATCCGCAAATACACCAATGTCGCGGTGTCGGGGCAGGGCAACAACCTGTTCCTGGTGGACGCCAAGCGGGCGCGCTTCATCGACTGCAACAACGGCCCGCTGCCGTTCGGGCCGCAATTCGTCGCCGACATTGTCGAACGCACCCACACCGCCCAGGACCAGGCACAGTGCCTGCTGGCGGCGGAACTGGCCATCCAGGCGCAATTGAGCGCCACACGCGTCACCCTGGGCTGAACCGGGCTGGCCGCGACGGTTCCCGATCCGCGCCAATACCCCTGATTTTTGACCCAATCTTGGGGAGACAAAGTCCTTCCCATGTGTTGGACTGCGCGGGTTACATAACTTTCATAAAAAGAAGGGAACGTCATGAAAACCAAACATTTTTTGATGGCCGGTCTGGCCGCTTTCGCGCTGGCCTACACACCGGCCGGCGCCCAGGTCCAGCCCGCCGCCCCCGCCTTTGCGCCCGGCACATTTCCGGCGATGCCGGCCAAGGCCATGCGCACCGGCAGGCATATCAACCGCATCATCGACATGTGGCTGAAGGGCCAGCCGGTCTACTACACCCAGATCGAGGCCGCCGGTTACGAGGAGGGCAAGAAGCTCGCCGCCACCAAGGCCGACTATATCACCTATGAAATGGAGCATGGCGCGCTGGACTTTCACCAGCTGCGCGAATTCATGCGCGGCCTGAAGGAAGCCGGTCCCACCCGCACCGGTCATCTCACGCCGGCGGTGATCGTCACCCTGCCGATCCAGGGCACCGCCGACGCGGTGCGCGCCAATGCCTGGATGATCCAGCAGACCCTGGCGGCAGGCGTGCATGGCATCCTGCTGTGCAATGCCGAGAGCCCGGAAGCCGCCAAGATCATGATCGAGGCGTCGCGCTATCCGTTCGCGCCGGTGGTGCCTGGACTCAATCAGGGCTTTCGCGGCAATGGCAGCCAGAGCTATGCCTCGCGCATGTGGGGGGTGACGGCCAATGAGTATCTGAAACTGGCGGACCCGTGGCCGCTGAACCCCGATGGCGAGCTGATTTTCGGCGTCAAGATCGAAAATCCCCGCGCCGACGCCAATGTGGAATCCACCGTGCGCGTGCCGGGCCTCGCCTTCGCCGAATGGGGACCGGGCGACCATGGCTTCTACCTGGTGGGGGGGCCGGGCAGTGGGGGCGCCAGCCAGCCCAACATGGTGGCGGTGCGCAAGCGCGTGCTGGACGCCACCAAGGCGGTGGGGCTTAAGTTCCTCAACGCCTGCAACGAGGACAATGTGATCGACCAGTTGAAGGAAGGGGTGATGATCTGCACCGGCGGCGATTCGCCGGCCGCCGACAAGGGCCGCGCCTTCACCAAGCGCAGCGACCAGACCTGAGCCTGCGGCCTGACGCTTCCCCCGCGCACGTCCGCGCGGGGGGGCGCACGTCTAGCTAGCCCAGCGACAGCATGGCCTTGACCGCCGTGGCGTCGTCGGTGTCCAGCGGCACGAATTCCAGCTGAATGTGGTAGAAGTCCCACGACAGCTTGAGGCGCGGCGCGGTCACGGCGCGCGCAGTCGTCCGGCGCCCGCGCCCAGCGCGTGCCTGCGATTGGGTCCGCTCATTGTCGCTCCCTGCCTTGTTTTCTGGAGCATAGCGGATTTTGTCATGGAAGCGGAGTTGGAGCCGGGTTAGGTTTTGGCCACGAAAAACCGGGCTTTGGGGGGAACATGCAGATCGTCGCGCTCGTCCTGGTCGTTCTGTCCGCGATTATCCTGTTTCGGGCGATCAAGATCGTGCCCCAGGGCCGCGAATACACCGTCGAGCGTTTCGGCCGCTACACCCGCACCCTGACGCCGGGCATCGCCTTTCTGACGCCCTTTGTCGAAGGTGTCGGCCGGCGCATGAACATGATGGAGCAGGTGCTGGACGTGCCCCAGCAGGACGTCATCACCAAGGACAATGTCTCGGTCCAGGTCGACGCCATCGTCTTCATTCAGGTGATGGATGCGGCCCAGGCAGCCTATCGCGTGGACAATCTCAGCTACGCCATCACCCAGCTGTCGCAGACCAACCTGCGCACCGTGGTGGGCTCGATGGACCTGGATGAGGTTCTCTCGCAGCGCGACCAGATCAACTCCAGGCTGCTGTCCACCATCGATCACGCCACCAGCCCCTGGGGGGTGAAGGTGACGCGCATCGAGATCAAGGATCTGGTGCCGCCGCCGGACATCACCAATGCCATGGCCCGGCAGATGAAGGCCGAGCGCGAGCGCCGCGCCGTCATCACCGAGGCCGATGGCGAGCGCCAGGCCGCCATCACCCGCGCCGAGGGCGCCAAGCAGGCCGCGATCCTGGAAGCGGAGGGCCGCCGCGAAGCCGCCTTCCGCGATGCCGAGGCGCGCGAGCGCGCGGCGGAAGCCGAAGCCAAGGCCACCGCGATGGTGTCCGAGGCGATCTCCAAGGGCGACGTCAATGCCATCAACTATTTCGTCGCCCAGAAATATGTCGACGCCTTCGCGGAGCTGGCGCGCAGCCCGCAGCAAAAGACCGTCATCGTGCCGGCCGACATGGCCGGGATCACCGGCTCCATCGCCGGCATCGGCGAACTGGTCAAGTCGGTGGTACGCGACGGCCCCACCAACCCGCCGCAACCGCCGCGCCGTTCCGTTCCGGCCGCCGGAGGCTGAGATGGACTGGCTGCTGGATAGTCCCTTTGCCTTGTGGCTTGCCATCGGCGCGGTGCTGCTGGCGGTGGAGGTGGCGAGCGGTTCGGGATGGCTGCTCTGGCCGGCCGGTTCGGCCGCGGTCATGGGCCTGATCGGCCTGGTCTTTCATTTCGACCTCACCATGCAGCTGGTGATTTTCGCGCTTCTCACCATCGCGACCACCCTGACGGGGCGGCGCTTTTTCCCGCGCGTCGCCATGGGCGCGGACATCAACGACACCAGCACCCGCCTTGTCGGACTGGAGGGCCAGGCGGCCGGGGATTTCCGTGCCGGCAGCGGCCGGGTGTTCGTGGACGGCAAGGAATGGGCCGCCGATCTGGCCGGGGAAGGGGTGCTTTCCTCCGGCATGCGGGTCAAGGTCGTCGGGGTCAGCGGCTCGCGGCTGACGGTGCGGCCGGGCTGAGCCGACACGCCGGGCGTCCGCGATCTATTGCGGCAGTTGCGGCACAATTCTTTCGCGCAGCCGGTCGAGCTGACCGATCTGTTCCTGTACGCGTCCGCCATGCTCGCGGTTCAGGGCGGCGACCAGGAAACACAGGAGGGCGGCGGCAACCAGGTCCAGCATGGCATGGATGGGCCGGCCCGCCACCAGCCCGTGTTCGGCCAGCCTTGCGTGCAACGCCAGCACGACCGGGGTGAACCACAGCCAGCGCAAAAAGCGGCGCAGCTGCTGGTGGCGCGCCAGATCCTGCTGATAGCGTGCCCTGAGAGAGACGAAATCATCGCCGGCCGGGTTCGCGCCGGGCACCGCGTCCAGCAGCAGGTAACAGGCCGCCGCTGCGAACAATCCGACCAGCAGGCCATTCCAGGCGAAGAAGAATCCGCCGACAGCCGCGGCCGCCAGCGCCAGGGCTTCCAGCAGGTTGCGGCACACGACGCCATGCAGGAAGGCACAATAGCCGCGAGCCAATTCTTCTTTTTGCAGCTGGCCGGGCCCGGCGGGCATGCGGCGGTCGCCCTGCAAGATCAGGCCGGCGCGCAGCATGCAGAGGAATGGCGACAGCAGCAGGCCCAGCAGGAACAGGCTCAGCCAGGTGAAATGGTCCACGCCGGAGCGGACCGCGAAGGGAAAATGGCTGGACATCATCATCAGCAGCAGGACGATCACGCCCGACGACATCACGATGGTTTCGCGGAAGACGCGCCGGGGACAGGGCCGCCTTGTCGCCTGGTAGGCGCCGCGCAGCATCAACAGGGGCAGCAATATCAGGGTGGCCGGGCCGCCCAGGCAAATGAAGATCAGGGCGCCCTGCAGCATAAGGGCGGGAAGATTGAGATTGCGCCGCATCTGGCTGGCGATGACATGGGGCACGGTGCGCAGCGCCTCGGCCGCATAATGGCGCGGGGAGCGGTAGGTCTCCCACAGGTCGCCCGCCACCGTTTCGCGCGCCGCGGGCGGGATCGCCAGCAGCACGATCCGCTCCAGCCAGGGGGGCGGGCCTGCCTCTATCCAGGCGGCTTCCATGCCAGCCCTCCCAGGTTCTGCGCGATGGTCTCGAACAGGCGCTGGGCGGTACGGGCGGATTCCCGCAGCGCCTTGGCGCCGGATTTCTCGATGCGGTAATGGCGGCGCGAGCGCCCGCCGCGTTCCCGGGTCGGTTCCGACAGCCACGAACTGATCAGCCCCTTGTCTTCCATCCGGTCAAGCGTGGCATAGACGGCGCCGCGGGTGGATTTCTTGGGCCGCGCCAGCTCCTCGACCTTGGCATGAATGGTGACGCCATAGGCGTTGGCGTCCAGCGCCAGGATGGCGGTCAGGACGATCTGCTCGAACTGGCCCAGCGACTCCATCGGGCGGCTCCATTTTATCTACATCGTAGATATAATAAGGCGTCCGTCAAGCATTGACCCCGATCCATTAAGTCTACATTGTAGGACATATGAGATGGCCGGCACTTGGCAGGATCGGGCGTATTTCGCGGCGCGAAGTCCTGACCGTCGCGCGCGTCGCCGCCAGCCTTCTGCTTTTCTGGGCCTTTTTGTCGGGGGGCTCGCTCCTGCCGCTGCGCTGGCCGGTGGTGCTGGCGGTGGCCACTGCGCTGGGGATGCTGAGCGCCCATGAACTGGTGCTGCGCGACGTGCCCCAGGGCTGGGTGCTGGGCAGCCTGTTTTTCATCCTGGCCGGCACGGGCGGCGCCTATCTGGTCTGGCTTTATCTGCAGCCGCCGGAACCCAGCGGGCCGCTGGTCGCGGCGGGCGAGCCGTCGCCGCCCTGGGAATGTGCGCAAACCGCCGACCCGGACGGCCTGCTGATGGCCTTCGGCACCGATCGCGTCCTGGGCAAGGGCCCGGGCCCGTTCGCGCCGCTGGTGGTGGACGACTGCGTGGTGATGAAACTGGCGCGCGCGGACGGCGGGCTGATGGTGCGGGCCTTCGGCTATGACTGGAACAACGATCTCGCTTTCCGGGTCATGGACAATATCTATGAGCCGGCAGAGCCGTTGCAGCTGCGCGCCTTGCGCCCCGACCGCAGCACCTTCCTGCTGCGCGACCGGTTCGGCAAGGAGGTGCTGTATGTGCGCTACCTCAACCGCAACGCCGTGCGCATCCGGGGGCGCTTTTTGTGCGGCGAGGCGCCCCAGGCGATCATCCATGACGATGCGATCCTGGTCGGCGGGGTGCGGATCGGCGGCGCCTTTTTCGGCCAGCGCCCGACCAAGGGCCATGTCTGCGCCACCATAAAGGCGGGCGCCTATGGCATCGCGATCAAGGGCGGCAAGTGAAGCGTTGCCGGACGCCCCGGGGTGGCGCGGTCAGGGCTTGCCGCCTGCCTGCTGGCGGGCCAGTTCCTTGCGGAAAGCGTCCTCGCGGTTGGCGACATAGGCCTTGTAGCCGGCCGGATCGATGAAGGGATTGGCGCCGCCGGCCTTGAGCTTCGGATATTTGGCGTCCATGCCGTAATAGTCGCCATGCGCGCCCAGGAATACGTCCACCGGCAGCGATTTGAGCACCCGGAAGGTCTTTTCATAATCCTGCACGATCTGGGGATAGAGCTTGTTGCCCACCAGCACATAGCCCTTGTTCACATTGGGGCTGCCGACGATCACCACGTCCAGCATCTTGCCGCCGTCATTCACCTTCATGGTCCAGGTGGTGCAGCCCCTGGTGTGGCCGGGGGTCAGATGGGCCGTCAGCACGGTGCCGCCCAGCGAGACCTGGTCGCCGTCATGCAGCACCCGGTCCACCTTGACCGGCGGATACAGGTCTTCGGGAATATCGGCATAGAAGAAATCCTTCTTGCCGCCCAATTCCACCGTCGGGACGTCGGCGTCCATCACTTCATATTTCGCGCCGGTATCCTTGACGACCTGGGCACTGCCGGCGTCATGGTCGAAATGGGCGTGGCTGATCAGCAGGATCTTGGTGTCGGCGTATTTGAAGCCCAGTTTGCGGATGCTGTCCTTGATCATCGGCACATTGGCCTCGAGTCCGGCATTGACCAGGATATTTCCCTGCGGCGTGGTGATCAGATAATTCGCCTGGCCCTTGCTGCCGACGAAATAGATGTTGGCGATCACATGATGCGGCGGGAAGGGCACGAGATATTGGGATTGCGCCATGGCCGGCAGGGCCAGCAGGGACAAGGCGGCGGCGATGACGAGTTTGCGAAACATCCTGTGCTTCCTTCTGCGGGATTGTTGGCCGAAGACTATATTCAGCCGGCCGGTTTGGGGAAGGGTGCGGAAAGGACGGGGATGATCGTCTATCATGCGCCTGCTGGGGTCGCTGCCGCGCGCTTGGGGTATCGGCAGGATTGCCGCCACGAGCCGATGACGGCGGCGCTTGGCATTCATTTCCGCGCGGACCGTGCGGACATGAATGGTGCCGTAGGTGAGAATTGAACTCACGACCTATCCCTTACCAAGGGATTGCGCTACCACTACGCTACTACGGCTGCCGTGGTATTTTCAGACCTTACAGCCCGACCCTTAATCAAGGGTGCGCTGCTATAACGTATGGATTCCGCGAAGGAAAGCCGGGTTTTTGGATTTTCCCCCCAGGGGCATTTGAAGAGCTTGTGATGGCCAAGTCCACGCCCGAAAAGCTGGCCGCCGCGCTGCGCGCCAACCTCAAGCGCCGCAAGCAGGCGCCGCCCGCCCAAACCGTCCAACCGCCCGGCGATTCGCCCGCCAAACCCGCGAAAAAGCCCCGGGAAAACCCCCTGAAAAACAGGGGCTAGCCCTGCCTTTTGCCAGCCTTTCCTTGGGCTGGCCCCCCGGTTACAAGGGCTGCCATGGACCGTATTCGTATCCGCGGCGGGCATCCGCTGAAGGGGGAAATCCCCATCAGCGGCGCCAAGAACGCCGCCCTCAAGCTGATGGCGGCGTCCCTGCTGACCGCCGACCCCCTGACCCTGGCCAATGTGCCGCGGCTGGCGGATGTGCGCGCCATGGCCGAGCTGCTGATGACCTTCGGCGTCGCCATCCAGGTCACCATGTCGCCGGGGCTGGGCGAGGGCGACGTGATGAAGCTCCAGGCGCGCGAGATCACCTCGGTGTTCGCCTCCTACGACATGGTGCGCAAGATGCGGGCGAGCTTCCAGGTCCTGGCGCCGCTCCTGGCGCGCGCGCGCCAGGCCAAGGTCTCTCTGCCCGGCGGCTGCGCCATCGGGGCGCGGCCCGTCGAACTGCATTTGGCGGCGCTGGAAGCGATGGGCGCCAGGATCGAACTGGCGGAAGGCTATGTCACCGCCACGGCGCCGGACGGGCTCAAGGGCGCCGAGATTGTCTTTCCCTTCGTCTCGGTGGGCGCCACCGAAACCGCGATGATGGCCGCCACCCTGGCCGGCGGCATCACAAGGATCGTCAATGCCGCGCGCGAGCCGGAAATCTCCGATCTCGGCAAATGCCTGATCGCGATGGGCGCGAAGATTTCCGGCCTGGGTTCCGGCGAGATCACCATTACGGGCGTCGCCAGCCTTCATGGCGCGGACTATCGGGTGATGCCCGACCGCATCGAGGCGGGCACCTATGCCATTGCCGCGGCCATCGCCGGCGGCGAGGTCGAACTGGTGGGCGCGTCGCCTGACACCATTGCCTCGCTGACCGCGCTGCTCACCAAGAGCGGCGCGGAAATCGCGGCCACGCCGCGCGGGGTGAGGATTCACATGAACGGCGGGCGGCCGCGTTCCTGCGACGTCACCACCGCGCCCTATCCGGGCTTTCCCACCGATCTGCAGGCCCAGATCATGGCGCTGATGGCGGTGGCCGACGGCACCTCGGTGGTCCGTGAAAAGATTTTCGAAAACCGCTTCATGCATGTGCCGGAACTGGCGCGCATGGGTGCGCAGGTGCGCATCGACGGCGATACCGCCACCGTGCGCGGGGTGGAAAAGCTCACCGGCGCGCCGGTGATGGCCACGGACCTGCGCGCCTCGGTGTCGCTGGTGCTGGCGGGCCTGGCGGCGGAGGGCGAAACCATGGTCAGCCGGGTCTATCACCTGGACCGCGGCTTCGACCGGCTGGAAGAAAAACTGTCGCGGGTGGGTGCCGATATCGCGCGGGTAGCGGAATGACACGCCTCAGAACTCGCGGCCGTCGATGCCGAGGACCTGGAGATCCTGTCCGCCCGCCTGCAGGACGCCGCCGCCAAGCTCAGGAATTTCACCTGGCTTCCCAAGAAGCGCCGCTTTGCCGCCGTGCTGAACCGGCTGCAATGGGAAAACGGCGGCAAGACGCGGGTGCGCGCGGGCCTGCATTTTGACGGCGTGCTGAAAGTGCAGTCCAGCAAGGTCAAGCTGGGGGCGGACGAGGCGGTGGTATCGCTGCTGGCGGTGACTTTCACGGCCAATGGCGGCGAGGATCCCGGCGGGGTCATCGAAATCGTCCTGGCCGGGGGCGGTGCCATCCGCCTGACGGTGGAATGCATCGATGCCGAGCTGGCCGACCTGACGGGGCCCTGGGCGGCCCGCGGCCGGCCCGACCATGACGCGGAGGCGCCGTGATGGCGCGCCGGCTGGACGCAACCGATTCCTCGTTCGAAACGGATTTCCGCAAGCTGCTCTTTGCCAAGCGCGAGGAGGAGGAGGATGTCGCCGCCGCGGTGCAGGCCATCATCGCGGACGTGCGCCGCCGCGGCGATGCCGCGCTGATCGAATTGACCAACAAGTTCGACCGCGCGGGGGTCACGCCGGAGACGCTGAAATTGTCGACGGCGCAGATCGACGCGGCGGCTGCCGAGGTCGGCAGCGCGCAAATCGCCGCCATCGAGACCGCCGCGCTGCGGATCGAGGCCTATCACAAGCGCCAGATGCCGGAAGATTTGCGCTTCACCGATGAAGCCGGCGTGATGCTGGGCTGGCGCTGGACCAGTGTGGACAGCGTGGGCCTGTATGTGCCGGGGGGAACGGCTTCTTATCCTTCCTCGGTGCTGATGAATGCGATTCCCGCCAGGGTCGCGGGCGTGGCGCGCATCGTGATGGTGACGCCCGCCAGCGGCGGACTGCTCAATCCGCTGGTGCTGGCCGCCGCCAGGCGGGCAGGGGTCAGCGAGATCTACCGGGTCGGCGGCGCCCAGGCGGTGGCGGCGCTGGCCTATGGCACGGAAACCATTGCCGCGGTGGACAAGATCGTGGGGCCGGGCAACGCCTATGTCGCGGCGGCCAAGCGCGAAGTCTTCGGCCAGGTGGGGATCGATTCCATCGCCGGGCCTTCCGAGATACTGGTGGTCGCCGATGGCCGCAACGATCCGGAGTGGATCGCCGCCGATCTGCTCAGCCAGGCCGAACATGACGCCTCCTCGCAAAGCATCCTGATCACCGATGACGCGGATTTCGCCGATCAGGTCGCGGCGGCGGCCGAAAAGCAGCTCGCCCTTTTGCCGCGCAAGGACATCGCCGCCAAAAGCTGGAAGACCTATGGCGCCATCATCGTGGTCAAAAGCATCGAGGATGCCGCGCCGCTGGCGGACGCGATCGCGCCGGAGCATCTGGAGATCGCCACCGCCGATCCTGAAAGCTTCCTCAGAAAGGTGCGCCATGCCGGCGCCATCTTCCTGGGCCGCTACACGCCGGAGGCGATGGGTGATTATATCGCCGGGCCCAACCATGTGCTGCCCACCTCGCGCACGGCGCGCTTTTCCTCGGGCCTGTCGGTGCTGGACTTCATGAAGCGCACCACGCTGCTGGGCCTGGATGCCAAAAGCATCGCCGCCATCGGCCCCGATGCGCTGACCCTGGCCGAGGCCGAAGGGCTGGAGGCGCATGCCCGCTCGATCGCGGCGCGCCTGAATCAAAAAACCGACCGCAGGGACTGATCGTGGACGACCGGCTCTCGGCGATCACCCTGGACGAAACCAGCGTCGTGCATCGCAGCCGCGCCGTCGAGCAGGAACGCGAAGTCGCCATCTACGATCTTCTGGAAGCCAATGTCTTCCGGCTGAAGGGCTCGCCGGGCGGCCCCTATCACCTCAAGCTGGGAATGGACGGCAGCCGCCTGGTGCTGGACATAAGGCTGGGGGACGGCAGCGAGCATGGCCGGGTACTTTTGTCCCTGACGCCGCTGCGCAAGACGGTGAAGGACTATTTCCTGGTCTGCGACAGCTATTACAAGGCCATTCGCACCGCGCCGCCGCACCAGATCGAATCTTTGGATATGGCGCGGCGGACCTTGCACAATGACGGTGCGCGCGAGCTGCAGGCGCGGCTGGTGGGCAAGGTGGAGACCGATTTCGACACCGCGCGGCGGCTGTTCACGCTGATCTGCGTGCTGCAGATGCGGGGCTGAATGGCGGGATCCGCGAACCAGGGGGCGATCCTTTTTGCCTGCACCATGAACGCGGTGCGCTCGCCCATGGCGGCGGCGCTGCTGCGCCATCTTACCCGCGGCATCTATATCGAATCGGCGGGGGTCAAGGCGGGCGAGCTCGACCCCCTGGCGGTGGAAGCCATGGGCGAGATCGGGCTTGAGATCGCCAAGCACAAGCCCCGCCGGTTCGAGGACCTGGAGGACGGCAGTTTCGACCTGGTGATCACCCTGTCGCCCGAGGCCCAGCACAAGGCGGTGGAAATGACCCGCACGGCGGCCACCCGGGTGGAGTATTGGCCGACCATGGACCCCACGGCGGTGGAGGGCTCCCGCGAGCAGCGCCTGGCGGCCTATCGCGCCGTCCGCGATCAGCTGATGCAGCGCCTGAAACAGCGTTTTCTGACCCCCGCCGCGGCGGATACCTGAGGAAGAACCGTTGGAAAGGCTTGCTTTTCGTGCTTTTCCCCCCTATCTCCCCTGCTCGCAAACGGTTTTAAGAGGACCATTGGCCAAGGAAGAATTGCTGGAGTTCGAGGGCATCGTCGAGGAGCTGCTGCCCAATGCGACCTTCCGCGTGAAGCTGATCGCCAATGACCACAACATCATCGCCCATACCGCAGGCAAGATGCGCAAGAACCGCATCCGGGTTCTGACGGGCGACAAGGTGATGGTCGAGATGACGCCCTATGACCTGACCAAGGGCCGCATCACCTACCGCTTCCGCTAGAGGTTGCCGATTTCCGCCAGCGCCCCGCTTGTCCTGGCCAGCGAGAGCCCGCGCCGGGCTGCGCTGCTGGCGCAGGTGGACATCAAGCCCGACGCCATTCTTCCCGCCGCCATCGACGAAAGCGTGCGCAAGGGCGAGCAGCCGCGGGCCCATGCCCTGCGGCTGGCGGCGCAAAAGGCGCGCAAGGTGGAAAGCGAATGGAACGGCAGGCCGGCCTATTTTCTGGCCGCCGACACGGTGGTGGCGGTGGGGCGTCGCATCCTGCCCAAGGCGGTTGAGGACGAAGACGTGCGCGCCTGCCTCAGGCTGCTGTCGGGCCGCCGCCATCAGGTGATCACGGCGGTGGCGGTGATCACGCCGCAGGGGGCGCTGCGCACCCGCGCGGTGCTGACGCGGGTTTCGCTGCTGCGGCTCAGCGAGCGGCAGATCGCCAGCTATGTCGAAAGCCGCGAAGGGGTCGGCAAGGCCGGCGGCTATGCCATCCAGGGGCGCGCCGAAATGTGGATCAAGGAAATTTGCGGCTCCTATTCCAATGTGGTGGGGCTGCCGCTGGCCGTGACCGTTGCGCTTTTGGAGCGGAGCGGCCATGGCTGACTGTCCCAACTGCGGCAAGCCCTCCGCCCAGGGCTTCAAGCCCTTCTGTTCCAAGCGCTGTGCCGACATCGACCTGGGACGCTGGCTCAAGGGCGGCTATGCCATTCCGGGCTCCCCCGCGGACCCGGCAAACCCCTCAAACCCTTCGGAAAAAGACCCCGAAGAGGATTAGGGCAGGGGTGCTGGACAGGGCCGGGGCCATCGCCTAAGAAACCGGTCCCGCCGGCGTGCGGGACCGGTGTGCCCAGGTAGCTCAGTCGGTAGAGCAGCGGATTGAAAATCCGCGTGTCGGCAGTTCAATTCTGTCCCTGGGCACCACTTCTCCAAATCAAATCTGATTTTACAGGGGAATTTCAGAAAAGGTCTCACCCAGGGAACAAGGTGGGACGCTTTCGATTAGGGGCGACGCAGCAACCCAGGCTGCAGCGGCCGGCGGCGAAGCGGAGCCATTTTCCACCGGTACGATTTTTTTCGTTGACTCTACGATAAAAATCGTTGACCTTTGCGGCATGGCAAGAACGCCCGCAGTGAAACCGACCCCGGCCGAAGTCGAAATTCTCGGCATCTTGTGGGATCACGGACCATCAACCGTGCGCGAGGTCCACGAGCGTCTCGGGGCGGACAGGTCCGTCGGCTACACGGGCGTGCTCAAACTTCTGCAGAATATGCATGCCAAAGCGCTGGTACATCGCGATCAAGATGGCCAGGCGCACATCTACGAAGCCCGCGAACCCGCCCGGATGAAACGCCAGTTGCTGGGCGATCTTGTGCAGCGCGTGTTTGCCGGATCGGCCAGCCAGCTGGTTCTGCACCTGCTCGAAGGTGAAAAAGCCACACCAGAGGAAATAGAAGAAATTCGCCAGATGTTGGCGAAGCATCGAAGGAGGTCCAAATGATCGATCTGCTTTCCTGGATGCCGCTTGAAACCGGGCGGGACCTTGGCTGGACCCTGATTCATTTTCTCTGGCAGGGACTTCTGCTGGCGACGCTGTTGCACGCAATCCTTCCCATCTGCCGGAGTGCGGTTGCTCGGCACGATTGCGCCCTGGCCACGCTGGTGCTGATGGCCGTGGCGCCCGTCGCGACGTTCCTGTGCATCCACGACTTCGGAATAGGCGGCGGAACGGGTCTTTTCGGTGACGCCGCCGCCGGTCCGCTTGCGTCGGCAGCGATTTTCGCACCCTGGATGAGCTGGCTGGTGATCCTTTGGCTTGCCGGAGTTGTTGTCCTGAGCCTGCGCGCGTTGGGCGGCCTGTACCTGGTCCAATCCCTGGGGCGTCTTGATACGCTGGCCGTCCCGGCCGAGCTTCTCCAGCGCTGCCACGCACTGCAACACCGCCTGGCGGTCGCTTGGCCGGTCCGCTTTCTGCTGTCGCGCCGCACGGATGTGCCGATGGTGATCGGCTGGCTCCGACCGGTGATCCTGATTCCCGTCTCGGCGATTGCCGGGCTTGCGCCGCAACAACTGGACGCACTGATCTTGCACGAACTCGCCCATATCCGCCGGCTCGATACCGTCGCCAACATCCTTTTGGTCACGGTCGAGACGATCCTGTTCTACCATCCGGCCGTCTGGTGGGTCGGCCGCCAGGTTCGAAGTCGAACGCGAACATTGCTGCGACGATGTTGCGGTATCCACATGTGGTGACGCGGCGATGTATGCCGAGGCGCTGACGTCGCTGGAAGCATGGAAAGCGACGGCCAGCCCGGCCCTGGCGGCAAACGGCGGCAAGCTGAAAGACCGTGTGGCGCGGCTGCTGGACACGCCCGTCCGATCCTCCGGCTTTTCGCTGTCCGCGATTACAGGACTGGCCCTTCTCGGCCTGGTGGCCGCCTCCGTCGCCATGGCGGCGCCCTCATCACGCGGGAAGGACCCTGTCGCAACCGACATACGGCCGATCCAGGATACCCACACCCTGCCGCCCTACCCAAAGGAATCCATACATCTCAAGGAGCAGGGGCGCGTGCTGCTCGGGCTTACGATCGGAACCGACGGCGGCGTCTCCCGCGCGGTGGTCGTGAAACCCAGCGGGCATCAACGGCTCGACGTTGCCGCGGCGCAATTCGTGAAAAGCCATTGGCGCTGGCAACCGGCGACCCGGGCGGGAAAGCCTGTCGCGACGACCACACGCGTCAGTGTGCTTTTCAAATTGGGGCCCCGAGTTCAAGCGCCCAAGCCTGCGGCCCCGGCGGCGCGTTGACACCGGATCAGCCCGACGACGGGGGAAAATCACCGGGGCGAAACCGGCACGAAAGGCCGACAAGACGTGACTCGCAAGGTACTTGTCGCTTTTGGCTTTCTTGTTGCCGGTTGCGCCACCGAAGCCGTCCAGACGCCCCAGCAGGCCAGGAGCATCGCCCTGTCATCGCCATGTGCGAAGCTCAAGGCTGTGTTGGACCCTGACGAGACGATGCCAACCGCCTGGCTTGCCGAGCGCAAGGGTGACCGGTGGTATGTATGGCTCCCCAACGGGCCTGGCGCGCGATTCCCCACCAAATGGGGTCATATTGGGGCCTGGATAAATGCCAAGGATGGGAAAATCCTATATTGCGAACGCGGAGGCGCACAGCCTTAGGTCAGGCAGGACCGGCGCCGCGCCATCCATCGCTTCTGGAATCCCATTGACGCGAATCCACTCGGCGAAAACCAACTCGCCAGGCAGCGCCGGCGCGCGATGCTGTTTTACGCGCGAATGGGCTTTGGCGATGAGCGACAAAAATCAACCTGCCCCTGCGATCCTGGGGCTCGCCCGCCTGTTGGCTCGCGAGATGGCTAGTCGGGGCGGATTTCCACGATCTGGTCCTCGCGGGACTTTGCTATGCTGATCGCCCGCGCCTTTGCATCCATTTCGTCCCGGCCGGGAACGTAATAGAACTCCGGGAGCATGAACGGTCCCCGCTTAAGCGTGACGATGAATGTCCTGACGATCTCGCTGTTTTTCATGGGGCGCCTCCGAACCTGGGCCCCAAACGCGCCCGGGCCCCAAATGGTTTCCTGACGCCGGCGGGAACTGCGCGGCGGCCCCTGCGTGCCGCTGCCGGGGGATCAGGCATTATTCCCCGCGCCCGCTGGCCCGGGCGACTGCGGACCCGGCGTGACGCGGCCGCCGCGACCCCGGTCGGTCGCATCTTTATCCCCCAATTATCACAGCGGCGGGCATCCGCCGTTCGTTAGTGTTCGTGTCGTGTGCTGCCGCATGTGAGGCCGACGTGATCACAATCCAAAAAATTGTCTCCATCCCTTCCGGGGCCATGATGATGTTGACCCTTGCCGTGGCGCTCGCGCTGTCGGCGTGCCAGGGCACCGGCCCGATGACGGCAACCGCGGATGCCGCGCAGGTTGTCCAGCCGCAGGCCTATCGCCTGGGGACCGGAGACAAGCTGCATGTCACCGTTTTCGGCGAGGAGAATCTGTCGGGCGACTACGCGGTCACGCCGGCGGGAAACATCACAATTCCGCTGGCCGGCGACATCCGGGCCGCCGGACTCACGGTTCCCCAATTGCAGCAGGCGATCGTTGCCGCCCTCGGCAAAGGCTATGTGCGCGATCCCCATGTGACCATCGATGCGTCGACGCTGCGCCCCTTCTTCATTCTGGGCGAGGTCAACAAGCCCGGCCAATATACCTATCTTCCTGACCTGACGGTCATGGGTGCCGTGGCGACGGCGCAGGGTTTCACCTATCGCGCTGACCTGTCCTACGTCTACATCCGTCACGTCGGCCAGCCGTCGGAAAAGGAATATCCACTTACGGCCGCCATGATGGTCGAGCCCGGCGACACGATCCGTGTGACGCAGAGGTATTTTTGAGGAACGGCGCAACATAAGCGCGGGTCCGGACGGCGCATGGCCGGACGAATCCGGGCACGGATCGGCGACGAAGGAGAACGGGTGCTGGAATAGGGGGCGTGGGGCCGGCAGGAGTTGCAAGAGGATGGAAGAGATGACGGCGGGCCATTTTTCCGCGCTTCAGGCGCGGACCCTGTATCAACCCAGGCGTGTTCAGGCCCGCAGCATCGCCAAGGATTTTGGCTTTGGCGCGGAATCCCCCGTCAAGCGAGTCTTCGATCTCTTGTCGGCCAGCATGGCTCTGCTGCTTCTGCTGCCGCTGTTCATCATCACGGCCGCCGCGATATCGCTGGAAGATCCCGGGCCGGTTCTGTTTTCCCAAGTTCGCTATGGCCGGAACAACCGGCCATTCCGGATCTGGAAGTTTCGTTCCATGCGGACCTGCCAATGTGATCCCAGCGGCGTCCGCCAGACCACCGCAAATGACGAGCGCGTAACCAGGGTGGGCGCCTTTCTGAGGCGCAACAATATCGACGAGCTTCCCCAACTGATCAATGTGATCCGCGGCGAAATGTCGATCGTGGGGCCGCGCCCGCATGCCATCGGCATGCTCGCGGCCGGCCGGCTCTATGAAGATCTGGTGCCGTTCTATTTCACGCGCCACCGCGTACGGCCGGGCCTCACGGGCCTGGCGCAGGCGCAGGGCTATCGCGGCTGCACGACGGACGCAAAAAGCGCGCGCCTGCGCATAAGGCTGGACCGCGCCTATTGCCGCAGAAGGGGATTCGCTCTCGATCTTGCGATCATCTGGAAAACGCTTTGCCGCGAACTCATCAACGGGACGGGCGTGTGATGGGCAGGAACGGCGGCTGCGCTTTGTCCCAGAAAGATCACACCCGCCCAATCGTGCGCTCGCTAGGCTTGCAGGGGTTCAAGGACCGTGTCGGCGAGATTGGTCCGCAAAGAGTTGCAGGAAAGTCATGAGCATGCCGCGGGTCCGCCCTTCAAATTCTGCGCGAACGCGCCTGACCGTCTCGCGCAGCGGATATGGTCGCGGGAGGGCCGGCGCATGAATCACCTGATGCCGGCATCGCATGCCGTGGCGGCTGCCCATCAGCCTTACGAAAGCGACGCCACCTATCCGACCGGCGATGCGGAGCATCCGATTACCTTGCGTGACCTGACGCGCGTCCTGCAGGTCCATGGGCGCAAGATCCTGATCGCGGGAGCCATCGGCGCCCTGCTGGGCCTGGTGGCGGTGTCACTCGTCAAGCCGGTCTATCTGGGCGCGGCCCTGGTCATGGTCAATGAGCAGCAGCGGCACATCTTCAGTGAAAAAACGGATCCATCCGTTCTGTCGGATCTGCCGGCCAACCCGAGATCCATCGAAAGCCAGGTGCAGATGTTGCAGTCCCACGCCCTGGCAAGCCAGGTGGTGGACAGGCTGAACCTCGTAGATGATCCGGAATTCAACGGGACGAGGCCGTCCCTTATGGGATCGCTTTCCGCCCTGATCCCCCGATTGACGGGATTTTTCAAACCGAACCGAACCAATTCCGGGACCACGCTAAGCACCCGGTCATCGCAAAGGCTTCGCGAGCAGACGATCGGCCGCGTGCTGGCAAATCTCGACGTCCAGGCGGTCGGACTGTCGACCATTATCGCGGTGAATTTCCGCTCCACCTCGGCCGAAAAAGCCGCCCGCATCGCCAATGCCATAGCCCGAACCTACATCGAAAATCTCACCATGGCGAAGTCCGATGCCACCGAGGGGGCTTCGAAATGGCTTGCGGATCGCGTCATCCAGCTGGGCCAGCAGGCAAGCGCCGCGGACGCGGCGGTGCAGCAGTACAAGGCCGAACATGGCCTGGTGGATACCTCGAACGGCACCGCCATGTCTGACCAGCGGCTCAGCGACCTGACGACCCAGATGGTCCAGGCCGAAGGCGATCAGGCCCAGGCGGAGGCGAAACTCCAGCGGGTGCAGCAGCTCGTCAAATCCGGGCGCGGCGCCGACGTCACCGAAGTCGTCAATTCTCCACTGATTTCCCAGTTGCGCGAACAGGAAGCAACGCTTCTGCAGCAGAAAGCCGACCTTTCGTCGCGCTACGGACCGCTGTATCCGGCCATGCAAACCACCGAGGCCCGGCTGGACGAGTTGAAAAAAAAGATCTCCGAGGAAGTGAACCGCATCGTCGGAACCGCATCGAACAACGTCGCGGTCGCGGCGGCACGCGTCGGGGTCATCAAGGGCAATATGGCCCAGGCCACCGCCGATACCGCGGTCCAGAACCGGGCGCGCGTGAAACTTGGCGCGCTCGCGGCCAACGCCTCCTCGGCGCGCGCGGTCTACCAGGCCTATCTGGATCGCCTGAAGCAGACGCAGCAGGCGGCCGGTCTCAATACGCCCGACGTGCACCTGGCCTCGCCCGCTTCGGTGCCGCTGGGCCCGGTGGCGCCCAAGAAGCTCTTGACCGTCGGCGGCGCGACGCTCGTCAGCCTGGTGCTTGGATTCCTGGCGGCCCTGATCGCGGACCGCATGTGTACCGGCTTCCGTTCGGTGGGTGAGCTGGAACTGGCGCTGGGCCTGCCGGTACTGGCGACGATTCCGGAGGTCAGGCCGCGCAGGGGTCGGCTCAAGGATGTCGCCCTGGAGGTTCTGCGCAAACCGCAATCGGCGTTTTCCGAAGCCCTGCGCGGACTGGAGATCACCCTATCGATGCACAGCGGCGGCGGCGCGGAGGAGGAGTTTGGCAAAGGCAAGGTCGTGCTGGTGACATCCGCCCTGCCGGACGAAGGCAAGACCTCGACCGCCGTCAGCCTTGCCCGGCGTCTGGCCGCTTCGGGACATCGGGTGGTGATCGTTGACGCCGATCTGAGGCGTGCGGCCGTCGCGGGAGCTTTGGGCCTGCGCACCGTCAAGCACAGCCTGGGCGACTTTCTTGCGCGCCGCTGCTCGTTGGATGACGCGCTGAGCGCCGATCCGCACAGTTCCGTGGTCGCACTGGCGGGATCGCATATCGAGAAGGAAATGGATTGGAACGGTTCGCGCGCGATGGCGGCCCTGATCCGGCGGCTTCGCGGCATCGCCGATTTCGTGGTGATCGATTCGCCGCCGGTTCTGGCGGTCCAGGACGCAAAGCTTCTGGCTCCGCTGACGGATGGCACCATTTTCGTGGTCCGCTGGGGAAAGACGCCCCGCGAAGCAGCTTCCATCGCGGTGAAGGGATTGCGCGACTTTGGCGCGACGTTTCTGGGAACGGCGCTGGCGCGGACCGATATCAAGAACTTTCGATACTACTCCTTCGGCTACAGCGGCGTCCCGGCATTGGCCGGCTACGACGGGAATTGAGGCGCGCAATGGACAATTTGCAGAACAATCCGGAGCTTGCGCGCTGGTATGCCGTCCAGACCCGGCCCTATGCGGAAACCTGTGCCGTCGCCCATCTGGAACGCCAGGGCTTTGTGATTTTTTGCCCCCGCTACCGGAGGGTCGCCCGGCATGCGCGGCGGCAGACAAGCGTGTTGGCACCGCTGTTTCCCAGCTACATGTTCGTGCGGCTGCAGACGTCACGGGATCGCTGGCGCAGCGTGAACGGTACACGCGGCGTGGTGCGCCTGCTGGCGCAGGGCGATGTTCCCACGCCGGTTCCACCCGGCATTGTGGAAGGATTGCAGGCGCATACCGATCCTCACGGCGTTCTGGAGTGGGTTGCGTTGTTTGATGTGGGCCGCCCGGTCCGCGTTATCGAGGGCCCATTCGCCGATCTTGTGGGAAAACTCGAGAGGCTGGGCCCTGATGGCCGTGTCTGTGTTCTCCTCGAACTTCTTGGGCGCCCGGTCTCGGTGAATTTGCCTTGCGAGGCTCTCGATCCCGCGGCGTGAAGCGATGGGCAAGGGCGTCGCATCGAGGATTTGTTCGCGGGTGCACCGGGGTGTCACCCGAATGGCGGTAGCTTGGCGATCCGCCGGATTTCAGTCACCCCGACCGGAGCAAAGTGAAAGGATTTTGCGCATGAAAACGGCGCTTGTTTGTGGAGCCGGCGGCTTTATCGGAAGCCACATTGTGAAACGCCTGAAGTCCGAGGGATTCTGGGTGCGGGGTGTTGATCTGAAATTTCCGGATTTTTCGGAAACGATGGCGGATGATTTCGTCATCGGAAACCTGCGCGAGCCGGACGTGTGCCGTGCGGCCGTCGATCGCAAATTCGACGAAGTCTATCAGTTGGCGGCCGATATGGGTGGCGCCGGCTATATATTCACGGGCGAACATGACGCCGACGTGATGCACAATTCCGCCTGCATCAACCTGAATATCGTCGATATCTGCCGGCGGCGGAACGTGAAGCGGATATTCTATTCCTCTTCCGCCTGCATGTACCCCGCCTACAACCAGGAAGAGCCGGACAATCCGAACTGCGCCGAGGATTCTGCCTATCCCGCCGCGCCGGACAGCGAATATGGCTGGGAAAAATTGTTCAGCGAGCGTCTCTATCTCTCCTTCAACCGCAATTACGGCATGAAGTGCCGCATCGCGCGCTATCACAACGTCTTCGGCCCGGAAGGAACCTGGGATGGCGGGAAGGAGAAGGCGCCGGCCGCGCTTTGCCGCAAGGTGGCCGAAGCGAAAAACGGCGGGTTGATTTAGATTTGGGGCGACGGCCAGCAGACACGCTCGTTCCTCTATATCGACGAGTGTGTCGAGGGCACGCTGCGGCTGGCCCGCAGCACTCATGCGGGCCCCTTCAATATCGGTTCGGAGGAGATGGTGACCATCAACGAGCTTGCCGAATTGATCATGGATATCGCCGGCAAGCGGCTTCGAATCGAGCATATTCCAGGCCCCCTGGGCGTGCGTGGCCGCAATTCCGACAACCGGCTGATCCGCAGCACGCTCAATTGGGCCCCAAGCCGGACCCTGCGCGAGGGCTTGCAAAAGACCTATGCCTGGATTGAGGAGCAGGTCAGGCGGCAGCAGGCCGTGAATATGCCTGCAACCGCGACCCGGCGTACCCTATCTCTTGTGGCCGGAGAGTGAGATGACAGAAGTCGTGGCGCCTCCGGCCCCGAACAGAAGGCCCCATCCGGCCGCTTTCATTCACGGCCTCCCCATTACCCGCGCGCCGCAAAGCGACGTGTTGGCCGAGATGGATCGCGCCATAACGGCGGGGGAGACCGGGCATTACGTCGCGGTGACCAATCCGGAAAACATGTATCATGGGCTGCGCGATCCCGGCATCGGCGCGTATATCCGCAACAGCGATTTCTCCGTCTGCGACGGGGTGGGCGTGATCTTGGCCGGCCTGGCGTGGGGACATCGGATATCGCGCTTCAGCGGCCCGACGCTGCAACTGAAGTGCTCGGAGTACGGAGTTAGCCGGGGCTGGCGCCATTTCTACTATGGCGGCAAGGACGGGGTCGCCGACGAGATGGCCCGCCGCCTCAAGGAGAAATATCCCGGCTTGATCGTGTGCGGCACATACTGCCCCCCGTTTGGCGAGATCTCGCCGGAAGAAGACGCGCGCGTAACCGAAATCATCAATCAGGCGCGGCCGGATATCGTGTGGGTCGGTCTCAGTGTGCCGGCAAAAGAGCGATGGATCGCATCACACCTGGGAAAGCTCAGGGTCCCGTGGCTGATCGGCGTCGGCGCCGCCTTCGATTATCACTCCGGTGCCGTTCCCTGGGCGCCGGCCCCGATACGCGCCGTCGGCATGGAATGGCTCTATCGGCTGATTGTCGAGCCGCGGCTGCGCGCCAAAAGGACATGGTGGCACCTGATTTACGTTGTTCAGACTTTTTTGAAGGGCCTGCTTTCGGCGCGTTTTCTGCGTCCGGCCAGAACAGAACCTTCTTCGGCGAGCCGTGCGCACGGCCGCTAACCGCGTCCCCAACCAAGGTCAGGAGATTTTCAAGATGATACGCGTCGCTCTTATCGGGTTTGGCAAAATGGGCTTGTCTCATTGCGCCATAATCAATACGCACCCCGACGTGAAATTGGCCGCGGTCTGCGACTCGGCCGATTATGTGCTGGATATTTTCAGCAAATATTCCCATCTCAAGACCTATACGGACTATCGCAAGATGCTGGCGTCGGAGTTGCTCGACGCGGTCTTCATCGCTACCCCCTCGCGATTTCATGCCGAAATGGTGCGCGCCGCCCTGGACGCGGGACTGCATGTATTCTGCGAAAAGCCGTTTTGCCTCAATACCGCGGAAGGCATGGCGCTCGCCGAACTGGCTGAGAAGAAGGAACGCATCAACCAGGTCGGCTATCACTACCGCTTTGTGGGCGCCTTCCTGGAGATGAAGCGCCTGCTGGATGCGCGCATCCTGGGGACTGCGCATCATATCCGAGCCGAGGCCTATGGACCGGTGGTATTGCGGGCGAAGGGCCGTACATGGCGCACCAACAAGGTCGAGGGCGGCGGCTGCCTCTATGACTATGCCAGCCACGCCATCGACCTGATGAACTATCTTGTCGGGCGCCCGCAGGCGGTCGGCGGCACCATCATGAATCGCCTTTTCTCGGGCGACGTGGAGGACGAGGTCTACTCCAACCTCTTCTACGCCAATGGGATGACGGGCCAGATAGCGGCCAACTGGAGCGATGAGAGCTGCCGCAAAATGTCGACCAAGGTCACGGTCTGGGGCACCAACGGCAAGCTCGTCGCCGATCGTCAGGAACTGCAGATCTATGTGCGCGACGAATCCCTGGCGCCGGCGGGTTTCAACAAGGGCTGGAATACAAGGTACACGACCGAACTCACCGAGCCGGTATGGTTCTACCTGCGGGGCGAGGAATATTCCGCCCAGGTGAACCACTTCATCGAGGCAATCAAGGAGAACAGGGGCAGTACGCGCAGCACATTCCGCACGGCGGTCGATGCGGACCTTGTCGCCGATGCCATGATGAAGGACGCCGCGGGAAAGGCATCCGCCAATTCCCATATGGAGGTTGTGCCCACCGTGATCCGGCCGAAAATTCCCGGACTGCTGGGACCGCTGCGGCGCCCCGGCACGCACCACGCTCCTCTTTCCGCATAGTCAACAGGATACAGAATCATGGAACGCATACTTCTTGGCGACAATCAGTTCTTCGGCATCAACCATCTGTCGGAAGAGAAGGCGCGCGCCCAGGCGATGAGGTTTCAGGATACGGATGCGATCCTGGATGTCCTGGACATGGCCTATGCCGAGGGAATCAGGGTCTTCATGTGCACGACCCACGAGCGTATTGCCGAAGTGTGCGACCATGTCCGCGCCAACCCGGAACGCTACAAGGATTTTCAGTTCTATCCCTGCATGCCCTATGCGCACAAATACGCCAATGCCGTTACGGAGTTCGGCATGTTCGGCGCCCTGAAATCCTTTTTGCCGGAACAAGGCGCGATTGGCACCGTTGTCGGGGGCTTTGTTTCCATGGCGCGCAAGGATGTCACGGGCCTGGTGGAGATTCTGATCGATGCCGAGATGAAAATGTTTCATGGCCTGAGCACGCCGGTCATTCTGCTGCAGAATGTCATTACCGATCTTATTCTTGGGCTGGGCATGAAGGATGTCTTCCGCATGTTTTCCGATCACGTGCGAAGCCGCTACAATGCCGAGCCCGGCTTCATTACCATGAACATTCCCCTGCTTCTGGACGCGCTGGAAGGGGTCGGCATCGACAATCCGATCGTTTGCGCCAATATCAACAAAATCGGTTTCCGGATGTGCGGGGGCCTCGCACAATATGAAAAGACGATCGCGACTCGGCGCTTCCGTCCCATCGCCATGTCCGTTCTGGCGTCGGGAGTCATTCCGCCAAGTGAAGCGATCGACTATGTCTGCAACCAGCCGAAAATAGAATTGATCGTGTTCGGTGCGTCCAGCCGTCACAACATTCATCAGACGAAAGCCCTGATCGATCATCATGCCCTTGCCGGCCATGCGGCATAGGGGGTGGCGGTCTTGACTGGCCTGCGCGCGACCGAGGTGTCCTGATGCTTGCCGCGATGGCAAGTGCCCTGCTGACGTCCGTCGTCCTGACCGCCTTCATCGGTGGCGTAAAACGCGGCGTTGCGGCCCTGATCATCATTCGGCCGCTTTGCGACCGGCTTTTCGAGCAGGCCAGATTTGAAGTTGCCGGGCACGATCTCAGCTATGGGGCAATTCTGAACTTTGTCGTTATTGCGGCCATGCTGCTGAGCCTTCAACGCATCGATAACAAGGTTCAGATCATCCTGGAAAGGGCGTGGCTGCCCTTCCTGCTGCTTGCGCTGGCCGCCGTCCTGTATTCCCCGGTCGAACTGGATGCTTTCCGGAAATTCCTGACCTATGTCTCTTACATGGCGATGTTTATTCTACCCTTCGCCATTGTGAAGACGCGTGGAAGCGCCGAGTGGTTCTTCAAGCTCATCATTCTTTCCTCGGTTTTGCCGGTTCTTTATGGATTGTTTGAGCTGGTCTCGGGACTGGACTGGTACCAGGGCGGCCGTATCGAAAGCACCTTTACCCATCCGAATATCTTTTCGTTCTACCTGTTGACGACGATCGGGACAATTCTGACGCTGCTTTGCTCCAATCGCGTCCGTCTGACGGACCGGGCGCGAACGGTCCTGGCCTGCTATTTGCTGCCCCTTCTCGTGCTCCTGGTCATGACAAAGACCAGAAGCGCCTGGGCGGCCTGTCTGTTCCTGTTCATCGTGTATGGCGCAATCCAGGACAAGCGCGTGCTCGTCTTGTCGCTGGTGCTGCCGATTCTCGCCCTTGCTTTGCCGGGGGTGCGGGAGCGGCTGACGGCGCTGGCATCGGGAAATGAGTATGTGGGCTGGGTCCAGAACGTCAATCCGTACGCGTGGCGGCAAATCCTTTGGCAAAGGGCATTTCCGCTGATCCTGCAGAGACCGGTATTCGGTTACGGTCTTTATTCCTTTCCGTATTATTCGCCGACATTTTTTCCACTCGAGTTCGACACGCGGCGTGGACGCCCACAATGTCTACATACAGCTATTGTTCGAGACGGGGATTGCCGGGCTGGGTGCGTTTCTCTGGATCTTCTGGCGCAAATTCACGCGATTGTTCCGGTATCGGGCGTTCGACAGACGGGCCGTGACGATGGTCGCGGCTATGGTGGGTGGCTATCTCATCACCTGCTATTCCGACAATCTTCTGGAGTATGTCTCCTACGGTTGGTGCTATTGGTTCACCGCCGGCCTGATCTTCGCCGACCTTTCGCAATACCGCAGCAATGTGTCGTCTCCGGCCCGCAGTCCGGTCATCGAATTTCCCGTCGGGGGCGCGCATGTTCGGAGGGCGTGATCCGGATTGGCGGGCCGATCTGGCGCGTGTCGGCGGCCCCCGGGCATTCCTGAGGGAGCAATCGGTATGGGCAATATGGGTTTACCGTTTCGGCCGCAGGATTGACCGTCTTCCCGCCGGCGTTCGCAAAAAGGGCCTGTTGCAGGTCTACTGGATTCTGTTCCGCGCGGCGGAAACCCTGACAGGCATCAGCCTTCCAAAATCCTGCCGCATCGGCAAGGGGCTGCGCATCTGGCATTTCGGCGGCGTGTTCCTGAACGATCGGGCCGTCATTGGGGACAATTGCACGTTGCGGCACGGCGTGACGATCGGAAACCGGCACGAGGGCGGCGGTGCTCCGGTCCTGGGCGACAATGTCGAGCTCGGAGCCTGCGCCCAGATACTGGGCGAGGTGCGCATCGGCAATCATTGCAAGATCGGAGCCATGTCCCTGGTGCTCACGGACATGCCGCCGGGCTCGACCGCCGTCGGCGTACCGGCGCGGATCGTTCCGCTGCCGCCGCCAGTCATTGTCCGCAAGGTGTAGTATGAACGACAGACTCGTCAGTATCTACATGCCGACCCGCAATCGCGACGCGCTTTTGAGGAGAGCGGTCGAATCCGTTCTTTCCCAAACCTACCGCAATGTCGAATTGATCGTCGTCGACGACGCCTCGACGGACGAGACCGGGCGCTATCTTGAGGAAAGAGCCAGAACCGACTCCCGGCTGCTTCACGTCAGCAACGCGCAGGTCCGGGGCGCGCCGGCCTCGCGCAATCTGGCGATTCGACGATCCCGCGGCATGTTTGTCACGGGCCTGGACGATGATGACGAATTTCTTCCCGAGCGGATCGGTGCCTTTGTGGACTATTGGGAACTTCTGGCTTCGCGCGGTGTCTATCCCGCCTGCCTCTACGCGCAGGATATCTGGCTGAACAATGGCGCCAAGCTGCGCACCACCAACAAGCGCAGTTCGGTTGTCGCCGACGACCTCCTCAATTACAACTATATCGGCAACCAGGTGTTCGCACCGAAGGCGCATTTCATCGGCGCGGGATTGTTCGACGAACAATTGCCGGCCTGGCAGGACCTGGACTTTCTGCTGCGGCTTCTGAAACGCTTCGGCCAGGGGCACCTGCTCGATCTGCCGACATACCTGTTTGACGTGACATTGCGGCCGGACCGCATTTCGGCGCAACAAATCAAGATACGGCGGGCCTTTGAACGGGTCGCCGACAAGCATGCGGGCTCGCATGCGCAACGGCGCAAGTCGCTGTTCCTGCAGATGTTCCAGGACGGCTACGACATCAAGCCCGGCGCCGCGGACTGGATCCGGTTTCTGGCCTGGGGAGGCTATCCGTCCGGGTTGCTGCGCATGGCGCGCGCCACAGTATCCCGGCGCCGCGACTATCGGGTGAAGCCGTCCCGCAGTGTCGAGCGCGCCTTGTCGGTACGAAAATCCGCAGGAGGCCTGGTTGGCGGCGATTGATGTCCTGATGCCGATGCGCAACGCCATGCCGTTTCTGGGCGAGGCCATCAACAGCATCCGGCGCCAGACGGTTCGCGACTGGCGCCTGATCGTGCTGGATCACGGGTCTGTCGACGGTTCCCTGGAATTCGCGCTGCGCCAGGCGGAGATGGACAGGCGGATTGCGGTGTTTTCCTGCCCCGAAGCCGCCAGCCTTGGCGTGTTGCGCAATATCGGATTGGATAAGTGCGATTGCCGGTATCTTCTGCTGCAGGATGCCGACGACACCTCTTTCGTCAACCGCATGGAAATCATCACCGGCGCCTTCGAGACCCGGCCCGGGCTTTTGGCCGTGGGGGGCGACGCGGTTCTCGTAGATGCCGCCGGAAAGCGGACCGGCTATCTGCGCAGGCCTGCCGATCCCGCGACGGTGGCGGCCGCGGCCTTTTTCTACAACCCCATGCTGCACCCCGCCATAGCGGTGGATTTCCGTGCCTTGAAGGACCTGGGCGGCGCCTATGGACGGGATATTCTGAAAGCCGTTCCGGAATGCGAAAGCATAACCGCGGATCACCTGGCCGAGGACTATATCCTGTTCGGCCAACTGGCATTGCTGGGACCCTGCGCCAACATCCCGATGCCGTTGATCCAGTACCGGCGCCACGCCAACAGCGTCAGTATCGCCAATCCGGCGGCACAGATCGAGGTGGCACTGGCGATTTCGCGGTTCCTGACCAATTCCTTCTGCCGCATGAACGGGCTGCGGCCGTTCGATCCCGCTCCGTTCTGCAATCATGGCGACTATGTCTTCGACGGCGGGCGGCGGGACTATTCCAGCGAATTCGCATACATGTCCGCGGTCTTGCGCTGCGGACTGGGCGACACGCCGGAGCTGGCTCGGGAACTTGCATTCCGCCGGGTTCTGGCGACCCGCAACTCGCGCGAAATGTCATGGCGCTTTCTGGCATTCCAGCTTCGCCATCTCACGTCTCCGGCGGAACGGCGCACCGTGCGCAACTGGCTTTTACGGGACCTGCGGCGCGGGAAATTCGTCTATCATTCCAAGCCGACCCAGGCGGCGGCCAAAGCGGCCGGTGGTGCGTGGGAATGAAATTTGCGCGGCGCATGGCCGTCCTCGTCGCTCTGGGATGGGGGGCCGCTCCGGCGGGCGCCGATCCCTATCCGGCGCGTCCGGTCTTTGCCCCAGGCAGTTTTTGGTACAAGCCGATCCCGCCCGATGCCCCGCTGAACCCCAAATCCACCGCCTATGTCGCGGAATTCCTGCGTCAGTTCAAGGCGCATTACCACGGCATCGGCGTCAACATGGGCGCCTACAGCGAGCCGATCTATGCAGTCGGTGCCGACACGCCGACGGTTCCGGTCCACCAGTGGCGCTGCCAGGACTATCTCGATGCGGACCTGGTCAAGCAATGGGCGGCGGTGCCGATCCCTTCCGATGCCCGGCCCGCCGATGGAACCGACGCGGAGATGGCGGTCTATCAGCCGTCGACCGACACGCTCTGGGAATTCTGGCGTGCCCGCCGCTCCGGCGGGCAATGGCAGGCCTGCTGGGGCGGCAAGATGAGCCACGTGTCGAAGAATCCCGGCATTTGGGCGAAGCGCTATGGTGTGGCGGCGACCGGGCTGCCATTCGCGCCGGGACAGATCACGGTGCACGACCTGGAAAGCGGCGCCATTCGTCACGTCATCGGCATTGCCCTGGTCGATACGGAAAAGTCCACGCTGTTTTCCTGGCCCGCAAATCGCTCCGACGGCTACAATCCGGGGAGCCAGCCTGACCGGATTCCCGAGGGCCTTCGAATCCGGCTTGATCCGCGCGTGGATGTTGATGCCCTCGACATCCATCCGGTCGCCAAGATTGTCGCCAAGGCGGCCCAGGCATACGGCTTCGTCGTTTGGGACAAGGCAGGTGCGATATCCCTGCGCTTCGAAAATCCCAAGGTCTTTGTCGCCGCCGGCAAGCCCAATCCCTATCCCGCCCTGTTTCACGGCACGCCGGCCTATGCCGTGATGAAGGGCTTTCCCTGGGACCGGCTGCAATTCCTTCCGATGAATTACGGCCAACAATGAAAGCCCGCGAACATGGCGCTTGAAAGAACCGCCCTATCTGCGCCGGCGCTGGCGCAACCCAGCGCCCGGCATCGGCCTGCGGCCGCCGCCATCAATACCGGTGCGCGCAAGCTGGCCTATCTGGTCAGTCAATACCCGAAAGTCAGTCACAGCTTCATCCGCCGTGAAATCCAGGCCCTGGAGCGGCGCGGCTGGCAGATCATGCGTTTGTCCATTCGCGGCTGGGAAGCGGAGCTTGCAGATCCGGATGACGTTGCCGAGCGGGACAGGACAAGTTTCGTGCTCAAGGCAGGCGCGCCGGCGCTGGCGGCTTCTGTCCTTCGGCAGATGCTTGTCGCGCCCGGCCCATTCTTCGGTGGGCTGAAACTGGCCTTGCGGATGATGCGCGGCTCTGACCGCCCGTTTGTCTGGCATCTGGCCTATCTGGCCGAGGCCTGCTGGATCGTCCCGCGGCTCGCCGCCGAAGGCATAACCCATATTCATGCCCATTTTGGAACCAATCCCGCCGAAGTGGCAATGCTTGCAGCCGCACTGTCCGGCATCAGCTACAGCATCACCATCCATGGGCCGGAGGAATTCGACCGGGCGCGCGCCATTCATCTCGATGAAAAGATGCGCCGGGCGTCCTTTGTCGTCGCTATCAGCTCGTTTTGCCGCAGCCAGTTGTTCCGGCTGATCGAGCAACATCACTGGCGCAAGATCGGGATCGTTCATTGCGGCATCGATGCCGCATTTTCGCGAGTCGATTTGGTCGAGCCGTCGGATGCCGCCCGTCTGGTTTGTGTCGGACGGCTTTGCGAGCAGAAGGGGCAACGGCTGCTCATCGAAGCCGCCGCCGCCCTGGCGCGCGAGGGGCGCGAATTCCGCCTTGTGCTGGTGGGCGACGGTGAGGACCGCGGTGCAATAGAAGCGTTGATAGCGGAACACCATCTGGAAACGCATGTGTCGATCACCGGTTGGGCCAGCGCCGACCGGGTCCGGCACGAAATGCTCGCCGCCCGCGCCCTTGTCCTGCCCAGCTTTGCCGAAGGACTGCCCGTCGTGCTGATGGAATCGATGATCCTGGGGCGTCCGGTCCTGAGTACCTATATCGCCGGAATTCCCGAACTGGTAATCGATGGAAAGACAGGCTGGCTCTTTCCGGCCGGCTCGCAGGCGGATCTGGTCGCCGCGATGCGTGCCTGCCTGGATGCGCCCGTGGATAAATTGCGGGCGATGGGCATGGCCGCGCGGACGCGCACGCTCGAACGCCATGAAATCGGGGAGCAGGCGGACCATCTTGCGAGGCTGTTTGAAGCCGCATTGCGGAGCGCGCCCGCATGAGCATGTTGCTTCAGACCGCGCTGATTGCGGCCGCGGCGGTTCTTGCGGTGCCTGTTCTTGTCCTGTTGCTTCAGACAATGGTCGCCCTGCCGCGCCTGCGGCGGTCCGGCACGGCGCAAGGGCCCCGTCCGCGCGTGGCTGTCCTTGTCCCGGCACACAATGAACAGGCCGCGATTGGTCCAACCCTGGAGTCCATCGGCAGACAGTTGTGCAATCTCGACCGGCTTGTCGTGATCGCCGATAACTGTTCCGACAATAGCGCGGGAATTGCGCGGCAGCACGGTGCCGAGGTTTCGGTGCGCGTCGATCCGGTCCGGCGCGGCAAGGGATACGCCCTCGACCATGGATTGCACTTCCTGGACCAGTCCGGACCGCCGCAGATCGTGATATTCGTTGATGCGGACTGTGACGTGCATCCCGGCTGCATCGACCGGCTGGCCAGGACGAGCTTCGGCACCGGTCGCCCGGTACAGGGCGCCTACCTCATGAACCGTCCGTCGGCGCCGCAGAAGACGGCCTCCATGGTTTCCTTCGCCTGGAAGGTGAAGGATTTCGTGCGCCCGCTGGGCTGGCGCCGGCTGGGGCTTCCTTGCCAGTTGGCAGGCAGCGGCATGGCCATTCCATGGAACGTGATCCGTTCCACCAGCGTGGCAAGCGGCGAACTGGCGGAGGACCTGAAATTGGGTTTGGACCTGGCGCTCAAGGGTCACTATCCCCTGTTTCAACCCGACGCCGTGGTAACCAGCGATGTGGCAATTGGCGGAAAGCCGTCCGGCGCGCAACGGGCGCGATGGGAACATGGCGCGCTCGAATTGCTCTTGCGGTACCTGCCGCGGCTGCTGGTGCAATTCTGCAAGGCGCCAAGCGCGCGCTTGCTCGCGGTTGCGCTGGACCTCAGCGTGCCGCCTCTTGCCCTTCTTGCGCTGGGGCTTGGAGCGGAACTGGTACTGGGACTGTGCGTCTGGCTGGCCTACGGCATGAGCGGGCCTGTTTTGGCGGCCGCCGGTATTTGCATGCTATTCCTGGTCGCAATCATTGCGGCCTGGTGGGGACATGGACGCGACATGATCCCCTTGCGCTGGCTGATATTCGCGCCCATCTACGCCATCGGGAAAATTCCCCTCTATGGGAAATTCTTTCTCGCCCGCCAGCGCATATGGGCCAGGGGCGAGCGCCAGCCGTGACGCATTCGCCGGCGCCGACCGTACTGGTCTACCGCTCCAACATCCTGCCGCAGTCGGAAACCTTCATCAGGGAGCAGGTTCTGGCCTGCAAGCGCTGGCGGGCCATTCTGGTCGGAAAGCGTCTGCTCGATCAGCTGGCACTCGATGGGCTTGAGGTGAAACTGCTTGGCGATGGTGAGCAGGGACGCGTGGCGCGCGGCATTTGCGCCGTCATGCGCCGTCTGGGCCTGCATCCCGGCCTGGCAGCGCTGCGAAAGGAAAAGCCGCGCCTGCTGCACGCGCATTTCGGTCCCGAGGCCGTGTTTGCGGGCCAGCTGGCGCGGGTGTTACGCCTTCCCTTGCTGGTGACTTTGCATGGCTACGACATCAACATCGACCGGAGCTGGTGGGAAAATGGAAATGGCGGGGCGTCGATGCAGGATTATCCTCGTCACCTCCTGCGTCTCGCCGCCCGGCCCGATACCCACTTCATCGCCGTTTCGGACGCCATCAGGGAACGGGCAATCTCCTACGGGATTCCCGCCGGCAAGGTGACGACTTGTTATATCGGCGTCGATCCGGCGAAATTCGTGCCGGGACCAGTCCCGCTGTCTTCGCGGCGATTGCGGATACTATTCGTGGGCAGGCTGGTCGAAAAGAAAGGCTGCAAATACCTGCTTCGGGCCATGCGGATCGTGAGCCGCATCCCCGGGGCCGAATTGGTGATTGCCGGGGATGGGCCGCTGCGCGCGGAGCTGCAGAGATTATCCGCCGCGATGGGTGTCGGGGCGCGATTTTGCGGCGCGCTTTCGGCCGAGCGCGTAAGGGTGGAACTGGATAAGGCCCGCGTCCTGTGCCTGCCAAGCATCCACGCCTCGAACGGCGACGCCGAAGGCTTCGGCCTGGTCCTGCTGGAAGCCCAGGCCGCCGGCGTTCCGGTGGTCAGTTCGGCGCTGGGTGGCGCCGCGGAAGGTATCCTGCATGGGCAATCCGGCTACGCGTTCGAGGAACGGGACGTCGAGTTCCTGGCGAACGGCCTGACCGATCTTCTCGTGACCCGGGCCGGTTGATGACCATGGGGCAGGCTGCCCGCCTTTTCGTTTCTTCCAGGTTCGATATTGGCAGCTGCACTGCGGCGCTTGAAAGTCTTTACGACAAACTCACAGGAGACAACGGCAATGGCTGGACAAATGACATCCGATATTCCTGAATCCATGCTGGGCCGCGTTCGCCGGCAGATCGGGTCCATTCCCGTCATCGGCACGGGGCTGAAATCCCTGCAAAAGGGCCTGCACCCATCTCAGCCCTTCCGTTCTTCGCCGTCCTATTGGGAAAGCCGCTATCGCCAAGGCGGGAGTTCGGGGGTCGGCTTCATACGGCCGGCTTGCGCGGTTCAAGGCGGAGGTGATCAATCGCTTCGTCGAGAGCTACGGGGTGGCCGACATTGTGGAGTTCGGCTGTGGCGACGGCGCGCAGCTGACGCTCGCGCGCTATCCCTCCTATACGGGGTTCGATGTCTCGCCATTTGTCGTCGAGCAATGCCGCAGCAGGTTCGCATCGGATGCCGGCAAGCAATTGTCTTCGTTCACGCCAAAAGCGGTTCGAGAGGATTGCCACCGCGGACCGGCCGGGCTGATTTTCCTCGGGCAGGAAGCCGCGCCCGAGCGATGGCTGCGTGCCGAGAACTTCGAAGTAGTTGGCGGTGACCGCGACCGCCGTGGTGTGTTCGGATGCCGGAAGGGCAGCGCCGGAGACGGTGGCATCCGTCGTGAAAATGGCGCGTGCGGCGAGATCCGAAAACACGTCGTGCCGCTCGCGCAGGTCTAGAAGTTCGCGCGGGGTCGAGGAAACCTGACGGGTTCCCTGAAACAGGCGCACCAGCCGGGAGGAATCGCGATACGGGTACGGTTTGATCGCGATGCCGTTTACAAAACTGAATATGACGGTGTTGGCGCCGATGGCAAGCGCCAGCGACGCGACGGCGGCGGCTGCAAATCCGGGGCTGCGGCGGAGACCGCGGGCGGCGTACGCGAGGTCCTGCCGCACTTCCTCCACCAAGCGAAGGCCGAGGGACTGGCGGCATTCCTCCTTTACGCCGGCGAGGGGGCCGAATTCCACGCGCGCCTGTCGCTCGGCTTCTGCTCGCGGGGTTCCAGCGCGAACGAGGTCGGCGGCAAAGGCCTCGATGTGGAAGCGCATCTCGGCTTCCATGTCCGATTCGAAACGGCGGCGGTGTATCAGCGCATCGCGAAAGGCACGCAACCGGGCGAACATGTTGTCAAGCCTCCAGCGCCGCAGCGACCGCGGCGGAGAAGCGAGCCCAGTTTGCCGATTCCTCGCGCAAAGCCTTTCTCCCGGCCGCGGTCAGGGAATAGTACTTGGCCTTCCGCTTGTTTTCGCTTTCGCCCCATTCCGAGGCGATCAGGCCGCGCGCTTCCAGACGGTAGAGCGCGGGGTAGAGCGATCCCTGCTGGATGACCAGGGCATCTTTCGAGATCTGCTGAATGCGGAGCAGGACGCCGTAGCCATGGAGGCCGCCCAGCGAAACGGCTTTCAAAATCAGAAGGTCCAGCGTGCCCGGCAACAGTTCGGAGCTTTCCACCAGGTTCTCCTTGTTTGTCTAGGAGAAGTATGCGGCGGTTCTCCTAGTTTGTCAAGGGGAAGGGCGGGACGCGCGTTATCATGAAGTTATCGCATGCGCGGCACACGCTGGCTCCTGCTGGCGGCCATTCTGGGCATAGTTTGCGCGGTTGGCCTCACGTATCGAGCGCAAAAGAAAACGTTGCGGGAGCAGGCGCCTCCCAAGCCGGCCGCGCTGCCCGAGAACCTCAACTCCACGGCCCAGCACTGGAGCTATACCGAGACCACCAGCGCTTATACCAAGGTCGAAATCGAGGCTGACGATTTCCGCCAGGCCAAGGACTCCGGGCGTGTGGATCTGCGCGGCGTCGTCCTCAAGTTGCACGATGAGCACGCCAAAACATACAACCTGGTGAAGAGCGCCGCCGCAACCTTCTTTCAGGGCGACCACCGCTTCTTTTCCGATGGCGCGGTCGAAATCACCCTGGACGTACCGGAAGAGGGTGCGCCGAAGGGCAGGCTGGTGTCGATTCAGACGGCGGGGGTCAGCTTCGACACCACCACCGGCCGCGCCGAGACGGATCGCGACTCCACCTTCGTGTTTCCCAACGGCACGGGAAAGTCGGTGGGCGCGCTTTACGATCCGGGAGCCCGGGAACTGCTGCTGAAAGCGGACGTGGCGCTCGACTGGAAGCCCGCGGTCGAGGGCGCCAAGCCGATGAAAATCGAAGGCGCCAGCATGCGTTACAAGGAGGAAAGCGGCGAAATCTGGCTGATGCCCTGGGGAAAACTGACGCGCGAAAACACGGTGGTTGAGGGCGAGGATGTCGTGGTGCACCTGGAAAAACATGCGGAGGGCGCGCAGACCATCCGGAAAGTGGACGCGCGGAAGGCGCATGGCACGGACAACTATCCGCGCCGCAAGCTGCAATACTCGGCCGACGAATTGTGGATCGATTGCGACGATAAAGGCGACGTCACCAAGATTACGGCACAAACCAACGCGAAATTGCGGGCGCTGTCGGACACTTCGGAAATGAACGTCTCCGCTTTTCACGTGGAGATGAATTTCAGCACGGCGGCGAGCGAGAGCGTGCTGACGGATGTCTCCACCTCCGGCGACACGGTGGTCAGTTCACGTCCGCTGCCCGCTCCCAACCGTCCGTTGCACGAAACCCACATTCTGAGAAGCGACAAACTCGGCATGAAGATGCGGCCCAACGGCCGCGATATCGAAAACGTGGTGACCCACACTCCGGGCACGCTCGAGTTTCTGCCGAACCAGCCGGTGCAGCGCCACCGCACCCTGGAGGCGAAGGAAATGCAAATTACGTACGGCGCGGACAACCGCATTCAGTTCTTTCGCGGGAGCGACGTACGGACGCGGACCGAGCCGAATGCCGAGGAGGCGAAGCGCAAGCGGCCGGTATCGCTTACCTCGAGCAAAACCATGCAGGCGTCGTTCGAACCCCAGACCGGGCGCATGACCAACATCGAACAGGCCGGCGACTTCACCTACGAAGAAGGCGACCGGCGCGCGAGCGCGGCGAAAGCGACCCTGGATGCAGGCCAGAACGTGATCCTGCTCGAAACGGCGGCACGCGTTTGGGATTCCTCGGGCGCTACCTCCGGCGACCGGATCCGCATGGACCAGCGCACCGACGATTTCACGGCCGAGGGCCACGTGAACTCGAGCCGTATCCCGGATAAGGGCGGGAAGAATGGCGGGGAGATCCTTTCGGGTGACGAACCGCTCCAGGCCCAGGCGGCCAAAATGGTGAGCGCGAATCGCAACCGAACCGTGCACTACGAAGGGGGCGTGGCCATGTGGCAGGGGGCGAACCGCATCGAGGCGGACACGGTAGACCTCGATCGGGAAAAGCACACCCTGGTGGCCGACGGGCACGTGATTACGAACCTCTGGGAGGCGCCGCACGAAGCGCCCAAGGATGCGCAGAAGAAGAAGGCGGCCGCTTCGCCGGTCCTCACCGAGGTCCGAGCCGCCCGCATGGTATACACCGAGCAGGGACGGCTGGCCCATTACACCGGCGGCGTGGTCCTGAAGCGGCCGCACCTCGAAGTCGCGGCACGCGAAATCCGCGCCTTCCTCGATAGCGGCAGCGCCGATTCGACTCTCGAGAAGGCGTTCGCCGACGGATCGGTCAAGATCCTGATGACCGGTCCCGATCGCACGCGCACCGGCACTTCCGAACATGCCGAGTATTATGCGGCGGAGCAGAAAGTGATCCTCCGCGACGGCACTCCCAGGCTGGTGGACACTCGCACCGGGACCTCCACCGGAGCTGAATTGACCTACTGGGCCAACGATGATAGGCTGCTGGTGAATGGGTCTCCAACCCGCCCTGCCGAGAGCCGGATCAGGCGCAAGAAATAATCGCGAAAAATGAGCAAGCTGGAAACGCGGGAGATCTCCAAAACCTATCGCAAACGGCGCGTGGTGGACGACGTTTCGGTTTTCGTCCAAAAGGGCGAAGTGGTGGGACTGCTGGGTCCAAACGGCGCGGGCAAGACCACGTCCTTTTACATGATCGTCGGGCTGATCAGTCCGGACTCGGGCCGCATCTTCATCGACGAGGAGGACATTACCGACCTGCCCATGTACCAGCGGGCGCGCCGCGGTATCAGCTATCTTCCGCAGGAAGCATCGGTCTTCCGAAAGTTGACCGTCGAAGAGAATCTGATGGCGATTCTGGAAACCCTGCCGCTGCGGGCGCGCGAGCGACGCGAAAGCATGGAACGGCTGATCGACCAGCTCGGGCTCGAAAAGGTCCGCCGCAGCCGCGGGTATATGCTATCGGGCGGCGAACGGCGCCGCGTCGAAATCGCCCGTTCGCTGGTCATCAGTCCGAGTTTTCTTCTGCTCGACGAACCCTTTTCCGGGATCGATCCGATCCAGGTTCTGGAATTGCAGCGTATTATTTTCGACCTGAAACGCTCCGGAATCGGCATCCTGATCACGGATCATGCCGTGCGCGAGACAATGGTGGTCACGGACCGGGCTTACATCATCAATAACGGCCGTATTTTCAGGGCCGGGAGCCCGGAAGCCCTGGAGCGGGATCCCGAAGTCAGGCGAATTTACCTGGGCGAGAGCTTCTCGCTGCGGGTGTGATTCCACCCCGGACGTTCTTTTGCAGCCGAAACGTTTGCACCCGTCTCACCGTATCTAACATCATGAGATCTCTGCTCTTATTGTTCCTCGCCGCGGCGCCCGCGCTCTCCCAACCATTCTCCGTGGGCGTCAAAGCGGGAGTTCCCCTCACCGATTTTGTGGACACCGCGCGCAGCGGTGACTTCAATTATTTCGCCCATACGAAGCGGTACATCATCGGCGGGCAAGCCGAACTGAGGCTGCCCTTCGGCCTGGGAATCGAGTTCGACGCACTGTACCGGCGCCTGAATTACTCGGGGAGCGGGACAATCTCCGGAGTCAGCACCTCCATCGATACGACCGCCAATGCGTGGGAGTTTCCGCTGCTGGTCAAGTATCGCTTTCCGACCCCGGTGGCCCGCCCGTTCGTGGATGCGGGCGTTGCGTGGGATACATTGAGCGGGGTGCGGCACACCATCAGCTCGCTTTCGCCGGTCCCCATCAGCGACGCCAACCCGGTCGAGGTGGAAAAGTCGTCGCGCGGATTTGTGGTGGGCGCGGGCGTGGACATCAAAATCGGGATTCGCCTGCAACCGGAGATTCGCTACACGCGCTGGGGCGCGAAACACTTCTTCGACCCTAACAGCCTGCTAAAAAGCAATCAGAACCAGGCGGAATTTCTCCTAGGTATCACTTTCTAACAAAGCCGCGACTTACAATCGTCGCATGATGGTTAGTCGACGAGGTTTCTGGCAGGCCGGATTCGCCATGGCGGCGTCCATTCGTGCCATGGCGCAATCGCATTCGGCCGCGGCCATGCCGGGCGCGGAAGCGGTGATGCGTGAACTGAAGGAGGGCAACGAGCGTTTCGCCGCGGGCAAACCGCAGCATCCGCACACGTCTCTCGAGCGTATGCGTGAAGTTGTCGCCGGACAGCATCCGCACGCCGTGGTCCTCACCTGCGCCGATTCGCGCGTTCCGCCGGAAGTGTTGTTCGATCAGGGCATCGGCGATCTGTTCGTGGTGCGGGTGGCGGGCAACGTTGCCAATAACGACCAGACCGGGTCCGTGGAGTACGCTGTCGATCATTTGGCAACGCCGCTGTGCGTCGTCCTCGGCCACTCCGGATGCGGGGCCGTTTCGGCCGTAGTCAATGGCGATCACGTCACCGAGGATATCCGCCGCATGGTAGCTCCCATCGGCGGCGTGGTCCAGGCCACCCGCAGGAGCCACCCGGGAATGTCCGGCGACGCACTGATCGCGGCCAGCGTTCAGGCCAACGTGCAGGAAACGCTGCACCAATTGATGGCGGGCAGCGAGCTGATCGCGGAAAAGGTCCGCTCGGGGAAACTGCGGCTGGTCGGAGGCGTCTACAGCCTGCCGACGGGAAAGGTCGAGTGGCTGGGCTCCGCTTCCTGAGCCGCGGCGCGATTAGTTACTTCCCGGCAAATGCGCGTTGATCGGGTGCGATCACTCGCTGACGCTCGTGGCTTTGACGGGCGTTGCTGAGAACGCAGTAGTGGTTAGCGTAAGTACTTATTGAAGTGTTCCAGCGTTCGCTGCCAAGCCAGTTTGGCGGCGGCCTCGTCGTACCGCGGCGTCGTATCGTTGTGGAAGCCGTGGTTGGCGTTCTCATAAGTGAAGGCGCTGTAGGGCACGTTGTTCGCCTTGAGCGCTTCTTCATACGCCGGCCAGGCGGACGTGATGCGGGTGTCCAGGGCCGCGTAATGGAGCATCATCGCGGCTTTGATCCGGGAAACGTCGGCCGCCGGGGGTTGGCCTCCATAGAACGCCACCGCCGCGGTCAGGTCCGAACCCATGCGCACTGCCAGGTTGTTGGCCACGCCTCCGCCGAAACAGAAGCCCACCACGCCCAGTTTGCCGGTGCAATCGGGGCGGTCCTTCAGCCAGCGGGCCGCAGCTTCCAGGTCGTCGGCCATTTTGTTGCGGTCCACCTGTCCGAATTTCCGCGCGCCCTCTTCGTCGGTGCCCGGGTAGCCGCCCACGCTGGTAAGCCCATCCGGTGCGAAGGCCAGGAAATTCTCCGTGCCCAAGCGGCGGGCGACGTCTTCGATATAGGGGTTGAGTCCGCGGTTTTCGTGCACCACCAGCACGCCCGGCAGCTTGCCCGTGGCATTGGCCGGCTTCACGAACAGGCCTTTGATGCTGCCCGTGCCCTTCGGGGACGGCACGGTGACGACCTCGGTCTTGATGCGCTTGTCGTCCTTCGGCACCTGCTGCGCCCACGCGTAGTTCGGCCGCAACATTTCAAACAGGGCCGCGGCCGTCACGCCGCCGACGGCAAACTTCTGCGCGCCCTCCAGAAAATCGCGGCGCTGAATCTCGCCGTGGACATACTTGTCGAACAGGTTGAGCAATTCCTGCGGAAAGTCGCTGGCTTTCATCCGTTCCATGATCGGTTTTCGCTGCCTCCTTGATTTGCCGTAAGCATATCATGGGCAAACCGGGAAGCCGCGGTCCGATCACGGACTTCAGTTCGGGAGGCGGAAGGGAACTTCGATCTGCGTGACGACCTCGACCGGCTCGCCGTTGAGCAGCGTCGGTTGGTATACCCACTGTTTCACGGCTTCGAGAGCGGCGGGCACCAGCAACGGATGGCCGCTGATCACCTGGAGGTTGGCGATGGCGCCGTCCCGTCCAATCACGGCGCTGAGCATGACAGTGCCGGAGACCCGCGCCTGCAACGCCAGGGGCGGGTAGGCCGCGTCCACCTTGCGGACCAGCCTGCTTTGTTGCACGCCTCCACCCACGCGGATTGTCTGGGGCGCGCCGCCGGGACTTGCCGGAGGAGGAGGCGGCGGAGGAGGTGGCGGCGGAGGTGGCGGCGGTGCGGCGATGCCCATCTGAGGCTGAATCATCCCCGCCTTCGCTCGCTTGGTTTCCAGCGCTTTGCTCACCCAATTGTCTGCCGCGACCACATCCTGCCTGTACTCCGCTTCGGTGTCGCGAAGATCGCCCCGTTCGCGGATCAGCAGGTTCATGTACGCCATCGCGTCGTCGTACTGCGGGTCGAGTTCGAGCGCCCGATTCAGGTTGAACATGGCCTCGTCGAGCGCATTCCACCACTCCGCGCGAAGGGCCGCCCGCGTAGACGCATCGGTAATCGGACCCGGCGTTTCCGGCCGCATCCCCAGCCGCGTCCGCGCCTGCATCAGCGCCGGGTACCACCTCGCCCAGGTAATGAAGGCCAGCGAGTAATACGCCGTCTTGTCATTCGGATTCACCACTAACTCGCGGCGGAACCAGTTCACCGCGTCGTCCCAGTGCTTCCGGTTGAGCGCGAGCGAGGCGAGCGATTGCAGCGCCACCTGGTTACCGGAATCCATATCCACCACTCGCTGAAACTCGGTCTCCGCGCGTTGAGCCATCTCGACGTTCTCCGGCGACTCCAGCCCCGGAACGTACTGCTGCATATAGGCGGTACCCAGGTAAAGGCGCGCCGCGACATCGCCCGGACTGAGTTCGACGGCTCTCTGGAACGCGGCGACTGCCTCGGCGTACCGTCCATTCTTGAAGGACTGAACGCCCTGGCTGATCCACGCGGCGCGAGCCGGCGGGGCCGGTCTGAGCGGAAACGTACGAAAGAGAAACGATCAGGAGAGCAAGAAGTCGCATGTGCCACCTCGATTGCATTTTAGACACCTCCACAGCGGATTTGTTTCACGGCCGCGGCAGAACGAACGCGATCTCCACGGGTGTCACAAATTCGACCGGCCGTCCGTTGAGCACCAGCGCCCGATAGCGCCGCCGCCTGGCTGCTTGCACGGCTGCCTCCACCAGCAGGGGATGGCCGCTGACCACCCGGGCCTGCCGCACCGCTCCGTCGGCGCTCACGATCAGTTCCAGCCGGACTGTTCCCTGAATGCGGGCGTCCAGGGCACGCTGCGGATAGACCGGTTGAGGGCTTTCGAGGAGCAGCCGGTCCGCCGCGTCGGCTGAAAGCACGTAGCGAATCCACCGCAAGGATCGCAATCTGCCGGCCAGTCGGTCCGCCGCCGCGATGTCCTGCTGAAACTCGCTGCCGGTTTCCCGGATCCCGGCTCGCTCTCGCGTCAACCGTTCGAGCAGCACCAGCGCCTCCCGGTAGTCCGGATCGATCTCGAGAGCGCGTTCCAGATGCCAGGTTGCTTCGTCCAGAATGCCCCACCACTCAGAGCGCAAGCGCGCGCGCAACGCGGCATCGGGCAGCAATTGCGATCCAACCCGGCCGCACGAAGCTCTGGCCGTGCGCCTCCGCGAGGGCCGGAGACCACTGCTTCCACGCGATCATTCCCATCGTGTAGTGCGCTGTTTTATTGCCGGATCGAGGGCCGAGGACACGGGAATACCAGCCCGCGGCCTCCTGCCATTGCCCAGCCTGCACCGCCATGGACCCGAGCGCGGCCAGTGCCACCCTGTCCCGCGGGTCCGCTTCCACCGCTTCGCGAAACGCCAGAAGGGCGTCGGACTCCCGCCCTTCCCGCAGCGCCTGCACACCCCGCCGCACCGCATCCTGTCCGAACAGGCCAGCCGCGCAAAGCAGCGCAACAAGAGCGACCCGCATAGGCGCACTGCCTCCGGCAGTTTAGGCACCGCGCTGCTCAAATTTGTTTCAGCGTTCGAAGCGCAGGCAGGCGCGGCCGAGGTAGATTTCGTCGCCCGGCGCGGAGCCGTTCGCCGCGGCGATTCCCCGCGGGCACTTCGATCGGCCGGCCGTCGCGGAAGATGCGCGTGCCGAATTCGCTTTCGTCGTCGCAGATGCGGTACTCGCCCGCTTCGAGCTTGATGTGCGCGTGTTTGCGCGAGACGGTGGCGTTGGCTTCGTCGCGCCTTCTTCGAAACACCACATCGTTGCGGCGGATGACGCGCTGGTCGGCATCGGTCAATTCCGGCCAGGCGGCCGATGATTGGTTCGCGGGCGGTCGAGCAGGTACTCTTCGCGCTCGGTCTTGCCCTGTACCACCACCAGCCGGCCCGTCGCCGCGGGCACGGGTGCGGCTGCCGGCGCCGCGGCCACGGCCGGCCGGCTGCGCGTGGTATTCGATTCGGTAGCGCGCCTCTTCGGCGCCGGGCGCGGCCGTGCGGACCTCCACGGCGAAGCCGCGCGGCACTTCGCAGCCGGCGCCCTCCAGCGCCTCGCGGATATCGCTGCTCGAGCCGGCGCTCCTGGCCGAACGCGCCTTCGAGCAGCTCGCGGCGCGCGTCGTCCTCAGCTGCAAAAGGGTCACCGCAACGTGGGCGTAGGGAAACACCCGTCGCCCGCGGGCCACGGTCTGGACCTTGCTTTCGATCTCCTCCAGGATGGCGTGATGCACGCAGCAGCAGCTCGTCGGACTGCGAGGCGCCGAACATGCGGTCGGTCCACTGGCGGAATCCGCGCTCGATGGTTTTCTCGATTTCCGAAAACAGGCTCATGGTTGAATCAGACCCAGTTTGGCCGCGGCGGCCGCGATTTCGGCGCCGCGCCGGAGCCGCCGCCGTGCCGCCGTACACTCCATTTTCCACCAGGACCGAGAACGCGATCTTGCGCCCGCTCCGCCATACGGCGCGAAGCCGATGAACCAGGCGTGCGAGGGCTTGCCGGCCAGTTCCGCGGTGCCGGTCTTTCCCGCCACGGGCACGCCGCCCGCGGCGCGCCGGCCGGTGCCCGAGGTCACCACGTTGCGCATGAAGCGGCCCAGCGTCTGCGCGGATTCGGGCGACAGCACGGCCTGCGGCGCGTTGGTCCGGGTATTGGTCTCGTCGGTGATCCAGCGGCCCTGCGGCATCATGCCGCCCGCCGCCACGGTGGCCGCCACGCGCGCCATCTGGAACGGCGATGCCACCACCTGCCCCTGGCCGTAGGCCGACTGCGGCAGCGACTTGTCCAGCTGCGCCGCCGTATTCGGCGATGCCGTGGCGATGCCCAGCAGCGTCGCCGTATCGAACAGCGGCTGCGGCGCCCACGTCGTAGGCTGCCCAGCTGCGCGAAGTAGGCGTTGCAGGAGACCGCGATGCCCTGCTCCATGTCCACGGTGCCGTGCGGCGTCGAGTCCTGCACGTCGTCGCGGATCGGCCGGTTCGATCCCTTGATGTAATTGCCCACGCGTCCGTCCGGCAGGCGCACGCATCGGTACGTCTGGTGCGTCAGCTCCGGATTCTTGCGCAGCGCCGCCATGGCGGTGACGACCTTGAACGTCGAGCCGGGCGGATACAGGCCGTAGCGGGCGCGGTCGAGGTACGGGTTGGCGTCGCTGTCGCCTTCGGAAGCCTGTCCCGCGGGGCATCGGGCGGCAAGGGCAGACTCACCGCCGCCAGCAGGTCGCCGGTGGCCGGATCGAGCACCACCGCGGCGCCCTTGTCCTTGCCCGCCTGCTTCAGTTGCTCGCGCAGAATCTCCGCGACGCGCACCTGCAGGCGCGCGTCGATCGACATGCTCACATCGCGCGGGCGGTCGAGCACCCGCCGCACTGCCGGATTCTGCGGGTCGTCGCGGTGGCGCAGCAGCGGCACCAGTTCGCGGTAATCGTAGCGGATGACCCGCGTCCGTCGGCCCCGGTCTTCGGATTCTTCACCGCGACCAGCGTGGGGCGGTCGTCGTAGCCGCGCAGGCGGCGCGCCGAATCGCGCTCGACGAAAGAGGTGTTGCCGGCGCCCCAGCGCAGGCGCGTGCGCAGGTCGCCCAGCAGGTCGAAAGTCAGGCCGCCGAGCGGATAGTGGCGCGCGTCGGTGCGCGACGCGGCGCGGTCGATATCGATGCCGAGCTGCCGGTACTCGGCGCGGTGCTTCTCCAGCTTCGTCCCAATTGCTGGTGGCCAGCGGCAGGCCGTTGCGGTCGTAGATGGTGCCCTTGGGAATCTGCGCATCACCTCCTGGAAGCCGCGGATTGTACTGGTAGCGGCGCGCGCCGTCGGCCTGCACCACCAGCGTGCCCGCGCCCATGACGGCCTCGTCGCGGATCACCTGCACGTACGCCGCCTTGGCCACCACCGCCACGCCGCCCGCGGCAAACAGCACGGCCGCCACCTTGCACCGGAATGGCGAAACGGGCCGCGCAGCGCCGGTTCCGCGCGCTTGTCCTGCCGCGCGGAGATGGAGAGCAGCATCGCGAGCATCGCGAAGTTCGCCAGCATGGACGAGCGGCCGTAGCTCAGAAACGGCGTGACCACGCCGGAGAGCGGCAGCACCCCCAGCGCGCCGCCCGCGATCAGCAGAATCTGTATCGCGGTGGCCGCGCCGATCCCGCCGCCAGAAAGAACTCGTAGTCGGTGCGCGCCCGCAGGGCGATGCGCAGCGAGCGGTAGACCAGCAGCGCGTAGAGCGCGAACACCGCCGCCACGCCCAGGAATCCCCACTCCTCGCCCAGTGCCGCCAGGATCAGATCGGTGTGCGCCGCCGGAACCATCTGCGCGTCGCCGTGGCCGATACCCATGCCGGTCAGGCCGCCGGTGGCGAAGGCCCACAGCGAATGCGCCAGCTGATCGCCGCCGTGCGCCAGGTTGTCCCAGGGCGAAAGCCACATCGCCACGCGATCGCCCACCGTGTGCGGGACGCCGAGCAGGTAGCCGGCGAAGAACCCGAGCGCCAGCAGCACCAGGCCCACCGCCGGCACCACCGCGCTGCCGCGCGCGATCCCGTAGAGCACCAGGAAAAGGCAGGCGAAGACCAGCGCCGGCCCCATGTCTCTTCTGCAGGAAGAAGAAGACCAGCGAAAGCGCCACGCTGACCAGCACCGGCAGGGTGTATTCGACCGGCGGAATGTCGAGCCGCCGCGTCAGCGCGGCCAGCGCGGGCCGCGTCTCGCGCGCGTGGCGCAGCACGTCCCATCGCCGCGCGAAGTAGCCGGCCAGGAACAACAGCAGCAGCAGGCGGATGGCTTCCACCGGCTGGAACCCGAACAGATTGACCTTGGCGTCGCTGGTGCCCGGTCCGGTGCCGAACAGCACCAGCAGCACGGAGAGACCGAAGCTGGCCAGCAGCGGCACGAAGCTCAGCTTGCCGAGAAGCCGCTCGAAATCGAGGCCGCTCAGCAGCCCCAGCAGCACCGCGCCGGCCGCGGCGCCCTGCGCGAAATCGACGAAGAGCAGGTTGTCGCGCACCGGGTCGCGCAGGCTGACCATCAGCACCAGCCCGATGCCCGTCAGCAGCAGCAGGGCCGGCAGAAACAGCTGAGTCGCCGGCGAATCCGCGCGCGCTCCACCAGAGATGGGTCAGCAAGAAACGCGGCGAAGAACAGCCCGGTCCACAACCAGAAGGCGCGCCGGAACTGCGGCCGGACGCCGCACCACGAACAGCGGCTTCAAATGCGCGCAATTGATCGCCGTTCACCAGCGACATCGAGGTGCGCCCGCGCAGCCGTTCGCGCAGCGGAGCCAGGCGCCGGTTGGCTTGAAGTTCGCCCGACGTGACGCGCAAGAGGCCGATCCCGCCGACGTTGCCGAGCGAGCCCGAGGCGTAGTAGATCTTGCGCGCCACCTGGTCCCGCTCCGCCGCGTCGGCGAATAACGGCGTCAGCGCCGGCAGCAGGTCCTCGCGCGCGTCCAGCTCATTCAGGTCGAGCAGCTTTCTCGAGGCCAGCCCTTGCTCGGCTTCGGCGAAATTCCGCGGTCCGCGCACCGGTAGACGTGCGACCAGCCTACGGCCAAGAGGCCCGCGGCCAGCAGCCCCAAAGCTTCCACGCAGCACGCCAGCGGAGACGCGCGGCCGGGGTGCGCCGGAGCGCGCTTCGCGCTCTCCGCCCGTGCTGCGAGTAATCGCCATTGTCAGTGGTTCACCGGTTGCGACGCGATCTCGTGCAGCCGGAATTCCACACTCTCCAGGCTGCTCTGCACCCGCACGATCTAGGCGTTGGCGTTGCCCCACGGCGCGATGCTCTGGTAAAGTCCGAGCGCCTGCTGGTAATCGTCGCGTGGCCCGCTCGATCTGGTCCTTCTCCTGGGGCAGGCCGCGCACATTGCGCGAATCCCAGAAGAGGCGGTCGGCGCGGTCGCGATATCCGTCGGCAAGCTGCCCTTTCTCGCGATTGCCCAGTTCGATAACCGTGCGCTCCGCCTGCTCGAGCGCGGCGTAGGCCCTATCGATATCCTTGAAGCCGTACACGTAGACCCGCGCCAGCCCCAGTGCGGGATCGGGCGACTTCGGCATCAGGTGCTGCGCCTCGTTGAACTTCTCCACCGCCAGGTTCAGTTCCGCGCGGATTCTGTGGGTGGTGCCGTTGATGCGCGCGATGTGACCTTCGCAAAGCCGCAGCTTGCCGCGCATGCGTGTCGTCCGGATCGACGGCGAGAGCGTGCGCCAGCAGGTCGCGCGCGTTCTTCCAGCTGTTCTCGTAGACCTGTGATCGCTGTTGCGGTAGGTCGCGATCACGCGGTCCGCCGCCGCGACCATCTTCTGCTTCACCACCTTTCGCGGCTCCACGCAAAAGGAGGGACGAGGATGGCCCTTCGAAAGTTCCGTCCATTTGTTCCAGATCTGGTCCGGATCGGTGATCTGTTCGGATTGCGATCTGCCGCTCCAGTGCCTGCCCGTCGTGGTAAAGGCACATAGCTGGAGACCACCGACCAGGCGACCCAGCACATACCAGAGCAGGATGCAGGAACGGCCATCGTGCGCCGGCAGTCTGCCGGAACAGCCGCGTTCGGCGGCCGCCGGACGCGCGGCGGCGGCCAGGTCGTCCCGCTGGCGGCCGGCAGCTGGTACCGCCGTCCGTACGGTATCTCTCGCCGGAGCTCGCGGTCGCCGTGCGGCGGGTCTCGCCGCCATCCTCGTCGTCGGCGTGGTGCGCCGGGTGGCGTCCAGGTCCGCGATTGCGGCCTCCACGGATCGGCCTCGCCGCGAAACGCTCCAGGTCATCGGCGAAGCTCGCGCGCCGTCTGGTAGCGCGGCCTGCGGATCGGGCGCCATCGCCTTCTTCAGGATCCGCCGCAGCGGCTCCGGACAGGGCTCCGGAGGCGGCGGCGGCGGAACCCGCGAGCGAATCAGCCGCTCCAGCCGCTCGGTGGTTTCCGCGTGGTAGGGCTGCAGCCCGGTCACCATCTCGTACAGCATCACCGCCAGCGACCAGAGGTCGGAATCCACGCTGACCTCGCCCGAATCCAGCCGCTCCGGCGAGGAGTAGGGCACGCTGCCGAACTCGTTGCGCGTCAGCTTGGCGGGACAGCGAGAGCGCCTTGGCGATGCCGAAATCGAGCACCCGCACGTCGCCGCGCGCATCGATGCGGATATTCTTCGGCTTGATGTCGCCGTGAACGATGCCGTGAAAGTCCTTGCCGTCGATGGCCAGTTCGAGGTGGTGCGCGTGCTCCAGAGTTGCGGCCACCGCGATCGCCACATCGACCGCGAACTCGGGCGCCAGCGGCCCGCGCCGCATCAGTTCGGCGAGGTCCTGGCCGTCGATGTATTCCATCGCGACGTAGAAGATAGCCGTCGCGTGTCGCCCGGCATCGTAGATCCGCACCACGCGCGGATCGATCTCCGCCAGGTGGGCCTGCAAGCTCGGCGCCGCGCCGCTCGGCCTCGATGGCGTCGCGCGATATCGGCGTCCGGGCGTGCTCGATGAGCTTCAGCGCCACCGTGTCGCCCGCGTCCGGTGTCCTGCGCCAGGTACACATCGGCCATGCCGCCGCGGCCCAGCTTCTGGCGGATCACGTACTTGCCGATTTTGCGGCTGGCCGGCGCGATCATTTCTGGCGCGCCCCTGCCTGCGGCGCCTCGATCCAGACGTGTTGTGCTGGCCGCACCGCCTCCGGCGTCTGGACTCTCGGGCGGCAGTTCCAGCGTTCTTTTCGAAGACGTTGCCCACCAGCGCCGGCCGCGCGCCTCGCGCGCCGCCAGCCCGCGCCTTTGTTGCGCTGGATGGCGATTGTGCGAAATCCACGGGGTGGAGGGCCGGAAATCAGGATGCCCTCGCGCCAGGCAATCGTGGATCGCGTTGCCGACGCAAGCCGGGCTGCCGCGCCCGCGGATCTCGATCCCGACGCCCGCGCCTCCAATGTCCGATGTCGTCGACTTCCACTGCCGAATTATCGAGCACGATTCCTGCCGAAAGCGGAGTGGCGGCGTCGGCCTGGATCGAGGAAGCCGCTGAAGCGGGCGCTGGTGCACGCCGTCCGCCACACGCGGGCCGTTGCTCACGGCGCGGCGCGCAGAACGCGCCTCGCGGGGCACGCGGCTGCGCAGAGTCACGCCGTTTTTCAGCTGCACCTGCTCGCGATACTCGCCGGCCAGCACCTCGACGGTGTCGCCCGGGCTGGGCTTCCGCCATGGCGCCGGCGATCGACTAGCGAACGCCGTGCCCGCGCCCGACCATCAACACGGCGCGGCGTCTGAGCACGGCGGAGGCGGGACCCACAGCGGCGCCCGGAACCAGGCAAGCCGCGCCGCCAGCAGCCAGCACGCAGACGCCGCCGCACGGCTGAGCCAACAGCGCCTGGCGCGCCGGTCCGCGCCGGCTTCGCTGCAGCGGCGCCGGTGAACTGTTCGCCTTCCACGATCACGACCGTGACGTTGTCTTTGCCGCCGGCCCGGTTGGCGGCCTCGATCAGTTCCGCGACGGCGGCTTCGGGTTGCCGGCGTTGCGCTCCACCGCGCGGCGGATTCGGCGAGGGCACCTGGTCGCTGAGGCCGTCGCTGCACAGCAGCAGGGCGCGATCCGGGCTCGAAGGGGATGCGCTGCACTTCGATGAAAGTCGGGATCGTCGGGCTGCATGCTCTTCGGAGCCGACATCGCGGAACACCTCGTTGCGCCGCGGGTGGCGCATGGCTTCGGCTTCGCTCAGTTCGTGGTTGTCTTCGCGCTCGCCCACGGGGGAATGGTCGTGCGTGATCTTGCGGATCTCGCCGCCGCGGATCTGGTAGAGCCGCGAATCGCCTACGTGGCCGACCACCGCGGAGCCGTTCTTCGAGCACGACCACGGTCAGCACGCAGGCCATGCCCTGCCACTCCGGGATTGGCGCGGGCGGCGCGCAGGATCTCGTTGTTGGCCATGGTGATGGCTTCGCGGATGCGCTGCTCGGTGGTGCCGGTCTGGCGCTCCAGGCGGGCGCGGAGGCGCTCGACCGCGATTTCGGCGGCCTTCTCGCCGGCGGCCTGCCCGCCGATCCCGTCCACGACCAGAAAGATCCCACGGTCGCCATCGACGTGCCAGGCGTCTTCGTTATTGCGGCGCACGCGGCCCGCATCGCTCGCGCCCGCGAACTTCGACTCGGTCTTAACCATTCGAAGTGCTTCGGAATTCCAGGAAGATGACGCCGGCCAGCCCGATCCGCGCCTGTTCCGGCACCGGCGCTTCCACGTTGCGGTCGCGCTTTTCGCCGTCCACGAACTCGATGCTCGAAGGGGCCCTTTCGCCGTTGATGGTGGTCCCCAGGCGGCTCAGGTCTTTGAGGAAGAACCGGCCGCTGGCCGGATCGCGGCGCAGCCGGAAATGCTCGCGGGAAACATCCGGCAGCGTGTCGAGCTTCAGATCGGTCCAATAGTCGCGGCCGCCTCGCCCCACCACAATCTGGTCCTTGGTCATCGGAAAGGTCTTGCGGCCGCCGTTGTCTTCGTACTCGATGACGGCAAACGCCTCCCCGCATCCGGTTCAGCCGCCGCCGCGCCGGCGCCGGCGCGCATGCTACCGCGCGCGTCGCCTCTGCAGTACGACGCCGAAACCGCCGCCACGTTCCGGCGCGTGGCGATCCGCTTGGTCATGGAGCCCGCGCCGAGTTCCGTCTTGGCCGGCAGCGCCAGCTCCGAATAGATCACGATATCGCCCGGCTCGACATCGTCGTCGGTATTCTCGAGCATGCGGATCTGCCAGCCGCCCTCCGGCAATCTCGATCTTCGGCTCGCCGCGGCGCGCGATCTTCAGCCGTTCGGCGAGCGAAGCGCGGTTGAGCGATTCCAGCTCCGCATCGAGGGCGCGGCGCGCTTCCTCGATGATGCGGGACAGGATGCCCCGCAGCCGGTCCATATCGTCGGCGTGCAGGTAGACGTGGTAGATCGACGGCGCCAGCGTGGAGTAGTGCAGCGGCTCGAGGCCCTCCCGCATGTTGCGCACGATTTCCTGGATGATCTCGCGGGCGGTGGCTGGGTGTCTGGCCGGAACGGTCCATAAGAACAGGAACCTTTCCCGATTCTAGCAACCGGGCAGGTCCGGCCGGATGCCGCCGCCCCGTCGAGGGGCGCTATCGCACGGGCGCGAGCGGCGTCCCGGGGCCGCAGGTAGAATTCGATGGCCTCTTCCCGGCTCAGGCGCGGCGGCTCCTTTTCCCGGTCCGGATGTGTCGCGCGAAAACGGTCCAGCATCAGGCCTTCAAACGCGGAAACCGCGGCCGCGTTTTTCGCAGCCACGTCGGTAAACTCGCCCGGATCGTTTTTCAAATCGTACAGCCGGCGGTAACGGCCTGGAGTGGGGTTATCGACCTCATACCCGTCCAGCCTCGCCGACAATGCGTCC
>CAWIGN010000012.1:0-35456 GCA_963835715.1 uncultured Alphaproteobacteria bacterium
TGCCGGCAGCTATCTCTATGCCCTGGACCCGGCGACCGGAAAGCCGATTACCGGTTTTGGCGACGGCGGCCGCATCGACTTGCGGGCCGGACTAGGGCGCGATCCGGATAAAATCAGCGTGGCCCTGACCGCGCCCGGCACCATCTGGCGGGACATCATCATCATGGGTTTTCGCACCGCCGAAAGCGCTCCGGCCGCGCCGGGCGACATTCGCGCCTTCGACGTACGCAGCGGCAAGCTTGTCTGGGTCTTTCACACCATTCCGCATCCGGGCGAGGCGGGCTACGAGACCTGGCCGCCGGATTATTGGAAGACCGGCGGCGGCGCCAACGCCTGGCCCGGCATGGTGCTGGATGAAAAGCGCGGCACCATATTCGCATCCACGGGATCGGCGGTGAGCGATTTCTATGGTGCTGACCGCCTCGGCGATAATCGTTACGCCGACAGCCTGCTGGCGCTGGACGCCAATAGCGGCAAGCTGCTGTGGTCCTTCCAAGGCGTGCACCACGACATTGCCGACCGGGATTTTCCCTCGCCGCCGGTGCTGCTGAGCGTCAAGCGCGATGGCAAGCCGGTGGACGCGGTGGCCCAGGCCAGCAAGCAGGGTTTTGTGTTCGTGCTGGACCGGGCCACCGGTAAGCCGCTGTTTCCGGTTACCGAGATGGCGGTGCCGCCCAGCGATGTGCCGGGTGAACGGGCCGCCGCCACCCAGCCGGTGCCGTCGCGGCCCGCGCCCTATGCCCGTCAGCATCTGGACGAGACCTTGCTGACCAACCGCACGCCGCAGGCCCATCAATGGGCGCTGGAGCAGTTTCACGGCTTCGCCAATGACGGACCGTTCCCCCACATGCGGCTGGGACGTCAGACCATCGCCTTTCCCGGTTTCGACGGCGGCGCGGAATGGGGCGGCCAGGCGGCCGACGCCAGGCGCGGCATCCTGTATCTCAATGCCAATGACGTCGCCTGGACCGGCGGCCTGGTCGAGAACCACAAGGCCGGCAGCCTGGGTGAAGGTCTTTATCTGGACCATTGCGCCGCGTGTCATGGCGCCGACCGCACGGGTTCGCCGCCGGCCTTCCCGTCCCTGGTGGCGTCCCGGCTGACGGCGGACGAGATGGCCGATGTCATCCATGCCGGGCGCGGCCGCATGCCGGCCTTTGGCGGATTGCGGGGCGCCGATCTCGGTGCCTTGCTGGCCTTCGTGCGCAGCGGCGCCGACAAAAGCGAGCTGGCCGCGCCCGCGACCGACGACCGCCCGGCCTATCGCTTCACCGGCTATCGCAAATTCCTCGACCCGGACGGCTATCCCGCGGTGGCGCCGCCCTGGGGCACCTTGAATGCGATCGACCTCAACAGCGGCACCTATCTGTGGAAAATTCCCCTGGGCGAATATCCCGCCCTGGCCGACAAGCGCACGGGCTCGGAAAATTACGGCGGCCCCATCCTGACGGCGGGCGGGGTCCTGTTCATCGCCGCCACGCTCTACGACAAGAAGATACGCGCCTTCGATCCGGACGACGGCAAGCTGCTCTGGCAGGCCACGCTGCCTTTTGCTGGAAACGCCACGCCTATCACTTATATGGCGGGTGGGCGGCAATATGTGCTGATCCAGGCCGACAATGCGCGCGACAAGAAGGCGGAGCAAGGCGCGGCCTATGTCGCCTTCGCGCTGCCGGGCCGCTAAGGTGGCGCCATGAAGCAGGCACTGATCACCGGCGGGGCGCGGGGCATCGGCTTCGGCATTGCCGAGGCAATGCTGGCGGCAGGCTATGATGTCACCGTTACCGGCCTGACCGAGACGGAGGTCGCGGCGGTGCCGGCGCACGATAACCTGCGCGCCGTGACCCTGGATGTGACCGATGACGGCGACGTCGCGGCCTGTGTCGGGCGGCTGGGGCGGTTGGACGCGCTGGTCAACTGCGCCGGAACCATCCTGCGCGACGGCCAGGAATTCACCATCCAGGGGTTTCAAAAGGTCATCGACGTCAATCTCACCGGCACCATGCGGATGTGCGTGGCGGCCCGGCCGCTGCTGGAAAAACAGGGCGGGGCGATCGTCAACACCGCTTCGGTCTGGTCCTTTTTCGGCGGCGGCCTGGTGCCCGCCTATACCGCCTCCAAGGGCGGAGTGGCGCAGCTCACCAAGGCGCTGGCGGTGGCCTGGGCGCCGGACATTCGTGTCAACGCCGTCGCGCCGGGCTGGATCGAGACCGAGCTCACCCGGGCGGCACGCGCCGACGCCGCCCGTTCCGACGCCATCATCGCCCGTACCCCCTCTGGACGCTGGGGACGGCCCGATGACATTGGCGGCGCGGTGGTGTTTTTGTGTTCGCAAGCCGCCGCCTTCATCACCGGCACCGTGCTTCCGGTGGATGGCGGCTACGCGGTCAAATAGGAAAATCCGCGGCGCAGGCCGCCAAGAGGAAAGACATGGCCCAGGACAATTCGCGCATTCCCTATCGCCACGCCCAACCCAGGGAGTCGCCGCCCGAACTGGTGATCCCATCGGTGATACCGGCTGACGAGCGGGTGTGGGTGCCGCAGGGCGAGAATGTCTGGTTCCGGCCGCTGTGCCTGTGCGCCTCGCGCGGCTACTGGATGAACCTGCTCAAGGTGCGCAAGGCGGGGGTGCTGTCGCGCCACCGCCATCCCCAGCCGGTGCACGGCTATGTCATCAAGGGACGCTGGCGCTATCTGGAGCATGACTGGGTGGCCCAGGAGGGCGGCTATGTCTATGAGGCGCCGGGCGAGACCCATACCCTGGTGGTGGACGAGGGCGTCGAAGAGATGATCACCCTGTTCCAGGTCAATGGCGTGATGATCTATGTCGATCCCGACGGCGGCGTGCTGGGCTATGAGGACGTCTTCACCAAGATCGACCTGTGCCGCGCCCACTACGAAAAGGCAGGGCTGGGCGCCGGCTTCGTGGACCAGTTTATCCGCTAGGAATCCACCCTGACGGCAAAGCCCTGCGGCTTCTCGCCGGCCAGCCAGCGCTCCCACATGGTGCGATAGGCCGCTTCGATAGTCCTGGCGAAGCGGGCGGTATCGAACAGGGCGCAGCGGCTTCTGTTCTTGGCGATCTTGTCGCGCAATTTTTCCCGGGCCTTGGGATCGCCGGCCAGCTTGATGGCCAGGGCTTCAAAGTCGCTGTGGTTCTGCGTCACCAGTTCGGGCAGTCCGGCGGCGGTGAGCACGCTGGCGGCAACGCGGCCCGGAAAGGTCGTGCCCTTGCAGGTGATCAGCGGCACGCCCGCCCACAGCGCGTCGCTGGCGGTGGTGTGGGCATTGTAGGGCAGGCCGTCGAGGAACAGGTCGGCCAATTGCAGCCGCGCCAGGTGCTGGTCCGGGAGCAACTCGGGCGCGAAGATCAGGCGCGATGCCGCGATGCCCCGTTTTTCCGCCTCCAGGCGCAGATTGGCGGCAAACGGCGCCACGCTTTCCAGCAGCCAAAGCACACTGCCCTCGACGGCGGCGAGGATGCGCATCCAGCTGTCGAAGGTCTGCGGCGTCAGCTTGTAGGCATTGTTGAAGTTGCAGAACACGATGCCTTGTTCGGGCAGCCCGGCCTCGGCCCGGCTGGGGACCTGCGCCATGGGGCGCCCCTTGTCGTCATTGGCCTGATAGCAGCCGGGCAGGGTGACCACCTGTTCGTCATAGAAGCGCTGCTCATCCTGCGGGATCACCGTATCGTCGGCGATGATGTAATCGATATAGGCGGCGCCCAGGGTGGCGGGAAAGCCCAGATAGTTGACCTGCAGCGGCGCCGGCCGCTGGGCCAGGACGCCCATGCGGGCATCGCCGAAGTAACCGTTCAGGTTGACCAGGATGTCGATCCCGGCGGCGCGGATGGCCTGGGCAGCCTCGGCGTCCGACAAATTGCCGATGGCGATCCAGCGGTCGAAGGCCTTTTCCAGCCGCGCCCGCATGTGGCTGTCGTCGTTGGACCCGGCGTCGATGGCGACGATCTCGAATTTCTCGCGATCGTGATGCTCGTAGAGGCCCGCCATCAGGATGGCGGTGGCCTGATGGCGGAATTCGCCCGAAAGATAGCCGAGGCGGATTTTCGCGCGGCCCGGCGCCGGATGATGGGGCGCCGCCGGCTGCTGGGGATATTTGTCCTGTGCCCAGATGCGCGAACAGGCCTGGGCATCTTCGGGCGATTCCGCGACGGCCTGGAAAATGAAAGGCTGCACCACCCGGCTGCCCGCACGCACCAGCCGTTCCAGCTCGGCCTTGGCTTGCGCAAAATCACGCCAGTCGGCGCTGTACATCCGGTAATGCAGCAGTTCGCCCAGGCCATAGGGATAGGCGGGGTCCAGCGCCAGGCCGCGTTCCACATCCGCGATGCCCTCGGCGTAGCGTTTCAACACCCAATAGGCATAACCGCGGTTGATGATGGCCTCGGCATAGTCGGGACGGATTTCGATGGCGCGGCCATAGCCTTCCACGGCCGCGGCATAGTCCATGGTATCGCGCAGCACATTGGCGCGGCAGTTCCAGGCCACTGCATTGCGCGGGTCCAGCCGCAGCACCTGGTCGAAGCTTGCGATCGCCTCCTGGTAGCGCATCAGGTCGCGCAAGGCCAAGCCGCGATTGCCCCAGGCCTCCGCGAAGTTGGGCTCGATCGCCAGGGCGCGCTCGTAGCTTTCCAGGGCTTCGGCCGGGCGTTTGAGATTCCACAAGGCCACGCCGCGGTTGTTGAGCATTTCGGCGTTGCCGTTGTGGCTCGGCATCACCGCGTCGAACGCCGCCAGCGCCTCGGCGGCGCGCCGCAGGTCCAGCATCACCACGCCGCGATTATATTGCGCCTCGTCATGCGCCGGATCGAGGGCCAGGGCGCGGTCGAAATCGGCCAGCGCCAGTTGCGGCGCGCCCATGGTGCGGCGGACCAGCCCGCGCCAGGTCAGCGCCTGCGCATTGCCCGGCTGGATCGCCAGCACCCGGTCATAGCCGCTGACGGCGTCATCGAAGCGCCCGATCGCGGCCAGCGCCACGGCACGGTTGACCATGGCGGCAACCATCTCCGGCTGTACCGTCAGGGCGCGATCATAGCTTTCCACCGCGATCTCGTAGCGCCGGAGGTCGCCCAGCGCCACGCCGCGATTATAGAGGGCTTCGGCCAAATTGGGCTGGATCGCCAGCGCCCGGTCGAACATCTCCAGCGCTTCCTCGGCCCGGCCCGCGGCGCGCAGCGCCATGCCGTAATTCATCAGCGCCGCCAGATCCTCGGGGAAAACCAGCAGCGCCTCGCCCAGATAGTCGCAGGCCTCGGCGCTGCGGCCCTGTTGCAGGCGCAGAAGGCCCAGATAATAGCGCGGTCCGAACAGCTGGGGATCGGCCTCCAGAATCTGGAGGTAAAGGGCTTCCGCCTGTTCCAGGTTTCCCTGCTGGTGGAAGGCGATGGCCTGCTCGGCCATGGCTTTCAGATCCAGAACTTCCATTCCATTCCTTCTTCGATGCGCGTTTCGGCCCGATGCCGTGTTGATTATGCTGCGGGGGCGGCGGCCTGCGCCACCGCCAGGGCGGTCATGTTCACGATACCGCGTGCGGTGACCGATGGCACCATCACATGCACCGGCTTGGAGACGCCCAGCAACAAGGGGCCCACCAGCAGGCCTTCGGTGGCGGCCGACAACAGGGTCAGCGCGATATTGGCCGCATCCAGGGTGGGCATCACCAGCAGGTTGGCCGAGCCGGTCAGCGGACTGTTGGAAACGACGCGCGCGCGCAGGCTTTCGCTCAGCGCCGCGTCGGCGTGCATTTCGCCGTCGATCTCGAAATCGGGCTTGGCGGCGCGCAGCAGGGCCAGGGCCTTGCGCATCTTGATGGCGCTGGGCGAATGGGAGGTGCCGAAGCTGGAATGGGACAGAAGCGCGGCCTTGGGCGCGAGCCCGAAACGGCGCACGCTCCTGGCCGCCAGCTGGGTCATTTCCGCGATCTGCTCGGCGGTGGGATCGACATTGACATGGGTGTCGCAGAAGAACAGCGCGCCGTTGGGCAGGATCAGGGCCGACAGCGAATAGAGCCGGGTCACCCCGGGCAGGCGCGGAATGATGGGCAGGATGTTGGTGAGCTGGCGGGTCCAGTCGCCCAGCCCGCCGCACAGGGCGGCATCGACTTCGCCGGCCTCCAGCAGCATGGCGGCGGCGATGCCGCGGCGGGTGGCCACCCAGCGCGCCGCCGATTCCGGCTGTACGCCGCGCCGCTCCACCAGGCGCTGGTAGCGCGCGGTGAGGGGCGCGAAAAATTCGCGGTCCCGCAGCGGATCCAGAAGGCGCACCTGCTTGTCGAAATCCAGGCGCAGGCCGAGCTGCCGGGTCTTTTCCAGGATGACCTCGCGGCGGCCGATCAGGGTGGGGTGGGCCAGGCCCTCGTCGACCACCGTCTGGACCGCGCGCAGCACCCGCTCTTCCTCGCCTTCGGCATAGACCACGCGGCGCGGGCTCAGGCGGGCGGTGTCGAACACCGGGCGCATCAACTGGCCGGAGCGGTAGACGAATTTCTCCAGCTCGTTTTCGTAGGCCTCGAAATCCAGTGATCGGACGGCGGGCCACCCCCGATTCCATGGCGGCGCGGGCCACGGCCGGCGCGATATGCAGGATCAGGCGAGGGTCGAAGGGCTTGGGAATGATGTAGTCCGGGCCAAAGCCGGCCAAGCGCGCCGCCATAGGCATTGGCCACCACATCGCTGGCCTCGGCGCGGGCCAGCGCGGCGATGGCCTCGACGGCGGCCACCTTCATCGGTTCGTTGATGGTGGTCGCGTCCACATCCAGCGCGCCGCGGAACACGAAGGGAAAGCACAGGACATTGTTGACCTGGTTGGCATAGTCCGAACGGCCGGTGGCGATGATGGCGTCGGGGCGCGCCGCCTTGGCGACCTCGGGCAGGATTTCCGGATCGGGATTGGCCAGCGCCAGGATCAGCGGCTTGTCGGCCATCTGCGGCAGCCATTCCGGCTTGAGCACATTGGGCGCGGACAGGCCCAGGAACACGTCGGCGCCCACCAGCACTTCGCCCAGGGTGCGCGCGTCGGTCGCCCGCGCATAGCGCGCCATGTTGGGCGCCATGTCGTCGCCGCGCTCCTTGTGCACCACGCCCTTGATGTCGGTGAGGGTGATATTCTCCACCGGCAGGCCCATCGCCACCAGCAGATCGACGCAGGCCAGCGCCGCCGCGCCCGCGCCGCTGGTCACCAGCTTCACCTCCGACAGGGTCTTGCCCTGCAATACCAGCCCGTTGCGGATGGCGGCGGCGCAGACGATGGCGGTGCCGTGCTGGTCGTCATGGAAGACCGGAATCTTCATGCGCTCGCGCAGCTTCTTCTCGATGAGGAAGCATTCGGGCGCCTTGATGTCCTCCAGGTTGATGCCGCCGAAGGTGGGCTCCAGCGCGGCCACGATGTCGACAAAGCGGTCTATGTCGGTCTCGTCCACCTCCAGGTCGAAAACATCGATGCCGGCGAACTTCTTGAACAGGACGGCCTTGCCCTCCATCACCGGCTTGGAGGCCAGGGGGCCGATATTGCCCAGACCCAGCACGGCGGTGCCGTTGGTGATCACCGCGACCAGGTTGCCGCGGGCGGTATATTCGCGCGCCAGGGAGGGGTCGGCCGCGATCGCCTCGCAGGGCGCGGCCACTCCTGGGGAATAGGCCAGCGCCAGGTCGCGCTGATTCGCCATCCGCTTGGTGGCTTCCACCGACAATTTGCCCGGCCGCGGAGAGCGGTGATAGGCAAGAGCGCTTTTGCGAAAATCGTCGTCCATGACAGGCCTGTTATGCGGGCGAGGTAATTGGCAGGTCCGGGGGGCTAAAATCAATCCTTTCTCCCTGATTTTAGCGGGTTTTTCGGCCAATTTGGCGGAACCGGGGCTTGGAGAGGGCCGTTGATCCGGCATCCCTGTTGAAACCGTTTCAAGAGTGTTCAGGACGCTCAATTTGACTGATATTGCCCGGCATCCACCGGGAGCCCGCCAAGCAGGAGATTACATGCAGTTAGGAATTATCGGACTGGGCCGCATGGGGGCCAATATCGGCCGGCGGCTGATGCGGGGCGGCCATACCGTGGTCGGTTACGACGCCAATGCGGCCGCGGTGAAGGCCCTGGAGGGTGCCACGGGGGCGGCCAGCCTGGAAGATCTGGTGCAAAAGCTTGAGGCGCCGCGGGCGGTCTGGGTGATGCTGCCGGCGGGCAAGATCACCGAAGACACCATCGCCGCCCTGGGCAAGCTGCTCGACAAGGGCGATTGCGTCATCGATGGCGGCAACAGCTTCTACAAGGACGATATCCGCCGCGCCCAGGGGCTGCGCCGCCAGGGCATCGTCTATCTCGATGTCGGCACGTCCGGCGGCGTGTGGGGCCTGGAACGCGGCTATTGCATGATGATCGGCGGGGAAAAGGCGGCGGTCGATCGCCTCGATCCCATCTTCAAGACCCTGGCGCCGGGGACCGGCGACATTCCCAGGACGCCGGGCCGTGAAAAGGCCGATCCCAGGGTTACCCAGGGTTATATGCACACCGGACCCGCCGGGTCCGGGCATTTCGTCAAGATGGTGCACAACGGCATCGAATACGGACTGATGCAGGCCTATGCCGAGGGCTTCGACATCATGCGCGGCAAAAGCAGCGACAAGCTGCCGCAAGACGAGCGCTTCGACATCAATGTCGCCGACGTCGCGGAAGTGTGGCGGCGCGGCAGCGTGGTGGCGTCCTGGCTGCTGGATCTGACGGCCATCGCGTTGGCCAAGTCCGGGACTCTGGAGGAATTCAGCGGCAAGGTGGACGACAGCGGCGAGGGCCGCTGGACCGTTCAGGCCGCGGTGGAGGAGGCGGTGGCGGCGCCGGTCATCACCGCCGCCCTCTTTGCGCGCTTTCGTTCCCGCATCGAAAACAGTTTCGGCGAAAAGCTTCTGTCCGCCATGCGCAAGGAATTCGGCGGCCATGTCGAAGGCACGCATGCGGCACCCAAGGCCGGGGATGAAGCCAAGTGAGCATCCTGTCGCACAAGTCGCCGCCGCCGCCCTGCGCCATTGTGATCTTCGGCGCCAATGGCGATCTGACAAGGCGGCTGATCATTCCCGCGCTTTACAACCTGGCGCGGACCAATCTTTTGCCGCGCGGCCTTTCGCTGATCGGCGTCGACCATAACAAGAAGACCTGCGAGGAATGGACCGCGCAGCTCAAGGATTTCCTGGGCCAGGTGCTGGCCAGGAACAATGAGACGGTCGACGAGGGCCTGTGGCAGCAGGTGGCCCCCTGCATGAACTTCCTCCAGGGTGATTTCGAGAATCCCGACACCTATCAGCGTCTCAAGGATCTCTTGGCGCAGCTGGATGCGCGCCAGTCGCTGGACGGCAATGTGCTGTTCTACATGGCGGTGGCGGACCGCTTCTTCGGCACCATCGCCGGAAAGCTGGGCGAGGCGGGGCTGGTGGACGCAACGGCCAAGGGATTTCGCCGCCTGATCGTGGAAAAGCCGTTCGGCCATGACCTGGCCTCGGCCAAGGCGCTCAATGCCTGCCTGCTGAAATACCTGAAGGAAGAGCAGATCTATCGCATCGATCATTTCCTGGGAAAGGAGACGGTGCAGAACATCATGGCGCTACGCTTCGCCAACGGCTTGTTCGAGCCGATCTGGAACCGCGACCGCATCGATCATGTTCAGATCACCGTGGCTGAAAGCATCGGCGTGGAGACGCGCGGCAAATTCTATGAAGCCACGGGGGCGCTGCGCGACATGGTGCCCAATCACATGTTTCAGCTGGTGGCGATGACGGCCATGGAGCCGCCGGTGTCGTTCGAGGCCGAGGACATAAGGTCCAAGAGGGCGGAGATGTTCAAGGCGATCCATCCTTTGGCCCTCAGCGATGTTGTGCGCGGCCAATATGGCAGCGGCATCGTGGGCGGCGAGAATGCCGGGGCCTATCGCGGCGAAGCCAATGTCGCGCCGGACTCCACGGTGGAGACCTATGTCGCCATGCGCCTGAGCATCGACAATTGGCGCTGGGCGGGCGTGCCTTTCTATCTGCGAACCGGAAAGCGGCTGGCCAAGCGCTATACCGAGATCGCGATCCGCTTCAAGCGCGCGCCGCTGGCGCTGTTCCGCGAAACGCCGGCCGAGGAGCTGGATGCCGACTGGCTGATCCTGCGGGTGCAGCCGGACGAGGGCATCCGCCTGCGTTTCAATGCCAAGCGGCCGGGCCCCACCATGGCGCTGGAAAGCGTGGCGCTGGAATTCAAGTACAAGGATTATTTCAAGCAGGCGCCCGCGGTGGGCTATGAGACGCTGATCTATGACTGCCTGATGGGCGACGCCACCCTGTTCCAGCGCGCCGACCAGGTCGAGGCCGCCTGGGCCCTGGTCGAACCCGTGCTGGAAGGCTGGTCCAATCCCCCGCCGCGGCATTTTCCCAACTATGCCGCCGGCGGCGAAGGTCCCAGCGCCGCCAACGACCTCCTGGCGCGCGACGGCCGTTCCTGGAGGAGCATAAATTGAGCGGTTTGAACCAACCCGCGATCGCGGGCACGCTTGAAGTGCTCAAGGACGCCGACGCGCTGGCGGTGCGGGCCGCGCAAATCATCGCCGGCCGCCTGCGGGCCGCCCGGTATCCCTTCCGGATGGTCCTGTCGGGCGGCGCCACGCCGCGTGCGACCTATCAGCGTCTGGCCCGCGAGGAGATCGACTGGGACTGCGCCGAACTGTTCTTCAGCGACGAACGCTTTGTGCCGCCGGATCATCCCGATTCCAATTATCGCATGGTGCGCGAAAGCCTTCTGGCAAGCGGCCTGGTCAGGCCGCGCAAGCTGCTGGCGATTCCCACCGACGGCACACCGCACAGCGCCGCCGACCGCTATGACGAGATCCTTCGCCAGCAATATGGCGCCGGCACGCTGGAGGCCGGCGTGCCTTTGTTTCATCTCACCCTGCTGGGGCTGGGGGACGACGGCCACACCGCCTCGCTGCTGCCCGGCCAGCCGGTGCTGCAGGAACGCGAACGCTGGGCCGCCATGGTGCCCGAGGGGCGCGCCGAGCCGCGCATAACCCTGACCTATCCGGCCTTGGATTCCAGTGCGCTGATCCTTTTTCTGGTCAGCGGCGCGACCAAGCGTGATGCCCTGGCCCAGGCGCGTGGCGGCATCGGTCCCGCCGGCGCGATCAGGCCCGAGGGCGAGGTCTTGTGGCTGGCGGATGAAGCGGCAGCGGGGGAAAGCGACCAGGGCTATGGGTTCTGATGCCGGCACTGATTGAAGATTATGCCATGATCGGAGATTGCCGCACGGCGGCGATCATCAGCCGGGGCGGCGCGGTCGACTGGTTCTGCGTGCCGCGCTTCGATTCCCAGGCCTGTTTCGCGGCGCTGTTGGGTACCCAGGACAATGGCCACTGGCTGATCGCCCCAACGGCGCAGAAATTCAAATCCAGCCGGAGCTATCGCGGCGACAGCCTGATCCTGGAAACCACCCTTGCCACCGCGACCGGCAAGGCGAAGGTGACCGACTTCATGCCACCCGGAACGCCGGACAGTTGCATCGTGCGCCTCGTCGAGGGCCTGGAGGGGCATGTCGACATGCGCACCGAGTTGATTATCCGTTTCGACTATGGCGTGACCATCCCCTGGGTGTCGCGCCGCGACAGCCGCACTCTCACGGCGGTCGCCGGACCGCATCAACTGACCTTGCGCACACCGGCGAAGATGTGCGGCGAAAAGATGCACTCGGTGGCCAGCTTCACGGTGAAGAAGGGCGAGATCATGCCCTTCGTGCTGGCCTATGGCGAATCCTTCAAGCCGTTGCCCCTGTCCATCGATGCCGTCATCGCCCTGGAGGAGACCGAACGCTATTGGCGGCGCTGGGCCGGTATCTGCAAGGTCGAGGGCAAGTGGCGCAACGCCATCATGCGCTCGCTGCTGACCCTGAAGGGCCTGTCCTACACCCCCACCGGCGGCATCGTCGCCGCCGTGACCACCTCGCTGCCGGAAAAGATCGGCGGTACCCGCAACTGGGATTATCGCTATTGCTGGCTGCGTGACGCCACCTTCACCCTGCTGGCGTTTCTCAATGCCGGCTATACGCGCGAAGCAGGCGTCTGGGAGGAGTGGCTTTTGCGCGTGATCGCAGGCGCGCCGGATCAGCTGCAGACCCTGTACAATGTCCTTGGGGAAAAGCGGCTGGACGAGGTGGAGCTGTCGCACCTGCCGGGATATGAAAATTCTCGCCCGGTGCGGATCGGCAACGCCGCCCACAGCCAGCGGCAGCTCGACATTTATGGCGAGCTGGCGGACGTGGTGGCCCAGGCCAGCGCCGGGGGCTTGCCGGCATCGCCGCGCGGCGCGAAATTGCGCACGGTGTTCCTGAAGCATCTGGAAGACAGCTGGTACCTGCCGGACGAGGGCATCTGGGAAATCCGGGGGACGCCGCGGCACTTCGTGCATTCCAAGGTGATGACCTGGGTGGCGTTCGACCGGGCCTCCCGGGCCGCCGAATCCACGCGTCGGCAAAGGGCGCATTGGGAGGCGGTGGCGCGCAAGATCCACAAGGACATCTGCAAGAAGGGCATGGATGATGAGCGCGGATGTTTCGTGCAGGCCTATGGCTCCAAGGAGATGGATGCGAGCCTGCTGCTGTTGCCGCTGGTGGGCTTCCTGCCGCCCGGCGACAAGCGTATCAAGGCGACGGTGCGCGAGATCGAGAAGCGGCTGATCCACAAGGGCTTGGTGCGGCGCTATGAGACGCACACCGGCGTGGACGGGCTGCCCACCGGGGAAGGTGCCTTCCTGGCCTGCAGTTTCTGGCTGTCCCATTATTACGCCTTGACGGGGCAGCGGACCAAGGCGGTGCGGCTGTTCGGTCAACTCGGCCGGCTGGCCAACGATGTCGGCCTTTATGCCGAGGAATATGATCCGGATGAAAAGCGCATGCTTGGCAATTTTCCCCAGGCCTTCTCCCACGTCGCCCTGATCAACACCGCGATGGCCCTGATGACGATGGACGCCAAGAAAAAGAGGAAGAGACCCCATGCCCGCCGCTAAGCGCATTCTTTGCATTGATGTCGGCGGTACGGGATTGAAGGCCGCGGTGATCTCGTCCGACGGCAAATACCTGTCCGAGCGGCTGCGGGTGACCACGCCCAGGCATCGCAAGCCGGGGCATATCGTGGCCGCGCTGGCAAAGATGGCCGCGCCTTTGGGCCGCTTCGATTTCGTCACCATCGGATTTCCCGGAATGGTGAAGAATGGCAAGGTGATCACCGCGCCGCATTTCGGCACCGAGGACTGGAAGGGTTTCGCGCTGGCGGCCGCGCTGCGAAAAAAATTCGGAAAACCGGTCAAGCTGCTGAACGATGCCGATGTCCAGGGATTGGCGGTGATCCGCGGCAAGGGGCTGGAACTGGTCTGCACCCTGGGCACCGGATTCGGTACCGCCTGGTTCCGGGACGGGGAGTTGCTGCCGCACATGGACCTGGCGCATCTGGCGGTGCGCAAGAAGGACGATTTCGACGTCTATATCGGCGAAAAGACCCGCCGCAGGATCGGCAACAAAAGCTGGAACCGGCGCGTCGAAAAGCTGGTCGGCGTGCTGCAGACGGTGTTCGCCTACGATCACCTCTATCTGGGCGGCGGCAATTCCCGCCTTGTTGCGTTCAAGCTTCCGCCCAACGTGACCACGGCATCCAACGATGCGGGAATGGAAGGCGGTGCGTTCGCCTGGTCGCGCCACCCCAGCTGAGGCCGGTCCGGGAACCCATTGAGGCGCCTGCGCATTTCGACTCCGCGGCCCAGAGGCAATCGTCCAGGGTTCGAAAAAGGCGGTCAACAAGGCATGGCGGGGCGGATCATGCCGCCGGTGCGCGCGGACATGGCGAGATTTTGGGACCTTGATGGAGGGCTTCAGGACTCGGCGCGAGGACTTGGCGCGCACGGCGGTTCGTGTGAAAGTGGCGCGTGAGTTTGTGTATGCTGGCAAGGTCGAAGCATCGTCTTTGCGGCGCCGAACATGTTTATTGAATTCCTGCTCGCCGCGCGGCCATGGTTGAGCAAGGTGGCCGAAGCGGAGTTGCGATGACAAGCCCGATGGATCTTGCCGTTGTCGGCAATGGCCGCATTGCCGCCCTGGTCAATAGCAGGGGGCAACTGGTGTGGTGGTGCTTTCCGCGTTTCGACAGCGATCCGGTCTTCTGCCGGCTGATCGCGGGCGACGAGGAGAAGGGCTTTTGCGATGTGGTACTCGACCGGCAGGTCAGCGCCACGTCCCAGTATGAACGCAACACGGCCATCGTCACCACGCTGCTGACGGCCGAGGATGGCGCCCAGCTGAGGATTACCGATTTCGCGCCGCGCCTGCGCAATTTCGACCGGCTGTTGCGGCCGCCCCAGCTGATGCGGATCATCGAGCCCGTCGCGGGGCTGCCGCGCATCGCCATTCGCGTGCGCCCCACCCAGTTCTACGGCAATCCGATGCGGCGGCAGGTGGCGGGGTCCAGCCATGTCACCTATGGCGAGCCGCCGCTGGTGCGGCTGACCACGGATGCGCCGCTCTCCTATATCCAGAGTGAGACGCCCTTTGCCCTGACGCGTCCGCTGCACATGGTGTTCGGGCCGGACGAACCCTTCATGGGCGACATCTCCTCGACCGTGCGCGATTTTCGTGATCGCACACGCGATTATTGGCGCGAATGGGTCCGTCGGCTCTCCATTGCCTATGAATGGCAGGAGGCCAGCATTCGCGCCGCCATCACGCTCAAGCTCACCACCTTCGAGGAGACCGGCGGCATCGTCGCGGCGCTGACCACGTCCCTGCCCGAATCCCCCCATTCCGGACGCAACTGGGATTACCGCTATTGCTGGCTGCGAGACGCCTATTTCGTGGTCAAGGCGCTTAATGCCATTGGCGCCACCCGCAGCATGGAACAGTATATCGCCTATATCCTGTCCATCGCGGGCAACGTGGACACGCTGGCGCCCTGTTACGGAATCGTGCCGTCGGACGATCTCACCGAATGGATCGCGCCGGATCTCAAGGGCTTTGAGGGCCACGGCCCTGTGCGCATCGGCAACGCCGCGGTGGATCAGGTGCAGCATGACGCCTATGGCAGCGTCATCCTGGCCGCGACGCCGATGTTCTACGACAGGCGGCTGCCCAATCCCGGCGACGAGACGCTGTTTTACCTGCTGGAAAAAATGGCGCAGCAATGCGCCAACCTGGCGCTGGAACCGGATGCCGGTATCTGGGAATTTCGCGGCAAGAAACGCGTGCATACCCATTCGGGCGCCATGTGCTGGGCGGGGGTCAGCCGCACCGCGGCTATCGCGGCGCGGCTGGGACTGACGGAGCGTGCCCGGCATTGGCAGGGGCTCAGCGAGTCCATCAGCGACGAACTCTTGAAGCGCGTATGGAACCCCAAGCGCCAGGCATTTGTGGCGGCGGAAGGCCTGGACGAAATGGACGCCAGCGTTTTGCTGTTGCCCGAACTGGGCCTGATCGAGGCCCAGGATCCGCGCTTCGTCTCCACCGTGGCGGCGGTCGAACAGGACCTGGTGCGGGGCCGCCATGTGATGCGCTACGCGGCGGAGGACGACTTCGGGCTGCCGGAAACCGAATTCCTGGTCTGCCGTTTCTGGCTGATCGATGCGCTGGCGGCGCTGGGGCGTCGCGAGGAAGCGCGCGAGCGCTTTCAGGATGCGCTGGCGCTGCGCAACAGCTACGGCCTGCTCGCCGAGGACATCCATCCGCAGACCGGCGCGCTATGGGGAAATTTCCCCCAGACTTATTCCATGGCCGGCGTCATCCTCAGCGCGATGCGGTTGAGTCAAAGCTGGGAAGACCGCTATTGGCGGGCATCGTCCTGACCGGACGTGCGATGTCCCCGGCTACAGTGTCGGCTGCAACTGCCCAAGGGCGCCTGCCAGCAGGATGACCATCAATCCCAGCCCCAGCTCAAGCATCGCATTGCGGGCGATGGCGCCATCCTGGTGGCGCGGCATCAGCCGAAAGCGGTTGACCGCGGCCAGGGCCAGCATCACCGCGACCAGCGTCACTTTGCCGCCCAGCACCGCGAGGTAGAGCGCCGATGGCGTCTGTCCGCCCTCGCCCAGGATGATGGATGCGCCATTGATCAGGCCGGTCATCACCAGCAGCAGGACAGCGATCATCGCCCATTCCGAAAACAGCGACAGTGCCAGCGCGATATTGGGCTCTGCGCGCCGGAACAGTGTCCCCAGCAGCGCCAGCCCGCCGATCCAGAAGCCCGCGGTCAACAGATGCGTGGCGTCCAGGGTCGCACCGATCATGGCAAAGCCGGCGGGGCCGGAGGCGGCCGCGTGGCTGGTCGCAGCCGGCAGGATCAGGGCTGCGGCCGCCAACAGCAGCGCCAGCCCTGCATGGCGGCGCAATGCAAATGCCAGCCCCAGCAGCGCCGCCATACGCACCAGGAACAGGCGGCCGAACAGCGTGGCGGTGACGGCCTGGATCACGGCCTGCCGGTCCAGCATGCCCGCCATCTGCACGGCAGCCGCGCCCAGCCAAAGACAGGCCGCCAGCACCGCCGCGACCAGTGCGCCCCGGCGCGCATTCCCGCGCCCCGGCGGCACGATCATGGGCAATTTGGCACGCAGGACCGCGCAAAAGGCGAGATCGCCAAACAACAGCATGGCCGCCGCGTAGTAGACACCGCGCGCCGCCGCCGCAATCGTCACCGCATTCAAGGGATGACCTTGAAGGAGAAACTGCCGTTGACGCGATGGGTGTCGTGCCCGACGCTGTGCCAGGTCACTTTGTAGGTGCCGGGCTTGAGCCCGAACGGCAGCAAGGTGATGGTGGCGGCGCCCACCGAGCGGGGCACTGCCAGCACCTTGCCCTTGGCGTCGGCCAGCTGTGCGCTGCTGAAGGCCGGCTCCAGGTCTTCGGAAAAGGTCAGGCGGATCATCTCGGGCGATTTCACGCTGGCATTGGCGGCGGGATCGGAAGATTTCAGCCTGGCATGCGCCATGGCCGGGCTTGCCGCCAGCAGCATCGCCAGCAGAATCTTTTTCATGGGAGCTCCATTTTAAGGGCGGCCAGCGCCAGCACGATCCAGCCTGCGATCAATGCCAGCCCGCCGAGCGGGGTGATGAAGCCCAGGCCCCGCAGTCCGCTCAGGGCCAGGCCGTAAAGCGAGCCCGAAAAAAGCACCGTGCCGGCGAAAAACAGCATCGCGGCCCACTGCGCCAAGGGCCTGGCCGCGCCGCGCGCCGCCAGGGCCGCCAAACCCATGGCCAGGGCATGGGTAAGCTGGTAGCGCGCGCCGGTGGCGAAGGTGGCCAGGGCATGGGGCTCCAGCCGCGCCGCCAGCGCGTGTTCGCCGAAGGCGGCAAGCAGCACGGCCAGGGCGCCCATGAGGGCAGCAGCGAACAGCCATTTTCTCATGCCCGCGGTTATAGACACAGTCCCGCGGCTTTGCGAGTTTGCGCGCATGGAGAAACTGTCATGCCGGAATTTGTGACCGCCGCGGACGGCGTCGAATTGGCGTATGAGCGCCAGGGCGAGGGGCCCGCCATTGTGCTGATACACGGCTTCGGCTCAAGCCGGGTGCAGAACTGGAAGTCCACCGGCTGGTACGGCGGACTGACGGGAGCGGGATTTTCCCTCGTGGCGATGGATTGCCGCGGACATGGCGAAAGCGGCAAGCCCCATGACGAGGCCGCCTATGGCCATGAGCGGATGGCCGAGGATGTCGTCGCGGTGATGCGGGCCTGTGCCCTGACGCAGGCGCTGATCCTGGGCTACTCGATGGGCGGGTTCATCGGCCTGCGGTTGCTGGCGTCACATCCGCAATGCGTGCGCAAGCTGGCGATTGCGGGGGTGGGCGAGAGCTACCTGCAGGACCGCATCACCTCTCCGGAGGCGCGCGCCGCGCTGGCTGATGCGCTGCTGACGCCCGACAAGCAAGCCATCACCGACCCGCGCGCGAAAATGTTTCGCGCCTTTGCCGACCAGCCCGGCAAGGACCGCCTGGCACTGGCGGCCTGCATGCGGGCGATGTCGCCGCATCTTTCGCGCGAGATCCTGGCGGGCCTGCAGCGGCCGGTGCTGGTCGTGAATGGCAGCGAGGATGACACCGCGGGCCGGGGCGCGCCGCTGGCGGCGGCTTTCGCCGATGGCCGCGCGGTGACGATTGCCGGCCGTGACCATATGTCGGCGGTCGGCGACAAGAATACCCGCCAGGCCGTGATCGATTTTTTCCGCTAGTCTGGCGCCATGCTGCCGCCAAAATTCCACGACTGGTTCGCCGCGCGCGGCTGGCAGGTGCGTGCCCACCAGCTGGCCCTGATAGAGCACGCCGCCCAGGGCCAGAGCGTGCTGCTGGTGGCGCCCACGGGCGGCGGCAAGACCCTGGCCGGTTTTCTGCCCAGCCTGATCGCGCTGGCGGGTGAAACAGCCTCGTTGCGGCGCGGCCCCAAACGGGTGCGCGGCCTGCATACGCTCTACATTTCTCCCCTCAAGGCGCTGGCGGTGGACGTGGCGCGCAATCTCACCGCCCCGATCGCGGAAATGGGCCTGGCGGTGACGGTGGAGGCCCGCACCGGCGATACCGCTGCCGCCCGGCGCCAGCGCCAGCGCCATAGCCCGCCCGACATTCTGCTCACCACGCCGGAACAGTTGAGCCTGCTGTTGGCCCATCCGCGCGCCGCCCGGATGTTCGAAAATCTGCGCACCGTGGTGCTGGACGAACTGCACGCGCTGTACAATTCCAAGCGCGGCGACCTTCTGGCGCTGGGGCTGGCGCGGCTGCAGAGCCTTGCGCCCGGCCATCGCCGTGTCGGCCTGTCGGCCACGGTGAAGGATCCTGTGCCGTTGCAGCGGTTCCTGGTGCCGCAACCGATGCAGGCGGAAGCGCTGTCGCAGATCGTCATCGCCAAGGGTGGCGCCCAGCCCCGGATCGAAATCAGCGCCTCGGATTCCTATGTTCCCTGGGCCGGTCATCTGGCGCGCCACGCCATGGCCGATGTGATGGCGGCGATCCAGGCCGCCCGGACCGCCCTGGTTTTCGTGAACACCCGCAGCCAGGCCGAGCGCACCTTCCAGGAATTGTGGGCGATCAACGACACTAATCTGCCGATCGCCCTGCATCACGGCTCGCTGGCCCAGGAGCAGCGCCGCAAGGTGGAAGCGGCCATGGCCAAGGGCAGCCTGCGCGCGGTGGTCTGCACTTCGACCCTGGACCTGGGCATCGACTGGGGGGCGGTGGACAAGGTGATCTGCATCGGTGCGCCCAAGGGCGCGGCCCGGCTGGTGCAGCGCATCGGCCGCGCCAATCACCGGCTGGACGAGCCCAGCCTGGCGCTGCTGGTTCCCGCCAACCGGTTCGAGGTTCTGGAATGCGTGGCGGCGCGCGATGCGGTCCTGGCGGGCGAGTTGGACAGTGAGCGGCTGAAATCCGGCGCCCTGGACGTGCTGGCGCAACATGTGCTGGGCACCGCCTGCGCCGCGCCCTTCTCGGCCGCGGCCTTGTTCGCGGAAGTGCGGTCGGCCGCGCCCTACGTCCAGCTGGGGCGCGAGGATTTCGACGCCGTGGTGGATTTCGTCGCCACCGGCGGCTATGCGCTACGCGCCTATGACCGCTATGCGCGGCTGCGCAAGACCGAGGATGGCAGGATGCGCCTGGCGCATCCGCGCCTGGCCCAGGAATACCGGCTGAACGCGGGCGTGATCGTGCAGGACCCGATGGTGGAGATACGGCTGCAGGGCAAGGGCCGCCCGGCGGGGGCGGGCGGGCGCAAGCTGGGCGAACTGGAGGAATATTTTATCGAGCAGCTGGCGGTGGGCGACACCTTCGTCTTCTCCGGCGAAGTGCTGCGCTTCGAGGGCTTGCGGGAAACCGGCGCCTATGTCACCCGCTCGCGCGATCCCGAGGCCGAAATCCCCAGCTACAATGGCGGCAAGTTTCCGCTTTCCACCTTCCTGGCCCAGCGGGTGCGCGAAATGGTGTCGGAGCCGAAGCGCTGGCATGCGCTGCCGGAGCCGGTGCAGGAGTGGCTGAAGATACAGGAATGGCGCAGCGTTATCCCTGCGCCTGGCCAGTTGCTGATCGAGGCGTTTCCCCGCGGCAATCGCCACTATCTTGTCTGCTATCCCTTCGAGGGCCGTCTGGCGCACCAGACCCTGGGCATGCTTCTTACCCGGCGGCTGGAGCGCGCAGGATTCCACCCGATGGGCTTTGTCGCCAACGAATATGCCCTGGCGATCTGGGCGGCCAGGGACATGGGCGCCGCCGACATGGAGGGTTTGTTCGACCAGGACATGCTGGGTGACGATCTGGACAGCTGGCTGGCGGAGTCCAATCTCTACAAGCGCAGTTTCCGCAATTGCGCCATCATCGCCGGGTTGATCCAGCGCCGCTTTCCCGGCAAGGAGAAGACGGGACGCCAGGTGACATTTTCGTCCGACCTGATCTATGACGTTCTCAGGGAACACGAGCCCGATCATGTGCTGTTGCGTGCCACCTATCAGGATGCCGGCACCGGGCTGCTGGACATAGCCCGGCTTGGCGACATGCTGGCCCGGGTCAGAAAGCGGATCGTCACCCGCCGGCTGGACCGTGTTTCGCCACTGGCGGTTCCGGCCTTGCTGGAAATTTCCCGCGAAATGGTTGCGGGCGAGGTGGACGAGGCTATTCTGCGGGAGAATGAGGACGCCTTGATACGGGACGCCATGCGTGTGGACTGAGACGGGCGATCTGGCGATTGCGGTGAATGGCGAGCATCTGGTGCTGGACCCCTGCGGCGCCGCCTTCAGTCCCGCCCATGCCACCTTGATGTTCGCGGACCTGCATCTGGAAAAAGGCAGCTCCTATGCCCGGGGCCGCCAGTTCCTGCCGCCCCATGACACCGCCAACACCTTGCTGCGGATGGCGCGGGCCATCGCGCGCCACAATCCGGCGCGGGTGGTGGCGCTGGGCGATTCCTTTCATGACCGCGATGCCGCCGACCGCATGGGCAGCCAGGCGCGCGCCCTGCTGGAATCGCTGGGCCGCGCGGCGCATTTCACCTGGATCGCCGGCAACCATGACCCCCATCCCCCGGCGTGGCTGGGCGGCGAGGTGGTGCGGGACCTGCGCCTGGGCGGGCTGGTGCTGCGGCATGAGCCACTGGCGGCCTGCGAAGCCGGGGAGGTCGCCGGGCACCTGCATCCCTGCGCCAGCACGGCGAAATGGGGGCGCCGCGTGCGCCGCCGCTGCTTTGTCTCGGACGGGCTCCGGCTGATCCTGCCGTCCTTCGGCGCCTATACCGGCGGACTGGATGTGGGCGATGCCGCCTTCGCGTCGCTGTTCGCGGGCCCGTTTCATGCCTATATGCTGGGGACGCGGCGTGTTTATGCGATGGCGCGCCGGATGGCCGTCTAGTCGGGTCTGCGGAACAGAACCGAGGAAATCCAGCCCAGCAGCATCGCCATGGCGACGCAGGCCAGGCCATAGGCCAGCGCCGCGTCTTGGGCCATGTTGAACAGCCGCCGTTCCAGCCCCGTGGCATCCACGAACATCGGGGTGGACTGGGCGCTCACCACCTGGCCGTCGCGGAACAGATAGACTTCGACATTATACTGGCCGCGCGGCACCCCCGCCGGCACCGGCACGCGGGTGCGAAACAGGGTTTCGCTGAGAAAGTCGATGCTGCCGGGGCTTTCGGAATAGAGCCCGCTGCGCTGCAGGTGGCGGACCGCCGCCAGGCGGAAGGGCTCGGGATCATGGTGACTGCCGGTGGCGGAGGGGCGCAGCACCTGCAGGCCGATGCCGTACCGGGCCAGCGCCTCGGCCGGTGCGATGCGCGCAACCGGCTCGGTCGAGGCGAGATAGTAATAGGCGGGCAACCCTTCAAATCTGGCCGCGTCGCTGTTGACCCACACGCCGGCGATCCGGGTGCGGCGGCGCACGGTCATGGATTGATCGGGCCCGCGCACCACCACCACGATGTTGCGGCCCTCCGTGCCCTGCGGCCGTTCGATGGCGCCGAATACCACAATGTCGGTACCCGTATAATTGGAGGTGATCTGGATCGTGTCCTGGCTGATGCCCGAGACCAGATCCTCGCCCCGGGCCGTCCCGCCCCAAGGATTCGGCGCGGCCAGAAGCAAAGGCGCAAGCAGCCAAAACAAGGCCCGGCGCGGCCGCCTCATGGCGCGCCCTCCGCCAAGGAGTAGATGTCGGTGGGCCGGGCCACCAGGTGCCAGGCCAGTCCCGCCCCGACCGTCAAGACCAGCAGCGCCAGCAGCAGGCGCAATTCCTCGCCGCGCAACTTGGCGCCGGCCCGCACGCCCAGTTGCGCCCCGACCACGCCGCCCGACACCAGAAGTCCCGCCAGCACGATATCCACGGCGAAATTGTTGGTTGCCTGCAGCACGGTGGTGATGGCGGTGACGGCGATGATCTGCACCAGGGACGTGCCCATCACCACCCGGGTGGGCATGCGCAAAAGATAGATCATCGCCGGCACGATGATGAAGCCGCCGCCGATGCCCATGATGGCGCTGAGCGTCGCCACCAGGAAGCCAATCGCGATCGGTGGAATGACGCTGATATAGAGGCGCGACTGGCGGAAGCGCATTTTGAAGGGCAGTGCCATGATCCAGCCGCGGTTGACCAGGCGGTGGCTGACCGTGATCCCGCGGCGATAGGCATTCAGCGTGGTCAGGCTCTCGCGCAGCATGATGAAACCGATGCTGCCCAGCAGGATGACATAGGTCAGGGATACGATCAGGTCCATCTGGCCCTGGCGGCGCATCAATGCGAACAGCCACACGCCGAACAGGGTGCCGGCCACGCCGCCCATCAGCATTACCCCGGCCATGGAGAAGTCGATGGTCCGCTTGCGCCATTGCGCCAGCGCGCCGGACATGGACGAGGCCGTGACATGGGACAATGTGGTTGCCACCGCCACCGTCGAGGGAATGCCCGTGAACACCAGCAGCGGCGTCATCAGGAAGCCGCCGCCGACACCGAACAGGCCCGACAGGAACCCCACGCCCGTGCCCAGGGCGACGATGATCAGCCAGTTGACCGACATCTCGGCGACGGGGAGATAGATTTCCATCAGGCAGCTCGACAGCGCAGCACTGCCGCGACCATGCGCGCGCGCGCGCATGGGGTCAACGCAAATTACCTTGTTGAATCAGCGGAAAAATCAGAGACCGAGATCGGCTGGCTCGGGCGGTACATTGGCGACGCGGCTGAGCGGCGCCGCATGGAACGCGGCGGACGACCGGTCCGCCGCAGCCCTGTCGATACCGCTGAGCTGGGTCTGCAGGACACCGATGCGCGCCTTGGATTCGGCGTCGCCGGCGGCCGCGGCGATCGAATACCATTTATAGGCGTCCACCAGGCTTTGCGGAACGCCTTCGCCGCGCTCATACAGGACCGCGAGATTGAACTGGGAATCCGACAGGCCCAAGGCCGCGGCCTTTGCGAACCAGCGCGCCGATTCCACCATGTTCTTGGTGACGCCCGCGCCACTCGCATAGGCCACGGCGAGATTGTGCATCGCCTTGCGGTTGCCTTGGGCGGCGGCCAACGTGTACCAGTGCGCCGCCTTGGTGGCGTCCGCCGCAACGCCCTGGCCGCGTTCGTAAAGAGTTCCCAGCCGGTATTGGGCCACGGCCTGGCCTTTTTCCGCGGCCTGGGTGAGGTACTTGATCGCGTCCGGCAAATTGACCGCCACACCGCTGGCGCCGTCCGCGGCCCGCAGGCCCAGGATCGTCAGGGCGGTTGTGTTGCCGGAATTGGCCAGCTGGATGACGCGATCCAGGCCGGTGGCGCGCGCGGCCGCGCCGCTGTTCGCTGCGGGCTTGACCGGCGCGGTGCTGGCCTCGTTCCTCTGCACCGGGACGGGCGGCGGTAAATCGGAGGCGGCGGGCTCGGAGCGCTGCGAACCATAGTCCTGCGCATTGCCGACCGTGGAAGGGGTGCTGCTTTGGCTGGTGCCCTGACCAGCCGTCTCGCCAGCCGCCTGGGATGATCCGCCCACGGCGGTGTTGCTGGGGGAGGCCGGAAGGGTCGGGCTGCTGGGCGCGGCACTGACGGGTTTGGGAGCCGCCACCGGCGCCTTGGCGCGCTGGCTCAGCACCAGAGCCGCCGCAGCCGCCAGCACCACCAGCAGGGCGACCAGGATGGGAATCAGGAAGCGCGGCTTTTCCTTTTCTTCTTCTTGGCTCTCCGCGGCGCCTTGGCTCCAGCGGAAGGACGACAGACGGCCGAGGCGTTCGCTCTCGGCCCTGTCCGATGCTTCGCGCGCCGACCGGCGGGCCTGGGAAAGGAAATTTTCCGGCTCGGACGGCGTTTCTTCGAAGACATCGTCGAAATCGGGCGTGAAGGCCTCTTCCAATTCTTCGTGCTGCTCGTGCCGGGTGTCCGGCGCGACATCGAATCCGAAACCGTGTTGGGGCGGGGTGAAGGCATCCGCCAGGTCCTGATGCGGGGAAAACGTCTCGGAGGGAGATTCATAGCCTTGGGGCTCGTAAACCGACGGCGGCTCGGCGTGCGGCGGCGGTTCAAAGGCACTGGGCTCGAATTCCGGCGGCTCGGGGGATGCCGGCGCCTGCGGTTCCGTCGCCTTGGCCTGCAGGCCCGCCGCCAGCTCGGCATGATCCTTTTCCAGCTTTTCCAGCCGGTACGACAATGCCTGCATCGCGGCGTCGAATTTTTCCGAAGGATCGTGCTGTGCGAGCCGGTCCGTCAGGTCATGGACCGAACGCTCGACGCCGCCAAGACGCTCGTCCAGCTGCGGGCCGGGCAGAAGCAATTCCAGCCGCGTGACGGAGCTTTCCAGCCGATGGACGCTCTCCTCATGCTCGGTGATGCGCCGCTGGCTCTCGGTCTGGTCTGCCGCCCGCTGGCTGGCGACGGTCTCGAATTTCTCCAGCGCATGATCCAGCGTGTTGGAATTGAACTGGGCGGTCTTTTCGATCACGGCCAGGCGCGCGTCCATGGCCCGCTCGGTGCTGTCGATGCGCTGGCCCAGTTCGCGTTCGGCGCTGTCGATGCGCAGCTCCAGCAGCTGGTCGGCCTTCTCGGCATCCTCCGACACCTGGGTGAGCTGGCTGGCGATCTTGTCCAGATTGGTGGTGACCTGCGCCAGCTGGCCGGTGGAATTGTTGGCGGTGGCGGTGATCTGGTCGGCCAGCCGTGACAGGCCCTGATGCAGGGCCTTGACCGCGTCCTTGATGCCGTCGCTGGCGGCGCTGCGCTCCAGCCGTTCCAGCCTGTCGTTCAGCCCCACGACATTCTGTCCAAGCTGTTCGAAGGCCTGCGCCTGCTCCCGGGCGCTGATATTGATCTCCTGGGCGGTGCGCGACAGGACGCGATTATTTTCGCTGTGGCTGCGTTCGCTGGAATCCAGGCGACGGCCCAGGCCACGCAGCTGTTCTTCGATGCGCCGCCAGGACTCGGCCGATTCGGTTTCGCTGCGTCCGACCCGCGCCAGCATCTCCTCGCTGTCGCGGCGGCTGGCCGCCGAGGGCGGCAGGCCCCAGCTGTCCAGCGGAGCGCCGGACGGGGCGCGGCCCTCGAAAGGCACCGCGGCTTCGTCTTCCATGCCCGAAAAACTGCGCAGAATGCGGCGCGTCAGCCATTCGCCCACCGACAGGCCTTCGCGCCGGGCGGCAGCCCGCGCGGCTTCCCGCGCCTCCGGCGGAATACCCGCAACATTCCAGGGAAGTTCAGCCCGCATATCGAATCACTGGTACCACGCACCCGCTACAGAAGGTACCGGGGCCTAGATATAGTGTAAAGGAATGTTGACCAGACGTGTTGCGGTATGGGGAGCGATTTTCCGGGTCATGCACAGATAGTTGAGTTGATCGCTGACCGGGCGGGCAATCCCCGCGGCGGCTGCACTATTTCAAGCCCTCCGAACCGCGCAGGCGCAAGGGAAGCGGCGGTTTGGCTGCAGGCGCGCTGGCGGCGGCGGCCGGGCTGTCCCAGGTGGTAATGGTCTTGGCGGGATTGCCGGCCCCCCGGGGCTTCAGCCCCATGTCGGTGGAAAACAGCAGCGCGACATAGACCGTGTCGTCGTTGACCGCCGCGCCCACGCCGGCACGGTCGTAGTTGGGAAAGACCATATTGTCCCGGTGGGGCGGACTTTTCAGCCATTCCTGCAGGAACCGCCGGGCGAAATCATCGACCGTCACGCCGCTTTGCCTGGTGTAATGCTGCGCCGCGAGATTTTCTCCCAGCAGGCCCTGCCATTCGGCGTCCTGCTCCATCAGCAGCGAGGCGGAGGTGTCGCCATTGGGGGCGGCGTGGGCGAGATAGTTCTTGGCCGCCATATCGCTGGCGCGGGCCCGGGCGATCCGGGAAAGTTCCGGATCGATGGCCAGGGGACGGGCCATGGGGTCCAGCTTTTGCCGCTCTTCCTCGACCAGGATGGCGATACGGGTTTCCAGCGCCCCCATCTGGGTCCTGGGATCGGGCGGCGGCGCGGCCGCATCCGGGCCGGTCTTCAGCAGGGTGCAGGCGGCCAGCAGCTGGACGGCCAGAAGAATAAACGCGGTGCGTGTCATGATCAGCCGGGCAGGATCTCGAACAGGCCTGCCGCGCCCATCCCGCCGCCGATGCACATGGTGACCACGCCCAGTTTGGCGCCGCGCCGCCGGCCCTCGATCAGCAGATGGCCGGTGAGGCGCGCGCCCGTCATGCCATAGGGATGGCCGATGGAGATGGCACCGCCATCCACATTGGTCTTGGCCGGATCCAGGCCCAGCCGGTCCATGCAGTACAAGGTCTGGCTGGCAAAGGCCTCGTTCAGTTCCCACAGATCGATATCGTCCACCTTCAGGCCGTGGCGTGCGAGCAGGCGCGGAACCGCCAGCACGGGACCGATGCCCATTTCGTCCGGCTCCACCCCCACCGCCGCAAAGCCCTTGAACAGGCCCAGCGGCTTTAGGTTTCTTTTCGCGGCGGCGGCTTCGCTCATCACCACACAGGCGCTGGCGCCGTCGGCGAACTGCGAGGCGTTGCCCGCGGTGATGTATTTGCCTTGCGCGACCTGCTGGCCGCCCGCATGTACCGGCTTCAGCGCCGCCAAACCCTCCAGCGTCGTATCGGGGCGGTTGCACTCATCGCGGGCCACGGTGACCTCGACCAGGCTTTCGGCGCCGCTCGCCTTGTCCAGCTTCGTCATCTTGGTGGCCAGCGGCACGATCTCGTCCTGGTACCTGCCGGCGGCCTGCGCGGCCGCGGTGCGCTGCTGGCTTTGCAGCGCATATTGATCCTGCCGCTCGCGGCTGATGCCATAGCGTTCCGCGACGATTTCCGCGGTTTCGATCATGGTCATCCAAAGGGCAGGTTTGACCTGCAGCAGATGCTCTTCGGTGAAATGCTTGAGATTGATGCCGCCCATCTGCACCAGCGAGATGGATTCCACGCCGCCGCCCACCGCGATGTCGGTACCGTCCGTCATGATCTGCTGCGCGGCCATGGCGATGGCGTTGAGGCCCGATGAGCAATAGCGATTGATGGTGACGCCCGATGTCGAGACCGGGCACCCTGCCCAGATGGCGCTCTCGCGCGCGATATTGTTGCCCGTGGCGCCCTCGGGAAATCCGCATCCCAGATAGACATCTTCGACGTCCGCCGGGTCCACACCGGCACGCGCGATCGCGTGCTGGACGGCGTGACCGGCCATGACCGCGCCGTGGGTCTGGTTGAAGCCGCCCCGCACCGATTTCGCCAGGCCCGTTCGGGCGGTCGAGACGATCACTGCCTGTTTCATGCGATTTTCTCCGAACCGGGCGAACCCTACGCGTTCAAGCGCCTTGCTGCCAGCGCGCCGTCGGCCAGCGGGCACGTGGCGCCTTACAGGGCGCTGTTTTTTGCCGCCTGGGCCGGGTATCGCAGTGTGAAGGCGATAGCGGCGGCCAGGGCGATCAGGCTGATGGCGATGCTGCCGTAAAGCGGCAAGCCGGTATCAAAGGTGACCGCACCGTCCGCGGCGGCCATGGCGGCGAAGGCGGCCACCCACGCGGCCGAGACCTGGTAATTCACGCGCAGGAACAGGGCCGGCGGCCAACCGGCCTCGCGCGGGTCCAGCCGGGCATATTCCACCGAGAAGGGCCGCTTGAGGGCGAGCGGCAGGCCCAGCAGCAGGAACAGCGACAGGGCGGCGATGAAGCGTACCGCCGCCAGCGACAAGCCGGGATCCAGAAAACCCCGTCCCAATGCCAGCAGTGCGAACAGGGCAAGGCTTCCCGCATCCAGCAGCCGCAGGCTGGGGCTTTCGACAAAATCGCGGATGGTGACGACGAAGGCGGCGGCGAAGGCCACCCACAGCGCCAGATCGACCGACAGGCGCGACAGGATCGTGAACAGGATGAATGGTGCGAAGCCCGCGACCAGATTCATGCTGGACCCAAGGATAAGGAGAAAGGGGCGCGGTCCGTCCGCGCCCCTTTTTTTGACATGCCTTCAGTTCGCGGCGGCGGCGGTCGCGGGGGCGGCCTTCGCCTTGGCGAAATAGCCCCACAGCCGTACCACGCGGGCCGCAGCCGGATTGGGTGCTGTGACGCCGGCGAAGGTGGCGGCGGCGGCGTCATATTGACCCGCTGCGGCTTGCGACATGCCGATCACCATGTCGGCTTCGGTCGGATCGGGGAGGCTGCCCTTGGATTTGGCCAGCTGCGCGGACGCGATCGCTTCGGGGTACATGCCGTAGCCGTACAGGGCCTCCGCCAGCTTCACATTGTAGAGCCCATTCTGCTTGGGGCCGGCGGCGATCTGGGCGGCGATGGTCTTCTTGTCGGCCTCGGCCTTCGGTCCGGCCGGCGGAAAGCCCGTGGCGCCATGCTTTTCCGCCTCCACCGCGTCACCCAGGAAGCCGAGGCGGCTGGCGGTGGACCCGACCAGCGAGGCGTCGGTGGCCGCGATGTTGCCGCCCTTCAGGAACATCAGCCGGCCCATATAGACATAGTCGATGTCGCGCATGCCCTTGGTGGTCAGCGCCACGCCCATGATCTGGCTCCAGTCCTGGTCCTGGCCGTAGTTGGCGACCAGTGCTTCCAGCGTCTTCTCGGCGCCCGCCTGTTCGTTCTGCTTCACCTGCGAGTTCATGATGATCTGCAGGTCGCTGAGCGTGGGTTTCTGGCCGGCGGCGGTGGCGGCATCGATGTTCTTCTGCGCGATAGCGGTGGCAGCCGCGTAATCGCCGCCCTGATAGAGCGCCATGGTCGCCAGCGCCATGTCGGAACCGGTGGGGGGCGGCGTGGTCGCGAGGTACAGCTTGGCATACTTGGCGGCCTTGTCGTAACGCTTGGAATTCATCGCCAATTGCATCGCCGGCTTGTAAACGGAGATCTTGTCGGCATCCGGAATCTCATTGGGATCGATATCGGCGGCGGCCTCGGCGTCCACATCCGCCGCGGCCAGATCGCCCATATGGATATGGATGCCCATCGCAAAGCGGTTGATCATCAGCGTGTCATAGGCGGTGGGATCGGAGATCCCCTTGGCTTTTTCGATCGCGACCAGGGCGTTGGGATAATCCTTCGCATTGTCCGCCTTCTGCGCGGCGGTGAGCGCCACGGCGACGGAATGGGTGAGCTTGGGAGCCTTGGGGGCGTCGGCCGCCAGGGCGCCCTGCGCGGCGCCGAACAGAAAGCCCGCCGAAGCCAAGGCGAGAAGGTATTTGCTGGTCATGGAAACTCGTCCTTTTGTAGTGCGGCTACCCGGCCGCCGAAGAAGCCCTTTTGGGGTGTCCTATTGTGAGCGTGTTTGCAACTTTACTGTGGCGGAGCCCTGTTTCCAATAAGGCGATCCGGCCTGTCAATGCTGCGCTGCAGCAAGACGGAAGATTTTTCGTAAACAGTTGTTTACCCTGCACTGGCAGGTTGCTGCCGGGCTTCGGGCGGTTTCGCGATGGCGCAAGATCCTTTCCGGCTGGATGGAAAAACGGCCTTTGTTTCGGGCAGCCGCGGCCATCTGGGCGCGGCCATGACCCGGGCGCTGGCCGGCGCGGGCGCCCATGTCATCGTCAATGGACGCGATGCGGCGGCGCTGGAGGCCTTTGCCGGCGATCTGCGCTCCCAGGGCCATTCGGTGGAAGCCGCGGCCTTCGACGCCCATGACGTTGGGAAAATCCACGCCTTCTTTTCCGGCCTGAAGCGCCTGGACGTGCTGGTCAACAATATCGGGCGGATGGCGGTCAAGTCCTTCTCCCAGCTCGGCCCGGATGATTTTGCCGCCACCTATGCCGCCACGGTGACAACCGCCTTTGAATCGGTGCGCGCCGCCTTGCCCGCCCTGAAAGCCGCTGTGGCGGCGTCGGGCGACGCCAGCGTGGTCAATATTTCCTCGATCTATGGCCAGGTCGCGCCGGTCGCCCGGCTGTATGACAGACCCGAGCAACAGAGCCCGTTTCATTATGGTCCCGCCAAGGCCGGGCTGGAGCAGCTCACCCGTCACCTCGCCGCCGAGCTCGGTCCCCAAAAAATCCGCGTCAATGCCCTGGTGCCCGGCCCCTTTCCCCGGCCCGGAAAAATGCCGCCGGGGCTGGAAGGCCGCCTGGCGGAGCGAACCATGCTGGGCCGCATCGGGGCCGCTTCGGAAATCGGCGGGCCGCTGCTGTTTTTGGCCGCGCCGGCCTCGTCCTTTGTGACAGGCGCCTGCCTCAATGTGGATGGCGGCTGGACCGCCTGGTGAGGTAAAGGATGCATATGGCGTTCCTGTCCTCCTTTCGCATCGGCCAGCAGACCGTCTATCCCGAAGCGCTCTATGAGCGGCTGAAGAGTTTTGCGCTGCTGGAAAATGTCGGCGACGCGGCGCTGCGCAACCTGCTGGCCGAAGCCAACTGGTTCGCCCTTCCCGGCGGCACGCTGCTCGATCGCGACGGCGAGAACGCCGCCGCCCTGTTCCTGGTGGTGACGGGCAGCCTGGGCGTGTTCGTCTGCGACGAGCGGGGCCAGCGCCAGCTGGTGGCCCATATCCCGGCGGGCGAGACGGTGGGCGAGATGTCGCTGATCGCCGGCTCCACCACCCATTCCGCCCAGCTGGTGGCGCTGCGCGATACCGAACTGCTGCGCATCAGTCCCGACGGCTTCGAAGCGCTGATCGCCCGCCATCCCAAGGTCATGATGAACCTGATGCAGATGCTGGTGAAGCGGCTGAAGGATGCCAATCGCGGCCGTTCGCTGGAATCGCGACCCAAGACCTTTGCCATCGTGCCGCTGCAGGACGGGCTTGGGGAAGTTCCCATCGCCCAGCGCCTGACCAATGCGCTGGCCGCCATGGGCTGCCGCGCCGCGGTCCTGGACGCCCGCGCCGGCGACCAGACCGCGGAATGGTTCAACGGCTTTGAACAGGCCCACGACGTGGTGTTCTATCGCGGCGATGCGCCCGACAGTCCCTGGACGCAGCTTTGCCTGCGCCAGGCCGACCGCATATTCCTGCTTGCCCGCGCCAACCAGCCCCTGCCGCTGGCGCCGCTGGACCTGCCCGCGTTCAAGGAACGCGCCTCGGGCCTGCCGGAACTTGCTGTTGCTGCATCCCGACGGGGCCAGCGCCGTGCTGCCGGAGCATTTCTCGGTTCGCAGCGGATTGTTCCGCAGCCCATTATCACCTGCGCGCCGGGCACCAGGCGGACGTGGCGCGGGTGGCGCGCTTCATCGCCGGCCGCGCCATCGGGCTGGTGCTGGCGGGCGGCGGCGCGCGCGGCTTTGCCCATATCGGCATCATCAAGGCGCTGAAGGAAGCGGGCGTGACCTTCGACCAGCTGGGCGGCACCTCGATGGGCGCCATCATCGCCGCCGGCCTGGCGCGCGAATGGAGCCTGGAGGAAATGCGCGACCGCATGCGCGCCGTCTTCGTGGACGACAATCCGCTGTCGGATTTCACGCTTCCCCTGATCGCCCTGCTGCGCGGCAAGAAGGTCAGCGCGCGGCTGCGCGAGCATTTCGACGAAGTGGCAATCGAGGAACTGCCGCTGCCCTTCTTCGCGGTGTCGTCGGACCTGACCACCGGTCGCATCCATATCCACCGCGACGGCAAGCTGTGGCGGGCGCTGCGCGCCAGCGTGGCGCTGCCGGGCATCCTGCCGCCGGTCACCCATCACGGCCACCTGCTGGTGGATGGCGGGGTGATGAACAATCTGCCGGTGGATGTGATGCGCGAGCAGGCGCATGGCGCCGGCCCGATCATCGCCTGCGACATCACCGGCGAAGTCGATCTTCAGGCCCAGGACAGCCGCTATGGCGAACGCCCCTGGTGGTGGCTGCTGGGCCAGCGCATGCGCGGCAATCCCTCCATCGTCTCCATCCTGATGCGTTCGGGCACGGTGGGATCGGAAGCCCAGCGCCGCATCGTGCGCGAGCAGTGCGACTACCTGATCGAGCCGCCGATGCCCGACATCCAGTTGCGCGACTGGAAGAAGTTCGACCAGGCCATCCAGGAAGGCTATGACACGGCGCGCTCCTGCATCGACAAGAACGGCATTCCGCTTACCCAGGTGATCGGCGATGGCCCCGGCATGGCGTTGTCGCAGGTGGTGGTCGCGACCTAGATCGAGGTGTCGGGCCGTCCGTCGTCGGGCAGGGGCAGATGCCGCAGCAGGTCGTAGCGCCGGCCGTCCGGACCGGTCAGGATGGCGCTGTCCAGTCTCGGCGTCCCGAAGACGGTGTGGCGGGACCGGACGTCCAGGTAGCCCACGCCCTTGGGGCCTTCCAGCAGGACGTCGAAATTGTCGCTGGCCCGGCCGGGAACCCAGGAAAAGACATTGCCCTCCACGCCCGTCACCACCGTGCCGCGGCCCAGCACCTGCTGGACCATGCCGTCGCTGCGCACCAGTTCACTAACCACCCGCAGCACGGGACTGTGCCGGTAGCCGTCCGCCAGGAACCATGCGCCATACCCCCCCAGCAGGACCGGCGGCAGGGACAGGATCAGCAGCACGATCAGGCAGCCCCACAGGCAGCCATTGCCGCCCCTGGGCGGCGAGTAATAGGGCGGCGGCGCCGATGTCGGGGCGGGCATGATCATGGCGTCATACCATCATAGGCTCTAGATTGATGCCAGAGTGGCGAGGACGGAACTTCATGCCCATCGACTATGACGACATGATGCAGTCCGGCGCCACCGGGCTTGCCGCGCATTACGACGAAAAGGACGTCATGCTCTACGCCCTGGGCGTGGGGATGGGCCGCGATCCGCTGGACGAAAAGGAGCTGCCCTTCGTCTACGAGAATAACGGCCTGAAGGTGGTGCCCACCTTCGCCAGCGTGATCAGCCGCGGCGAAGCCCCGCCCGAGCGCCAGCGCATGCCGCAGAAATCGGTGATCAATTTCGCGCTGGTTGTCGATGGCGAGCGCCGCATCACCTTTCACCGGCCCTTGCCGCCCAAATGCGAGGTGGTGTCGGACGAGCGCATGCTGGCCATCCTGGACAAGGGCGAAGGCAAGGGCGCCGTGCTGGTGCAGGAGCGGGTGACCCGCGAGGCGGCGACCGGCGACAGGCTGTTCACCATCGTCTCGTCGATCTTTGCGCGCGGCGATGGCGGCTTCGGCGGCCAGCCGCATGGCGGTCCGGCGCTGCACGAAATCCCCGGCCGCGCCCCCGACCTGGTGAAGGAATGCGATACGCGGCCCGACCAGGCTTTGCTCTATGCCCTGTCGGGCGACCGCAATCCGCTGCACCGCGATCCGGCCTTCGCCAAACTGGTCGGCTTTCCGCGCCCCATCCTGCACGGCCTGTGTTCCTATGGCACGGCCTGCCGGGCGGTGCTTTCGACCGTGGCGCAATACCAGCCCGAACGCATCACCCAGTTCGACGTGCGCTTCTCCAAGCCGGTGTTTCCCGGCGAGACGCTGGTGGTGGAGATGTGGCAGGACGGCGGCACCATTTCCTACCGCGCCTCGGTCAAGGAGCGTCCGGGAACCGTGGTCCTGAACAACGGTCTTTGCATCCTTGCCGGCTGATCCCTTGGACGAGGGCGATCCGATTCAGGCAGCGGAGGCGCTGATCGCGTCCGGCCGGGCGCCGGACGCCGCGCGCGCCCTGCACGCACGGCTGGCGGCTGGGCGCGGCGGCCTGCTGGCGCGTCTGACCCTGATCAAGGCCCTGCTGGCGAGCGGCGACAGCGATGCCGCCCTGGCTGCGGCGCGCGAGGCGGTGTCGCTCAATCCCCAGGTCGCGGTGGCGGTGCTGGCTTTGGGCGAGGCTTTGCTGGCGGCCGCCGACAGCAACAGCGGGGCCCTGCCGACGGCCATCGCCGAATTGCAGCGGGCCTTGCGCATGGACCCCGGCCTGGTGCGGGCGCGCGAACGGATCGCCGCCGCCTGGCTCAAGGCCGGCGAAGCGGACAAGGCGCTGGAGAATTTGCACGCCCTGGAAAATCCGCCTGCCGACATGATCGCGGCCTGCGCGGCGATCAAGGCCGCGCCGCGCTCCGACGCCGGCTATGTCCGCCATCTGTTCGACCAGTTCTCCGCCGACTATGACGCGCGCATGATCGGGCAGCTGGCCTATGCCGCGCCGCAGATCCTGTTCGATCTCGCCGCCCTGGTGATGCCATCGGCGATGGAAAAGAAGCTCGCCATTTTGGATCTGGGCTGCGGCACCGGCCTGGCGGGGGCAGTGTTCAAACCCCTGGCGGCGCGGCTGGATGGGGTGGACCTGTCGCCGGCCATGATCGCAAAGGCGCGGGCGCGCGGCATCTACGACCATCTGCAGGTCGCGGACCTGCAAACCGCGCTTGGCGCAGCGGGACCTTCCTATGACCTGATCCTGGCCGCCGATACCCTGGTCTATCTGGGCGATCTGAAAGCGGTGTTCGCGGGCGCGCGCCGCCGCCTTCGCTCCGATGGCTTTTTCCTCTTCACCGCCGAGAAGGCGGACGGCGAGGGATTTCGAGCTCGGCCCCAAGCGGCGCTGGCGGCACAGCGAAGCCTATCTGCGCGGCATGGCCGATCATGCCGGTTTCGCCTTGGCGGGCCTTGTCGCCGCGGCGCCGCGCCGCGAGGCCAATCGGCCGGTGGAAGGCTTTGCCGTCGCCCTTACGGTTTGAAGACGGATGTGATGGCGGCAGGCATCTTTTGGCGGCGCCCGTCGTTGTCTGCAGGTAAGCCTGCGGAATTTTCAATATCGTGGCTGTTCTGGATGACATCGCCCTTTGGGGTCCGCGCAGGATTGCACGCCTGGTACCAGGCCGGTTTTCCCTGGCGGGAAGCATCGCGCTGGGCGCTGCGGCGCTGGCGGCCGGCGCTATCGTGTTGCGGGGATTCGCCGAGAACGGCTTTCGCCTGGGCAGCCAGCTGGCCTGGCGCTATGCGGCGCTGGTGTTCTTCGCGGCATTGGTGGCGGGACCTGCCTGCAGGGCCGTGGCGCGGTTCGATGCCGGCCTGGCGCCGCCGGACGGGCTTGGCCGCAAGCTGGTCTGGGGCTTTAGCGCCAGTTACGGCGTCTATCTGATCTCGGTGTTCGTGCCCAACCTCGTCCGCCTGTCGCCGGGG
>CAWIGN010000013.1:0-20209 GCA_963835715.1 uncultured Alphaproteobacteria bacterium
TTCCAGGCCGTGATTCTGCTTTTCGCGATTGTGGATGGCGACGCCGGGCTTGGGCGTGACGCTGTAGGAGGAGCTGCGAGAGGTCCACGCCCTTGGCCTTCCAGTGGGATGCCGCCTGCCCATGTCGAGCGGTCCACCCGGCCGATCATCTCATTGACGGTGCGAAAGCCCATCGTCGCCATGATCTCGCGCAGTTCCTCGGCGACGAAGAAGAAGTAGTTGATGACATGCTCCGGCGGGCCGGTGAAGCGCTGCGCAGCACCGGGTCCTGGGTCGCGACGCCCACCGGGCAGGTGTTGAGATGGCGTTTGCGCATCATGATGCAGCCCGCGGCGATCAGCGGCGCGGTGGCGAAGCCGAATTCGTCCGCGCCCAGCAGCGCGCCGATGGCGACGTCGCGCCCGGTGCGAAGGCCGCCATCGACCTGCACCGCGATGCGCCCGCGCAAGCCGTTCAGCACCAGGGTCTGCTGGGTCTCGGCCAGGCCGATTTCCCAGGGCGATGCCGGCATGGGTCAGCGAGGTCAGCGGGCGACGCGCCGGTGCCGCCATCATAACCGGCAATGGTGACGTGATCGGCGCGCGCCTTTGGCGACGCCGCCGCCACCGTGCCGACGCCCACTTCCGAGACCAGCTTCACCGAGATGCGCGCCTTCGGATTGACGTTCTTCAGGTCGTGGATCAGCTGGGCCAGGTCCTCGATGGAATAGATGTCGTGGTGCGGCGGCGGCGGATCAGGCCGACGCCCGGCGTCGAATGGCGAACCTTGGCGATGTTCGCGTCGACCTTGTGGCCGGGCAATTGGCCGCCTTCGCCGGGCTTGGCGCCCTGGGCCATCTTGATCTGGAGGTCGTCGGCATTGACCAGGTATTCGGCGGTGACGCCGAAGCTGCCCGAGGCCACCTGCTTGATGGCCGAACGCATGGAATCGCCGTTGGGCAGCGGCTTGAAGCGGTCCGATTCCTCGCCGCCCTCGCCGGTATTGGAGCGTCCGCCGATGCGGTTCATGGCGATGGCGAGCGTGGTATGGGCCTCGCGGCAGATCGAGCCGAAGCTCATCGCGCCGGTGGAGAAGCGCTTGACGATCTCGCCGCGGGCTCGACCTCCTCGAGCGCAATGCCGTGCCTCGGCCTTGAACTCCATCAGTCCGCGCATGGTCAGCAGGCGCTCGTTCTGCTCGTTGATGTTCTGGGCAAAGGCCGGTATTCGTCCGGCATGTTGCCGCGCACCGCGTGCTGCAGTGGCGACCGATTCCGGCGTCCAGGCATGCTCCTCGCCGCGCAGGCGGAAGGCATAGTCGCCGCCGACATCGAGCATGTTGCGATAGATCGGGATTGTCGCCATAGGCGTCGTTGTGCCGGCGGACGCATTCCTCGGCGATCTCCTGCAAGCCGATGCCTTCGATGGTCGTGGCGGTGCCGGTGAAATATTTCTCGACGAAGCTCGCTGGACAGGCCGACCGCGTCGAAAATCTGCGCGCCGCAATAGGATTGATAGGTGGAGATGCCCATCTTGGACATCACCTTCAGGATGCCCTTGCCGACCGCCTTGATGTAGTTCTTCTGCACTTCATAGGGCTTCAGGGCGAGCCTCTGCGGACGCGGATCTGCTCCAGCGTCTCGAAGGCAAGATAGGGATTGATCGCCTCGGCGCCATAGCCGGCCAGCGCGCAGAAATGGTGCACCTCGCGCGCTTCGCCGGTCTCCACCACCAGGCCGGTCTGCATGCGCAGGCCCTGGCGGATCAGGTGATGATGCACGGCCGCGGTGGCGAGCAGCGCCGGAATCGGAATGCGCTCGGCGCCACTGCGCGGTCCGAAAGGATCAGGATGTTGTTGTCGGCCAGCACCGCGTCGGTCGCTTGCGGCAGATGCGCTGCAGCGGCCTTCGCCAGCCCGTCGGCGCCTTCCGCCGGCCAGGTGCAATCGAGGGTGGCGGTACGGAAGGCGCCGTCGAGCAGCTCGGAAATGCAGCGGATCTTCTCGAGATCGGCGTTGGTCAGCACCGGCTGGGCCACTTCCAGCCGCTTGTGCGCGCCGGCATCGCGCCCGAGCAGATTCGGCCGCGGCCCGATCATCGAGACCAGGCTCATCACCAGCTCTTCGCGGATCGGATCGATCGGCGGATTCGTCACCTGCGCGAAATTCTGCTTGAAATAATTGTAGAGCAGCTTGCGGCTTCTTCGAGAGCACCGCGATCGGCGTGTCGGTGCCCATGGAGCCGACCGGATCGTCGCCCGCTGCCGCCATCGGCTCCAGGAAGAACTGGATGTCTTCCTGGGTGTAGCCAAAGGCCTGCTGGCTATCGAGCAGCAGCGAGGGATCGTTCGGCTGGGCGTGATGGTCTTCGGGCAGGTCCGGCAGTTCTTCCAGCTTGAACTGGGCCTGTCTTCAGCCATTCCTCATACGGCTCGGCGTCGGCGAGGGTCCGCTTGATCTCCTCGTCCTCGATGATGCGGCCCTCTTCGAGATCGATCAGCAGCATCTTGCCCGGCTGCAGGCGCCATTTGCGCACGATCTTCTCCTCCGGGACCGGCAGCACGCCGGATTCCGAGGCCATGATGACCAGATCGTCGTCGGTGACGATGAAGCGCGCGGGCGCAGGCCGTTGCGGTCCAGCGTGGCGCCGATCTGGCGGCCGTCGGTGAAGGCGATCGCGGCGGGGCCGTCCCAGGGCTCCATCAGGGCCGCGTGATATTCGTAGAAGGCCTTGCGCTTGGCGTCCATCAGTCGTTGCCGGCCCAGGCTTCCGGGATCAGCATCATCACCGCATGGGCCAGCGGATAGCCGCCGGCCACCAGCAGCTCCAGCGCATTGTCGAGGCAGGCGGTGTCGGACTGGCCGTGCGGGATCAGCGGCCACATCTTGTCGAGGTCCGGGCCCGAGCAGATCGGATTCCATGGTGCGGCGGCGCGCATTCATCCAGTTGACGTTGCCGCGCACCGTGTTGATCTCGCCATTATGGGCGATGAAGCGGTAGGGGTGCGCCAGCTTCCAGGACGGGAAGGTGTTGGTGGAGAAGCGCTGATGCACCAGCGCCAGCGCCGATTCGGTCAGCGGGTTCGCGCAGATCGCGATAGAAGCGGCCCACGTCGGGCGCCAGCAGCAGGCCCTTATAGACCACGGTGCGGGTGGAGAAGGACGGCATGTAGAACTGGGTGAATCGCCGGCAGCTTGTGTTTCTTGGCCAGATCCGCCAGCGGGTTCTGGGTCTGCTTGCGGATGGTCAGCAGCTTGCGCTCGAAGGCGTCCTGGTCCTTGATGTCCGGGCCCGCGGCGATGATCGCCTGGCGGATCAGCGGCATCTCGTCGAGCACGGTCTTGCCCAGGCCCGCCGGGTCGGTCGGCACATCGCGCCAGCCGAGCAGCTTCTGGCCTTCGACCTTGATGAAATGCTCAAACTGCTTGACGACGATTTCGCGCGCCTTGGCTTCGCGCGGCAGGAAGCACATGGCCACGGCATATTGGCCGGGCGGCGGCAGGACGACGCCGGTGTCCTTGGCCCAGTCGCGGAACAGCGGATCGGGAATCTGGATCAGGATGCCGGCGCCATCGCCGACCAGCGGATCGGCGCCCACCGCGCCGCGATGGTCCAGATTGATCAGAAGCTGCAGGCCCTGCCCGATGATCTCATGGGACTTGGCGCCCTTGATATTGGCGACAAAGCCGACGCCGCAGGCGTCATGCTCGTTGCGCGGGTCATAGAGACCCTGTTTCGGTGGCAAGCCCATCTCAACCCCAGACCGTCATTCAGGTACAGATCCCCCGCCCTCCCGCGGAAAGCCAGGGAAACGCCCATTTCTTAGAATTACCCGGCATGTGAACACGCTACCAGTTGCAGCGCAACATGCCTGATACGCACGGGGTAAATGCGTGCGCCCCGATTGACTCCGTGCGCCGCTCCCGCATTATAGAACATACCATGAACAAAAGTGAAAAATTGACGGAATTGCGCCATTCCCTGGCGCACTATGGCCTGCCCCCCGACCGGGCCCCGGTTCCCCTGGGTCATCCACAGGCAGATGCCGTGCTGGGTGGCGGTCTGCGCCCCGGCGCCGTGCACGAGATTTTTGCGGACGGATGGGGCGCCGGGGGTTTTGCCGCCTTGCTGGCGATCCTGGCAGCGGGCCGCAAACCCTTCTTCTGGGTACGACCCGATTACGAGGCGCTGGAATATGGCGCGATGGCACCGGGCGGGCTGCTCGAGCTGGGCGGCGATCCGCGGCAGATGACCCTGGTGCGCACCCGCAACGCCGCCGACGCCCTGTCGGCGGCCGGCGACATATTGGCCTGCCCGCATGCCGGTGCATTGCTGCTGGAAGTGGCAGGCATGCCCAAATGCCTGGACCTGGTGGCCAGCCGCCGCCTGGCTTTGGCGGCCGGCGAAAGCGGCGTCACGGTTCTTGTCCTGCGCCATGGCGCGCAGGCCCAGCCCAGCGCGGCGCTGACGCGCTGGAGGATCGCCAGCGCGGTATCGCAGGCCGATGACGACAATTGGGGCAATCCGGTTTTTGACGCGCGGCTGATCCGCCATCGTCTGGGCGGGCTTGGCGATTTTCTGATGCGATGGAACCCCGAAGATGTGGCCTTTGCCGACCCTCCTTTGTCACGGCGCGCGCCGGCCTTCGGCCGGCATTTTGCTGCGGCATCGCCTCCTGCTTCACAAGAAAGCGAAGACATCCTGAGCCATGTCGCGGCATCGAAGACTATTGGCGCTGTGGTTTGCACGCCTGCCGGCCGACCGGCTTATGCGCAGGAACGGCAGGCCGTTTGAGGCGCCGCTGGTGGTAAGCCGCAAGACGGGCAACGCGTTGCATGTCCATGCCCTGGACGCGCGGGCGCAAAGACTGGGACTCCATCAGGGCCAGCCGCTGGCCAATGCCCGCGCCATGGTGCAGCCGCTGAAAGTCGTGCCGGCGGACGAACCCGCCGATGCCGCCTTGCTGGACGCGATTGCCGACTGGTGCGACCGTTTCACGCCGCTGGTCAGCCTGGATGCGCCTGACGGCCTGTTCCTCGACATCACCGGCGCCGCGCATCTGTTCGGCGGCGAAGCGGCGATGCTGGCGGGTGTGACACGGCGTATCGCGGCTCAGGGCCTGTGCGTGCGCGGCGCCATTGCCGGCACGTCGCTGGCGGCAAAAGCGCTGGCGCGCTTCAAGCCCCAAACGATCGTTCCGCCGGGCGGCGAAGCGGATGCCGTCGCGCCCCTGCCCATCGCCGCCCTGGATTGCGACGACAAGATTGTGCGGGCCCTGCGCCATGCCGGCCTCAAGAATGTCGGCATGGTGGCGCAACGGTTGCACAGCGAGTTGTCGGAACGGCTGGGCAAGACTTTCGTCACCAGGCTGAAGGTGATGCTGGGCGCGCAAGAGCAGCCGCTGCAGCCCCGCCGCCCCCTGCCCGACCTGATGGCCGAGCAGCGCTTTGCCGAGCCCGTCGTGACCGAAGAGGCCATCGCGGTATCGCTGCTCGCCCTGGCCGGATCCCTGAGCGAAATCCTGGAACGCCAGGGCCGCGGCGCGCGGCTGTTGCAGGCCGCCTTCTTCCGTGCCGACGGCAAGGTCGAACGCATCGCGGTACGCACCGGCGAGGCGCTGCGCGACCCGAAAGTCATGCTGCGGCTGCTCCGCCAGAAACTGGACACCATGGCCGATCCGCTGGATCCTGGCTTCGGCTTCGACCTGATCCGGCTGGAGGCGCTGCTGGCGCAAGAGACCCAGCCCGGCACTATCAGCTTCGACAGCGACGAGAATGCCCGCCGCCAGATCCTTTTTCTGATCGACCGGTTGTCGGCGCGGTTCGGCTCCGGCCGCGTGCAGCGCTTCGTGTCCCAGGACACCCATATTCCCGAGGCCGCCGGTGTGGCGGTGCCGGCGCAGGAGCGCGATTTCACCGCGCAGGATTGGCGGGTGAAGCGCCGGGCGGGCGATCCGCCGCGCCGTCCGCTGCGGCTGTTGCAAAAGCCCGAAGAGATCGAAGCCGGCTTTGCGGTGGCACCGGACGGGGCGCCGAAATTCTTCCGCTGGCGGCAATGCCGCTACGACGTGGCACGGGCCGAAGGTCCCGAACGCATCGCCATGGAATGGTGGAACCGCAGCGACCCGAAAAACGGCCTGGGGCTGACCCGCGACTATTTCCGCGTGGAAACGCAGGGCGGCCAGCGTTTCTGGCTCTACCGCCACGGGCCTCACACCCAGAACCAGCCGGCGCCGCGCTGGTACCTGCAGGGTCTTTTCGCATGAGCTATGCGGAGCTGGCGGTCACCACCAATTTCTCCTTTTTGCGCGGCGCCTCCTCGCCGCCGGAATTCGTGGCCCAGGCGCAAGCCCTGGCCTATCCCGCCATCGGCATCGCCGACCGCAACAGCCTGGCGGGCGTGGTGCGGGCCTATGCGGCGTGGCGGACGCTGGAGGAGACAGGGCGGCCGCGCCTGTTGATCGGAGCGCGGCTGGTTTTTCGCGACGGCACGCCGGATATCCTGGCCTATCCCCGGAACCGCAAGGCCTATGGCCGGCTGTGCCGCCTGCTTTCGATCGGCAAGCTGCGCGCCGGGAAAGGTGCATGCCTGCTGGATTTTGCCGACCTGCAGGAACAGCGCCGCGGATTGCTGTTGATCGTGATGCCGCCGGCCGATCCCGAAGCGGCGAAGCCCGTGCTGGCGGCCCTGGGCCGCGATAGCTGGCTGGCGGCCTCCATGCTGCATACGGGCGAGGACCGCCGTCGTCTTAAGGCCCTTAAACAGATGGCCGATGCGGCCAGCGTGCCGCTGATCGCGGTCAATGACGCGCTGTATCACCATGCGGAGCGGCGCGACTTGCAGGACGTGGTTACCTGCATTCGCGAGCATGTGACATTGCAGGAGGCGGGCACGCGGCTTGAGGCCAATGCAGAACGCCATCTCAAGCCGCCGCAGGAGATGGTGCGCCTGTTTCGCGCCTGTCCCCAGGCCGTCCAGGAAACGCTGCGCTTTGCCGCAAAAATCACCTTCACCCTGGCCGAACTGGGCCAGCGTTATCCGCGCGAGCCGGTGCCGCGCGGCAAGACCGCCGACGGGCATCTGCGCGATCTGACCGAAGCGGGCCTGAAATGGCGCTATCCAGGCGGCGTTCCCAGCAAAATCGCGGCCCTCGCCGAAAAGGAACTTCGCTTCATCGCCGAGCGCGCCATCGCCCATTATTTCCTGACCGTTTACGACATCGTGAAATTCGCCCGCGGCAAGGCAATCCTCTGCCAGGGCCGCGGCTCGGCCGCCAATTCCGTGGTCTGCTACGCCATCGGCGTCACGGCCGTGGACCCGACCGAGGTCGAAGTCCTGTTCGAGCGCTTTCTCAATACCGAGCGGCGCGAGCCGCCCGATATCGACGTGGATTTCGAGCATGAACGGCGCGAGGAAGTCATCCAGCACATCTACCAGCGTTACGGCCATCGCCGGGCCGCGCTGACCGCCACCGTCATCCATTACCGCCCGCGCAGCGCCATCCGCGAAGTCGGCAAGGTGTTCGGCCTGACCGAGGACGTGACCGCAAAGCTGGCCGACACGGTCTGGGGCCATCATGGCGACGACTTGCAGGCACACCAGATCGTGCAGGGCGAATGCGATCCGGCCAATGCCGCGGTGGCCAGGGCCGTCTCATTCGCAAGGCGGCTGATGGGCTTTCCCCGCCACCTGTCCCAGCATGTCGGCGGCTTTGTCCTGGCGCGTTACAAGCTGGACTGGACCGTGCCCATCGGCCCCGCCGCGATGGACGACCGCTATTTCATCGAATGGGACAAGGACGATCTCGACACCTTGCAGATCATGAAGGTGGATGTGCTGGCGCTGGGGATGCTGACCTGCATCCGCAAGGCCTTCGCGCTGATCCACAGCCATGCAAGGGGTGCGCAAGACAAGCTGACGTTGGCCAACGTGCCGCAGGACGACAGCCGGGTTTACGACATGCTGTGCCGGGCCGACGCCATCGGCGTGTTCCAGGTGGAAAGCCGCGCCCAGATGAGCATGCTGCCGCGCCTGAAACCGCGCAACCGCTATGACCTGACGATCGAGGTGGCGATCGTGCGGCCCGGCCCCATCCAGGGCGGCATGGTGAACCCGTATCTCAAGCGCCGCGCCAATCCCGCCCTGATCCGCTTCCCCGCGCCGCATCCCGACCATGGCCCGCCCGATGAACTGTATGCGGTGCTCAAGAAAACCATGGGCGTTCCCTTGTTCCAGGAACAGGCGATGCGGCTGGCCATCGTTGCGGCCCAATTCACCCCGGAGGAAGCCAATGGCCTGCGCCGCGCCATGGCGACCTTCCGCAATGTCGGCACCATCGGCGATTTCCGGGAAAAGTTCGTCGGCCGCATGAGCGCGCGCGGCTATGAAAAAGATTTCGCCGAAGCCTGCTTCGAGCAGATCAAGGGCTTCGGCAGTTACGGCTTTCCCGAAAGCCATGCCGCCAGCTTCGCCTTGCTGGTCTATGTCTCGGCCTGGATCAAATGCCACCATCCGGCGGCCTTCGCGGCGGCGCTGCTGAACGCCCAGCCGATGGGCTTTTACGCGCCCGCCGAAATCGTGCGCTGTGCCCGCGAGCATGGCGTGACGGTGCTGCCGCCGGACGCCGCCTTCAGCGACTGGGATTCCACCCTGGAGCGGACGCAGACCGCGCTCGGCCTGCGCCTGGGCCTGCGCCAGGTTGACGGCCTGGCGCAAAGCCATGCCCGCACCGTGATGGAAGAGCGCGGTTACGGTTATCGCGGCTTCGCCGATTTCGCGCGGCGCACCGCCCTGCCCAAGCCCGCGTTGGTCACCTTGGCACAAGCCGACGCCTTTCGCGGTTTCGGCCTGGACCGCCGCGAAGGCCTGTGGGCGGTGCGCCGCCTGCCCGACGATGCGCCGCTGCCCTTGTTCGCCCACCGGGGAAACCGGGCGCCACCCCGGAACTGGGCCCAGAAGCCATCGCGCCCCTGCCCGCGATGCCGCTGAGCGAGCAGGTGCTGGCGGATTACCAGACCACGCGCCTGTCGCTGAAAGGCTATCCCACCCAGTTCCTGCGCGCCGGCTTTACGCAGGAAGGCATCCTGTCCTGCCAGGATGTGGGCGCCCTGCCCGACGGCGCGCCGGCGCGCTGTGCCGGGGTGGTGCTGGTGCGCCAATGCCCGGGCGAGGGCACCACCGTTTTCATCACCCTCAGTGATGAAACCGGCATCTGCAATGTGGTGATCTGGGAGCGCGTGTTCCGGCGCTTCCGCAAGGAAGCCATGGGATCGCGCCTGCTGCTGGCCGAAGGCCGGGTGCAGAAAAGCCCCGACGGGGTGGTTCACCTGATGGCCGACACATTGCTGGACCGCAGCGCCGATCTGCGTCTTCTGTCGGGCGCCGACGTGCCCAGACACAAGCCGGCGCACTCTCATGGCAAGGGGGGGCATCCCCGCGATGTGCGCATCCTGCCGCCGTCCCGGGATTTTCACTGAGACGACCGCGAAGGCCGGCGGCTCCGCCGCGCTCAGGCCCAGGCAAGCCGCGGGGCAAATGAGCCGCATCGGATAGCCGTAACCAAAGTGAATCGATTGGCCTATGATCGGCGCGGCAAAGCGGGGGCAACGACGCCGGATGGCCTGGGAGCGCGATTGGGCACCACGGCACTGGACCGGCTTTACCCTGATAGCCGCCTCCGTGATGCTGGCCACGCCGCTGTGGAGCGTGTGGGCACCGGCCATGCCCGATTATCCCGCGCACCTGGCAAGCTTTGCGCTGATCGAACAGGGCACCTTTCATCACGGCGCTTCCAGCGCCCGCGGCCTCTATCACCTGCAATGGGGCTTTGTGCCCAATCTGGCGGGAGAAATTCTGGTGCCGCTTCTGGCCCGGCTGACCGGCGTGGTGGTGGCGACCAAGCTGTTTCTCACCGCGGCGCTGTTCCTGTGGATTCTGGGCCCCGGCGCCATTCACCGCGCCTTGTATGGCCGCACCGGCATTGCACCGCTGTTCGGCAGCTTCTTCGCCTATAACGCAAACTTCGTCTGGGGCTTCTTCAATTACTATTTTTCCGCCGGACTGAGTTTTGCGATCTTCGCCGCCTGGATCGCCACCGACGGCCGCAACAGCGCGGGCCGGCTGGCAGGTTTCGCGCTTGCCGTCACCGCGCTTTACTTCTGCCACATCTTCGCCGCCGCCAGCCTGCTGCTGATGCTGGCAGGCTTCGAGGTGGCGCAGAATCTCCGCCTCGAAAACCGCAATCTGGCTGCGCTGGGCCGCCGCGCCGCGCATCTCGCCCTGCTCTATGTCCCCGCCGCCATGGCCTTTGCGCTGCTCAAGCCCCGCAGCACAGGCGAGGGCGGTGTCGCATTCCATCTGGCCGACACGATGCTGGACCGCTTCCAGAGCCTGACGGAATACGCTTTCGACAACAGCGACTATGTCCTGCCCGCCATCCTGTTCGGCGGCCTGGCCCTGGCGCTGGTCCTGCGCAAGGCGCGCCTGCACCCGGCCCTGTGGGGCACCTTGGCCCTGTTGCTGGTCGGGGCGCTGGGCGCGCCGGAATGGGCGCTGGGCGGCTGGGCGGTGCATCTGCGCTTGCCTGCGGTGCTGGGGGCAATGCTGTTCGCCTCGGCGGAATTGCGCATGGAACCGCCGGTGCGCGCCGGCCTGGCGGTGCTTGCGCTGACCATGATCGCAGGCAACGCGGTCGTGCTGACCCGGAACTGGCTGGCCTATGACCGCCAGTTCCGGGAATTCCAGGCGTCGCTGGTGGAAATACCGCGCGGCGCGCGCCTGCTGACGGTGCTGGACGGCGATGCCATCGGCGAGCGCCCCGACCAGCCCTATTGGCACATGGCGGAATTCGCCATTGCGGAACGCGGCGCGTTCACGCCCCTGTTGTTCACCACCAGGGGCCAGCATGTCGTGCAATGGAACCAGCCCTATGCGCGCTACGCCGCCAAGACCGCGCAGCAGGGCTCGCCGCCTGATGTGGACGAGTTGAAGGTTCTGGCGCGCGGCACGCTGGACGCCATCCCGGAAATGCGGGAGAGCCTGCCCTATCTCGATCACTTCCAATGCCATTTCGACATCGCGGTGGTGGTGCATCTTGGCGGCAAGCGCACACCGGTGCCGCCGATGCTGCGCCTGCGCCATGCGGGCAGCTTTTTTTCCTTCTATGACATCCTGCCGGACCGGAGCTGTCGGCGATGAGCGCGCGCCTTTCCGCGATCCTTTGGGCCGCCATGACGCTCATGACGGCGCTATTGCTCGCCCGCAACGCCCTGGCCATTGCCGTGCCGGCGCCGCTGGACCCCAATGAAGGCTGGAACGCGGCCCATGCGCTGGCCCTTCTATCCGGCCGTGCCCTGTATCCGCCGCCAGGCGGCCTGATGGTCAACAACTATCCGCCGCTGTCCTTCTACCTGACAGCCGCCATTGCGGAATGGACTGGCGACGCCGTTGTCGCCGGGCGCGCCCTGTCGCTGCTCGCATTCCTGGGCGTGGGCGCCGGCATCGCGCTGGCCTGCCGGCGGATGGGCTGCGGCCTTCGCGCCTGCGTGGGTGCCATGGTGTTTTTCGCCGCCGTGTTGCTGGTGGGCAGCGACTATGTCGCCATGGCCGATCCCCAATTGCTGGGTCACGCCGTTCAACTTGCCGCGCTGCAGCTGTTGTTTCGCGGGCAGACCGTGCCGGCGGCGGCGGCTTTCGCCGCGAGCCTGTTTATCAAGCACAACCTCCTGGCCCTGCCGCTGACCGCAACAGGCTGGCTGTTGTGGCGCGACCGCCGCGCGGCCCTGTATTTCATGCTTTGCGGCATCGCCGTCGCGGGGCTGGGACTGATCCTGTTTCGCCAGGCCTATGGCTTCGACCTGCTGCGGGCGCTTGCCGCGCCGCGCCAAGCAATACGTAACGGTCTGAAGGCGTCCGGCGCGCAGGCGATAACGTATTGCTAGCGCTCGTCGTAGAGCTTCTCCGCCGCCGCCCGGTTCGCCGCGAAACGCTGCCGCCATTGCCTGATCGTATAGTAGTAATGCAGCCGCAGGATTTCGTTGTCCGCGACCCAGAGCCCCACCCGTTCCAGCGAAGCGAACACCTCCGAAAGCGCCGGCACGTAGCCGCCGGGAAAGATGTATTTGCGGATAAAGGGCCCGGTCGTTCCCGGCGGGGTCATGCGTCCGATGGCGTGGATCATCGCGAAGCCGTCATCAACCAGCATGTCGCGAACCTTGATGAAATAGGCGTCGAAATGATCGACGCCAACATGCTCCATCATGCCGACCGAGACGACGCGATCGAAGCGCCCCTCGACTTCCCGATAGTCGCGTTCCAGGAAGGTCACCCGGTCGGCGACGCCCGCCTGCTCGGCCCGTTCGCGGGATATCTTCAGCTGTTCCGGCGAGACGTTGATCGCCGTGACCCTTGCCCCGCACTGGCTGGCCAGGTGGATCGCCAGCGATCCCCAGCCCGAGCCGATTTCGGCGACGCTCATGCCGGGTTCCAGGCGAAGCTTGGCGGCGATGTGAACGAGTTTGGCCTGCTGCGCCTCCTCGAGGGTCTCCGTCTCGGGATCGCGGAAATAGGCGCAGGAATAGTCGAGCCCTTCGTCAAGAAAGAGGCGGAAGAGATCGGTCGAAAGATCGTAGTGGTGGCGGACATTCCTGGCCGCGACGCCAAGCGGATTGGCCTGTTGCCAGCGTTTGACGCCGCGCCATGCCCGGCGCAGCAGCTTCTGTGAACCGGCCGAGGCAAGGCCGGAGCGGTTGACCGAAAAGAGCTCGAGGAAGTCGTGGACGGTCGAACCGTCTTCGAGTGTCAGGGTGCCATCCATGTAGGCTTCGGCGGCGACGAGTTCGGGGTTGAGCGCCAGCCTGCGCTCCAGCGCCCCGTCGTGCAGTCGCACCGTCACGGAAGGGCCGTTCTCGCCCGATCCGAAGTCGTGCGAACCGCCGGCGGAATCGTAAAGCCGCAGGCGCCCGTTGCGGATGAATTTCGTCAACAGTCCGGACAGGAGGCGCATCGAGACGTCGGCCTGATCGAAAAAGACTCGAGCGGATACTAGCGCACTTTGCCCCGAATGACTCCTGGTTGCTGACGGGACGGCTGGCCGGCCCGTTCGAGGCGCGTCGGCATTGTCAGTGGCGCCGGGAGGTCCGGGTCTGGCTGTCGTCGGGCATCGGAAGCTTGAGGCCGCCGGTCTGCAGCGGTTGTCGCCCGGATGGCAGCGCCGAGGGAATTTCGGTTGCCGGCCACAAGGGCGTTGATGGCGGAACGGTCTCGCTGACGGGGCCGACGCCGGCCGAGTAGATGAGGTGGGGTCCGTGCGCCCTTTTCCGCGGGGAAGCGCACCCGCTGATTCGGTGACGCGGCGCCTTTGAGCTGGCCATGAAAACGATCTCCCTAAGGTCGTATGCAGAACGCGCGGTCGGCCGCTCCGGTTCCACGTTTCAGCGGCTTCTCGACAGGTTTTCGTGGCGCTCGAAGAAGCAAGACGGGTGCCACCCGTCGCCGACCGTGCGGGGCGTCGTCGGAGGCCGTTCGGGAGCGTCGTCAGACCGGCCCGGGGGCCGCCATGCCGGTCCACAGCGAGCATATCGAACTGTCATCTTGGCGGCGTATCCAGCCCTGCCTGCGATCGGCGCATGCAGGTGGATTGGAGATTGTCATGCCAACTGCATATTCCGCATTCCGCGTCCCGGCCGCTGCGCTGGCGCTGGCGCTTCTTGCCGGTGCGACGGCGTCGGCCCAGGACGCGCCCTATGCGATCGCGCTATGGGGCGACATGCCCTACGCCAAGGCCGACGACGCGCCGCATATCCCCGCGCTGATCGCCGACATGAACGCGTCCGACATCGCCTTTTCGCTCTATGACGGCGACATCAAGGACGGCAGCTCGCAATGCACCGACGACATCTATGACGCGGCGATCGCCATGTTCGACAGTCTGAACAAGCCGGTCTTCTATATCCCGGGCGACAACGAGTGGACGGATTGTCACCGCACCAACAATGGTGGCTACGACAACCTCGAACGGCTTGGCTACCTGCGCAAGGTCATGTTCTCGACCCCGGACAGCCTCGGCATGGAAACCATGACGCCGGAGCGGCAGGGCAAGCCGGGCGAGAAGTTCGTCGAGAACATGCGGATTTCCAAGGGCGGCGCCATGTTCGTCGGGCTCAACATTCCCGGCTCCAACAACAACAAGGTCAACGACGACGCGGCGTGCACCAAGAAGAGCGAGCGTACCGCCGAACAATGCGCCGCCGACAACGCCGAATATGCCGAGCGCGACGCCGCCAATATCGCTTGGCTGAAGGAGTCCTTCGACAAGGCCAGGGCGAATGGCGACAAGGGCGTCATGATCGTCTTCCAGGGCGATCCCGGCTTCGATGTCCCCGAGACCGAGGATGACGACGAGAGCCGGCTGCCCGATCACGACGGCTATGCGGCCTTCCTCGACGCCCTGGCCGAGCAGGCGAGCGGCTATGACGGGCAGGTGGTCATCGTCCACGGCGACACGCACTACTTCAAGATCGACAAGCCCCTGTCGGATGCCTTCCACATGATCCCCAACCTGACGAGGGTCGAAACCTTCGGCAGCCCGAACATTCACTGGATCAAGGTTCTGGTCGACCCGGCGTCGCGCAACGTCTTCACCTTCCTGCCGATGATCGTGCCTGACAATGCCATGGTGACCGTGGCGAAGTGATCGCCCGCAAATTCTGCGATCCACGACCCCGGCGGCCCGCCGGCGAGGACGCTGGCGGGTCGTCGGCCGGAATCGGCCCTGAGAAGACGATCTGGAAGCCGCCCTGCTTGAGCGCCTGACGCCGCCGCTCGGCCCACGCGCTTTTCCAGTCGGCGGGGTTCTCCGCCTACAGTTCCTGCCAGGCTGCGGCCAGCGCGTCCTGGCGCGCGATCAGGTGATCGTTGTGGGCCTGAGCCGCATCGGTCCAAACGCCCAGTTCCTTGAAGTAGGTGACCGCGCCTTGGTGATAGGGAACGAACCACAGGAAAGCCTGCGCATCGATCTGCCAGCGATCGATGCCGAGCGCGGGGGTGAGACGGCGGCCGGAGAAGGCGACAGGAAGGGTTCCTCCGGTCAGCGTCACGGCCAGACTGACCGTTCGCTTGACGCGTCCCATCCACGCCCTCCGCATCCTCGGCGATTACGTTCTGCTACGACGAGGCGGTTAAGGGCGCGTTCGAGTCCGTGGTTTGCGAATGATGAACTCGCGACGTTCGGACCGGTCTGGGCTGGCGAGGAGCACGCGGGTGGCCACAGGCTCCCCGCTGCACGGCTGCGCATCTTCCTGGCCTGCTGCGACCGGCGCTATCGTCCGGTCAGCGACTGCCGGCGGATGCGGCGCTCGATGACGATCTGCAGCACCACCGAGATGACGATGACGAAGCCGAAGGCGAGCTGGGTGTAGAAGGCGTTGATGCCGGCCGAGACGATGCCGGCATTGATCGCGCCGATGATGTAGGAGGCGACGAAGGTGCCGATGACCGAGCCGGTGCCGCCGAACACCGAGGTGCCGCCGAGGAACACCGAGGCGATGGTGTTGAGCAGGAACCCGTCGCCCGTGGTCGGCCAGAAATAGTAGCCGTAGATCGAGGTGAGGATGCCGGCGAACACCGCCATCACGCCGACCAGCATGAAGGCGCGGGTCTTCACCGAGACGACGTTGATGCCCATCAGCCGGGCGCTGGTCGGGTTGTCGCCGACCAGGAAGACATGGGCGCCGAAGCGGGTGCGGTTGAGAAGCACCCAGAGCACCGCGGCGATGATGACCATCCACAGCGTCTGGACCGGGAAGCCGAACACCGGCTCGCGGAAGAGGCGTGCATCTGCGGGAACTGCTCGGCCGTCAGCGGCACGCCGGTGCCGTTCATCAGGACGAGTTCGAGCCCGCGATAGAGGAACGAGGTGCCGATGGTGATGACCAGCGAGGGAATGTTCGAGCTTCGCCACCAGGAGGCCGTTGATCAGCCCGCAGGCCGCGCCGGTGCCGAAGCCGACGGCGAGGCCGACATACCACGGCATGCCGCCATAGGCGCTGACGATGCAGAAGGCCGCCGTGCCGAGCGCCATGATCGAGGGGAAGGAGAGGTCGATCTCGCCGGTGATGACGACGAAGGTCAGCGCCAGCGCGATGATGCCGAACTGGGGGGTGGTCTGCGCGAAGGCGGCATAGATCTTGACGTTGGTGAAGACGGCGGGCGCGGCGATGACGAAGCTCAGCCACATCACCAGCCCGACGCTGATGATGCCGAGCTGGCTGCCGTGGCGCCGCAGCGCCGAGGGCGGCGCGATGCGGTTATTGGCGGGCTTCGCCGCCGCGGTCTCGGTCACCATCCCGTGTCCCCTATTCCAGCGCGCCGGTCCGCGCGACGCGGTAGAGCCGGTCGATCAGGTCATCCATCGAGATCTGCGACTTGTCGTAGACGCCGGCGACCTTGCCGCGGTCGAGCACATAGAGCCGATCCACCACCGGATAGACGTGGAAGATGTTGTGGTCGATGAAGACCGCCGACTTGCCGGCCTTCTTGATGCTGGAGACGAAGTCGAGCGTCTTCTTGGTCTCGGTGAGGGACAGGCCGACGGTCGGCTCGTCGAGGATGACGAGCTCGGCATCGAAATGAAGGGCGCGGGTGATGGCGACGCCCTGCTTCTCGCCGCCCGACATCGTCGTCACCACGTTGTCGGGATGGACGGCGGCGGAGGTGAAGCCCATGTGCTCGCTCATCAGCCGCGCGCACTCCTCACGCATGCGCTTGACGTCGAGCAGACCCCACCTGGTGCGGGGCTCCCGCCCCATGAACATGTTGCGCCAGATCGGCTGCTTCTCGCAGAGCGCGCGCTCCTGGTAGATGGTCTCGATGCCGAGCGCGCGCGCCCGCGCAACCGACCAGTCGTCGATGCGCTTGCCGTGGAAGAAGATCTCGCCGCCGGAGTCCGGGCGGTGGAAGCCCATGATGGTCTTGACCAGCGTCGACTTGCCGGCGCCGTTGTCGCCGAGCAGGCCGACGATCTCGCCCGGATAGACGGCGAAGTTGACGTTGGACAGTGAGCGGACCTCGCCGAACGTCTTGGACACGTTGCGAAGCTCGATGACGGCGGTCCTGGTCGCCGCCGAGGCGGCGGGCGCGGGTGCAGTCGCGGTATCGGCCATCGTCGGGTCCTCGGGGGAAAATCGGCGCGGAGCATTAGCCCCGCGCCGAAGCTTTGCGTCAGCGGATCTCGACGGCCGCGAGCGGCGCGACGGCCGCAACGTTCGACTTGTCGACGAAGGCGCCGGCGGTGTTGATGTTGAGGCCCGAGAAGCCGTACTTCTTGGTGAGGCAGATGTTGAGCATCGACAGGTAGCCCTGCAGGAAGGGCTGCTGGTCGATCACCAGGCTCTGGTAGCCCTGCTCGATCGCCTGGGCGCTGTTCGGCGACATGTCGAAGCCAGCGAAGAACACCTGGCCGGGCTCGAGGCCGGCGGCCTTGGCATAGACGCCGACATTCGAGGTCAGTCCGCCGTGGTCGGTGACGACGATCTTGACGTCGGGGTTGGCGCCCATCAGGCCGACGAAGGTGGCCGTGCCGGCATTGGGATCGGCGTTGGTGGCCTGGTCGATCTCCTGGTAGATGACCTCGGCGCCGACCTTCTCGAAGGCGTCGATCACGCCGACGGTGCGCTGGCCGCGGTCGCCGCCCTGGCCCTTGAGGCCCCAGACGAAGACCTTGTCGCCGGACTTGAGATCGGCCCGCTTGGCCGCCTCGGTGGCGAGCGCGAAGCCGGCGTCGTAGTTCGGCGCGCCGACGAAGCCGAAGCCCTGCGGGGCGTATTTCTTCTCGCTGTCGGGCAGCGCGGTGTTGAGCGTGGTGAAGATGATGCCCTGGTCGAAGGCCTGCTGGACCACCGGACCGGTGGCCGCCTCGCCGGCGAAGCCGTAGGTGGCGATGCCGTCGACGCCGGTCGCCACGGCCTGCTGGATCTGGGTCAGCATCTTGTTGGGATCCCAGTCGGAGAAGTAGTAGGTGACCATCCGGCCCGAGATCGAGCTCGGCCTGACGGAATCCGTTATAGACGTTGTTGGCGAAGACGCCGCCCTGCGGGCCGCCCGGGAACGCGGCGATCTTGACGCCTTCGCACCACTTCGGGGTCGGATCGAGAGCAAGAGCCGCCGTGCTTCCCACGCCCAGCAGCAACGCAGCACCCAGCAGCGGCCGGAGCCGCGCAAAACGTTCGGTCATGTTGTTCCTCCCATCGCGGGCCGCTCCCCGCGGCCGGCTCCCGCACCTCGTCGAAGTGCCATGGAATCGATATGGGAATAATACAGGTCTGTAAAGTACCGCCCCGGCCGGCACGGGCACAGGTCACGGCGCGTAGGCCTGTGTTTGCTAAGCTTGCGGGGAAGAGCTACTGTCGGATCAGACCTTTCGGGAAGGGAGACGCCACCATCCTCCCCGCCCGCGCCGGGCCGAGTTATGTTACATGTCTGAGGGCCTGGCATGACTGAACCCGCCGAAAAGAAACGCGAGGAGACCGGCACCGCAACGGCCAGCGTCGCCGACGACCTGGTGCGGATGATCCTTGGCCACATGATGCCGGGGGCGAGCCTGCCGAGCGAGGCGGAGCTCGCGATCCAGCACGGGGTGAGCCGCGTCACGGTCCGCGAGGCGGTGAAGATGGTCGCCGGACGCGGGCTTCTCGATCTCGCTCGCGGGCGGCGGGCGGTGGTCAAGGAGCCCGACGCCTCGGCGCTCGGCGAGTTCATGTATTTCCTCGTCCAGAACGACCCCGCGGGGTGTTCGACCTTGTCGAGATCCGCTCCTCGCTCGAGGTCCAGGCAGCCGGCCTCGCTGCACGGCGCGCCAACCGCCCGGCGCTCGGCGGCGATCGAGACCGCGTTGAAGGCGATGCGGAGGCGCAAGGCCACGGCCGACCGCGGCGAGGACGAGGCGGCCTTCCACGAGGCGGATGTCGGGTTTCACCTGGCGCTGGCGCTCGCCTCGGGCAACCGCATCCTGATCACCCTGTTCGAGGCGATGACGCCGGCGCTGAAGCGCTCGTTCTTCATGAGCCGGCGCGGCCGGCAGCTCCGCGGGCAGACCTCCGGAGCATACCGTTGCCGCCCACCAGCGCATCCTCGACTGCATCGTCGCGGGCGACGCCGCGGGCGCCGAGACGGCGATGCGCAACCACCTCGCCGACGCCGTCCGCGACATGCGGGCGGCGATCGACGGCGACTATCGCGGCGGCTGAGGACCGCGGCCCGGCTACTTAGCCGGCGAATCGCGCCCCCAGCCCGCCATCGACCCGCCAGTTGGCGCCGGTGACGAAATTGGCCTCATCGGAGAGCAGAAACGCCACGACGTTCGCGATCTCCGCCGGCTGCCCATGCGCCCCATCGGGTGGGCATCGAGCACCGTGGCGCGGAGCTCGGGCGGGTTCCGCTCGAAGAACTCCTTGACCAGGAAGGTCTCGGTATAGCCCGGCGATACTGCGTTGACCCGGATCTGGTGCGGGCCGACCTCGAGCGCCAGCGAACGGGTGAGGCCGACCAGGCCCGATTTTGCCGCGGCGTAGGGGAACATGCCCTTGTAGGTCATGTCGGAATGGATGGAGGCGATATTGACGATTGCGCCCCGCTGCGCGGCGATCATCGCCGGGAGCACGGCCCGCGCGACCAGCCATGCCGACTTGAGATCGACGCTGAAGACGTCCTCCCACTGCTCCTCGGTCATCGTGACGGGATCGGCATAGGAGTTCTTGCCGGCGTTGTTGACGAGGCCGGTCACCGGGCCGAGCTTCGCCGTGGCGGCCTCGTGGAAGCGCGCGATATCGGCGGCGGACCGGATGTCGCCGGGGGCGAAGAAGGTGCGCTCGGGCGCCGCGAGCTGGTCGATCAGCGCCTCCCCGGCCGGTCTCGATGTCGATGAGGACAGCCCGCGCCCTCCGCCAGGCCCTTGTCGACCACCGCCGCGCCGATGCCACGGCTGCCGCCGGTGACCACGATGTGCTCCCCCTCGAGCCTGCCCGCCATTGTCTCGCTCCCTCGATATCGCGTCTGTCCTCGGCCGCTTCTCCAGGCTTCCGGGATCATCCAATCGAATGGGCAAGGCACCGGCGGCGACCGCACCGGCGTTAGCACACGGGAGCCCGGCGCGGAATGGTGCCGATGGGGGCGCTGCTCGCCGATCGCGACGGTATGGTCTCGATCGACGGCGCTCGAATGATTTCCTTCGCCACGGGG
>CAWIGN010000014.1:0-11342 GCA_963835715.1 uncultured Alphaproteobacteria bacterium
GTGCAGTACTAGTCACGGAAAGTAATGCTGATCCTGCATTGCCATGCGGCCGATCACCGAATCCGGCGTCGGTCGAGCCCAGACCGTGGTGTCGGGGTCGAGGCGCGGATCGGCAGATATGGCACGGCGATCTCCGAGCGGCCGTCGCCCGCTCGGATCAGCGCAAGTTATGCACCAAGTAGTGCCTCAACGATCGACTCAACTGCGTCGAAGGGCGCACGCAGTGCACCCTCGAGGTGGTGCCGCCCGGCCAGAAACCCCGGTGAGTTGTAACTCACCGATACCGCTCCGTTCCTGTCCTCCCAGACCAGCACCTTGAGCGGGATATCCAACGCAGCAAGCGGCGCCGCGAGCATCACCGCCGCGCCCACAGCCGGCTTCCCAAACATGACGAGTTTCGAGTCGGGCATCTGCACATCAGCTCGTTCGGCTACGCCGCTGTGATCGATGACGTTGAACACCGTGAAGCCCCGATCCTCGATCAGACGCCTCAGTCCGTCGATGGTCTGCGGGACGGACTTGCTGCTGGGTTCGGTGATGACCCGTCCGAAGATTGCGTGCTGTCTAGCATCAGGCTTCCTTTCGAAGCGAGGCGCAGCTGTGCCCGGCTGCGAGAGCAGGTCGTTGTCTGATTCTCGTTCAAAAATGCGTGCTCGCCGCGGCGAGCGCTTCATCTACCTTCGGGCGGCGCCGCGGCCCCACGTCTCTTCGATCGCATCACGGTGGCCGACGCGCCCAAAAGGGACCAGGGAGTTCGACCGACGCGACGAAACCCGTGAACCGTCACGATCGTGGCGGCGCACCCGCAATAGTTCCCGGCACCCACGCGACCGAGGGGCCAGGTCCGACGACTCGATACGCGACCTGACCATCGCCGCTACGCATATACCGCACGGCATCGTCAGTCATCGGGCGGGCTCCACCAGCATCGGCGGGACCCGCTCATAACGCCCGATCTGCGTGACCCTGGCGGGCTCCTACGGCACTCGTGAAGACGCTCAGGCGGTTCCGTATGCTCCCAAGTTCGTCCGGCAGGGACGCTGTGTGCCATCCCCCGGCCAGCGGCGGACGGTAACCGGACATGACAGCGCCCCCGGGAGCGTGCGCTCGCAAGGGCGTGCCGTGGCCGGTGCGCAGGTCGCCTCACGGCGAAAGGCGCAACATGGCTCCAGCCCGGACGGTATTCCATGAAGGCGGAAATTAGAGCCCGGGGGACACTAACGCACCGACAGGGGAAGGAACGTAACGCTCGCCGGTGCTATTCCAGCTCCGGGCGCGGCCAGATGAGATCGCGCTGGGCACCGCCGGGGACCTGGACATACCTCTCGGTCTCTTTCCGATCGTGTGGCCAAGCGACCCGGCTTCGGGCTGCCCTGCTCCCGCCGCATGCCCCGCCCACGTCCCCATCCCGTCGCGGCCGCCACCCGCGACAGCGGGATCACGCAACTTGCGTGATGGCATTTCACGCAGACCGACGCGAGGCTCACAGTCAGCAGCCAGGAGGAGAGGGCGGCGAGTTCAACGCACACCGGAAAAGCAGTCCGATGCGCGAGGACGGCTGCCGATCGAACACAAGCAGTGCTAACCCGAGAGGAGAACGAGATGGACACGCACGGACAGCAGCTGGCCGAAACCTACCTCAAGATGCTCAACACCCACGACCCGGACCTGGTTGACCAGTTCGAGGCTGAGGGCTACGTCGACCACGAGGCGTTGTTCTACACTGAGGGCCGCGAGGCGAACCGCCAGTTCTGGGACGCGTTCTTCGCGGCGATACCAGACCTCAGCGCCAGCATGGAAGACCTGGTGATCGCCGGCGACCGGGTAGTGGGACGGTTCGTCTACCGCGGCACGCACACGGGAGAGCTCATGGGCATCCCCGCCAGCGGCAACGCCGTCGAAATGCGGTCCATCGATATCTGGCGCGTCGAGGACGGCGTGTTCGCCGAGCACTGGGACGAGATCAACGCCATGCAGCTGTTCCAGCAGATAGGCGCGCTGCCGCCGCTCGGCGGCAGTCTTGGGGCCCAGGCGTGACGCTGCCGTCCCAGCTCGCCGCGCTCGCCGCGATCGCGGGCACCGGCGTGGTCTACGGCACCGACGTCTTCTGCGCGCTGGTCGTCGGGGTGGTGGTCATGGTCGACGTGCGCGCGTGAGCCGTCGTCACGCAATCGGGATGATCCGCGCGGCGGCCGCGGGCGGCCCAGGCCGCGGGGATCAGCCGTGATGACCCGGCGTCACGGGTCCGGTCGCCGCCCGAGTCGGCAGCGGCCATGGCACGCGGCCCGGGTGATCGCGCCTGACCGGATGTGACCGGCCGGGCGGCGCGGCACCGGATGCGCGCCCGGGCCGAAGCGACCCGGCTTCGGCTGCCCCGCTCCCGCCGCCTGCCCCGCCCGCGTCCCCATCCCCGTCGCTGCCGCCGCCGGCGGCAGCGGAATCACGCAACTCGCGTGATGGCGTTTCACGCAGGCCGGCGCGAGGCTGCAGCAGCCACCAGCAGGCGCAGCAGGCAGCAGCCATCTCGCCGGCGGCGGCGCCGGCCAGGTCCCCGCCTCCTAGTAGCAGTTGCCCTGCGATGTGTTGCAGTCGCCACTGTTCAGGGTGCGGTATTTCTCGGAAGCCACCGTGCTTTTGCCATCGGCGCTGATGTCCAGGCCCTGGGCATGCAGCGCGTCCCATTTCCGGTTGGTCATGCACACCCGCGGCCCCAGCAGGCGCGAATCGCTTTGACGTTGCGGCGGGCGGCAGTAGGTGGCGTCAGGGTCGCCCGGATCCTTCTCCACCTGCGGCAGGGCCGGCAAATTGGGGTCCAGGGTGGTATGCAGCTGCGCCAGGACGGCCGACGGAAGGGCAAAAATGCAGGCGGCACCCCACAGAATCGCGAGATGCCGCCGCACCGAACAGAACCGAGTCATCAGATCGTCACGTTGCCCATTTTTGCCGCCTTCACCAGGTGATCGGCGCAGCGATAGGCCAGCGCCGAGATGGTCATGGTGGGATGATTGCGCCCGCCCGTGACAAAGCTGGATCCGTCCACCACGAACAGGTTGGGCACGTCATGGGCGCGGTGATACTTGTTCACCACCGACGACTTGGGATCGTTGCCCATGCGGCAGGTGCCGCGGGAATGCGCTCCGCCGCGCGAATCGGACACTTCGTTCGCCCACACCTCGGTGGCGCCGGCCGCCTTGAGAATCTCCACCGACTTGTCGATGAAGAAGCGCATCGCCTTGAAGTCGTTCTCATGGCTGGTGGAGGTGATGCGCATGGCCGGCAGACCCCAGGCGTCCTTCACATCCGGGTCCAGGTCGACCGTATTGGTCTCCACCGGCAGCTGGGAGATGAAGTTCACCATCGTCAGCCGGCGATTGGCCTGCTCGATCAGCGCCTTCTTGTAGCCGGCGCCCCAGCTTGGCGCGCCGTGCGGGCCCGCCAGGCCGTACTGGATCGGCGACATCTGGCCGCGCGCGGTCATGCGGCCGCCGCCATAGAAGCCGCGGTTCTTCACGTCATTGGGCACATAGGACAGCACCGCCGCGCCGGTGACACAGCCCTTATACTCGTTCAGCGGATCGCTGAAGAGGCCGGACGCGCCGCCGCCATTGCCGCTCATCAGATACTTGCCGACGATGCCGCTGGAGTTGGCCAGGCCCTGCGGGAAGCGGTTGGACTTGGACAGGAGCAGCAGACGCGGGGTTTCCGTGCCATTGGCGGAAAGAACCACGCATTTGGCCTTCTGGAAGACCTCGCGGTTGTTATTGGCCTTGTCGAAATAGGTGACGCCGGTGGCGCGGCCCGATGCATCGACATTGATCTCGCGGACATAGGAATGAACGCGGATCTCGCAATTGCCGGTCGCCACCGCGATGGGCAGAAGCGCCACCGCGGACGAGGAACGCGCCTTCACCTGGCAGCCATAGCCCGAACACATGCCGCAATTGATGCAGGCGCTGCGGCCGTTATAGGGCTGGGTGATGATGGCGGCGACATTCGGCGTCACCGTCAGGTTCAGCTTGGCCGCCGCCCTCTGCATCAGCGCGCCGGAGCTTTTCAGCGGCAGCGGCTCGCAGGGATAGGGCTTGGACATGGGAGCGATCAGCGGCGTCTTCATATTGGGACCGGAGATTCCGATCTCCCATTCGGCCTGGGTGTAGTAGGGCTCGATCTCGTCATAGCTGACCGGCCAGTCGGCAATGCCGGTGCCCGCCATGGTGCCGAATCGGCTGGCCTCATCGAACTCATACGGCAGGTGCCGCCACGACGACGCGCCATAGGTGACGGTGCCGCCGCCCACCACACAGCCATAATTGTGGTTGCCGCGGACCGCCTTTTCACTGGCGTTGCGGCGGAAGGTGTTGCGCTGCGTCTTGGGATCGCTGAGCAGCATGTCTTCCTCGGTGGGGAAGCGATTGGACAATTCGTCCTTGCTGTAGTCCTGCTCATGGCCGTAGGCGCCCCAGGCGCCCTGCTCCATCACCACGACGGAAAAGCCGGCAACCGCCAGCTGCTTGGCCATCACGCCACCGGCGGCGCCCGAGCCGACGATCACGAAATCGACTTCTTCGGAGGGATTGTACTTCTTCATCATCTTTCTCCCTCAGGCCTTGTCATAGGCGCCGAACGGCGCGCGGAAATTGAGGCTGTCGTCATAGCCGATCTGGGTCCAGCCGATCTTGCGGAAGTTGCCGCCATGCTGGGGCGCCGAGAACATGCCCATGATGGTATGTTCGCGCACCGTGCGGAAAAACGGCGTCTTCTCGATCGCAGTCAGCAACGCGATCTGCTGGTCGGACGGCAGCGACGCGAAAGGCTTGCCGCCGCTCCTGGCCGAAAGATCGGCAAGGCCCTTGGCATAGGTTTCCTGCTTGTCCTGGGCGAAGGTCACCAGCGCCAGATCGATGAAATAGATAACCTGTGCTTCCCTGGCACCGGGCGTGGAGTCGCTGGGATAGATCTGCTCGGCGATCGCATCCACGTCGGCCGCCTGTTCGCGGCTGAAATAGGTGAAGGCGCCCATCGCCTGGGCCTTCTCGGCCGCCGCGACCTGGGCGGGCCAGTTGGCCGCCAGCCAGGCGGCGCCGCTGGCGCCGAAGGACTTGATGAGGAAGTTTCGTCTGCTGTCACTCATGACCGCTTCTCCCTTGAAGCTGATTGTTTGAGATATCGTGTAATACCGCGCGGCGCGACATTCACCGCGCCATACATATTGCCGTCGGGACCGACCACCACGCCCTCCCCCGCCTTGTCGTCGGGCACAAAGGCATCCGCCTTGGCGCTGGAAATGCTGCCGATCCACACGCCCTTCTTCCAGCCGGGGTGAATTGCCTCGGTGGAATCGGCATCGATCGCATAGAGGCGGTCGCCCGTAATGTAAAAGCCCGACGGACGGCCGAACTGTTTCCATTCGGCGATGAACTTGCCGTCCTGGTCGAAGATCTGGATGCGGTTGTTGGCGCGGTCCGCGACATAAAGCCGGCCCTTGGCATCCAGCGCCAGGGCGTGCGGATTGGCGAACTCGCCATAGCCTTTGCCGGGCTTGCCCCATTGCTTGAGGAACTTGCCGTGGCTGTCGAATTTCATCACCCGCGTGTCGAGATCGGCCGGGATGAAGGGCGCGATCGGCGCGTGGCCGTCGGTCACGAAGATGTCGCCATTGGGCGCGGTGATCACGTCGCTGGGTGAGCCGAAATGACTTTCGTCGTCGCCGCGCTGGCCCGCGGTGCCAAGGCGCATCAGCACCTTGCCGGCGGGCGACAGCTCGATCACCTGCAGCCCCTTGCTGCCGTCCTTGGAAATCGCGCCATCGGTGACCCAGATGTTGCCGTGGCGATCCACATGCAGGCCATGCGGAAACACAAACAGGCCGGCGCCGATGCTCCTGATCGGCTTGCCGGTCGCCAGATCGAGCTGGACGATGGGCGCGCGATCAGAACCATCGCAGCTGTTGGCGCCGCAGCGGTCGATCGCCCAGATCTCGCCATGTGGGCCGCGCTCGATGCCCGCGCTCGACCCCCAGGCACCGGAAGGTGAAGTTGCCCATTGATGCTCGGGCGCAGCATAAGGGCTGGGGATTGCATCCTGCGCCAGCGCGGCGAACGGCAGACAGACCAAGGGCAATGCAAAACGGAATTTCAAGGCGAGCGTCCTTCCCCGGCGAGCCGATTCCGGCCCTGTTTTCTATGGACGCTATCCCCCGGCCCGCGGCGCGTCAAAGGCAAGAAGAATGCGAGGAAGTCTCATCTGATGTTGCGCCGCAGCATGCTGATTGCCGGGGTTGATTCTTGCGCTATGGTCGGCGGCGCAAAACACGCGAAAGAAGAGATGTCATGAAGATTTTGGTCACCGGATCGGGCGGCATGATCGGCCGCAAGCTGGTCGAACGCCTGGTCCGGGATAAGACGCTGGGCGGCAAGCCGATCGTGAGCCTGACCTTGGTGGATGTGGTGGAGTCTCCCATTCCCGCCGGCGCCCCCAAGGACACCAGGCCCATCACCACCGACTTTTCGGAGAAGGGCGTGGCCGCGACCCTGATCCAGGAACGGCCCGACGTCATCTTCCATCTCGCCGCCATCGTCTCGGGCGACGCCGAGGCCAATTTCGAGAAAGGCTACCGGGTCAATTTCAACGGCAGCTGGGCGCTGCTGGAAGCCATTCGCCAGGAACGTGACAAGGATGGCGACACCAGCAGCTACAAGCCGCGTTTTGTCTTTGCCTCCAGCCTGGCGGTGATCGGCCCGCCCTTCCCCGATCCGGTTCCCGATTCCCTGGCCACCACGCCGACCACCAGTTACGGCACCCAGAAAGCAATGACCGAACTGCTGCTGGCCGATTACAGCCGCAAGGGCTATCTCGACGGCGTGGGCGTACGCCTGCCCACCATCTGCATCCGTCCCGGCAAGCCCAACAAGGCCGCATCCAGCTTCTTTTCCGGCATCCTGCGCGAGCCGCTGGCCGGCCAGGAAGCGCCGCTGCCGGTCGGCGACGATGTCCGCCACTGGTTCGCCAGCCCGCGCGCCGCGGTCGGTTTTTTCATCACCGCCGCCACCATCGACACGACATCGCTGGGACCGCGCCGCTCCATGACCATGCCCGGGGTTTCCGCCACGGTGGGCGAACAGATCGAAGCCCTGCGCAGGGCCGCCGGAAATGAAGCGGTCGCCCTGATCAAGCGGGTGGACGATCCCTTTGTCGCCAAGATCGTGATGGGCTGGGCCGGACGCTATGATCCGCAACTCGCCACCGGCATGGGCTTCAAGGCGGAAAAGAATTTCGACGAGATCATCAAGGTCTATCAAGAGGATGAAATGGGCCAATGAGATTTTCGCGGCGCAGCGTCTTTCCGGCACTGGCCGGCAGCGTGCTGGCGGGATCGGCCGGCGCCCAGCCCATGCCGCCCGGCGGCAATGACGACGATCCACCGATGCCGCTGAAACTGGTGGTGCTGGATATCGGCGGCACGCTGATTGGCGACCATGGCGAGGTCCCCGAGTCGATGCTGGGCGCCTTTGCGCGCCACGGCATCACCGTCACGCCGCAGGAAATCAGCGAATGGCGCGGTGCCTCCAAGCGCGGCGTGGTGAGTCATTTTGTGGGTGTGCGCGCCGCATCCGGCGGCACGGCGCTGATCGACGCGATCTATGGCGATTTCACCACCATGGTGTCCAAGGCCTATGAGAATGTGCAGCCCATCGCGGGCGCCGAAGAGGCGCTGAAGGAATTGCGGGCCATGAAGCTGCTGCTGGCCACCAACACCGGCTTCGACCGGCCGCTGACCACCCAAATCCTGTCGCACCTGGGCTGGCAGCATTATTTCGCCGCCAGCATCACCAGCGATGACGTGAGCGAGGGCCGGCCCGCGCCTTTCATGCTGTTCCGCGCCATGGAAGGCGCCCATGTCCATGAAACCGCGCAGGTCATGGCGGTGGGCGACACCCCGCTCGACCTGCAGTCCGCCAACAATGCGGGACTGGGCGCGGCCATCGGGGTGTGGTCGGGCGCGGCGACGGAAGACCGCTTGCGCAAGGAACGCAACAGCGGCGTCCTGCCCAGCGTCGCGGCACTGCCGGACCTGATCAAGCGGGGGCTGCCGCTTTCGCATTGCCGCTGACTTTTTCCATACCGAAGGGTGTTTCATGAAGAAGCCGATGATCCCACTGTTGGCCGCCTGCCTGTGCGGCGGCCTGGCCGCATCCCAGGCGGCGCCATCGGCCAGGGACTGGGCGGCTTACGGCCATGACGCGGGCGGCGGGCGTTTTTCGCCCTTGACCCAGATCACGCCCGCCAATGCCGGCAAGCTGGAACTTGCCTGGAGCTATCACATGAACCCCACGCCGCAGCCCGGCGGGCGCGTTCCCACCTCCACCACCACGCCGCTGGAAGTGGATGGTGTACTGTATCTGGGAACGCCTTATGGCCGGGTGGTGGCGCTGGATGCCACCACCGGCCAGCAGCGCTGGGCCTATGAACTGCCGAACGGCGACCAGCCGCCATTCCGCGGGCTGGCCTATTGGCCCGGCGACGCAAGCCTCAAGCCGCGCATCATTTTCGGCAGCACCCAGGGCAAGCTGATCGCGCTGGACGCCAGGACCGGCGCGCCGGCCAGGGGCTTCGGCGAAAACGGCGTGGTCGACACCAAGACGGCCGAGATCATGAACGGCTTGCCGGACGCCTATTACGGCTATTCCTCGCCGCCCAACATCTACAAGAACCTCGCCATCATCGGCAGCCGGGTGCAGGAAGCCCCTTCCAAGGGGGCGGCGGGCGACGTGCGCGCCTGGGACGTGCGCACCGGCAAGCTGGTATGGACCTTTCATTCCATTCCCCGTCCCGGCGAAAAATTCCACGAGACCTGGGAAGACGAGGGCTGGAAACAGCGTTCCGGCGTCAATGTCTGGAACATGCTGACCGTCGATGCCAAGCGCGGCATCGCCTATCTGCCCTTCGGCGCGCCGACCTTCGACCGCTATGGCGGCGATCACAAAGGCGCCAACCTGTTCAGCGACAGCCTGGTGGCGGTGGACGCCAACACGGGAAAATATCTCTGGCATTTCCAGGTCACCCATCACGACATCTGGGACTATGACCTGGACACCCCGCCGGTGCTGCTGGAGGTGAAGAAGGACGGAAAAGTCATTCCCGCGGTGGCGGCGATGAACAAGAGCGCCCTGCTGTTCATTCTCGACCGGGTCACCGGCGAGCCGGTGTTCGGCGTCACCGAGACGCCGGTGCCGCCATCGACCATTCCCAGCGAGACCGCCTGGCCGACCCAGCCCATTCCCAACAAGCCGCCGCAACTGGCGCGCAACAGTTTCGACCTGAGTGAAGTGGCCGACGTGACGCCGGAACATCGCGCGGTCTGCCAGGCGATGATCGACAAGGACCACCTCACCGGCTCCAAGCGCTTCGAACCCATCCCCGCCGATCACGCCATCATCCGCTTTCCCGGGGGCGAAGGCGGCCCGGAATGGGCGGGCGGCGCCTTCGATCCCAGGCTCGGCCTGTTCATCGTCAATACCAACAATTTCGGCTATATCGAAAAACTGACCCGGCAGCCCAACGGCGAATGGAACATGACCTCGGGCCGCTTCGTCGATCCCAAGACGCGGCTTTATTGCCAGCAGCCGCCCTGGGGCATGCTGACCGCCGTCAACGTCAATAGCGGCGACATTGCCTGGCAGGTTCCTCTGGGCATCTCGGACAAGTTGCCCGCGGGCAAGCAGGATACCGGCCGGCCCAGCAATGGCGGCCCCATCGTCACCGCCGGCGGCGTCACCTTCATCGGCGGCACCGACGACCAGCGCTTCCGCGCCTTCGACAGCAGGACCGGCAAGGAATTGTGGACCGCCAAGCTGGACTATTCCGCCCATGCCACGCCCATCACCTATCAGGGCAAGGACGGACGGCAATATGTGGCGGTGGTGGCGACCGGCGGGTCCTACCTTGCCAGCCCGTCCGGCGGCGACAGCCTGCTGGTCTTCGCCCTGCCGCCTCAGCGATAGGTCGCGTCGTCCACCCGGCCCAGGTCGGTGTCGAGAATTCCCACCGTGACGATGGCGAAGGTCAGGACCTCGCTGCCCGGTTCCAGGTGCCCGGCAATGGCATCGGCCTTGTCGCCCACGCCCAGGATCATGTGGGCGTGGATGACGCCGTTCACGATATAGCCGTTCATGCCGATCAGGTCGGCGGGGGTGGTGGGAGCGCTGGTAAAGACGTCGGCCACCGGATAGTCGCGGCTGGCGACATTGTGCACGCGATAGCCGCGCAGCGAGCCGATGCCCGAAAGGATCACGGCGTTGCGGATATTCTCCTTCTTGACCATCTGCTCCATGCCGTGCAGCAGGTCGGTCTTGTTTTTCATCCGCATCACCACGATGCGGTCGAAGCGGCCGCTCAAGGTGTAGGCGTCGGGCACTTGCGGATCGTTGGGCCGCAGATCCTCGGCCGTGGCGGCACGCTGCGCCGTCTGGGCGCACAGGGGAAGCGAGAAAAACAGAAATGACGGGACGACGAGAAATGCTGACAGCTTCATGGCTCCACCTCTTCCGGAATAGGGGAAAAGGTTAGACCAAGGCGCAGGCTTGGGGATAGCGGCTAGGAGAAGAGCTGGATCACGCCATAGACGATCCCAAACAGGACCGCGAAAAACCCGGCGACGATGACCACCGACACCCAGAAGGGAAAGGCGCCGCCGCCATTGGCCAGCTTGGTCTCTTCCTTGCCTTGAACGTCCGCGGTAGCCATGGAAAGTCTCCTTTGGCCGGTCTTTTAAGCCCGCCCCCGGCTTTGTCAATTGCGGCGTTTCAAACCGCGATCGGCGCCTTGATTCCGGCATGGGCCTGGTAATTTTCCAGGGTGAAATCCTCATACCGGAAGGCGAAAATATCCTTTACCGCCGGGTTCAGCGTCATCACCGGCAGCGCATAGGGCTTGCGGGCAAGCTGGGCATCGGCCTGTTCCAGATGGTTCAGGTAGAGATGGGCGTCGCCCAAACTGTGCACGAAATCGCCGGGTTTCAGCCCCGTGACCTGCGCCACCATCATGGTGAGCAGCGCATAGGAGGCGATGTTGAACGGCACCCCCAGGAAGATGTCGGCGGAGCGCTGGTAAAGCTGGCAGGACAGCCGCCCCTGCGCGACATAGAACTGGAACAGGCAATGGCAGGGCGGCAGCGCCATCCTGGGCACGTCCGCCGGGTTCCAGGCGGTGACGATCAGCCGGCGCGAATCCGGATTGGTCTTGATGTCGCCGATCAGGTTGGCGATCTGGTCGACGGTACCGCCCTCTTTCCCGTCCACCGGGCGGGCCGGCCAGCTGCGCCATTGATAGCCATAGACCGGACC
>CAWIGN010000015.1:0-14528 GCA_963835715.1 uncultured Alphaproteobacteria bacterium
GCGACGGCGATGGTGCTGTTCGGCGCAAGCGCGGCGCTGGTCATGGCCGCAACGGTTGCCCCGCTCAAGCGGCTGGGCGGCAAACCCATCATATCGGACAGGATTCGCCGCGCCCTGCTGGGCACCGCCGCCGCCTATTTCTGGCTGAGTTATGCGCTGACGGCCCTGGCGCGGATTTACGGCCAGCGCCGTCCGGACAATTTTTTCGGTATCTGCCTTTGCCTGATGGCGACAGGGCTGTTGGCCCGCTATGCCGATCTCCGGCTCGGCCGCCGCCGCTGATTCCATTTGCCGCGCTTCGCCCGGCCCGATAGCCGCATCTGGCCTCCACGGTACCGCGGCGAATCACGTATCATGGTCCTTATGGGTGGAGCGGCGGTTCGAATTCCCAAGGAACGGCGGCAGCGCGATGCGACCCGGGCGGCGTCGCGAACCGCTATCCTCGATGCGGCGCGCCGGGTGGCGGACCGCGGCGGCGCCCGCGACCTCAGCCTGCGCGGCGTGGCGGCGGAAGCCGGTTTTGCCCCGGCCGCGCTCTACGGCTATTTCCGCAACAAGGACGAATTGCTGCTGGCGCTGGCCGCCGACGATCTGACCGCGCTGGCACGCGCCATGCGCGGCGCGGGCGGGCTGGCAAATGCCGGTGCCGCGGCGCTGGAGATGCTGCGCGGGGCCGAAACCATGGCGGCGGCCTCCGCCGCGCTTCCCGGCGCGGGCGGCGGCGATGCCGAGCGGCTGTTCAACGGCCGCCTGATTACGGCGCTCAAGGCCCTGTCCGACGCCGGCGGCTTGCCGTCCGACAGCCGGCAGAGCCAATGCGATGTCGTGCTGGTGGGGGCGGCGCTGACCGGCCTGGCGCTGCTGGCGCGATCGGGGCGGCTGGACGCGCTGGGCTTTGCACCCGATGAGATGATCGCCCGCCTCGAGGCGCGCTTCCGCGAAGTCTAGGCGGTTTCCTTCAAGCGCCCTTGTAATACTGAAATACCGTCCAGGTGCCGATCAGGATAAAACCGATCCCGGCGATCAGCTTGAAGGGCACGCCCGCCAGATAGCGGCTGGCGATGGTCCCCAGGAAAGTGGCGATGGCGGCGCTGAGCAGCAGCGCGCCGCCGCAGGCCGCGAATACCATCAGCGGCGGCATCTTGCGCTCGGATGCGAACAACACCGTGGCCAGCTGGGTCTTGTCGCCGAATTCGGCCAGGAACACCGTCACGAACATGGCGAGCAGGTCGTTCATCGCAGTCTTCCTCAAGGGATGGCAAGCAATACTATTTTCCGGCCGCGCCCCGCACCTGAAATCTCGCCGTGAGTGCGGTGCCGTCCGCGAAGGACAGGGTTACCGGCACCCCGGTCCCGATCTTGAGCAGCGGTTTGGAGTCCATGCACATCAGGTGGTAGCCGCCCGGCGCGAACTGCACCGTGCCGCCGGGGGGAACATCCACGTCCGAAACATGCACCATTGCGCCCATGCCGCCGTGATTTTCACTTTTGTGCAGCATCAGCATGCCGCAGGCCGGGCTTTGCGCGCCGGTCAGGGTGACGGGTTTGCCGCCGCCATTGTGCAGGGTGAAATAGCCGCCCGACGGCACCGACGGCGGCAATGCCCGGAACCAGGCGTCGCTGACCGTCACGGCGGCAGCCTGGGCGCCGCATATCGTCACGGTGAGCAGCAAGGCGCCGACGGCAAGGATGTGAAACAGGTTTGAACTTCCGGACTTTATCCGGGACCTGATGTTATTGCGCATAGTGAATCTCCATCACGAAGGTACGTTGGGGGAAGGGGTGGTACAGGAAATATTTGTCGTTGTTGAGGTTGTCGACGCCGATCGAGACATTCCAATTGTCGTCGAGCCTGAAGCGGGCCCGCGCATCCACCACGAAATACCCGGCGAAACCCTGATAGGTCTGGGAGACGGAATCGCTGTTGTCGATGGTGCCGAAGCTGCGGTCGCTGTAGCGCGCGCCCAAGGTGAACGACCATTGGTCATCCGGCCGCCAGGTCGCCGCCGCATTGGCTTTCAGCTTGGGCACGCCGGGAATGAACTTGCCAACCGCCGCCGCAAAGGCACTGTCCTGCCGGATGCGGCCGTCGGCGGCGGTGAGACTGGCCATCAGCTCCAGTCCCGGAATAACGACGTCATACTGATCGACGACAAATTCGACGCCGCGCACCTGGGTGCTGTCCACATTCTGGACAAAGTTGAACAGGGCGTTCGAACCGGCCAGCAGCGGCGCCGACTGCGACAGCAGCGCGCTGGTAAGGTCTTCCTCGAACAGGGACAGCCGCACCCGCCCGCCATCGGTCCTGCGTTCCGCGGCCAGTTCATAGGAGCTGGCACGTTCCGGCTTGAGGTTGGGATTGGGCACGCTCAGCACCGTGCCGGTGGTGACCGACTGGTACAGTTCGGTCACGGTCGGCATGCGATAGGCGATGCCCCAGGAACCGGTCATCGTCCAGGCATCGGATATCCGCCAGGCCAGCGATGCCTTGGGCGACAGGGTGCTGGCGGAGATTCGCGGCTGCTTGACATCGAGCGCCGGTGCGGCGGAGAAATTCGATCCCCCATAGGCGCGCCAGTCCTCATAGCGCAGCCCCAGCGCGGCTTTGAGGTCGGGCAGCACTGACCAGACATCCTGCAGCCAGACCGCATTGGTGGCGGTGCGGCCCTTGGCGGCGCTGTCGGTGCCTGCGGCATTGCCGGCGATCCAGTCGCTGGTGACGTATTTGGTTTGCGCGAAGCTTTCGGCGTCGCGATGCAGCCCCAAGGACAGTTCGTGGCCGGCCCAGCCGCGCCACACGCCATTGGCGTCCAGCGTGTACCAGCCGGTGCCATTCAGGCGGTTGATGCTGCCCGCGCCGCCCGCGCGGGCGCCGGGCAGGGCCGTCCCCGGCACCCGCTGCTTGTCGTTGAGATAGGCATAGTCGCTGGCGATGATTTCCCAGGCGAAATCGCCGTCCCTGGCCGAGGTCAGCGACAGGCCCTGGGCCAGCTGGCTCTGCTGCCAGTTGTAGACGCTGTTGGAGAAGCTGCGGGCGGCGATGTTGTAGGCATAGCCGGCGATATTGCTGCTGCCGGCATAGACCATGTCGCCCGCGCTGTTCCGCAGATAGCTTTGCACACCCGCATCGTCGTCCTGGTGGAACAGGCTGGCGGTATAGCCAAGCCGGGTTCCGTCCGTGAAGTCGTAGGCGAGCTTGAGCGTGTCGGTATCCTGGACCTGATGTTCCAACCCGCCCGCGCCGAGCACGGTGATGGCGGCGCCTGTCCGGTTCGAGGCATCGAAGGCCCCGCTGAGCGGGGTGCCCGCCGCGCTGGGCAAAGCGGGGCGCGTCAGGGTGGCATAGGCCAGCGGCTGGCTGCGCGAATCCAGATGATTGGCCGACAGCCGCCAGCTGAAGGCGCCATAGCGGTCGCCAGCGCCGCCTGCCAGCTGCCAGGTGCCGACGGTCTGGTCGGTGGCGTACTGGCGGAAGGTCTGCACCGCGCCGGTGGCATCGCCATAAAGCTCGAAATGGTCCGGCATCTTGGTGGTGATGTTGATGGTTACGCCGATGGAGTTGCCGGCATATCGGGCGGCAAAGGGACCGTAGAGGACATCGATGCGGCTGACATCCTGGGGGGCGGCGACGCCGAAATGCGGGCTTGCTCCGCTGTTGTTGTTGCCGATGGGCGAATTGACCATGATCCCGTCGACAAAGATCAGGTTGCGCGCCGAGGCGCCCAACCCCGAGGTGCGGGTGGCGATGGGGTCCTGGGTGTCACCGTAATGGCGTTTGCGCACCACCAGCGAGGGCGCGTATTTCAGCATGTCCTCGGTGTTGACGGTGTTGATCTGCTCCTGCGCCTTGGCGGCGGTGACCTGGACGTCGGGGGCGGATGGATCGGCGCCGCGCGCCCGGTCGGCGGTGACGATGACATATTCCGGCTGAAGGCCCGCGCCGATGGCTTGGCCATGGGCCGGGGCCGTGGCGGCCAGACCCGCCAGAATGGACGTGCTTGCGCAAAAGCGCACGATACTGGGCATGGAAGTCCCCTGAAAATGTGTGAGCGGCCGCGGCGGACATCCATCCGCGCGCGATTCAAGAAAGGCGGCTCAAACGATGCGGGGCGGTGCGCGCGGAGATTGCGGCGTGAAGCGCGCCGCGACGGCGGACGCATAGCGGCGCTCCGTGGCGGCGAGGAAAGCGTGGACGGCGGGCAGCGCCAGCTGCGGCAGTTCGGGCACGGAGGCCAGATGCGGGGCCGCCGCGAAGGGGCAGACATCGTGATGGGTGTCCTGGTCGGCAGGCGCTTTCTGGTCGTGATGCACGGGTGCGGCCAGCGAACAGATGGTCAGGCCGTGCGCGGCGGGCATCCATCCCGCCGGCAGCAGGGCGCGCGCCACCAGGGCGATAAACGCCACATGCCGCGCGAAGTGGAAAAACCCCTGCATGGCAGGCTTTTTCGCCCTTCCGTGCCGGCGGGTCAATGCGTCACAAGCGCGCCTAGATGGTGATGCCGCCGTCGACGATGAAGTTTTGCCCGGTGGCAAAACGGGACTCGTCGCTGGCCAGCCACAGGACGATGCCGGCGATTTCCTCGGCGGTGCCCAGCCGGCCCATCGGTTGGCGGGCGGTGAAGGCCTTGCGGGCGCCATCATAGTCGCCGGTGTCGCGCAGGCGCTGCTGCAGCGACGGCGAATCCACGGTGCCGGGGCAAACGGTGTTGCAGCGGATGCCCTTGGTGACAAAATCGATGGCGACCGATTTGGTCAGGCCGATCACCGCCGCCTTGCTGGCGCCATAGATGCAGCGGTTGGGAACGCCCTTGATCGATCCCGCCACCGAGGCGACGTTGATGATCGAGCCGCCGCCATTTTCCAGCATGGCGGGCAGGAACGCCTTGATCATCCGGGCCATGGCATAGACGTTGATCTGGAAGGATTTCTCCCACTGGGCGTCGTCATTATCCAGGATGGTGCCGTTCTCGACAAAGCCGGCGCAGTTGAACAGCACGTCCAGCTTGCCGACCTTTTTTGCCAGCGCGGCGATGGCGGCGGAATCGGTCACGTCCAGCTGGTGCGTCTCGGCGCCAAGGCCCTCCAGCCCCTTCAGGTCGCGGTCGGTGGCGATCACGCGCGCGCCTTCGGCGGCGAACAGGTCCGCCGTGGCGCGGCCGATGCCGGCCGCGGCGCCGGTGATCAGCGCGATTTTTCCGTCAAGCTTGTTGGACATGCTGTTTCCCTGGGTTCCCCGACTGCGAGGGTTGGATTTTGCTCCCGCAGCCTCGCGCCTGGGAGCGAGGTCCATAATGGGGCATCGGCTGGCCCAATTCCAGTGCGCCCAGGTCGGGCGCTTTGCCGCCATGGCCGTCGGCGACATTGGGCATCGCGTCGTCGATCTCCACGGTGTTGTCGTGGCAGTTGGTCATCTCGTTGTCGTAGATGCCGATCGCCACCACATGACCGCCGCCATGGCGGCGCACCGCGGTATGGGAATCCAGCGTGGGCGGGTCGATCACCAGGTCGCCGGCCTTGACCGTGTTCAGGGGCGCCGCCTCGGCCGTGACCGCGAACAGCGCCAGCAACACGGCGACCGGCAATGTCAATGCGCTTGACGTCATATGGCCCCCCGGTTTGCGGCGCACTATACCGAAGTGACGGGCGCATTTCCTGCAAGCCTTTGACGAATGCCCCGGATTACGCTTTGCTGGCCTTGATGGGTGCGCCGCGTCCCGCCGAGCGGGGTGCGGCACTTCAATATAAACTTCAATATAAGAAGCGCTGGTGAGGGCATATGTCGAACAGGATCCGTTATCTGCTGATCATGCTGATCTTCCTGGTCAGTGCCGTGGTCTATATCGACCGCACCAACATCACCGTTTCGGGGCTCGAACTGGCCCGCGACTATGGCATCGGCAAGGTCGAGCTGGGTTGGGTGTTCTCGGCATTCCTGCTGGGCTATGCCGCTTTCCAAATTCCCGCCGGATGGGTGGTGGGCCGGCTGGGGCCGCGCAAGACCCTGACCTTGGGGCTGATCTGGTGGGGCGTGTTCAGCGCCGCGGTGCCGTTGATCCCGCCGGGCGTCGGCGGGGCCTTGTGGGCGTTGGTCACGGTGCGGTTCATCCTGGGCATGGGCGAGGCCGTGGCCTACCCGTCCTCCAACCAGTTCATCGCCGCCTGGTTTCCCACCCATGAGCGCGGCAAGGCCAATGGCTGGGTGTTCGGCGGTGTCGGCTTTGGCGCGGCGATCTCCCAGCCGCTGGTGGCCGCCATCATGATCGGCTTCGGCTGGCATGCCGTATTCTATTTCTCCGCCGGGCTGGGCCTGGTGGTGGCGGTGATCTGGTACTGGGCGGCGCGCGACACGCCGGCCGAACATCCCAAGGTGGGCAAGGCGGAAATGGCCCACATCCAGGCCGGTCTTCCGGCCAAGATCGAGGGCCCCAAGCAGCCGGTGCCGTGGCTTCGCATCTTCACCAGCACCGATGTCCTGGCGGTGACCATCGCCTATGTCGCCTTCGGCTATGTCGCCTTCATCTTCCTCAACTGGTTTTTCATCTATCTGGCGGACGGCCGCGGCATCGATCTCAAGCAGAGCGCGCTTCTCGCCACGCTGCCTTTCATCTCCATGACCAGCTGCTGCCTGATCGGCGGAGTGATCAGCGACTGGCTGGTCAAGCACAAGGGACAATATGTCGGCCGCAGCCTCTATGGCGCCTTCACTTTGTTTCTGACGGCGGCCTTCCTGGTGGTCGGCAGCCAGGTGCAGGACGCCACGCTGGCGGTGCTGGTGCTGGCGGGCGGTGTCGGGGCGCTCTATCTGGGCCAGGCCACCTATTGGGCGGTGGCCGCCGATTTCGGCGGTCCGCATACCGGTGTCGTGTCCGGCCTGATCAATATGGGCGGGCAGATCGCCGGCGCGATTACCGCGTCGGCGACGCCCTGGTTTGCGACGCATTATGGCTGGTCGTCGGCTTTCTATGTCGCGGCGGGCGTGGCCTTTGTCTGTGCCTTCGCCTGGTTCTTCGTCAATCCCGACCGCCGGCTGCACGCCGCGCCGCTGGTTGAAGCCTGAGCCGCGTCAAAGCGGCGTCAAGCCCGCCGCCGCGATCCCGGCCAGGGCCGCGATCTCGTCATTGTCCGATGTGTCGCCGGTGACCCCGACGGCGCCGATGGCGCTGCCGTCCGCGCCCTTGACGATCACGCCGCCGGCCACCGGGATCAGTCCGCCCGGCGCCAGATGCCCCAGCGAGGCGATGAAGCTGGGGCGCTCGGCCGCCATCTCGCCGATGCGGCGCGAATTGACCCCCAGCGCCAGCGCGCCCGCCGCCTTGCCCCGGGCGATGTCCAGCCTGAGGAAGCTGGTGCCGTCCTGGCGCTGGAAGGCGATGACATGGCCGCCGGCATCCACCACCACACAGGAGAGCGGCTTCATGCCGGCCTCCTTGCCCTTGGCAAAGGTGGCCGCGATGATGGTGTTGGCCTTGTCCAGGCCGATGCGTGAATCGCTCATTGGGGAGTTCTCTCTAATTGCCGTGGCAGCCTGACCGAAAAATCGCAGCAGGGAAAGCCGCCGCCATGCTATCTGTGGCCGCATGACCCAGGGCACGTCCAAGCCGCGCAAAACACAGATCGTCGTGGTCGGCGGCGGCGCCGGCGGGCTGGAGCTGGCGACCCGGCTGGGCGCCCATTTCGGGCGCGAGCGATTTCGACATCATCCTGGTGGAAAAGAACCGCACCCATATCTGGAAGCCGCTGCTGCACGAGGTGGCGGCCGGCTCGCTGGACGCCAATCTCGACGAGGTCGGCTATCGCAGCCACGGCCATGCGCTGGGGCTATCGCTTCTTCTACGGCGCCATGGAGGGGGTCGACCGCGAAAGCCGCCATGTGCTGATCGCGCCGATCCTGGACGAGGACGGCCGCGAGATCATGGGCCGCCACCGCATCCGCTATGATTACCTGGTGCTGGCGGTGGGCTCGGTCAGCAACGATTTCGGCACCAAGGGCGTGGCGGAGCACTGCATCTTCCTGGACAGCCGGCTGCAGGCCGACCGCTTCCGCACCAAGCTGCTCAATCACTGCCTGCGCGTCTCGCGCACCCTGCAGCTGGATCCCGACGCCGACGCCCATGTGCGGGTGGATATTGTGGGCGGCGGCGCCACCGGCGTGGAACTGGCGGCCGAACTCTACAATGCCGCCGTCGGCGCTGCGCCATTACGGCCTGGAAGTGTTCGACGAGAGCCGCCTGAAGGTGACCTTGATCGAGGCGGGGCCGCGCATCCTGCCGGCGCTGCCCGAAGAGCTGGCCGAGGCGGCGCACGAAGAGCTGGAAGCGCTGGGCGTGCGGGTGCTCACCGGCGAGCAGGTGGTGGAAGCCACCGCCGAAGGCATGGTCACCAAGTCCGGCGAGTTGATCAAGGCCGACCTGCGGGTCTGGGCCGCGGGGGTGAAGGGGCCGGACATGCTCGCACAATCTGGGGCTGGAGACCAGCGCGCAGCAACCAGCTGGTGGTCCGGCCGACGCCTGCAGACCACGCCGCGACGAGCGGATCTTCGCCATCGGCGACTGCGCCTGGTTCGTGCCCGAGGGCCAGACCGGCCGGTGCCGCCGCGCGCGCAGGCGGCGCATCAGATGGCGGCGGCGGCCTTTCACAATCTCAGCGCGCATGATCAAGGGGCGGCCGCTGCGCAATTTCGTCTATCGCGATCACGGCTCGCTGGTGTCGCTCAGCCATTTCTCCACCGTGGGCAGCCTGATGGGCAATCTGATCGGCGGGCGCATGGCGATCGAGGGCCGGCTGGCGCGTTTCGTCTATGTCTCGCTCTACCGCATGCACCTGATCGCCATTCACGGCTGGCTCAAGGGGCTGGCGCTGATCCTGGTCGGCCATGTCAACCAGATCATCCGGCCGCGGCTGAAGCTGCATTGAGACGCGCGGCGGGGCCGGCGACGCTTCGCAGGATGTTTTTGCCGCTATTTCTGCCGGGCGTAGATTTTCACCACCTGGTACAGGAAGTCACGTCCCTCATAGACCGACTTGACGCGCAGCCGCTCGTTCAGCCCATGCGCGCCATTGCCGTCAGCGTCGCCGAACATGCCCGACACGCCATAGGTGGGAATGCCTGCCGGGGTCAGGAAGGCGCCGTCGGTGGCGCCGGCCGACATGACGGGCACCACCGGCATGCCCGGCCACATTTTCGCGGCCAGCGTCTCCACCGGCTTGAAGACGTCGGCGTCAAGGGCTGCGGGCCCTTGGGCACTTCGCTGCGCCGGTCGGCCGGCGGTCACCTTGATCTGCGGGATCGGCCACCAGTTCCTGCCAGCTTGGCGCGCACCGCCTCGGCGTGGTGCCGGGGAAAATGCGGCAGTTGATATTGGCGTCGGCGCGCTGGGGCAGGGCGTTGTTGGCATGGCCCGCGTTCAGCAGGGTGGGGACGCAGGTGGTGTGCAGCACCGCATTGTAGGTGGGATCGGTGGCCAGCATGCTCGGCCGCCGCCATGTCGCCCCTGGAAAAGGCGGTCATCGCCGCGCCCATCTCGCCGCCCACCTGCGGCGCCATCTTGCCGAAATAGGCCTTGGTGATGTCGTTGGCCTGAACGGGAAACTCGATAGGCGCTGATCTTCGGTCAGCCCCGCGGCCAGGTGGTAGATGGCGTTGTTGGGCACCGGGCGCGAGGAATGGCCGCCCGGATTGGTCACTTCCAGCTGTAGTTCTGGGGGAATTTTTCCGCCGCCTGGACGGTCATGATCAGCGGCTTGCCGCTCGTCATCCAGCCGCCCGCCGCCGCCTTCATTGAGCGCGAATTCGGCGTCGATCAGGCGCGCGCTCATGGGTGGCCAGCCAGCCGGCGCCGTTGAAGGCGGTGGAGGTTTCCTCGCCGCAGGTCAGCGCCAGCTTGATCGTGCGCGCGGCGCCTTGAAGCCTTCTGCCTTCAGCCGCATCATGGTGTCGACCCAGGCGGCGACCTGCGCCTTCATGTCGGCGGTGCCGCGGCCGTAGAAATAGCCGTTCTCCTCGATCAGGGTGAAGGGATCGCGGGTCCAGTCCTCGCGCTTGGCTTCCACCACGTCGAGATGGCCCAGCAGCAGGATGGCCTTGGCTTGGGATCGCTGCCCGGCAGGACGGCGACCAGCCCGCCTTCCTTGGGATGGCCGGGCGGCGGTGAAGATGTGCAGGTCGGCGTCGGCATAGCCCGCCGCCTTCAGATGCGCCGCCATCTTTTGCGCCGCCAGGGTGCAGTCGCCCGCCGACAGGGTGGTGTTGGTCTCCACCAGTTCCTTGTACAGGGCGCGGAAGCGCGCCTGGTCGGGGCGCGTCGGCTGCGCGGTTGCCGGAAATCCGAGAGGCAATGCCAGAGACGCGGCCAGTGCCGCCAAGATCCATGTGCGCATGAAATTCCCCAGCCAGGTGGCGGGGATCAGACTAGCGCGCGGGCGCGATTAGGAAAGACGCAAAACGGGCCCGGCCCTGTGACCAAAGGGTGCAGCGGCGCCGGCGCGGCCGGCACGATCACGTCCATTTGTGGAATGAGAAGAACGCCGCCCCGCACAGAAAGATGAACGCCACCATATGGTTCCAGCGCAGGCTCTCGCCCAGATAGAGGACTGAGAAGACGCCGAACACCAGAAGGGTGATGATCTCCTGCAGGGTCTTGAGCTGGGCGGCGGAATAGACCTGGTGGCCGATGCGGTTGGCCGGCACCGCCAGGCAATATTCGAAAAAGGCGATGCCCCAGCTGACCGGGATCAGCACGCCACAGCGCGGTGCGGGAAATCTCAGCTGGCCGTACCAGGCAAAGGTCATGAAGACGTTGGAGCAGAACAGAAGCACGATCGGGGCGAGATAGGGCATCGGGCGGTCCATCAGGTGAAAAGCGGCATGTGAGCAGGTCCCGCAGACCTGCGAAAGCGGCGGACGCGGCGCGCCTGGGCGCGCGGCCGGGACGGTTGCGCGACGAACGCCGCGAGCTTGGGCGAGCGGCCGGGATGGTTGCGCGACGGACGCCGCGCGCTTGGGCGAGCGGCCGGGAAACCGACGTTCTCCGTGGTTCAGAATATGGTTGGCTGTGCTGGCAGTCTGGTTCGAACCTAGCTCCGCGCCGTTTTCGCTGTAAAAGCGGAAATTCCCTGCTTAACAGGGACAATACAGGGAAATGCTCCAAATACGGCCCTGGAGACCCGATTTTGGCCAGAAAATCCCCCGTAAATTCCGATGCTTGGCGAAGTTTTCCCTGCTTCGTACGAACAGGGAATTTGTTTTCCGGAACAGGGAATCCCCCGGGAGATCAGGAGATAGGCCCTTCTCCAATTCCAAAGCGCATTTTTGTGGAAGCTTGGGGGCTTGTATCCCCCGTCTTTTTTTCGGTCTAACTGGAGAGCGGTTTGCTTTCCACGATGAGGCCGCAACGAATGAAGTATGCACACGATTTGAAAGTTGAGTATTTGCCTGTAAGGGGCGTCCAGCCCGACGTGCGCAATGCACGTACGCACTCCAGAAAACAGATCGATCAGATCGCCGCGAGCATTACGGCGTTCGGCTTCACCAACCCCTTGCTGATCGATGAGGATGCCGTCCTTATTGCCGGCCATGGCCGCCTGGCGGCCGCCAGAAAGCTTGGCCTGGAGCACGTGCCGGTGATCAAGCTGAAAGGCTTGAATGAGGCTGAGAAACGCGCGCTGCGGCTGGCAGACAATAAAATCGCCCAGAACGCCGGATGGGACGGGGAGCAGCTGAAGATCGAGCTGGAGGCCCTGGTAAATGTGGATCTGGGGTTCAGCCTGGATATCACCGGCTTCAGCAGCGGCGAGATCGACGTCACGCTTGGCCAGGGGAAGGCCGATCCGGACGATGAGATCATTCCGGCCGTCCCGGCCGTGGCCCGCACCCGCCCAGGCGACATCTGGCAGCTGGGTGCACACCGTGTCGGCTGCGGCGACTGCCGCGATCCGGCCTTCCTGCGGGCACTGCTGGGCCCCGGGGTCCAGGTGGACGCTGCGTTCCTGGATCCGCCCTACAATGTGAAGATCAACGGCCATGCCAATGCCCGTGGCCGGCACCGGGAGTTTGCCATGGCCTCCGGCGAGATGTCCGAGGCTGAGTTCCAGGGTTTTCTCAGGGAAAGCCTGGGAGCCGCGGCAGCGGTGTCGCGCGACGGGGCCGTGCACTTCGTGTGCATGGACTGGCGGCATCTGGGATCGGTCCTGGCCGTGGAGAAGGACGTCTACGGGCAGCTTCTCAACCTGTGCGTGTGGAACAAGTCCAACGCCGGGTTGGGTTCGTTGTACCGGTCCCGTCATGAGCTCGTATTCGTCTACCGGGTCGGCGATGCGCCCCACTTCAATGCCGTCGAGCTGGGAAGGCATGGCCGCAACCGGACCAATGTCTGGGACTATGCCTCGGTAAACTCCCTGGGGGGCAGCCGACGGCAGGATCTGGCCCTGCATCCCACGGTCAAGCCGGTGGGGCTGGTGAGCGACGCCATCTGCGACGTAACCCGGCATGGGGAGCTGGTGCTGGACACCTTCCTGGGGTCGGGGACCACCCTGATTGCCGCGGAGCGGACCGACCGGAGCTTTGCCGGCTGTGACATCGATCCCGGCTATGTGGACGTTGCGTTAGAGCGTTGGTCCAACCTGACCGGCCATGACCCTGAGCGCGTCCTTGCTCGCGAGGCGGCCTGACATGGGAAGCCTCAATGGCGAGAACGGAGCTGTGGGCTACAAGCGCCCGCCCTCCCATAGCCGGTTTGTCAAAGGCAAGAGCGGCAATCCCAAAGGCCGACCCAAGAGCACGGGCGGGCGCAATACGCTTGCGGACGCGATCAATCGCCCGGTTAAGGTCACCTTGGACGGCATTCCTCGCAAGATGCCTCTGCCTGAGGCAACGGTAATGGCTCTGGCGCAAAAGGCGCTCTCGGGCAATACGGCCGCAGCCCGCGAGTTCATGAAAATCGTGGAAAAGGTAAATGCGGAGCAGAAAGCTCATGAAGAAACGCCCATCATTGCGGGGATCAGCCTTCTTAAAGCTGATCCCAAGGAGTGCAATGTCGCGCTCCGAGCACTAGGCGCGATTGAACTCGTAGGGGATAGCTGGCGCATCCAGACGTGGGTGATCGAGGCGGCCTTGGCCCACAATCAAAAGCTAGTGCTCAAGGAGGGGGATCGCACTCTTCTTGCCAACAGCATGGTAGATCCGGAAGCGCTACCGCAATTGCTGCTTCGATCAGGCTAGAAATTGGAGCCTGAATTTTCCTGAAAAACGTACGCGCAGCCGGTCCCGGATGTCCCGGGGTAATTCTTCCAGCTTCTGGGACCGGCGGCAGCGATATCGATATTAGAATAGCGGTCCTAGAACGGGTGGCACGGTTTCCATTGGGGCGGCCTCCGGCTTGGCGGCTGCCTTTCTTTTCGCCTTTTTCGCTTCCTTGGCCTTGGCCGGCTTTGCCTTGGCAGGCTTCTTGTTTGCTTTCTTGGCCGGTGTGCGCTTGGCCTTCTTCACCGCGCGCTTGGCGACCTTCTTTGCTTTGGCTTTCTTCTTGGACTTTTTTGCCTTGCGGGCCATATCTCACCCCTCGATGCGGACGCGACCATTCGCTTGTCCGGACCGGAACGGAAATCCTTTGTTGCGCGATCGTCAATAGGCCTTGGTGTTTATTCTAGTGCGGCAGCCTTCGGCGTTCGATTTCCTGCGTGGCCCACCGGATCGCATCCGGGTCCATGTTCCGCTGGGTCGGCATCCATTGCAGATAGTCGATGGGCACTTGCACCTGTGTTACGCCCCACTGGAAAAAAACCAGAGTCGCTTTCTAGTTTTTCCGTCATACCAGTTAGTTTATGCCACAGGCGGATACCAAATATCTTGTGCGACCCACTGCCGAGAATCGCCGCGTGCCACGCAAAGATGTGGTCAACGGACGGCCACGCCCCATTTTTCTTAAATCGACGTTAAGGCAATCACTTTGAGTGAACCAACTCTCAGGCCATGCCAAATTTAGTTTCAATCCGCACTCCGGAATTCTTCAGGAATTCGGTTGGCAGCACGCCCCCTGCACAAACAATTACCGCGTCGTTGACGAGTGACAATTGCATGCCAGCCGCCTTCAAAAAAACGTCACTTGGGCCGATCTGAACAATGTCTGTTGCAAGCCGCACATCAAGACGGCCCGACCCGGACGCCTTGTCAATCCGCGCGCGATTTCTCGGTTTTGCCCTGGCAAAGGCTTCGCCACGATAGACTATCGTGACATGGGCATCGGTTTCTTCCGACAGCGTGGCAGCCGCTTCCAGGGCGCTGTCGCCACCCCCAACCACGAGAACGCGTTTGCCGCGATACTGCTCGGGATCGGTCAGACGATAGACAACCTTTGAAAGCTCCTCGCCGGGTATGCCCAGTTGGCGCGGCGTGCCACGGCGACCAACAGTCAGCAGAACATTGCGGGCGCTCAATTTACGAACTCAGTATGCACAACAAAGCCATCATTTTTCCGCTCGACGAAGACTACCCGTTCGCCAAACGCAATTTTCAGCGCGTGCTCACGGTAACT